>CAZQOB010000067.1:0-28912 GCA_964594885.1 uncultured Acidobacteriaceae bacterium
CGAGATGAAGACCGAGATCAAGAGCGCCCGACTCGCATCGGCAGTAATTCTTGCGCTAGCCGCTTTGCCGGCCGTTGCTCAGGAGAAACAGACGCCGCCGCCCGGCGGACCGCCCAAACCCTTTACCGTGCCGGCGCACGAAACCTACGAACTCGCCAATGGAATGAAAGTGACGCTTGTCCCTTACGGGAACATTCCCAAGGTGACGCTCAGCCTCGTGATGCGCACCGGCAACCTGAACGAACCAGCCGGCATGCCGGGTCTGGCCGACCTGGCTGGAAAGCTGATGAAGGAAGGAACGGCTAGCAAAAGCTCGCAGCAGATGGCAGAAGAGTCCGCGCGGATGGGCGGAGCCATTAGCGTTGCCGTAGGTCCGGACGAAAGCACCCTGGAAACCGACGTCCTGAGCGAATTTGGCGGGAAGGCAGCGGCGCTGCTGGCGGACCTCGCACAGCATCCGCTTTTTCCGGAGTCGGAACTGCCGCGCCTGAAAAACGATGCGCTGCGGGAACTCTCCGTCGCCAAGTCCAGACCGCAGGGCCAGGCGCTGGAGCGCTTCCGGAAGATTCTATACGGCGATCACCCATATGCGACCGTTTTTCCGACCGAAGAGAGCATCCAGAAGACGACCGTCGCTGACGTCAAGAAATATTACGACGCGAACTTCGGCGCGGCGCGGGCACACCTGTACGTAGCCGGACGATTTGATTCGGCGGAAATGAGAAAGGCCATTGCTGCGGGCTTCGCTGGCTGGAGCAAGGGCGCGGCGGCGGCGGCCAACCTACCCAAGACGCAGTCACATCACGTCCTGGATGTGACTGACCGCCCCGGCGCGGCGCAGTCAACGCTGATTGTTGGCTTGCCGGTGCCGAATCCGGCCAGCCCCGAGGCAATCCCGCTGCTGGTTACAAATTCTCTGCTGGGCGGGTCGTTCGGGTCGCGAATCACTTCAAATATTCGCGAACAAAAAGGCTATACCTATTCACCGCATAGCGAGGTGTCGCGCCGTTATCATGACGCGTATTGGGATGAGTCGGCAGATGTGACCACGCAGTTTACTGGGCCATCGCTTAAGGAAATTTTCGCGGAGATTGAAAGGCTTTCGAAGGAGCCCCCGGCGGCGGTGGAACTGAGAGGTATTCAGAGCTATATGTCGGGCGTGTTCGTGATTCAGAATTCCTCGCGCGGAGCGCTCATCGGCCAATTAAGATACGTGGACTTGCAAGGGTTGGGTGAGGACTATCTGAGCACCTACGTGCAGAAAGTGAACGCAGTAACGCCGGAAGAGGTGAGGAAGCAGACTGCGGAGCACATCAAGCCGGATCAGATGACGATTGTGGTGGTCGGCGACAAATCGAAGATTACCGACCAGCTTGTACCGTTCAGCACGGGCGCCAAGCCGTAACCGAGCGCGAGAGCAAAAGACTAAGTCAGGTGAGGGCGCGGAGTGCGACGGCGGACCGCAGGCGCGGCGGCATGTCCACTGCGCTTGGCTTTTTCCTGGTACAAGTGGGCGTCGGCGTCCGACAACAGTTTTTCAATGCGTTCGTTATGACCGCGATATACGCTGATGCCGATGCTAGCGGAGAGTGTCGGCTTCTCCGGGTCGATTTCCATCACATGCCTGATACGGCTGGCGACCCTTTCGGCCTCGGTTTCTTCTGATTCCGGCAGGACGAGAGCAAATTCATCGCCTCCGTAGCGAGCTGCCGTGTCAATGGCACGGCAGTGAATGCGCAGGATGTCCGCAACCCGGCTTAGCGCGCGGCTGCCGACCAGATGGCCGAAGGTATCGTTGATTTTTTTCAGCCCGTCCAGATCCAGCAGAAGGATTGCAAAAGGCCGGTTGGTGCGGTTGGTGCGCTCTGTTTCGTTTTCCAAGACGTCGAGGAGGCGGCGGTAGTTGGCGAGTCCGGTAAGCGGATCGCTGACCGCGAGATGGCGAACCTGTTCGAAGAGCCGGGCGTTGTCCAGCAGGGCGCCGCCCAAGGCAATGGCGTAGCCAATGACGCTGAAGCCTTGGGACACGACGAATGGCGCGTCAAGCAGGCGCTGCGATTGCGAAGCCGCTAGTTGCGCGGCGAAGTTCATCCAGGCCGCAACGTAGATCGAGCGGTCGAACGCGGTGAACACTTGATTCAAGCGGCGACGATACCAGACGACCGCAATAAGAAAAATCGCGCCGGGAAGCAGCTGCTGCGGCGAAGGAATGAGCGCGCCAGGATGCGGCGAGACTTCGGTCGGGAGCCTGCGCAGGGCCAGCGTGATGAGATATGTGATGGCGACAACGGCGAGTAGCGCTCCGGCGATTTCGCGCTTCGGATGGCGCGAACGCGGCAGAAAATGCTCGACCAGGAGCGCAGTAACCAGCAGAAGGGCCAGGAGCATGCGGCCGACCCAGAGCGCAACCGGCGCCCAGTGGATTTGCAGCTGGCGTTCGGCGGGAATCTGAAAGAACAGAACGCTCGATCCAGCCAGCACCGCGCCGGAGAGCAAGAATCCCGCGCCAAGAATCAGAGAAATGCGGTCCTGTGTACCCTGAAACCTGACCAGGGTGACTGCGGAAAAGACGAAGGCCAGAACGGCGGTGACAACTTGCAGATAGCCTTGTAAGGCCGGATCGGCGTTGAGAGGAACCGGGCGAAGCCACAGGGCCCAGAGCAGGACTACGAGCAAAGCTACCACGTGCCAAAAAACCGGTGTGGCTTCCCAACGCTCCGGATTGTTCAGGGGTCCCTCGTCCATAGACAGCTTTCCCAAAGAACAGCCGGGCGCTTCCATTAAGTTAGACTGCTGCACGAAGGATTGCGTTACTGGATTTCGTGGGGTGTTGCCGTGGACGAAACTGTCCGAAAGAACAGGGCGATTCCTGACCCGACCGCGCTGGAGGTGCAGAAATGATGTTGCACAGCGGCGCAAAATTAAGCACAATCACTCGCTTAAATCGTTTCAAATTGATTCTTGCCGCTGCCTGAATTCCCGGAGAGGAGCCGCCGAGTGAGCACGGAAGTCGCTGTGGAAGCTCCGCGATTGCGACGCACCCTAACGCTGTGGGACCTGATCCTTTACGGTGTGATTGTCATCCAGCCCGTGGCGCCGATGTCCGTGTACGGCGTACTAAGCGAGCGCGGCAAGGGCCACGTGGTCACGGCGATTCTGATCGCCATGCTGGCCATGCTTTTCACAGGCATCAGCTATGGGCGGATGGCGCGCGCTTATCCGAGCGCCGGATCGGCGTTCACCTACGTGGCGCAGGAGATTCATCCGGCCGCTGGCTATGTGACCGGGTGGAGCATGGTGATGGATTACATGCTCAATCCCCTGATCTGCACTATCTGGTGCGCACAATGGGCGCATGATGTGGCGCCCGGGATTCCGCTCTGGGGGTGGAAGCTGGGTTTCGCAGGCGCTTTCACGCTGCTGAACATTCGCGGGGTCAAAACCTCGGCGCGGATCAACGCAGCGATGGCTGCCGGCATGGGCGTCGTGATCGTGGTGATATTTGTGGCTGCAGTGCGGTACATTTTCGGCCATCCGCACTCCGGCACAGGATTCTTCACACGGCCCTTCTATGACCCGCAGACTTTCACTACCCCCGCGTTGTTTGGAGCGACTTCGATCGCCGTGTTGACCTACATTGGATTCGATGGCATCTCAACTCTTTCAGAAGAGGCAGAAAACCCGCGGCGCAATATCTTGTACGCAACGGTTTTGACCTGCGTGACCATCGGCCTGCTTTCAGCGGCGGAAGTGTACGTGGCGCAGCTAATCTGGCCGGCCACTGAAGTGTTTCCGAACGTGGACACGGCTTACGTACATGTCGCCGGGCGCGCTTGGGCAACGCTTTTCCCGATCGTCGGATTCACGTTGTTGCTAGCCAATTTCGGCTCAGGAATGGGCGCACAGCTTGGGGCGGCCAGACTACTGTATGGCATGGGGCGCAGCAACGCGCTTCCTCGCGGGTTCTTTGGGGCCATCGACCCCAGGCATCACGTGCCGCGCAACAATGTGTTCTTTGTAGGAGCGATTGTGCTGATTGGTTCGTTCTTTCTCTCCTATGGGCTGGGGGCGGAGATGCTGAACTTCGGCGCTCTTATCGCCTTTATGGGAGTAAACGCCGCGGCGTTCGTGCGTTACTTTGCGCGCGCAAGCCAAAAGAGTGTGTGGAATTTTCTTACGCCTGTTCTGGGATTCTTTATTTGCCTGGGACTGTGGTGGAACCTGAGCCGCCCCGCGAAAATCGTCGGCGGCATCTGGATGCTTGCCGGTATCGCGTTCGGAGTGTGGAAGACGCGCGGCTTCCGCGAGCCGTTGTCGTTTGAAGTGCCGGCGGAGTAGCCCGGTGAAGAGCTCACCATTGCAATCCGACCAGAGTTTGCCGGATGATGCTGCCACCAACAAAATGGTAAAGCGCTCTTCCCGCAAGCCCGATGCCGTAACGATGAAAGACGTCGCCAGTTTGAGCGGCTTTTCGCCGGCAACCGTATCGATCGTACTGAACAACGCACCGCTGGCGCGCTACATCGCTCCTGCTACCAAACAAAAAATTGAGGAGTCTGCGCGCAAGCTGGGCTATCGGCCGAACGCCATGGCACGCTTTCTGCGCAGCAAGCGCACACACAGTGTCGGGCTGATGTTCTCCGATGTCACCGACCCGTTCTGCGTTCCGGTGCTGCGGGGAATTGAGAATGCGCTGTTCCAGGCGTCGTATCTGCCTCTGCTTGCTGACTCGCACAATCAACGAAACCGCTTTGAGCGCTACCTGGAGATGCTGCTGGAGCGCCACGTGGAAGCGCTGATCGTGGTAGCGAACTGGTTATTCGTAGATATTCAGATGCTGGCCGATTTCTCCAAGCGCAACATTCCCACCGCAACCATCGGGTGGGAGATCCCCGGGGAAACGGTCAGTTCGGTAATGGTGGACAACGAAGCCGGCGGACGGCTGGCCCTCGAACATCTTCACAAGCTCGGCCATCGCAAGATCGCAATCATTCGCGGGCCGAAGACGCTGATTGACTCCGGACCACGCTGGAAAGGGATGCAGAAGTTCGCGCATGCCGCAGGCCTGGAGATTGATCAAAGCCTGGCTATGCAGCTGCCCGATGAATTCGATCCGAACTCGGGATTCGAAGGCGGTTTCCGGCTGACCGAAGAACTGCTGCAGAAGCGGCGCAAGTTTACCGCGCTGGTGGCGTTTGACGATTTGACCGCCCTGGGCGCGATTCGCGCGCTGACCAAGGCTGGATTAAAAGTTCCCGAACAGTGCTCGGTCGTTGGCTTTGACGACGTAGCCGTCTCGGCCATTTCGGCTCCGTCGCTAACGACCATTCGCCAGCCGCTGGAAACCATGGGCGGGCTGGCCGCGAACATCGTGATGGAAGGCATCAACGCTTCGCAAGAGAAGCGCGACTGGAACATCAGTCACCATAAAGTTGCGCCCGAGTTGGTGATCCGCGAATCCACGCGCGCAATCTCGCTGTCTATGTCGGACGATTAACTGAGCTTCCATTTTTGAGCCAGGGTTTCGCGCCACTCTTTTCTTGACATTTCGGCTCAGGCAAAGTAATTCCCACTGGCCCGACGACCGTCCTGAACGTGAAACCGGCACAGCGGTGCAACTGCTGCAGTCTGCGAGGGTCCCTTGACCACGCCGTTGACCTGGACGCAAAACTACGACCCGTTCCACCACTGGTGGCTGTCGACCTTGGTGGCGGCCCTGCCGATCCTGGTGTTGTTGGGAATGCTGGCGGGCCTGAAGCTTCGTCCGCACTTGTGTGCGATAGCCGGTGCGGCAACGGCGCTCTTGATTGCCGCATTGGTATTCGGCATGCCGTTCAAGCTGGCGGCGGCCAGCTTTTTCTACGGCGTGGGCTTCGGCGCCTTGAAAATCGTGTGGATCGTAGTCGCTGCGGTGTTTCTCTACGACATTTCAGTAGAAACCGGGCAGTTCGAAATTATGAAGGAGTCGGTGGCAGCGATCACGCCGGACCGGCGCCTGCAGCTTCTGCTGGTGGCTTTCTGTTTTGGGGCGTTCATCGAGGGTTCCGCTGGATTCGGCGCGCCGGTGGCTATTGCCGGGGCGTTCATGATTGGATTGGGTTTCCGACCGTTCCAAGCGGCAGCGCTGAATCTGATTGCCAACACCGCGCCGGTCGCATGGGGCGCAATCGGCACGCCGGTACATACGCTGGCGCTGGTAACAGCATTGCCGGACAGCGACTTGAGCAAAATGATCGGAAGGATACTGCCAATCACTGCGGTGATTGTGCCGTTCTGGCTGGTCCGCACGATGGTGAGCTGGCGGGAAACGTTTGAGGTCCTGCCCGCAATTCTGGTGGTCGGGCTGTCGTTCGCGGGAATGCAATACTTCTGGTCCAATCATGTGGACAGCAATCTAGTCGACATCACAGCGGGGATTTTTGCCCTGCTGGTGACCGTGGTTTTCCTGCGGTTCTGGCGCCCGAAACGCACTTGGCGATTCCCTGAGGAGAGTAGTGAGGAATCGGCTGGCGCGGTCGGCGAGGCCAATGTTCGCGATGCGCTGGGAGACCAGTGGACGGTCGAGCCAGGCCCGCCAGCCAAAGCCGCAAAAACTCATACCGCCGGCCAAATTTTCCGCGCCTGGATGCCGTTCGCAATCCTTTCTGTTTTTGTATTGTGCTGGGGATTGCCAACCATTAAGGCCGCCATGGGAAAAGCCACGACCCCGGCGTTCAGCCGCGGCGGATGGGATTTTCCGTACCTGCACAAGGCCGTGTCGCGGGCGCAGCCTGTGGTGGCCCAGCCGGTTCCCGAAAACGCCAAATTCGATTTCAACTGGCTGACTGCGACTGGGACGGGATGCTTTCTGTCGGCATTGCTGGCGGGAACTATTTTAGGTTTGCCGCCCTGGCAGTTGCTGCGCATCTTCGGGAAGACCGTAGGTCGAATGCGATTCGCGATTGTGGCGATGTCCTGCATGCTCGGGCTGGGATACGTCACCAGATACTCGGGCATGGATGCAGTGCTAGGACTTGCATTTACGCGAACAGGATGGCTGTTTCCGTTCTTTGGAACCTACATCGGCTGGCTGGGAGTGGCCCTGACCGGCAGCGACACGTCGTCGAATGCGCTGTTCGGCGGGCTCCAACGCTTCACCGCGGAGCAATTGAAGTTGAACCCGATCCTCATGGGCGCGGCCAACAGCGCCGGCGGTGTGATGGGCAAAATGATTGACGCGCAGTCCATCTGTATAGCCACCGCGGCGACGAATCAGGTTGGAACCGAGGGCAGCATCTTCCGGTTTGTGTTTTGGCATTCCGTGGCGTTGGCAGCGATTGTGGGGACGATCGTGATGTTCTACGCCTACGTGTTTCAGAAGATGGTGCCTGGTCACTGATCGCGGTGGGGGGCGCTTCGGCCGCACGCCGCCGCCCCCCACGGCTATCTGCGCGGACACTCCTGCTACCATGACGGAGAGCGATGCCCCGAACACCTAACGCTTCCGTCGAAATACCAACTCTGCTGGCGCAGAATCTTGTGCAGACCCTGCTGCGCGAGCGCGTCATTCCGCGTTTCGTGGATTCTTATGTCGTGGAAAACAGCCGGCACGCGTTGCAGGTGCACGCCGGGCTATATCGGGACCTGCTGGCGATTCTGCAGAGAGAAGCACTGCTGGCGGCGTGCGTGCGCGCGCTGGAAATTGCATCGACAGAGACGATCACGACAAAGAAAGGCAAACAACAGGTCGTGGCCAGGAAAGGAGCGGAACTGTTCCGGCGCAAGTTTCTAACAGCGCTGGCGCACGAACAGAACTGGAATGCCGGAGACGCGCTGGATTTTCAGTCCGATTTGCGCATGTATGAGGACTTGTTGGCGCGGGCCGCTTCGTCGCGTCGCCCGCGCAAGCCGTATGAGGCGGCGAACCATCCGTTTGTGGATCGCTGCGCGTTTATGCTGGATTCCGCCTTTCTGGAAAAGGCACGGCTGGCAGCGAGCCGGGCCTTAACGGAGCTGGAACAGGTTGCCGCGAGCGTGACCAGCGCGGCGTTGCGTAAGGACGCTCTCGAGGATCGTCGGGAAAAATGAAATTCGGTTCAGGTTGGCGCTGGGCGCTATTTCGAGATCGGTTCGACTGACACCGCGGTACCGTAAGCGAGCACTTCGGTCACGCCCTGCATGACTTCCGTTGCGTCATAGCGGAAGCTGATGACGGCGTTGGCGCCATGCTGCGCCGCGTGCATCAAGAGCAATTCGTAAGCTTCGCTTCGCGTTTTTTCGCAGAGGTCGGTCAGAATCGTAATGTTTCCGCCGACGATCGTCTGCAGCGCCGCGCCCAGATTGCCGATGACGCTGCGCGACCGCACGATAATGCCGCGCACGATACCGAAATTTCGGACGATTCGGTAACCTGGAAGCTCTAATCCCGTCGTCACCATTGCTGAATCAACTCGACCCACCATTGGTTCTCCTCTCGCACGCATGGCCGCATTCCGCAAGCGGCTGGCGTTAACCGCTGCGATTCTACATGCAGAGATGGCTGCTGCGCGAGTATCGAGCGTTTGTTATTCTCGCGGGAGATGGAAAACCTCTTTGTGGTTCTGGGTACCGTGCAGGCCCTGGTTGGGCTCTATCTCGTTTACGGGGCCGTAAAGTGGCTTGGATACGCGCGGCGGCGGGGCGCCACCGATCCCGGTTTCTACGCGCCGCGTACGGCGGTGCTGTGTCCCTGCAAGGGCATCGAGCCGGGCCTGGAGCGGAACCTTACGGCGCTCTGCGAATTTGATTACCAGAACTATGAAGTGTTTTTTGTTTTGGCGTTGGAGTCCGATCCGGCAGCCGCTATCGCCAAGCGAGTCGCGGCTCAATCAAAGGCGAAAGCTCACGTCCTGTTCGCGGGCACTTCACAGGAGCGGGGAGAAAAGGTCAACAATCTGAGCTTCGCTGTTCAACAGATTCCCGAAGAGTTTGAAATTTTGGTGTTTGCTGATTCCGATGGCCGGCCGGGCCGGTCGTGGTTGCGGCGCCTGGCAGGGCCGCTCAACGACAGTCGCATCGGCGCCACCACCACTATGCGCTGGTTGATTGCGAACACCAATGATTTTCCGACGCTGCTACTGGCCGCGTGGAATGCGCCGATCATCACCATGCTTGGAGATAACACCGCCAAGAATTTTTGCTGGGGTGGCGGCACGGCCATCCGCAAGGTGGTTTTTGAACAGATAGGGGTTCTCGAGGAATGGCAACATTCGGTGAGCGACGACTACTCGATGACCATCGCCTTACAGCGTGCCGGCCGGCCCATCGTCTTTCTGCCGGAGTGCATTACCGCTTCTTACGTGCAAACCGACCTCGCGGGTTTGATGGAGTTTACGAATCGGCAGATTCTGATTACTCGCATCTATTCGCCCAAGATGTGGACGGGCGCGGCGGTTACCCATCTACTGTTCTGCGCTACGATCCTGCTCGGTTTCGCCGTTACGCTCGCAAATCTGTTCGCCGGCAGGCCATCCTTTAACCTGGCGGCGCTAACGTCGCTGCCACTGCTGCTGGCCGCGATTCGTGGTGCGATTCGGGTCACTATCGTGCAAGAGATGTTGCCCGCGTTAAAGCAACAAATTCAGCAGCAGGCGTGGGTTCAGTTGGTCCTGGTAGCCGGGATTCCGTTCCTTTATCTCGCAAATTTTATTTATTCTTTAGTCACAAGAACCATCCGCTGGCGCGGCGTGCGCTATGAATTGATCTCGCCGCAACAGACTCGAATCCTCGGGCGCTGAGTTTTCCACAAACCAGCCTGGGTTCCAATCGCCTCAGCGATGGGGAAATTTTGCAGACTCTATGCAATTCCTACGCGCGCGCTTACAGGAAAGTGGGTAAGCGAGTGCACAAATCTACCGTTTTTAGGCAGTTTTAGTACGGCGCTTTTGGTCATTTGCTTGCACCGGATTCCGGAAGTTCGGTGACGCACCGCAGGCGGCACCTGCTATTCCTTCTCTCGCCTCGGCGTAGCCGCGCTTTGGCTCAACGGCCTGGGCAAACCCACCGTCCCGGTCCAGGTTTTTCACAGTTTCAATTGAATCCTTCGCCTCGCTCTGAGGTGCATTTATATCAGCAAAGGTGAGTCGCAATCTTTTCTCGCCAACGGAGAGGTACAAGTGAGAGTGATCCGCAGAAGTGCTCAGGTGCAAGCGGTGCGCCAGCCCCAGCCTGCGATCGCACGTGAGAAGTATTTTTTTTATGAAAAAAGTACCGGAGTTGCGCATTTTCATGTCCAAGCGGATGCCGAAGGGCGTTTGCCGGTAGAGCAAGCCGCTGGGCTGCTGGCTATGCACTGTATGGTGCGCAACCAGTCGCCTTCGGACTACATGGTGATGGTTGCCGTAGGCGCAGACGAGCTGGAGGGACTGGATGAAAAGGCTGAAAAACTGCTGGAAGCCGGACGCTCAGTGAAATCGCATGTCAAACTGACGCGCCGCGAAGAAGAAGTCCTCAACGGGGTGATGCGCAGCCTAGCCAACAAGGAGATTGCGGCATCGCTGAATCTCTCCGAGCGCACCGTGAAGTTCCATGTCTCTTCCCTGCTGGCTAAGTTCCACGTGCGGGGTCGCATGGAGCTCGTGCGCGAAGCGGCCCAGCATACCTCGCAAAGGTTGTTGGAGCCCGCGGCGCCGGTTGCTCCCGTTAACACGAGGGAAGCCCGGAATTTTGTTCCACGCGTAATGAGTTACCGCAGACCTGCTCATGCGGCTTTCGCAGCCATGAACGGCCGCGGAGCGATCGCTCAGTAACACCGCAAGAGGCTGGGTGGAAAAAAGAGCCCGCGACCTTGATCGTCACGGGCTCTTTGTTTTCTGCTAAGGTTCTGCTACTTCCCTGCGGCAAACAACTCCGCTGCCCGGTCCCAGTTCACCACGTTCCACCAGGCCTTGATGTAGTCCCCGCGAAGGTTTTGATACTTCAAGTAGTACGCGTGCTCCCAAACGTCCAGACCCAGCACCGGCTTGCCGCCCAGGAAATAAGGCGTGTCCTGATTCGGAGTCGAATCGATGGCCAGTTTGCCGTCTTTTACCATCAGCCACGCCCAACCGGAACCGAATCTTCCGAGTCCCGCCGCTGCAAACTTTTCCTGAAAACCGGAAAAACTTCCGAAGGCTGAGTTGATGGCCGCCGCCAGATCGCCTTTTGCTTCGCCTTGGCCGCCTTTCCTCATCAGGGTCCAAAACAGGGAATGGTTCCAGTGCCCACCGCCGTTGTTACGCACGGCGCCGCGGATATTTTCAGGCAGGCCATCCAAGCCCTTCAGCAGGTCGTCCAAGGATTTCGCCTGTAGATTGGCATGACCGTCGAGAGCCTTGTTCAAATTGGTGACGTACGCGCCGTGATGCTTGTCGTGATGAATCTCCATTGTCTTGGCGTCAATGTACGGCTCGAGCGCGTCAAACGAGTACGGCAGAGGGGGCACTGTAAATGCCATGGAAGTCTCCTTCGCAGATTGATTTGTCTGGAAATTCGCTGGGGCGCCGGCGGCCAGCAAGCTGACGTCCAGTGGTTCCGCTCCCAGAAGAGCGGCTCCGGCGATACTGCCAACAACTAGGAATTCCCGGCGATTTATACGGGATCCCCGACCGCGGCGGTTCGCTACGGCTGCCAAGCGGATTATACGTCCGGGCCGTTCCCCTGCTCAACTTGGTTAGCGGCAGTCGCGGGGCCGGCGTCCGGCTCTGTTTTTTTGATGCGCGACAGCGCCCAAAGGGCAGATTCGCGGATCGCAGGATCCTCAGAACCTGCCAGCCGCTGCAGTTCCGACAAGAGCCTTGTACGCGAACCTGGGTCCGCAAAGGCGCCAGCATTCCCAAGCGCGATGCACGCGTTGCGGATCAGTCCGCGCCATTTCGCCCGTTTGATGGGGCTGCCGCGCAACAAGGTGCGAAATTCCTCCTCGGAGAGGTTGGCAATTCGCAAAAGATCGGGCCGCAAGAGCGTCCCCTGTGGCGCATCGCCGCCCGCTGCCAGCCTGCGCGGGTGAAACTCCCGCAGATCGCTCACGGGTGCCTTTCGATTCCACGGGCAGACATCCTGGCAAATATCGCAGCCAAACAAGTGCGTCCCCATCGCTTCGCGGAATTCTTCGGCGATGCTGCCACGCTTTTCGATCGTCAAGTAAGAAATACAGCGGCGGGCATCCAGCACATACGGCTCCACGATCGCCTGAGTCGGGCAAGCCTCGATGCAGCGCCTACAGGTTCCGCAGCGATCCGGAGGTAGAGCTTCCGCCTTTCCCAGCGTGGGTACGAGCGGCAGCGTGGTCAGGATCACTCCCAGAAACAGCCAGGATCCCATTTTCTGCGACGAATTAATCAGCAGCGTATGCTTTCCAATCCAGCCGAGCCCGGCATACTTGGCAGCCGCCCTTTCGTGAATCGGACCGGTATCGGCATAGGCTCGACAGTCGAACGGCACTACAAAGTGCCGGCGCATGTCCTCAGTGACCCGATTTAATTTTTCCCAAAGCACTTCGTGGTAGTCATCGCCCCAGGCGTAGCGGGAGATCCAGCCGCGGGGGCGACTCCGACCGCTCTGAGGCCGTATCGCAGCCGTGGAGTAAGGCCAGCTCGAGTTGTAGTTCAGCGCGCAGACGATCACGCTTCGAAGCCCGTGCATGGCACGAATCGGATTCAGGCGGCGTTCGTCTTCCAGGTATCTCATGTCCCCGGCGTAGCCGCGCTCCAGCCATTCCGGATAGCGATCCAGTTCAGGGAACTTCTCGGCGGACGCCACACCGCACAGGTCGAATCCCGCCGCAATCGCGCGCTGGCGGATCCACTCGGTGTCTTGCGCGGTCAAATTGGCTGGAACGTTGTTATCCACTCCTTAAGCCTGCCTGACTTTCTTTGGGGACGAAAGCTCCCCACAACAGAAAGCCCCTCGCAGACAGCGAGGGGCGGAAGCACTTCAGAAAGGACAAATAAAAGATTTAGCCCTGCGGCACGACACCTTCCGCTTGCAATCCTTTCGGACCCTGCTTCACTTCAAACTCGACTTTTTGCCCTTCGTTGAGTGTCTTGTAACCGTCGGTTTGAATCGCAGAAAAATGAACAAACACGTCTTCTCCCGACTGGCGCTGGATGAATCCATAACCCTTCGAGGCATTAAACCACTTCACCACACCTTGCTCTTTACTCACGGCGCTCCCCTGCTCTGAATTCGCGCTGGGCGCTCCACGCGGGAAGCACCTAACGCGACGCTATGCTGGCACAGTTCTTCTCGCCAGTCCAGAAACTTTGCGAAAAGAGGCGGGATTCCGGCTTAGTGGAAGCTGCGCAAAGCGCCGGCTTCATCGGTGTGAACGTCGAACACGGTGTAGAGCTTGGTGATCTGCAGAATGTCGTGAACTTTCTTAGTCAGATGCAGCAGCTTCAGCTCGCCGCCGCGGTTTTTGACCGAAGTGAACGCATGAACCAGCTCGCCGATCCCAGAACTGTCAATGTAATCCACGTCGGCCAGGTTGATGAGAATTTGGCAGCGATTCGCTTCAAGCAACTGGCGGACGGTTTTGCGCAGCAGCGCGCTGCCTTCACCCAGAACGATACGTCCGCCCAGGTCCACTACGGTCACGAGCCCGGCGTCTCGGTACGTCGCGTGAAGAGTCATGGCGCACACTTAAGACTCCTTCGGCGTGGCGGCGCCGCCATCGCCGTTACTGTGCACCACTCCCGGCAACCATTTGGACATCACGATCTCTGCCCCGCCGGTCCGCCCCGACACTACTTGAAATTCGTCCATGAATGCGCGCATCAAAAAGATGCCCCGGCCTGAAGTGCTCAAAATGTTTTCTTCAGCCAGCGGGTCCGGGACCTCGCCTAACTTGAAGCCCTTGCCCTCATCCATGACGTGAATGACCAGTTTTTCCGGGGTCAAGTCCAGCGCCAGGTGAATTTTTTTTTCCGGCTTTTCCTGGTTTCCATAGTGGAAAGCGTTAATCACGCCTTCGCGCACGCTCATCCCGATCCGGTAACAAATCTCCTCGTCGAATCCGGCCGCCTCCGCCACGCGGAGACACATCTCCTCGGCCAGATTCACGCTTTCAACCTGGGTATCCAGTACTACTTCCAGGTGCTTGTTGTCGTCCGTCATTCGGGGGCTGGCCACCGCGCAAACAGCCTGAACTCCGAGCGCTGTATGGAGTAACACAATGCGCGGCAACCCGTCAATGGAGAGGAAGCAAGCAGGAAGCGCACCCTAGGGCCAGTACGACCGTGAGATACTGTCGTACCTTCGCTCGAGTGCTTCTGCCCCGTTCCCATGGCGGCCCGGGTTTCGATGGCGGAGAAGGAAGGCGGATGCCGCGGGGGTCGCTTTTTGCGCGGTAGTCACGCTAGCTTATTGGGGTTCAGAGAATATCTCCAGGTAATCCAGCGCTGCCGGCTCTTTGCCGTCTGGCACGCCGTCAATTCGGATCTCGTCTCCCGGTTTCAAGACAACCCCATGCACGCGACGACGCGTTGAGGAATCTCCTCCAATGTTCGTCGCCGGCAGATTCGCAGTGCCGGCCCATTCGTCGAGCAGCAGGCCATTGAGGTACAGGCGGAACTTCGATTCGCCGTTGTTCTGATCAAAATACTCGACGTCAATTTCGTAGCGCCCTGCCACTTTTGCAAATTTGAACGACACCGAGCAGCCGTGCTCGTCGTGGCATTCGATGGCCCTGCCACCCGAGGCGTTCTCCCACGGCGTCACCTCGACCGGTACGTACCCGCGCAATTGCATGGTCTCGGCTTCGACCCGATCCGGGAAATGTCCGGCGCGACCTTTCTCATCGGCGATTCCCGACAATTTCAAAAAGTAGTTGCAAATTGCATCGCGCCACACGATCGCGTGGCCTGCCTGATACTCCAGCTTCGCCAGCACCTCGTTGTACCGCTGTTCGTCAACCTTCCCCTTAAGTGCTCGCCAGTCACGCACAAACATGGCAACCTCATTTGCTCCCTGGTAATGCGAATCGTAAATCTGCTGAATCACCGTCTTTCCATAAGGTCGTTTGTAGGTGTATGGAACATGGTGAAAGAACAGGAGGAGTTCGATCGGGGTCGTCTCCAAGGATTCGTAGCCTTGTGCCAGTTGCGGTCGATATTGTCCAGCGAAGCCGGTTCCAGATGCCACACTGCGGTCCATTCCGATTCCAAGATGATCCGCTCTGTGCCACTGCCCCCAGCCATTCTCCTCGGAGCTCTCGATTCCCGGCCCATAGTGGCTGCCCAGAATATCTGTCAACGTCTGCGTTCCGAGCGGCCCTGTGTAGTCTTCGTATGCTCTCCACGAAGCCATCGCGATCCGAGTCGCGACCTTTAAAATGGCCGGATCATTTCCAAACGTCAGCTGTGACCACTCTTCAAAAATCCTCTGCGCATCCAGCTCCGGGCTCCAAGCTAATCGCCCGAACGCATACAAGTTGGCCATCGCGAACGGATGCGCCAGCCAGTTCTCGTCCAAGCCCACATTCACCACCGCCACCATACCGCCGAGCGGCCGGTGGAAGGTCTTTCCGGCAACTAGATTTTTTACGCACCACTCTGACGCGAACCTGCATTCTGCTTCCCTTGGGTCGAGCCTCCGGTCCGCCCGGCTCAGATCAAAATTCAGCACTTCTGTCCACATCGGTGCCAAGTACACCAGGTGACGCTGCTGCCCGGTATATTCCTGCGTCACCTGCAGCTCGATCGCTTCGTTCGTTTTTTCCAGCCCGCCGAGCAGTGGCGATACCGGCTCCCGGGCCTGAAAGTCGATTGGCCCATACTTGATCTGCACCACCACGTTGTCGTCGAACATGCCGTCCAGCGGATGGAAAATGTCGTACGCTGCCCGCGCGCGGTCGGCCTTCGGGTCGCGCCAGTTCAGATGGTGGTTGTACACAAATGCGCGATAGAGAATCACTCCGCCGTGCGGTTTAAGTGCCCGTGCAATCACATTCGCCGCATCCGCCGGCGTCCGTCCGTAGGCCGACGGTCCAACCCGTCCCTCTGAATCCGCCTTCACCACGAAGCCGGCAAAGTCGGGAATCAATTTGTAGATTTCGTCCGTCTTGCTCTGCCACCACGCGGCTACCTTCGGATCCAGAGGATCAAACGTTTCCAGTCCTCCAATTGTCTTAGGGCTGCTTACGTCCACCGACATGCCAATCCGCACGCCCCACGGCCGCATCGCATCGGCAATGCGCGCAATCTGGGGCAGAAAATCCCTCTGCAGTGTTCGCGGATTCGCATTCACATTATTGATGTTGCAGCCGTTGATTCCGACTGAAGCCAGCAACCGTGCGTATTCCGACACCCGCGTCAGATCTCTTCGAACTTCTCCGGCGTCAAAAAAAATCGAGCGGCCCGCGTATCCTCGCTCGACGCTGCCGTCCAGGTTGTCCCACTCCTCCGCCCAGCGGATCGGATTTGCGGGATTCTGCGTTTCTTCCAAACCCCTGACGTTTTCTACGCGGGCGAGCTTGCTCAGGACCTCGAACACCCCGTACAAGACTCCACGGTCGCTTCCCCCCACGATCACCACACATGCTTGGCCCTCGCACTTTCGTAGGCTCAGCCAGAACCCCTCCGCCTCGATTCCCAACGGGGGGTGAAACCATTGCATTTGTTGCAGGCTGCCCAGCAAGAACTTCCCTGGCACGATCCCAGAGTGCACCCAATTCGGCCCAAGCATTTCCTTCAAACCGTGCACTAGCTCCCTTCGCGCAGTTCTCATGACCTCCGATTCGCCTGGTCCATAGACTTTGATTCGTTCATGCTGGAAGCTCGCCGTCCCGGTCTGACCAATGCGCGCGTAGCGCAACCACCCTTCGCGTCCGGTTTCGGCTTGGGTCTGGGCTGCGGTCATGGCCACCGCGAAGGTCACCAGCAAAGCCAGCGTAATCGGTCGGCTATAGGCCTTTGTTCCCATAGGAGGCAAATCCGGCGCGGCGGAGCGGTTCGATCCCGATCCTCGGGTCTTGATTACGAATGCTAGTCGAGATCCAGTACGGATTTGGATTTCAGGCGGGATAAGGTGTCACCGATCGAGCGTCCGCGTCAACTGGACGATTCAGTCGCTCGTCGTTCGGTCGGCTGGAGCTGGAGGCTGCCCGCCGCGGTCGGGACGGGCAAAATAGCCGCCGAAAGTGAGCATCTGCTCGCGGCGGCGCTCTTCTTCGAGGTGCCGAGTCCGCGCTTTCAACATGTCGGCCAAAGAGACTAACCCCAATAGACGCCTCGTATCCCGTTCCACCACGGGCATTCGCGTGACGCCTTTTTCCGCCATGCGATGCACCGCGGCCCGTAGTGGCTCATCGGGATAGGTTTCCACAACTTGCGGTCGCACGATATCGCCAAGGCGCTTCCCGAGTAGCGCGTCGCCTTCCTGTTCCAGCCTCTTGCGAATCTCGTCGCGCGTGATCACGCCATCCAGACGGCCTTCGCCGTTCACCACAGGCAACAATCTCTGGCGCTGGCGATAACGTTCGCTCAGGGAAACATGGATGTCGCGCAATACGCTGTTCGCCTGCAACGCGGCGACTTTCGTCCGCATCACTTCCCGCACATACAGCAGTTCCAGCGGATCAATCGCGTACTCTCGGCTGAGGTGAAATCCGCGGCGTGCGATCTTTTCCGTGAGGATCGATCGCTTGAGCGTGAGCACGGTAAAGGCGTGGGAAATTACGCTGCCCACCAACAAGGGCAGAAAGACGTTCGCATCGTGTGTCAGCTCGAAGGCAAATACGATACTGGTGAACGGCGCGCGCATGGTGCCGCCGAGAATCGCTCCCATGCTGATCAGCGGCCAGAACCCTGCGCCTTCGTTCGGCAAGAACATCGCTTCCAACCCGCCGAGCGCGCCACCCATCATCAGCAGTGGAGCCAGCACACCGCCCGACGTTCCTGAGCCCAGCGAGACCGCCCAGATAAACCACTTCACCAGCAGCACGCCCAGGATAACGGTCGTGGTGACATTGCCTTGCAGCAACCCGCCGATCGTGTCGTAACCGACCCCGAGCGCCTGCGGAAAAATCAATCCGCCCAGGCCGATGGCCAGGCCGCCAATCGCCGGCCACCACATCCAATGAACCGGGAGACGCTGAAAGGCGTCTTCCGCCGCATAGACCGAAAGCGTCAGCAGCGCGGACAGCACGCCTGCCAACAATCCAACCAGAGCACAGCCGAGCAGAGCCTTGGGGCCGATGAACAGCGGATGCGGCGGCACCGGAAACAGCGGCCCAAATCCCAGGATGTAACGGCGCAGCACCGCAGCGACCGCGCTGGCTAAGGCCACGGGAATCAGGCTGCGCGGCTTCCATTCGAACAGCAACAACTCCACCGCGAGCAAAACTGCCGCTACGGGCGACGCGAAGGTTGCCGACATTCCGCCGGCCGCGCCCGCTACCAAAAGCGTCTTGCGCTCGGCGCTGGTCAGGTGAAACAGCTGCGCGATCATCGAACCGAATGCGCCGCCGGTCATAATGATCGGACCTTCGGCGCCGAACGGTCCGCCCGAGCCAATGGAAATCGCCGAAGACAGCGGCTTCAACAGCGCCACTTTCGGCTCCACGCGGCTACCATTGATCAGAATTGCCTCGATCGCTTCCGGAATCCCGTGCCCACGGATTCGTTCGGAACCGTAGCGCGCCATCACGCCGATGATGAAGGCGCCAGCCACCGGCACCAGCACCCTGAAGATCCCCAAATGGTTTCCGAGCGGCGAAACCATTTGGGTATTCCAGCGGCCGAAATAAAACAGGTTGGTGAACAGGCCGATCAGCCGGAGCAAGACCAGTGCCACCACAGCGCAAACCGCCCCAATGACGATCGCCAGCAGGGAGATCGGCAGCACCCGGGGCGTAGTCGTAAAGTCGCCCAATTCTTCGTGAGCACGTTTCATCATGGTTGTTATCGGCAGTCCGTCCAGAGAGTTCTTGGGCCTTGCAGGCGGATCGTGTGAGCCCCAGCTATTTGAGCTCCGTGCCATCCCTGTTTCGGCGGTCCAGCAGCGCGTCAATCGCTCGCACCAGTTCCCTGCCGTGCGCCCGTAACTCCACAATTCGCTGACGCACTACTCGCTCGAGCAACCGTTGACCTTTCGACGACAACGAGACCAGCACCTCGCGCCGGTCCACGCGTCCGCGCGCCCGCCGCACCAGTCCTCGTTGCTCCAAGCGGTCGATTAGTTCCACCGCGCTGTGATGCTTCAAAGCCAGCCGGTCGGCCAGCGTCTGGATTTTTTCCGGTGCATCTTCGGGCAATCCGCGGATCGCCAGCAGCATGACGTATTGCTGCGGTTCCAGCCCTGCGCTGCGCGCTGCTGCGTCGCCCTCTTTCAGGAAATAACGGATGCGGTGGCGCAACTCCGCCAGCGCTCGGAACTCTGCGGTAGTAATTTTCCGGTTCATCAAGATAATTATATCGTGGAGCGATATGATTTGCCAGCACCAGCGAGTTGGGTGCCGTAAATGTTACGTTCTACAGCTTCTTTCGGAATGCTTTTTGGCTTTTGTAGTGCTCGTAGCCGGCGCGCAGATAAAAGGCGTGGGCTCCTTCGCGCACCACGTTGGAGCGCACGGACATGCTCTTGCAACCTTTATAGCGCGCCCATTCCTCGGCGGCGGCCAGCAGCTCTGCGCCCAGCCCGGAGCTGCGCTGCTCTTCAGAGATGATTAGCCCGTTGACCTCCGCGCGCAGCGGTACTTCGAGCAACGGCGTGACACTCACATGCAGCCATCCGATTACCCCGGAAGAAGGTTCAGCGGCGACAAAAATACGGTTTTCACGCGGACGGCGCAGCAAAGCGACCAGGCGTTCCGCCATCTCTTGCTCGGAAGCCGGGTAGCCCAACTGGCCGCTGAGCACCGCGATCTTGGCGGCATCGCCCAGCCGCGCGCGGCGGATTCTTGTGCCCTCTAGCGTGTCAGCCATGTTTTTTCTTTTTCCGCAAACGCCGTTGAACGGCTGGGCTGCGCAATTCACGAAGAGCGTCGGCCGCAATCCATCTTGCCGCCCGGGAATTCATTTTGCCAAAGCGCTCGGCTTCCCGGATCGCCTCGCGATTCAGATTCAGATTCCGCTTTCCGATCTGGCGCAAAGCCCAGTTTACCGCCTTGCGCACAAAATTCCGTTCGTCCGTAGCTTCGCGGCGGATGATCGAAAGCAAGCGGAGATATTTTCCGTCTGCCGCTTCTTTATCATGCAGGGCCAAATACGCCATCAAGGCAAAGCCGGCGCGTTTTTGGAATTCCTGAGGCCGGCCACTCCATCGGATTGCCATTTGCCACGCCGGTCGGGCGTACGTGAACAGATGACAGCAAGTGCCGTCGCATACGTCCCAGTTGTCGAAGTCCAACACCCAGCGCTCCATCTGAGGCGCGGTGACCTGCTCTGCCAGATCTACCATTCCAGCTAGAATCCGTGCGTCGTGCACGCCCGAATCCCACAGCTGCAACGAGAGCTGGTGGTCTTTGCCGATCTGTTTGGCCAGTACATCCAGTTTGGGTTTCGAGACGCCATATACGATCTTCGCTCGTATGCCGTAGCGCGCCATCCCTTCCACATTCTTGCGCGAACCGAGCCGGCGAAGCTCAGCGAAGCAGCGTTTGCAGGTCCACAGTGCGGGCTTGCTCGCATTTTCTGGCGAAGCAGCGCCCGATCGGTCAGAACGCTTTGTCCGAATCGAGGAGGATTGTGACCGGCCCTTCATTAACCAGCTCCACGGACATCATGGCTTGAAAAACTCCTGTGGCCACCGTGATTCCCAGGTTGCGCAAGGCCTCACAGAACTCTTGATACCGGGCCTTGGCCAATTCCGGCGGCGCCGCGGCTATGAAACTGGGCCGGCGCCCGCCGCGCGCATCACCGTATAATGTGAACTGCGACACAACGAGGGCGGCGCCCTTTATGTCCAGAAGCGAGCGGTTCATTTTTTCGTTTTGGTCTTCAAAAATGCGCAGATTTGCCGCTTTTTCCGCCATCCCGGCTGCAACGGCTGGCGTGTCTTGGTTGCCGACACCCAGAAGAATCATCAACCCTTCTTCAATCTCGCCGGCGATTTTCCCCTCGACGGTTACTTTGGCGCGGCTCACACGCTGTGCTACGACCCGCATCGCTGGATAGGCTCTCATCCCCTCAAAAGGTTCGGGGCGCTGCAACCCCTGCGCCCCGCTCTACCTTACCAGAATTGGCGCCGTGAATTAGCGCTCAGTGCGTCGCGCTTTGCGGCGCGGGCTTGCGCGGCAGCAGCTCCGGAAGTTGCGCCACGTTGTAGGCGTATACCGCGAGTACCTGCGCGCCTTCCGCGAGGTCGTCCCACTTCACGCGGTCGAGCGTATCCGTCTGCGAGTGATGGTCTTTTTCGTAGGTGGCCACTTCCTGGATGCACCAGGAAGCGGGAACGCCCGCCTGATCGAACGGGACGTGATCACTGCCGCCTTCACTGCGCAGGCTGGGCTCAGCTAGCCCGATGCTTTTCTCGCCTGCCAGCGGATTCAGAACGCGATCTATGGTCTCTCTGGCCCCATAGTTGTGCATCAGACCGATGGTGAGCACTTTTCCGGTTCCCGAATCGTGCACCAGCACGCCGGAGATCCTGCCGAGCTCGTCTCTGTGCGCGGCGACGTAGGCCCGCGAACCGTTTAATCCTTGCTCTTCGCCGGTAAACAGAACGAACCGAATCGTGCGTTTTGGTCTCGCGCCGGACTTAACCAGAGCGCGGGCCGCAGCGATTACCGCCGCTGCACCGGCCCCGTCGTCAGTTGCGCCAGTTCCGAGATCCCAGGAATCCAAATGCCCGCCGATAAGCACAACTTCGTCGGGCTTTTCGGTTCCCGTGATTTCAGCGACGGTGTTATACACGGTAACCGGCTTCCCACTGAAGCTGCCTTGAATGTTGACTTCGGCTTCCACCGGCCCGGCGTCAAGCAACCTCCAGAGCAGCGTTGCATTCTCGCGGGCCATATAAGCGGCGGGCAAAATTCCCGGCTGATACTCGCGCGAGAAGCCTGTGCCCATATTCAACAGGCCGTACCACTTTTCGGATACCAAGAGCACGACTGCCGCGCCTTCGTCTTTCAAGAACTTCGCCTCATCGTTTAGCATCCGGAATCTTGCGCGAAAATCTGCCAGCGGCGTGTTCTTAGGATGGTCGAGCGGCAGATTGCTCTCCGCATACGGTGTCAGCATCGGATTGGACGGCCCTTCCGTCTCGCCGGGCCGGTCGAGGAGAACAATCGCGTTCTTAAGCTGGCCCTTGTATTTCTGCAAATCCTCCAATTTCTGAACGCCAATTCCAATCACTGGGCCCCGCACGGTTCCGTTTGTAGCCGGAGACCATCCGGCCGATGCCAGCGTCAGCAGTTGCTCCGTTGGTACCACGATGCGGCCGGTTGCTGGGCCGCGGGTCCAGCTGTTGGCGATGGTCCATGGCTCAAGATGCGCGTTGTCCAGGCCGAGCGCTTTGAACTGCTCCATGGTCCACTTGCTGGCCTGCTCCAATTTCGTGGAACCCGTCAGACGCGGGCCGATTTGATCGGCCAGATACGAAAGATTTTTCTGCAATTCGGCTTGATCGGTTTTCACCCGGGCGATCAGCTTGGCATCCATCTCCGCTATCGGATCCGGTTGCGCGGCTTCGGCCTCGGCAACGGCCTCGGTGGGCTGATACGGCAACGGCCTGCGCGGCAGCATCGCCGGCAACTGCGCGGTGTTGTAGGCCCAGGCGGCGAGGACCTGCGCGCCCTGATTCAAATCGTCTTTCCAAACTTTGTCGAACGTATCGGACTGGCTGTGGTGAGTCTTCGAGTATTCCGCGCCATTCTGGACGCACCAAAACCCCGGGACACCAACATCGTCAAATGAGGAGTGGTCCGTCCCAAATGACCGCTGCATGCTCGGCTCCAGCAATTTCAGCTCGGCCAGAGGCGCAAGAACCTGATCGACGATCTCGCGGTCTTGGTAGTTGTCGTGCAACCCCAGCGTCAGCACCTTGCCCGTTCCCGTGTCGTGTACTAAAACCGCGGAGATTTTGTCCAAATCGTTCTTATGGGCTTCGACGTACATTTTCGATCCGACCAGCCCTTCTTCCTCGCCGGAAAACAATACAAAGCGAATGGTGCGTTTCGGATTCACGCCAGATTTCAGCAGCGCGCGCGCCGCCTCCAGCACCGCCATCGAACCAGTTCCGTTGTCGGTTGAGCCTGTTCCCAAATCCCACGAGTCAAGGTGGGCGCCTAGAATCACGACTTCGTCCGGTTTTTCAGAGCCGCGAATTTCACCCACCGTGTTGTACACCTCGACTGGCTTTTCGCTGAACATATTGGTCATTTCCATTTCCACGGTTACCGGGCCGTGCCTCAACAAACGGAAAATCAAGCGGTATCCTTCGCCGGTGACGAACGCCGAAGGAATCGCGCCGATTTCAAATTTTTCTCCGCCGACTCCGGTCATGTTCAGCAGCCCATGTGGCTTGCCGGAATCGCGCAAAATTGCGGCTACACCTTCGCTCTTGAAGAAGTCGTTGCGAGCGCGGGCGGCTTCCAGGAACGCGGCAAACGGAGATGGCGCAGGCGGTTGGCCCTTCACCGGAGGCGGCGCCTGCATCGGCCGGACATATTCACCATTTGCGTCTTCTGGCCTCGGCGGCGAAAGGCTTGTCGGATCCTGATAGATCACGATGGCGCCCTTGAGTTTTCCTTTGAACCTTTCGAAGTCGGCTTTGGTCTTGGCGTCGAAATAAACGACGGGTCCGCGAAGTACCCCGTTCGTAGCCGGAGCCCAGCCGGCGGACGCGATGATGAGCGGATGCTCTGCAGGAGCGATGACGCGAGCGCGGGCGGTCCCGCGGGTCCAGGAATGCGCGATGGTCCAGGGTTCCAAGTGGACGTTCGCCAGGCCGTATTCCTTCAGTTTTGCCGCGGTCCATTCGTTAGCTCGTTTGAGCAGCGGCGATCCCGTGAGCCGTGGCCCGATGTTGTCGGAGAGGTATTCGAGGTTTTGCATCGCCTCGCTGTGCTCGCTAACTTCTTTCAGAATTTGCGCGTCGGCCGCTGCAAGTCCGCCCGCATCATCGTCCGCAGCTGCGGTGAAACTGCCCGCGGCCGCCAAGCCCAGCAAAATCAGCACGCACAACCTCACCACTCGTCGTTGAAAACGCATCCCTATCCTCACTCTCCGAAGGCCACACGTTGTGATTGACGGCCAAACGAACAAACACTGCGGCCTTGTTTAACCTGGTCAAGAACGTTCGGCCGAAATGGTTTTCGATCTGGTTCGAAACCTCGGGCAACTATCTCTTCGACGTACGGATATGGCGTTTAGGTTTCGCCGTTTTCCGCGCAGTTCTGGTCATGCGCGGCGCACGCTGGCAGACCGCGCAAAAATGGCTGGTGCGCCCCGCCACGATCATCCATTTGATTTTCGCGCCGCAGCGAAAGCATTTTTGCCCGTCGCGGCCGTAGACTTTGTGATAGCGCTGGTACTCGCCGGCGTCGCCGTTGCCGTCCACAAAATCGGAAATTGACGAACCGCGCTTTTTGATCGCCTGCAACAAAATCTTGCGCAGCGCTTGGCGCAGAGCTTCAGCTTCTGCCGGCTTCAGACTAGCTCCTGTTCGCGCTGGGTGAATTTTGGCCGCCCACAGGCTCTCATCGGCGTAAATATTGCCTACGCCGCGGAGAATACGTTGATCCAGCAGCAGGGCCTTGATGCGCGCCCGGCTGGCGTGAATTGCTCCTGCAAAATCTTCTGCCGTCACCAGCAACGGCTCGGCGCCAAAGCGTGCCAGCTCCTGTTGCAGCGTTGTTCCGGAAAGATAGGCCATGCGGCCAAATCTCCGCGGGTCGATAAAGCGCAGCTCCCGTCCATCATCCAGCGCCAACGTCACGTGAGTGTGTTTGACCATCGGCTGCCCAGCGAAGTGCGGCACGAGGTTACCGGTCATCCCGAGGTGCACCAGCAGCGCGCGCGCAGACTCGGCCCTCGTGGCGTTCGTGAGCCGCAGCAACATGAACTTTCCGTAGCGTTCGACGCGATCAATCTGGCTTCCGGGTAACTCCCGCTCGATCGCCGCGGGGTCATCCATGAAATCGCTTTTGCTTATGGACACGGACAAAATGCGCCGCCCGGCTACGGACTGCTGTAACCCGCGCGCAATCGTCTCAACTTCGGGCAGTTCAGGCATTTCACCTCACATTTTGGGAGATTGAGGCTCAAGAACGCCAACGCAGGGTGATTGGGCCATCCATAGGATGGACCATGGGCGCGCCCGTACGGCGCGATTCCAGCAAGTTTGCTTTCAATGCGAAATACCATTTTGCTGGGCGATCGGCGTCGTCAATTAACATCAGGCGTGGATTTTGCTTCAGGCCTTCTGCCTGCTGGATCATTGTCTCCTGATCCTGCCGCAAAAAGATTTGCGCAAATATCCGGAAGATCGAGATCGGCAGCGGCACATTCCACGCCGCAACAAAATCTATTCGAGTCAGATCGCGCCGTACGGGAGTGACTGTGGTTAGACTCGCGAACCAAAGCTTACCGCTGCGAATCTCTTCGGTGCGCATGTTGGGCAGCACAAAATCGATCGTGGTCGTGACCGGAGAGCCGGTCATTTTCTTAAGCATCTGGTACGGTGCACTGTTGGTACTGGGTGAGTGCGTGCTCATGCGGAAGCCGTTGGGAATCGGCTCAAACTGTTTGGCCTTTTCGTGGATGCTTTTCTGGCTGCGCCAGAACCAGGACTGATGCACGAACGGTCCGTGGGCGGGATCCATCAATCCGATGATGCCGTGATCGATGTGCGAAGGCAGGTCGCAGGCGAGATGGGTGATTTTGTATTTTTCGCTGAAGGTAGCCAACTTCGGTGGATGCGTTGCAGTGTTGCTGGCCAGCGACGGGCCATCGGAGGAGTTACGCGAAGTAGCGGCGAGCTCCGGCGTATCGCCGCTTCGCCGTTCGCCAGACTGCATGAAGACCCAAACGTAGCCATCGCTTTCCACGCAGGGATAATGTCCGGCAAAGATGCGATCGACTTTCAATTTGTCTTGCGAAGTCAGCGACGGAATCTCAATGCATTGGCCGCTGCAGCCGTCAAATTTCCACCCGTGGTAGCTACACTCAACATTCTTGCCATCGAAGCGGCCGTAAGACAGCGGAATACCGCGGTGCGGGCAGGAATCACCCAGGGCGAAGGCTTGGCCCTCGTCACTACGCCCGAGAACCAGCGGCGCTTCCAAAAGCGTGGCCTTGGTCAGTGTCCTGGCGCGCAGCTCGGAGCCGCGGGCCGCGGGATACCAAAAATCCCACAAAAAGCCGGGATCGGCCGAGCGCTCGGGCCGCCCCGCGGACTCGTTTTCAGCGGATTCTGGGAGCTTCGCTTGTGCGGCTTCGCTCATGGTTTCGCTTCATCTTACAGCAATTCGTTAGAACCTGATTTGCGGCCGTGTTCGGGGCACTGGTATCATAAGAATGTCATTATGAAGTTCTCCTCCTTTTATTAGCTGCCTGGCTTGACTCCCTATCGGGAGCCACCTACCCCTTTTGGCGTGAATCCTCGGAATTATGCCGCGCTGCGTTACCCGCGAAGGATCGCTCAGGCGAAAGGAATTTGGCAATGCCGGTACTGACGTTAACGGAAAAGCTGGATCAGCTCGACGCGCGCTACGAGGAGATGACGCAGCAACTCTCTTCGGCGGAAGTTGTGTCGGACTCCGCGCGCTTCCAGAAACTTGCCAAGCAGCATGCCGAGCTTGCGGAAATCGTCAACAAACACCGCGAGTTCAAGCAGATCGAAAAAGACCTAGCCGGCGCGCATGAGATGGTTCTGGAAGCCGATGATCCGGAAATCAGGCAAATGGCGCATGAAGAGGAAAAGCATTTGAGCGCGCGCCGCGACGCCGTCGAGCGCGAGCTGAAAGTGCTGCTGCTCCCCAAGGATCCCAACGACGAAAAGAACGTGATCGTGGAAATTCGCGCGGGAACGGGTGGCGATGAAGCAGCGCTTTTTGCAGCGGAGCTGTTCAGAATGTACTCGCGCTACGCGGAAACGCAGGGCTGGAAAGCGGAAGTGCTGGCGAGTTCGCCGTCGTCACTGGGCGGATTGAAGGAAATCGTTGCATCGATCTCCGGCAACAAAGTCTATTCGAAGCTGAAATACGAAAGTGGTGTGCACCGCGTGCAGCGGGTGCCAGCCACGGAAACCCAGGGACGGATCCACACCTCAGCGGCGACGGTGGCCGTATTGCCGGAAGCCGACGAAATCGACATCAAGATCGAGCCGAAGGACTTGCGCATTGATACCTTCTGCTCGTCAGGGCCTGGCGGCCAGTCCGTGAACACGACCTATTCCGCGGTGCGCATCACGCACTTGCCGACCGGTTTGGTTGTTTCTCAGCAGGATGAAAAGTCGCAAATCAAGAATCGCGCCAAGGCCATGCGGGTTTTGCGTTCACGCTTGTACGAGATGGAGCTGGAGAAACAGCAAGCGGCGCTGGGCGCGGAACGCCGCGGGCAGATCAAAACCGGCGACCGATCCGAGAAAATCCGCACCTACAACTTTCCCCAGAACCGGGTCACCGATCACCGCATCGGGCTTACGCTGCATCAATTGACCGACGTCATGGAAGGCAAACTGGCGGCAGTGGTGGACGGACTCTCGAGCCACTACGAAGCCGAACGGCTGAAGACTGAACTCGCCGAAGCTTAAGCCGGCTGGCTGATCCACTTTTTCGGTGGTACGCGAGACGCACGATTGTCATTCCGAGCAACGCGAGGAATCTGCTTTCTCTTCTTCACCCATGGACATTCGCACCGCCCTGAAACTCGGCATAACACAACTGCGCGATGCCAGCGTTCCTTCGCATACGCTCGCTGCCGAATTGCTGCTGCTTCATGCTACAGGCCGCACGCGGACTTGGCTCTACTCGCACCCGGAAGACGTACTAACCGAGGAAGAATCGCGCAGCTATCTCTCGATGATTGAGAAGCGCACGGCCGGCGTCCCCGTGCAGCATCTGACGGGCAAGCAGGAGTTCTGGGGACTGGAATTCGAGGTCACACCAGACGTGCTGATTCCCCGGCCGGAAACCGAACATGTGGTTGAGGTTGCATTAGACCGGCTGGCGCTGCACGATCTGCGCAACAAACAGGCACAGAACATGACTGGCGAGGGCTTGCTCGTTGCGGACCTTGGTACCGGCTCGGGCTGTCTTGCGGTTGCGCTGGCCAAAGAGCTGCCCTCGGCGCGCATCTATGCACTCGATGTTTCGGCCGCCGCACTGGCCGTGGCTCAGCGCAACGCCAGTCGCCTCGGCGTTGCAGAACGAATTACCTTCGTTGAATCGAATTTGTTCTCCTCTTTGCACGAGTCACCACTCTTCGACCTGATCGTAAGCAACCCGCCCTACATTGGATGGCACGAAGCGGCGGAGCTCCAGCGCGAAGTGCGCGACCACGAGCCGGATTTGGCGCTCTACGGCGGCGCAGAAGGCTACGAGTTCTACGCCGATCTGATTGCTCAGTCTGCCGAGCTTCTGAAAGCCAGGGGGCTGATGGTTCTCGAACTCGGACACAATTCCCTGCCCGCGGTTCAGCCGCTGCTGGACTCCCCGCAATGGACAAACGTCGGCGTCACGAGCGACCTGGCCGGAATTCCCCGTGTGCTCTGCGCCGAGCGATTGGGCTAACGGCTACTCCTGGATCTCCGGTAGCGGTTCAACAGAAGTATTTCCAACAACGAGAACGAATGAAATGGCGAGAACAAATCCAGCCGCCAAGGCAACGATCGTCACCGGCGTTGCTTCAAGGGCGCCGTTGCCAAGAGGCACGACCGTGAAACGTTCCAAATAGAGCCCCACCAGGTATCCGCAAAGGAGGGTGCATTCAACTGGTCGATGCAACACCATCTAGGAACTAATCTGTTCAAAGGT
>CAZQOB010000068.1:0-28050 GCA_964594885.1 uncultured Acidobacteriaceae bacterium
CCCATCAACGTGGTGGGGGGTATGCGTCTACTAGCCCGAAAAAGGGACCACCCTGGTCTTCGCTCTTCACCGTAGTACTCAAGTTGGCGGTAAGGGCGTTTACCAGGCGCTTGAGAAAACTTTAAGCGTCGAAGGTCGTATATGCTTGCAACAGTGGGAACCCCTGGGTGCTCCCACGAAATCTTTTTACTTGGAACATTTCAATCTGCTATGAACAAGCGCCGAGTCTTTGGAACACTTCTTTGCATTTTGTTCGGACTCCTGTCCATCGTTTATTTACGGCCTGTACGGTAGCCGTAGCGTCCGTACTCACTGGCCAGTTGGATGATCGTTTCCGTCAGCGCTTCTTCGTCGATCCTCTGGATCGCGGCATAGCGTTGTGTCCTGCGCCACTGCCCCAGCAGCCGGCAGGCATGGCGCTCGCTCACTTCGTACTTTTCGCGCGCATGCTCCACCGCACAACGCCGCCGCTCAGGTCTCCAACGACAGCTCCGCCACTAAACGATCAGCGGTATTGACAACGCTTCCAATGACAAACGCGATGAGCTTCCGAAGCGCCGAGACGTAGAATACAAACCCAAGGTTAGAACGAAGATAGTTGGTCGCTTCTGCGCAGAGAATTCTGACCTAGCCGCCCTTGAAGTTCAGAAGTCAATCGAAGGCAAACATTCAGTCCGGTTCTTCGAGCTTGCTGAGGATGCCGTTACCCCGCAGCATGGAACTGTAATAACGATGCGGGGGTACCCATCTGCTCAGGCACGAGTTGTTGCTCCAGGAACTGCCGCAGCCTTTGCGTTGATTCAATGGAGCCGGATACAGGAAAAACCAAAGTTCGAACCGTTCGATCCCGCCATTGAGTTCCTAACCCCCTTTGTAGCTGCTAACAAAAGTATGCACGCCCGTGGTTTCAGCGGGGCAGGCGTTTGGTTCGATAGGCCGACCGATGGTGTGTGGCATCCGAATCTTGGCTTGGCAGGGGTTTGCACGGCGTATTTCCCTCGCCGAAAGATGCTGTCCATACTGCGAATTGAGCAGGTCACTCACTTTCTTAATGAAGCCTTTCCCAAGTAACTGCATTTGGCCCATCACCAAGCGCTTTTTGCCTCGTCAACCAAAAGATAGTCAGAAGGAACCCGACCGGGCTTATGGACTCTTGCCCAGGAGTTGGGAAGCACGATCGCGGAGGGCCGCCGCCTCGGTTTGACGGCCCAGCTGAAGCAGTACGTCAGCACGCTTTTGCAACGGATCTGCGAGGCGTGCGCTCTCGCGTCCGAATTGTTCTTCCGTCAAGCTAATCGATTTCTTGTATAGAGCGTCGGCCTCCGCATACTTCTGTTCGGCAACGTAGACTGCGGCCAAGGATTCCATGCGTTGGGCAACCCAGATGCCCTTGCCGTCATAGCTCTTGGTCATCATTTTCAGGGCACGCTGGCGCAGGGGTTCGGCCTCGTTGTACTTGCCTTCGGCTTCATACAATTGAGCGAGGTCTTCGTAGCAGTCCGGCAAGGTGTCATCGCCGCTGCCGATACGGTCGTGGTGAATCTGAAGCGCTTTATGAAAGGACGACTCTGCCTCAGGAAAGCGATTTTGCGCCTGATAGATGCGGCCGAGAAAACGAAGGTTCCTTTCGATTCGCATGTCCTCCGGATGGAAGCGTGATGAGAACTGCAGAGCCAGCTTTGCCTGCTTCTCGGCCTCGGTAAAGTCCTGCGCATCGAAAGCCCGGCTCCCAGCAAGCATGTGAACGTCCCAGTCGGATGTGGCTTGGCCCTGTGGCTTGGCGGACGGCGCGAGGACGAAAATCGTGAGAATCAGGACCGTGACGAAGGAGAGGACGACGCGACCAGTGAGTTGCGCAGTGCGCATTAGGTCCTCCGTGAGAGCGAATCGTTCCGCGAGGCACAGGGATGATAGGCAGAAACAGAGCGGCCCGGCAAGCGCAGGGCTGCGATTTTTGCTTTCCTCTTAATTCGCAGCGGCTACCTTCAAACCGTTTTTATCGAACGCGAGCAGAAGACCTTGCTGACGTGTACGACTGCGTGAAAAACTCGCGTCCGATAAAACACTAACGTAAATCGGGACCTTGCGGGGTCGGCTGATGTAAACTCCGGGCGTGTTTGAAAACGTGTCCAAGCCATCGGAACAGAAGAAGAGCGACCGGTGCCCCTGCTGTCGCTACAAAACCTTTATGGGCGTGCCGGATACGAAATCTGCAAAGTGTGCTTTTGGGAAGATGACGGCCAAGATGATCATGACGCAGACGACGTGCGCGGGGGACCAAACGGCGTGCTCAGTCTGAAGCAAGCGCGGATCAATTTTCAAATGTTCGGAGCTTGTGATAGAAAATTTGTCTCGAACATTAGACATCCGTTGCCAGACGAGCTTTAGCGGGAATATTCCAAGATTCTGAATCGCTGGATCGCCTGGTCCCAGATTAGCCGCAAACCGTCCACTTGGGGCCAGTACTTCAAGTTGACGATAACCCGGTTTCCCAGGACCTATCGGTAAAAATCTAATCGTAAATGCTATAGTCTAGATAGGGCTTCGAGATTTTAGCGATTTTGTCATTTGCTTCGTTCCCTGCAATTGAAAACTCCACGTCAACTTTGATAATTGGACACTGTCTCAGCACGTAGGTTCTATGCGTGCGGGTCGACAAGCCGCCCTCGGTGGTAAACACGCGCAGCAAGTCGCTTCGCGTCATGCCGGGCTTGACAGTGGTAATCAGAAGGAGCGCGTTGCTTACCCACTGCGTGTGCCCCCAATCTATGACTGGCTCTCCCGGGAGGGTTACCGGCTGTAAAGGTTGTCCGGTGGACGTATTGTGCTTGATTTCAAATCGTGCATTGCCGATTACGTTCGGCCGTCGCCCGTAATCCGTCTGCTCCAATTGGTCGATCAGGCGTAGTGCTACATTTGGCGTTTTGTTGTTTCGTCCGATGATGGATTGGGGGGCCTCGAATGCCAAATGCAGGATGAGAAGAATCCGCCTTCCGGTCTCGGGTGAGTTCATCTCTCGGTCGCTTACGATTCTCGTGATGGCGACGGCGGCACTATCACCTGCCCCGTTCAGAATCCTCTCGTCTGCCGACGTGTAAACAGGCTCCAACAAGAGTCTCGACACAGTCTCTTTGGCATTCTTGAAGGAAGCAGATTCTTCGGTCGGCTGGGCTTGGGCCAAGGCTGCGTGACCCGCTGAGTGCGTGAGGGTAGCAACAAACACAAATGACGGCACAGCGAACAGAACCGACCTCGTACGTATCCGCACGTGATGTGAGACACCACCACCCAAAGTTTTGTTCCTTGTCCACGTCACCCGAAGCGCGTGATCCAGCAACGTTCGCAGGGCATCGGTCACAAACCGTAGAGCATCAAGGAAGTTGCTTTTCCCTGCTCCATTTGGTCCAACCAGGAAAGTTAGGGGATGCAGAAAAACATCGCAGTCGGCGATGCTCTTATAATTCTTCAGACTAACTCTCTGCACTAGGGTAGATGGCGAAGGTTTCAAGATTCCCTCAAATCTCTCTAGTAGTCTACCAGCCTCGCTTTCGTACGCCCACTTCTTCCACTTCGAATCGATCCAAAAACATCTCTTTCCTGAACACAGACGCCCCTTCCGGGGGCCTTGCCGAATCAACAGCTTGCAACCAATGTTTTGGAGGGGTTTTCCGAACCCGCCAGCCGCTACTTCAGCTTCGCGTACTCGGCCTTTGCTTGCATCAGTATGGGGATGCCGGGGTCGGCATCTTTCCAGAGAGCGAAAAAGTCCTGGTAGGCGGTACGGGCTCTGGCGGTGTCGCCTTGCAGACCGTAGGCACGGGCGAGGCCGACGTGGGCCAGCGGTCCAACCGGAGAGTTCACCACGATGCTGCGGTGATTGAGAATCTTCTGAAATTCCACTGCGGCTTCATTACCCTGATGAGCCACCAGATAGGCCTGCCCGCGCAGATACACTTGATACAGCGCGACTCCATCATGCCCAGAGAAACCGAACTCGTAAGAAGCGCCCTGCAGAGCGTTAATGGCCCCTGAGGGATTCTTGCGCGCCAGCTCAATCGAGGCCCGAATCATCGGCAACCAATACCTTTGCAGCCCCGTGTCTGAAGGAAAGCGCTTGTTCAGTTCGTCTGCCAGAGGCTTTGCGCGGGTCGCATCCCCCGACCGGGCAAACGCAAGAGATGCAAATGTTTTCGCATCTCTCCCGGAGGAAGTAGCAAGGGCCAAGGACGCAGCCTGCCTGGCCATCTCCGAATTACCGAACTCCGCTTCGTACAGCGCACCAGTCGCTTCTGCGACCGCGATGCTTTCCCTATTGTTTTCCCTTTTTTGATCTTCCACGCCTCGCCGCAAGAGCTCGCGCGATCCCTTCAAGCGTCCGAAGTACGCTTCTGTCTCGGATTGCATGAAGAGGAAGAATCCTTCGCCGGGTTTGCCCGAGACAGCGGCTGCCTGCGCTTCCATTCCCTTGGCGTCGTGCTCAAGAAACGCCAGCAGATACAAGTCCGCGTGTACATCTACTCTGTCTGGCCACCCCACCACGGCCTGTTGAGCGGTTTGCCTTGCTTCGTCCAAGCGGTTGAGGCTGAGGAAGTCTTCCGCCACGTTATCAACGGCCGTGGCGGAATTTGGATCCAGCCGAACCGCTTCCTGGTGCTCCGCGAGAGCGCGCTCGTATTCTCCAAAGATCCGAAAATCGACGCCGGAATCGTTGTGCGGAACGGCATCGCGAGGATAGGTTTGCTCCCAAACCTGGTAGACGCGCAGCTCCTGGTCCAAATCTCCCAAAACGGTCCAGTAATACCTCGACGTGATACTGAACTTCTCCCGCTCACTCACCCGGTCGCGCAGGTCAAAAGCCTTCTGAGCGTTCTCCGCGGCAAGATCCGTCTCCCCGTTGTTGCCGTATACGGTCGCTATCTGTGCATACGCATCCGCAAAGTTGGGATCCAGCTCGATGGCATGTTTGAGAAGCGCGAGGGGGTTGCCACTTGTTGCTAGCGCGCGGCTGCCCAGGCTGTAGGCTTTCAGGGCTTCCAGCGATGATGTAGTCGCCTGCTCGACGGGCGTGTCGAACTTCTGAATCGAGGCCAGCGACTCGCCTAACCTTTCCCGCAGGGCAGTGGCAGCTTTCCCCAGAGTATTCAGCACATCCTCTTTTCGCGAGGCTTGCAGTTCCTCACGCGCGAGAGAATCTCCACTGACGCAGTTCACGGCATTCAGGCCAAGAATGTACTGGCTCCCCAGGCTGCCGATGGACCCCGCCAGCACCGCCCTGCTTCCCGTGCGCTGGCAAATCTCGCGGGCCGTGTCCATGGTGATGCGTTCCCCGGGAGCGCGGCTCATCATGCGTAAAGTCTCGGCAGCTCTTTGGTCGGAAAGAATATTCAAGAACGGTGATTGCGCGAGTTGTGTCGCCAGCGCTTGTTTCAGAGTGTCGTCAAAGATGGCATCACCCGTCGTATTCGAGAAGTCGGCGAGGACGACGGTGTCTTTTTCGGTGAGTTTAGCGGCATGAGCGGAGCGCCAGTAGAGGGCGGCGGCTGCGACGGCAATCAGCGCCAACGCGCCCACAGCAAGCCAGCGCTTGCCTTGCGAGGGCACGATATATCGTGCCCCTACGCGAAGAGAGGCTGCGGAAGCAGCGGTGGCAGGAGCATTGGCGTCGAAAGCAGCCTCTCGTTTGGAAGAAGAAGTCTTATCGGCCGCCCGAGATGCGGGTTCAGCTTCGGCACGTTCCGCGGCGGGGACGGCGGCGGAGCGGCCGGAGTCGGTGTCGCGCTTGAGGCGCTGCAGTTCGGCGCGCATGTCGGAAGCGTGCTGGTAGCGAAGGTTGCGGTCTTTTTCGATGGCGCGATTGATGATGTGTTCGAGGTCGGCGGGAGTCTCGTCGTTCAGGCGCACTGCGGGAATCGGGGCTTTGTGCAGGATGGAATCGAAGATGGCGGCGGAGGTGTCGCCTTTGAAAGGTAGGCGGCCGGTAGCCATTTCGTAGAGCACGACGCCGAAGGAAAAAAGGTCGGTTCGGGAATCGAGTTCTTTGCCGAGGGCCTGCTCCGGGGACATGTAGGCGACAGTGCCGAGAGCGGTGCCGGGACTGGTGAGATGCGCGGAGTCGGTGGCAAGAGTCGCTTGCTGATCCGCATCAGCCACAGGTTTGGCGGAAGCGACTTTGGCCAAGCCGAAATCGAGAATTTTGGCATGACCGCGCTTGGTTACGAAGATGTTGGCCGGTTTGATGTCGCGATGGATGATGTTTTCCGAGTGAGCGGCATCGAGAGCCTCAGCGACCTGTACAGCGATGTTGAGAAGTCGTTCGAGATCGACGGGCTGGCCGGTGATGAGGTGTTTGAGCGTCGCGCCATCGAGAAACTCCATAGCGATGAATGCACGGCCATTTTCTTCGCCGATGTCGTAGATGGTGCAGATGTTGGGATGGTTCAGCGCAGAGGCGGCTTGCGCTTCTCGCTGGAAGCGGATAAGCGCTTGGCGATCGATGGCGACTTCGTCGGGAAGGAATTTCAGCGCGACGAAGCGATGCAGCCGTGTATCTTCCGCTTTATAGACCACACCCATGCCGCCACCGCCGAGGCGTTCGAGCATGCGGTAGTGCGAGACGGTCTGACCGATAAGGGATTGAGACTCCACCGTTTGACGAGAATCTTAGGTGGCGATCTGAGGCAAGTCAACGAATCTGCGGCGACACGAATCTGCGGCGCTCTCGGCGCTCTCCGGCTAGGTTCAAAAAACCTTTTCCCGAGTTTTTGAACCACCTAGGAGGGCTCAGCATCGCGAGCGCTCTGGTAGATAGTCCCGACACCTACGCCCAGTTCTACGGCAATTCTCTTCCAACCGATTCCTTGCGCCCGCAAATCTGCAATCTTGCGTGTGTCCAGAATCTTGCGCGGCCGTCCAAGCCGTTTGCCCTTTGCCTTGGCGTTCCGGAGTCCCGCCTTCACGCGCTCAACGATTAGGGATCGCTCAAGCTCTCCCACAGCGCCCAACACCGTGAAAACCATCCTGCCCGCTGGCGTGGCCGTATCGAGCGATTCCGACAAGCTCACAAACTCAATGCCCAGGACGCGGAAGGTATCGAGCGCACGCAAGAGATGACTGACGCTGCGGGCGAAACGATCAAACTTCCAGACGGCTATCACGTCAAAGCGGCGCTTGTGGGCATCGGCCATGAGCCGGTCTAGTTCAGGACGCCGATCCTTCGCGCCGGAGATTCCGCTCCCAAAATTTCCCCATGAGTCATAAAAGGGGCGCATTGAAGCAGACCGTAAATGTGTGATGGCAACCGCGTCCAAACTCGCGCCTGGCGTCAGCGTGGTAGACTTCGGGCCAGCAACGTCATCGCCGCCGAGCACAAGGAGCATCGTGCCACGGCGACGTTTTCAGGTTGGACGTGTCTACAAACGAGGTCAAAAATGGGTCGGGTCGTACCGCGATGCGGAACCGGCCTCCGAGACTGGAAAAAGGACGCGGCGGACGGTGACATTCGACGTTTCGATAACGTCCGAGAGAGCCGCCCGCGCAGCGCTACAACCGTACCTAGACCGGGTGAATGTCGCACCCCCACCGCCCGTGAGAGCTGGCAAGAAACTCGCAGACCTAATTGACGAGTGGAAGCTCAAGATCATTCCGAATCGTAAGGCGAGCGGCGCGCGAGCGTCGTTGTCGCATATCAGAAACTACGTACTGCCCCAGCTGGGCGAGAAGCCGTTGCGCGACCTCACCGTGAGTGTCCATCAAATGTTCGTCACGGTTGTTGGGCAGCGGGCGGACCGCAGGAAGACCGTAGAGAACGTCTACGGGACTCTGAGTTCCATCCTGAACAAAGGCCGAAAGTGGGGATACGCGATTCCTGTCGTAAGGCGTCATGACATCGAGTTCCCTGCTGATAAGAAACCTCAGATGCTGGTCTACTTCTTCGACGCTGACATCGCCGCTCGTGTCATCAATGCGTCTCCGCAACCGTTCAAAACCATGTTCCTGATCGCGGCTTTATGCGGCCTGCGGATCGGAGAAGTCACCGCGCTTAAAGTCGCTTCCCTCGACTTTAAACGGAAGCGCATCAACGTCACTGCGGCGCTCGACTACGCCACTCGCAAGGAGACGACTCCGAAGAGCGAGAACAGTGCCGCTCCTGTCCACATGCCTGAGCTACTCGCGAAACGCTTGCGAGATTGGCTCGACAAACACTACAAGCCGAACGATCAGGGCTACCTGTTCACTAACTCGAAGGGCAGCCCCTATCTCTCCGACAACGTCGTGAAATACGGCGTGCACCGTGCGATGGCAAAACTCGGAATCGAGACAGCGAAAGGTGTGCATGTCGGGATTCACTGCTTCCGGCATGGCGTGACGACTGAGCTGCTCGAAGCCGGTACGCCCATCCACATCGTTACCCGGCTCATGCGACATGGAGACTCAAAGGTTACGCTCGATCACTACGCGCACATCGTAGGAGACGCAGAGCGTGCCGCTTCTGAGCGCTTGTCACAGAGAATAGGCAGTCAATTGGAGTCAGAGCCCGAAATGGAGTCAGTTTCGGCTCAGACCGCCTGAAAACATGGAACTTGGCGGAAGCGTGTGGGAGTCGAACCCACCATTCGACTCGCGAAGAGCCGAATCGCCGGCTTTGAAGGCCGGGAGCGTCACCGGACCCCTTGCGCCTCCAGGAAAGATGTTACAGGAGAAGTGTCAAAGTCAGGAAGTACCGGGGCAGCGGATAGCGAATAGAGCTACTTGGAGGCCAGAACGGAAGCCTGGTTGGTGCGCAACAGAGCGGCGACGAGATTGAACAGCGCTGGGGTGGTACAGACTTCGTAGTAAAAATGTTCGGAGGGTCCCCCGAGTTTGCCGTCGGAGAGAAGTTCGCGTGCCGTGCCCCGACGAAGGACCAGAAGCTCCACATTGTCGCCCATCGGCACTTCGCCATAGAAAAGAGTGACGATTTCTTTGGCCCAAGGAAGTTCCAGTTTGGTTTCGATGGATTCTAGGGAGATTTCATCGGAGAGCTTCTGAAAGCCTTCCTCGTTGAGTTCGATTCCGTTGTGGTTGTAGCGCACGAGAAATTCGTCGAGCTCTTCAGCCGATGCTCCCTGCATGGCTTGGAGAAAATGAAAAACGGAGAAGCTGGACTTTTGCCCGGCCAACATACGGCGCGCGAGCTTGGTGCAACCGGAGAGGCGGTCGGAAAGGTTGAGCGCTTTGGAGATCATGATGCGTGATTCGCCGTCAGTCCAGTAAGTGGGTGCGGAGCCCTGGAAGGCGATGCCGAGGCCAAGTTCCAGCGCGGGAAGGTCGGAGCTTGCGGCACGGTCGTTGTAGGAATTGCAGACGGTGAGCATCTGCCGGGCAAGGATGCAGGCCTTGGCGACAGGCCGGGCATAGGCGCGGCTGGATTCGGTTTCGAAGATGGCCAGAATGATGGCGTCGCCTTCGATGAAAACCTTTTTGGCGCCGAAGCGGTCAAGCAGTTTTTTTACCGGTTCGTGCAGGTTCAGGCTGAAGTGTGACGCCGGATTCAGGCCGCGCGAAAGCAGGTCCTGGGTCATCTTTGTAGAGCCGCGCACGTCGGCCTTGATGATGACGTGGGAGACGACGGGATCCAGCTGCGGCTTGGCTTCTTCCTGCAATACACACTCGTAAAGGCGATTGTTGAGGCGCGAGAGTTCGCGGGCCTGTTCGCTGAAGACCAGGCTGATGCGCTCCATGGATGTGGTCAGATGCTCGGCGTCGCGCAGTTCCCGGCGAAGGCGCAGAAAATCGACGGCGAAGCGGACAACGAATGCCATGGTCTCGTCCCGTGAGTAGCGGCGGATTTTGCGGGAGAGCTCTTCGATGGGGCGGGCCGAGAGCTGCTTGGCGTGGACTTGCTTTAGCACTTGCTCGACCCGCTTCAGCTCATCTTTGGACACCAGGGCTTTCCGTAGCTGCTGCAAGTGCAGCGGTGGATGAAACTGCGCGGCGATGGAGCGGATTTCGTAGCCGGCCAGGATGTGGTAGAGCACGTCTTGCTGCTCGAGGCGATCCAAGAGGCGCGAAAGCAGCTGTGTTCGCAATGGACGAAGCGCCTCGGGTTCGGCGCCGGGGTCGAACAGGCGGCGGGCGTTTTCCGGATCGTTCAGGTAGTCGCCAAGCCGCGAGCCGTGGTCTTTCAAGAAGTAATCGAGCTTTTGTTTGGCGGCTTCGACTTGCGGGCCGAACTCTTCCAACTTGATCTGCTGGTGCTTCAGGCGGAGTTCGATGTCATTGAGCGAGGCTTTGGTATTCGCGGGATCGTTGGAGCCGAGGAATTTGTTGAAGAACCCGTCGCCGCGGCCGAGTTTCTTCAACAGGGTTTCGCGCTGCTCTTCGAGATTGGCGATTTCGTCGCGCATGGCCTGGGCGGCCGCGAGCATAGACTGATAAGACGATTCCGCGTCCTTGAACTCGGCACTCTGCGGAACCGTGACTCCCGCCTGTTGCAGAAAATCCTGAAAGAGCGCGTCCATGGCTTCGAAGCGGTCGGCGTCGCGGACGTAGTTGCCAAGGAGAACGTAGTTTTCGAGGAAGTAGGAGTCGTCCTTGCCGCCGTCGAGGAAGATGAAGCGGTTCTTCAGCAGCTCGTAGTAAGGAGCAAACTCTTCGCCGAAGAGCGCGCGGCGGGCTTTGAAGATAACGTTTTCTTCGGAGTCCACCACCATTTGCGCAACTTGCTGCCCGACGGCGCGCAGTACGCTGCGCCGCGAGGATTGCAGTTCGGAGAGTTTGGCTTTGATGACGTGAGCCTGCTGGCTGCGCTCGAAGTGCTCGCCGCGCTGGCGGATCCACTCCTTGCCCTCGAGAATAAGGTTAGCGAACTGATTGCCGAGCTCCTGGGTAAGGAATTTCAGAATCGCCAGGCGGAAGAGTATGTCAATTTCGATGTTTTTGTGGAACTTGGCTTGCGTGAGCGAGGACTGCAGCAGGTCCGTAAGCAGCTTGCGGAAACCGACGCCGTCAATGGTCTTGGCGTTGCGCAGCTCGACCCCGGTGATAAACGAGCCGGCCGTGTGCTGGCGGATAAGTTCGAAGAGATAGTCACGCGAGGCCTGAACGAATTTTGGGCTGAGATAGACGTCGTGGTGAATGTTGTCCACACCGATGGCCAGGGTGGCCATCGGGAGGGTGAGGTTGTAGCTGCTCAGCTCGATGCGGGGCGCAGTCTCAGCAGCTAGATTGAGGATTTCGTTTGCCATCGTTTGCCGATTGGAGGCGCCAGAAGGGCACTTTTCAAGCTAGCAGCGCCAGGGCCGGCGGGCAAGGAAACGGAAGTTTTTGGTAACGTGAGAGTTAGGATGATTTAGAGCACGGTGATGCGGCGGGAGTCGCCGCCCAAATGCTCCAGCCGGATGCGGACCGTGGGCCAAGGGGAGGGCAGCGGGAAACGCTCAGACCACTCCAAAATTACGATACCGGAGTGGGAGAAGAGGTCCTCCATACCGAGAGTTTCGAAATCGTGGAAGCTTTCGATGCGGTAGAGGTCACCGTGGAAGACCGGCTGGGCTACGCCCGCCCCGCCATAGATGTGCAACAGGGTGAAGGTCGGGCTGGTGACGTCTTCTTCACGGCCGGCGCCAAGGCCGCTAACGATTCCCTTAGTCAGAGTGGTCTTGCCGCTCCCAAGGTCTCCAGACAGAAGGACCAGCGCAGGCGGCTTGAGCCCAGTTGCGAATTCCCTGCCCCACGCCGTAGTTTCTTCAGCGGAACGAGTGATGACCTCTTCAGGCAAGGTCGCGCAACTCCGTGAACAATCGGTGATATACGTAAGGCAGAGTATCCGTAATCTCACCCGCCAATAGCCCGGTTTCTTCATGCTGGGGGATGCGTTCGTCTCCTGCTCGGCCATGAAGGTAAATGCCGAGCGCCAGCGCGAGATCCCAATGCTCCATGCCAAGTTGGGAGACGGTTCCTGCAAGGATTCCCGTGAGAACGTCCCCAGTGCCGCCCTTGGCCATCCCAGGGTTTCCAGTCGTATTGACAAAGGCCTGGCCGTTGGGCGTGGCGAGAATGGTATGAAATCCTTTGAGGATGACGTGCGCCTTCCAAGCCTTGGCTGCTTTTAGCGCAGTCTCTAGCCGGTCCGCCTGGACAGCCGGGTTCGAAACTCCGAGCAGCCGAGCCATCTCGCCGGGATGCGGTGTGAGGGCAATATGCGCCGTTCTTCGCCTGGCCAGGTCCCGCGCTCTGCCGGCAAATGCATTTAGTCCGTCGGCGTCCAGAATAATGGGCAAGTCGGCTTTCCGGACCAGAGAAGAAACGAATCGTTGCGTCTCCTTGTGAGTTCCAATCCCAGGACCGATGGCCAGAACAGTGATGCCCTGCAGTAGCGCGCCCAGGCGGCTGGCTTTGGCATTTACCGCTGCAATCGTGCCCGCTTTTGTAGAAGTCAGCGCTTCAGTCATGAGCTCCGCCTGGGCCGCGGCAACGATTGGAAGAATCACATCTGGCGTCGCGATGGTGACCAAACCTGCGCCCGAACGAAGCGCGCCGCGACCAGCCAGAACCGCTGCACCGGACTTGCCCAGCGAGCCCGCTAAAAGCAAAACGTGCCCAAACTTGCCCTTGTGAGAATCGGCTTGGCGGACCAACGGAAGTCTCAAGAATTCTCGGGGCTCGATCCAGCGCACCTTGCTTTTGCCTAGCTCTTCGATCAGTTCATACGGTGAGCCAATGTCCCGTACATGGAGCTTTCCGCAGCGCCCGGCGTCGCGCAAAACCAACTGACCAATCTTGGGCGCAGTAAAAGTGGCCGTGGCATGGGCGTAAATCACGGCTCCCTGCGAAGGTTCTCGATCCGAAGGAAGGCCAGAAGGCGTATCCAAGGCAACTACGGCTTGGGGATGCAAAGAAGTCGCATTGCGCGAAATCTTGTTGATGTCTTCAATCACGTTGGCGAGGAGACCTTCGACTTTACCTTTCAAACCGGTTCCGAGAAGGGCGTCCACAATTACCCGCGATTTGCCAACCTCTCCGCGACAGTGCTCCCATTGCGCACCCGTCGTGATTTCTTGAATCTTGGCTCCCGATCTTCTCAGCCGAGCGAGATTCTCCGAAGCGTCTCCCCGAACGCCGCCTTGCCCTGCGAAAAGATAAACGCTGGGCTGCAGACCCTTCTCTTGAAGAAGCCGCGCAACAACAAACCCATCTCCTCCATTGTTCCCCTTGCCACAAAGGATAGCCGCGTGACTCGTAGCTACGTCGTCCCAGGAAGACCTGAGAAACTCGAAGAATTGCGAGCCGGCATTTTCCATAAGCTGCAAGCTAGAAATGCCGTAGCGCTCGGTGGTGAGCCGGTCCACTTCGCGCATTTCGGCTGCGGTGAGGGCTTTCATTGGCGGAAGTCTGGTGACGAGTTCACGGAGCGACTTTCACGACACGAAATGCGAAACTCAGTTACAGCATCCAGCCGCCGCTAACGTTCACAACCTGACCGGTGACATATTCGGCCTCTTCGGACGCAAAAAAAGCGACCGAAGCGGCAACATCGTCCACCGTCGGCGGACGGCCAATGGGAAAGCGCGCGTCTTTCAGGCGACGCGCTTCTTCCAAGCTCAAATCTTTTTCATCAATACTGGACGGATTGACGACGTTGACAGTGATGCCGTTTTTCGCTTCTTCCAGAGCGAGCGAGCGGGACAGCGCCACCACCGCGGCCTTTGCAGCGGCATAGGCGGAAATTTTGGCTTGGCCGAACGCGCGCTCCGCGCCGACTGCGCCGAGATTGATGATCCGTCCCCAGCGGCCCTTGCGCATGTGCGGCAGCGCGGCCCGGCTCATAAAGACGACGCTCATCAAGTTGGAAGCGAAAATGTCCTGCCAGTCTTCCAGCGAGCCTTCCGCCAGTGTTCCCCAGCGGAAATCGCCAACGTTGTTGACCAAAATGTCCAGGCGGCCGAAACGATCCTTGACGGTATTGACGAACTGTTCGCAACGGTCCGCGGTGGTAATGTCCGCTTCCACTGCGAAACAATCGGCGCCGGCAGCTTGCAACTGGCGCAGGGTATTTTGCGCGGCGATTTTGTTGGCGCGGTAGCCGATGGCGATGTGCGCGCCTTCGCTGGCCAACCGCATGGCAATGCCCCGGCCGATGCCGCGCGTGCCGCCCGTAATCAACGCAACCCTGTTGCGCAGAGCCATACACACCCTCGGTGAAAATCGCGAAGCAGACAAGTATATCTTAGCCGCAAAGCTGGGACGAATCCTCGGGATGCGAGGTTACTTCAGGCGCGCGACGATCACGGTCATATCGTCGGCCTGCTCGGGACTGCCGGCCCACTCCTCCACCGCCTGCATCATTCCCTCGGCAATGGCCTGCGGCGGAGAGGCGCTTAAACGAATGGCTGCATCTCGCAACCTGCTGATGCCAAACTCCTCGCCGTAAACATTCTCCGGTTCAATCAGACCGTCACTGTAGCTCACCAGAATGGCGTCCGGGGGAACGGTTTCCACACCTTCTTCGTAGTCATAATCTTCAAAAACACCCAGGACCATGCCGCCCTTGTCCAGGTAGAAAGCGCTGTCGTTGCAGATGCAAAACGCTGGAAGGTGGCCAGCATTGGTGTAGCGCAGCTTGCGCGTGGAGCTGTCGTAAACCGCCACAAAAAAAGTGGCAAAGCGGTCGTCGCCGGTGTTGCGCACCAGATGCCGGTTCAAGCGCATCACTAGTTCCGCGGTACTGATGGTGTCGCTGCCCGGCGCAAGCAGTTGGCTGCGCAGCGCCGCCTGCAAACTGGCCATGAGCAGCGCGGCGGAAATTCCTTTCCCGGAAATATCGGCGATGGCGATGGCGATGCGCGTCGGGCTGAGCTGAATGAAGTCGTAGTAGTCGCCGCTGACGGTCCGCGCGGCGCGGCAGATGGCTTCAATCTGAACACCGGGCACGTCCGGCATCTTTTGCGGGAAGAGCTGATTCTGCACTTCGCGCGCGATCGAGATTTCGTTCTCGAGCCGCTGCCGCTGCCGCTGCTCTTCGATCAGGCTGCTGATGGAGCCGGTCATCAGATTGAATGATTCGCCGAGGATTCCCAACTGGTCGCGGCGCTCGATCTTGACGCGGTGCGTGAAGTCGCCGCCCTGCACTTGCTGCGTCGCTTCGTAAAGTTCGTCCACGGCGCTGGTAATGGCGCGGGTCAGAATAATGCCCGTGATCAGGGCAAGAATTTCGATCAGCAGAAGAAACGCCGCGAGCAGCTCAAAGCGAAGCACCCAGCCACCGCTGAATTCACCCAGGGAACTAAAGATTCTGCTGTTCAAGTTTGACGGACGCGCACTGAAGGAAGCGAAGACGGGCTGGCTTTCTCCGACCTTCTCACCGGCTTCCAGATAGGTCGCGTCGAGCTTAGACAGACCGTCAATTTCCGGATCGAACCAGTAGCGTGCCGCCTGCAAGGCACGATGGTGCGTGGAAACACGGTTCAGGAAGCGGTAGCGAACGCTGCCAAGCTGAACTGCGTCGGATGAACCGTCGCCGTCGGCCCGCTGCAACGCGGTCACCTGAATCGGGCCCAGGTCAGAGGCGACGGTCTCTAGAAATTCCGGCGTGACGCGCAGGCTGAGCTCGACCACATTCCGGCCGCGCGGCGAATCCACTTCGCGCATGGCAATCAGGTGCATCTGCCCGGCGGACTGCACAATTCCAGTGAACTCTTTTGCTTTCGGCCCGGCAATGCGCGACAGGCGCTTGGGATCGGCGTGGAATTCGATTTTCAGGCCGGGCAATTCTTTAGAGTGCGCCAGCTGAATCTGGGCGTCGAGAGAATCTTCCACAACTTTGTCGTTGATGTTGCCAGGGAGGGTACTCTCCGCGGAGGCAATGCCCGCGGCGGAGTCCGCCATGCGCCCCAGTCGGCTGTGAAAGTCTTCGTACAAAAGATAGCCGCCGAGCTGCGAATAGAGAATCTGCGCCGCCAGAAACGCGAGAGTAAGGAGCAGCAGGACGGGAACAAAGGCGATAAAAAGATAGGCGACGATCAGGCGGTTGCGCAGGCTCCAGAGCAAGCGGCTGCGGGACCAGGCAATCACGCGCACCGCAAGATAACCCGCGCTCAGAAGCGCTACAAATCGCAGAAAGCTGAAAATGCCTCCGCTTAGGCCTAAAATCAAGGCCGCCAGACCACAGGCAGTCAAAGCCAAAGCGCCAAGATCGGGCCAGGACAGACGCCGCCATACTTGCTTCAGATTGGCGAGAACCGAGGTCATAAGGGGACAAAAGAAAAGAATACATGATGCGGCAGGAGCGCACCTAACACCGGAGGACATTCTGCGGAGCCCGAAGTAGACTCCCGGAAAAAACGGAAATCAGCTTTGCTGCATCCCGCGAACTTTGCTGTGTTTGACGCTGTAAGTGAAATAGATGACCAGCCCAATGATGAGCCAGACCACCAGACGGACCCAGGTGACGCCGTTCAAGCCCAGCATAAGGCCAAACGAGACCAGCATTCCCATGATCGGCACGAAGGGAACCCACGGCGTGCGGAAGGGCCGGGGCAGGTCTGGCCGCCTCTTGCGCAGGATGATCACGGCTGCACAAACGATGACAAATGCCAGCAGCGTGCCGATGCTCACCATCTGGCCGAGACTGCCGATGGGTACCAGCGAGCCGAACAGAGCAGCGCCCAATCCAGTGACGGCCGTGGACTTCCACGGCGTACGGAACTTGGGGTGAATGGCGCCCGCCCATTTCCAAAGCAGCCCGTCATGGGCCATCGAATAGAACACGCGGGATTGACCGAGCATCATGACCAGCATCACCGTGCTCAAGCCAGCGAGGGCCCCAGCGTTCACGATATAGCTTCCCCACTTCACACCGGTTTCGCGAATGGCCAGCGAAACAGGAGCGCCAATGTTCAGCCTCGAATAGTGCACGGTCGCCGTCAGCAGGCCGGAAACAACGATGTACAAAATGGTGCAAACGGCGAGCGATCCCAAAATTCCTGTCGGCATGTCTTTTTGCGGGTTCTTGGCTTCTTGCGCTGCTGTAGACACAGCGTCGAAACCGATATACGCGAAGAACACTACGCTGGCTCCGCGCAAGATGCCTGACCAGCCAAACGAACCGAACGAACCCGCGTTGGGCGGAATAAAGACAGCCCAGTTGGCATGCGATTCTGCCGGATGTTTGAGAACAAACGGGATGGCTACTGCGATAAAAGTGAAGACCGCAATCAGCTTCACGAAAACGACGCCGGTGTTAAAGTTCGCGGACTCCTTAATTCCTATGATCAGGATGGTGGTCACCGCCATGATGGCCAGGAACGCAACCAGATTGAATTTCGCGGTGGCATGGGGCAACGCAGCCAGTTGATCCATTGGAGCGTTCATCGAGGTGATCGGCGCCCATCGTCCTTGAAACTGCACCCACACTGCTCCCGGCACGTCGCAAATTTCGGGGGGAAGGCTGATGCCATAGTCCTGAAGGAACGCGACCAAAGTGCTGCTCCAGCCGCTGGCGACTGTCGCCGCGCCAAACGCGTACTCCAAAATCAAATCCCAGCCGATAATCCAGGCGACGATTTCGCCCAGCGTCGCGTAACCGTAGGTGTAGGCCGAACCGGCGATCGGGATGAGCGATGAGAATTCAGCGTAACAAAGTCCGGCGAAGGCGCAGCCCGCCCCCGCAAGCACGTACGACAGCATGATGGCCGGCCCAGCGTATTGGGCCGCAGCCGACCCGGTCAGCACGAATATGCCCGCGCCGATGATGGCGCCGATGCCCAATGTCACCAGATTAATTGGGCCGAGTGCACGTTTCAGGCTGTGCTCGCCGCCTTCGCCCGCTTCCTTCAGCAGCACGTCGAGCGGCTTGGTTGCAAACAAGGGGTTGCCCATGCAACTCCTCCTTCGAAGATCAGCTGCAAATGTTGTCAGCAGCCCAAATTGGCCCCGCCTATTGTAGGTGCGAGCGGCCATTCCCCCTACAAGAAATTTCTATGCGGCCGAGGATTTCGCGCTGGAGCGGGACCACAACAGATATACCGGCACGCCCAGGAATACAATTACCAGTCCCGGCCATGCCGTTTGTGTCTTGTACAGCAGCAAAATCAGCATGATGGCGATAGCTGCGGCAATGTAGAGCACCGGCACTAGCGGATAGCCAAACGCTCTGTACGGCCGGTCGGCTTCGGGACGCTTCTTGCGTAACAGGAAAACTCCGGCAATCGTGAGCACGTAGAACATCAACGCAGCAAAGACCACATAATCCAGCAAGTCGCTATAGAGATTGCCATAGGTCCCATCGGGCTTGACTGTGCGCAGCATGATCAGGATGGCGATCCACACGCCTTGGATGACCAGCGCGACACCGGGCACGCCGCGCTGATTCAGTTTGCCGGTAGCGCGGAAAAACAGTCCGTCGTGGGCCATGGCATAGATGACTCGCGAGCCGGCGAGAATCAGCCCGTTGTTGCAGCCAAACGTGGAAATGATGATGGCTACGGCCATGATGCTGGCGCCAATCGGCCCGAAGATGACGTTCAGCGCGGCCGTCGCAACGCGATCGTCCGCCGCGGCTTGAATCTGGTGCAGCGGCATAGTGAAGACGTAAGCCAGATTCGCGAAGCAATAGAGCGCGGTGACAATGAGCGTGCCAAAAGCCATGGACAGCGCCACGTCGCGCTTGGGGTTCTTGACTTCGGCGGCGGTGAAACCAATGTTGTTCCAGGCATCCGACGAAAACAGCGACCCTACCTGCGCTACGCCGAGCGCCACGAGCAAGCCGAAGAAGCCGCTGGCCGCGGTCACCGTCGGAATCAGGTCCCGGAGGAAATTCGCCCCGGGCTCAATCGGCTGAGCGTCGCGAACGGTCCAGAAATGCGAAAAGTTATCTGCGACGGCGGCGTGATTCCTGCCGAAGAAAATCCCCAGCAGGATCAACCCAAAAAGCGAAAGCGTCTTGGCGGAAGTGAAAATGTTTTGGATCGTCTTACCCGTTCGCACGCCCAGCGTGTTCAAGAAGGTGATGAACACCACCATCAGCACACCGACCAACTGTTGCAACGACAGGCTAATCGCATATTTCGTGCCGAGCTTAATGGGATAAATAATCCAGGTGTTCGGAGAAATCGACGGAAACAACACGCCCAGATATCTTGCAAACCCAACCGCCACCGCCGCGATCGTTCCAGTTTGTATGACCAGGAACAGCGTCCAGCCGTACAAAAAGCCCCACAGCGGCGAGTACGCTTCCCGCAAGTAAACGTATTGCCCACCAGCACGCGGAAACAGAGCGGCCAACTCGCCGTAGGCCAGCGCCGCAGAAATCGTCAGCAAGCCTGTGAGGATCCAGGTCAGCAGGAGTCCGCCCGGCGAACCGGTCTGCCTCGTGATGTCCGCGGCCACGATGAATATCCCGGAGCCGATCATCGAGCCAACGACTATCATCGTGCCGTCGAACAAACCAATGGCGCGAACAAAGCCGGGTTCATCTTTTTTCACTGCGACCGCCGGAATCGCGGAGTCTGCCATAAGCTAGCCGCCTCAATTCCCCGCGCTGCGAGCCGCGGAAGGGAGAACCTGCAAATACTGTTGCGCTCGATCGGCCGGATTCTTCGCCTTCAGGATGTCGCCGATCACGGCAACGCTGTCGGCACCCGCATAAATCACTTCGCAGGCGCGCTCGAGTGTAATGCCGCCGATCGCTACGATCGGCTTTCCAGTCAATCGCCGCACTTCGCGTACCAACTCCAAGCCGACTACCGGATCCGGATTCACCTTGCTCAAAGTGGCAAATACCGGCCCTACAGCAATGTAATCCGCATCGGTCTCCCTGGCGGACTTAAATTGTTCCAGGTTGTGTGTGGATAACCCGATGAGCCGATCCCTGCCAAGGACTTCGCGCGCGGCGGCAACGTCAATATCATCCTGACCAAGATGAACGCCGGCAGCGCCTGCCAGCCGCGCAATGTCGGGACGATCATTCACAAGGAACGTTGCGCCGCGCTGCCGAGCCTCCACGCCTAAAGCCTGCGCGGTCTGCAAAACCTCCCGTGTGGGAGCGTTCTTGTTGCGGTATTGAAACAGCCGGACGCCAGCATGCAGCAACTGGTTCGCCAGCGCGATGGGCTCCGAAGGCAGCATTGCCGCGTCCAATATCACGTAGAGCGGCGGCAGCGCAAGGCGGTTGGGCATCTATTTTTTCGATTTTGCGGAAACGGCCGCGCCGTTTTTGGCCAGCAGGCGCTCGATGAAGTGGGTGTCAAAACGCCCGGCCACAAAGTCCGGGTCGGCCAGAATCTTGCGGTGCAGCGGGATGGACGTCTTGATGCCTTCGATGACAAACATCTCCAGAGCGCGCTTCATTCGGCCGATGGCTTCGGCCCGGTCGCGGCCCTTTACGACCAGCTTTGCGATCATCGAGTCGTAGTAGGGGGGAATCACCGCGTCGGCATAAGCCGCGGAATCCACGCGCACGCCGGTGCCACCCGGCGCCTGAAACGTGGTGATGCGTCCCGCCGACGGGACAAACGTGTCCGGATCTTCCGCGTTGATGCGGCATTCGATCGCGTGGCCGGTGAAATGAATCTCGCCGGTGGCGTCGTCCAGATTTTCGCCCGCGGCGATGCGGATTTGGGCCTTAATCAGGTCCGCGCCGGTCACGAACTCGGTCACCGGATGCTCCACCTGGATACGCGTGTTCATTTCGATGAAGTAGAGCGAACCCTCAGTGTCCATCAGGAACTCCACGGTGCCGGCATTGGTGTAGCCGATCTTCTGCAGAGCCTTCACCACCCTGCCGCCCATCTCTTTGCGGACTTTCGGATCCAGCACCGGCGAAGGCGACTCTTCGATCAGCTTTTGGTGGCGCCGCTGAATCGAGCATTCGCGTTCGCCCAGATGAATCACTTGGCCATGCTGGTCGCCCAGCACCTGAAATTCGATGTGCCGGGGATTTTCGATAAAGCGCTCGGCGTAAACGTCGGGCGTGCCGAAAGCCTGCTGCGCTTCGCTGCGCGCGGTCTCGTACGCCGAAAGCAACTCGTCCTGCTTGCGCACCACGCGCATGCCGCGCCCGCCGCCGCCGGCCACCGCTTTCAGGATCAGAGGAAATCCGATCTTCGCGGCTTCCTTGGCCAGCTGCTCTTCGCCTTCGATCGCACCGTCGCTGCCCGGAATCGTGGGCAATCCCGCATTTTTCACTTCCCGCCGCGCCCGGTCCTTTTCGCCCATCATCTCGATGACTTCGGGCCGCGGACCAATAAACGTAATTTCCGACGCCTCGCACACTTTGGCGAAGTTCGCATTTTCCGAAAGGAAGCCGTATCCCGGGTGAATGGCATCCACGTTGGTGATTTCGGCCGCACTGATGACGTGTGGAATATTCAGATAGCTTTCGCTGCTCCGCGCCGGACCAATGCAAACCGCTTCATCGGCAAAGCGCACGTGCAAAGAATTGCGGTCGGCCTCGGAATACACTGCAACCGTGGAAATTCCCAATTCTTTGCATGCGCAGATGACCCGCAGGGCGATTTCCCCGCGATTGGCTACCAGGATCTTGTTGAACATGGTGATTGCCGCCTATTTCTTGCGGCTCGGGCGGATTCCAAACAAGGGCTGGCCATACTCCACGGGCTGCCCAGTCTCGGCAAAAATCCTCAGCACTTCCCCGCTGCTGTCGGATTCGATCTCGTTCATAAGTTTCATAGCTTCGACGATGCACAGGGTCTGGCCGGCGTCCACAAAGTCGCCAATTTTGACGAAGGGTTCCGCACCCGGGCTCGGCGAACCATAAAAAGTGCCCACGATCGGCGACTTCACCAGGTGTAGATCATCTGTCGAACGGGACTCGGCAGCAGGCACAGCTGCGGTTGGACCAGGATTAGCGGAGGTTCCCGGGTTCGCAGGCGGGCCCGCAACGATGATCTCAGGAGCAGCCACAGCCCTCGGCAGCGCCACAGCTACGCCAGCCGACGGCTTCCTCAACCGGATTCGAAAGTCCCCTTTGGAATATTCAAACTCTTCGAGGTTGTGCTCCGTCATGGTCTTCAGGAGCAGTTGAATCTGGTCCAAATCCGGAACGGCGGATGTCCCGCCACCGCTTGACTTCGAAGTCTTTTTGCGCTTCATGCCGTTTAGCGCAGGGTCTTCCACACGCTTACCCTGAGCCCCATTTGTTTATAGCTCTCTGAAATCCCGCGAGGCGCGGGTCAATACTTCGTGATGCCCCTGATGAACGGCGACGTCGTCCTCGATCCGGATGCCTCCAACGCCCGCCATATACACACCCGGTTCTACCGTAACCACATTTCCCGGAGCAAGCTGAGATTTCTGGCCCTTGGCCAATCGAGGCTCTTCATGGACTTCCAGTCCCAGACCATGTCCGGTGCTATGGACGAAATACTGGTCGAGACCGTGCGCCGCCAGTACCCCCCTGGCTGCGGCATCCACGTCGCCGCAGGTCCTGCCGGCCTGGACGGCTTCAATCGCCGCCCCTTGGGCTTCCAGAACCGCGTGATACCACAGGCGTACCTTCGAAGGAGCCTTCCCCACATACACCGTACGCGTAATGTCGCTGCAGTATTTTCCGAGTATAGCACCCAGGTCCAGCACGACCAACTCATTTTTCCTCAGTCGTTTAGAGGTGGGTCGGGCGTGCGGAAGGGCCGCGCGCCTGCCAGACGCGACGATGCTTTCAAACGCTGGCCCGGACGCCCCGCAGCTCCTGATCTGGTATTCGATTTCCGCCGCGACCTCAAACTCGCGCACTCCGGGCTTCAATAATCGGATCGCCGACTCCATCACCTGGTCCGCTAGATTGGCCGCCTTGCGCATTTGCGCCAGTTCTGACGCGTCCTTCATCGCCCGTAAGCCCTGCACCAGACCAGGCGATTTTTCGAATCGCACCGGGCGCGCAGCGGCATTTTTCAGGGCATTAAGCTGGCCCACCATTAGTTGTTGGGGATCAAATCCAACCTGCTTTCGTTTGCGTTGAGCCAGAAGTTCACCAGCGGTCCGGTACAAGCCATCCTTCTGCAAAACCGTCGTCACCCACGGACTCTCCTGCGCAGCCTGAACCGTGAACCTGCCATCTGTCACCAGCGTCATGCCTTTGGCGTCAACCACAAGCACACCGGCTTCTCCCGTAAAGCCGGTCAAGTAATACCAATCCGCAGGATGAGTCACCAACAACGCGTCCAGGTGCTGGCGGCGGATCAATTTCTGCAGCTGCGATGCTCGTTGCGTGTGCGGAGCCGGCATTGGTTGAAAGCAGATTTCCTAAAAAACGAAATTGGGGAGACCGTAGTCTCCCCGATTTCAGGAAAAGTTGAAAGTGGACCGGTTCCGCGGAACCGTCGGAATTTAGCTCGGCAGAATCCGGGGCGTCAGGAAGAACAGCAGTTCCTGCGACGAGGTACTCACGTTGGTCCGCTTGAACAGGTTGCCGATGACCGGCAGGCTGCCCACAATCGGTGTCTGGGTCACGTCCACACGCTGTTGGGTGATGATTACGCCGCCGATGACCACCGTGCCGCCATCAGGCACAGTCACCTTGGTTTCCGCGGACTGGGTATCGAGCGCGGGGATGCCTTGAATTCGGGCGATACCGTTGTCGATTGCCGTGTTTTCGACCATCACTTCCATGTAGATCGTGCCTTCAGCCGTAATCTGCGGAGTGACTTCCAGTTTCAGCACCGCGTCAATGTACTGCAGCGAAACGGTGTTGTTGATGGTCGTCTGAATCGGGATCTTGGTACCTTGCTTGACCGTCGCCTTGGCGTTGTTCTGAGTCACGATGCGCGGCTTCGACAGCAGTTTGCCAACGCCCCGGGCCTCCGCGGCGGTGATGAAGAAGTCCACTGCGAAGTTCGGCGAACGGTGCGAGAAGCCGAAGCCGCTTGTCGGAGACCCAGCCGCAAAGCTGGTATTCAACGGCAAACCTGTGGTAATACCGTTGCCCGACGTTGAGCCCGCTCCGATCGATATCGGCGCAGGTGGTATTCCGGCTCCGGTGGTAACGCCGCTGCCACCGACCCGCGGGTCACCAGAGAACAATGACCGACCGCTGGTAGTGGTTCCCGCAAAGCCTAACTCGGTGCCGATATCCTGCGAAAAGGAACGCGATGCGGAAACTACGCGCGCTTCGATCTCAACCTGTTGGGACCTGCGGTCTAATTGGTGAATCAGATTGTCGAGTACCGGAATCACCGCAGGAATATCCCGAATGATCAACTGGTTCGAGCGGTCGTCGGCCAGAATATCTCCCTGCGGGGAGAGGAATTTTCGGAGCGTTTCGCGCATACTCGCGGCCTTGGTGTAGCTCAACACGCGCGTCACGGTCACTGGCGGAATCACGGCCTCCTGGGCCTTGTCCAGGTCCTTCATCATGTCCGCTTCCTTCTTCAAGGTTTCGCGGGTGGCGATGCGCAGCACGTTGCCGTTCAGCTGCTTGTCCAGTCCGTTGTTCTGCAGCACGATGTCCAATGCCTGGTCCCACGGCACTTCATCCAGCACGATGGTCAGCGTGCCCCTCACCGAAGGCTCGAGCACGACGTTCAGCCCGCTGATTTCATGAATCAGGCGGAAAAAGTCTTTCAAGTCAACGTCCTTCAAGTTCACGGAAATCGGTTCGCCGGTGTACTTGGTTCCGGTTGACGGCGGCGTAGGAGCCTGCGCTATCGGCTGTTGCGTAGTCGGGGCAGCCTGCGCCGGCGCAGCTTCTTGCTGCTGGCGGGAGTTTGCCACGGTTGCGGCTGCATTGCTGGCCTGCTGCATCGCTTGCTGCGACGCCTGCTGTGCGGCTTCCTGCCTGTTCATTTCAGCCGGACGGGCCGGTTGCCGGTTCTCGGCTAGCGAGCCAAACGCTGCGGGCGAGGTCAGCTCACTCGGAAGCGAAAACCGTGGAGCGGCTATGGTTTGCGCAGCAGCCTGGCGATGCCAACCGCCGCGCGGCGCCGCATTCGCGTAATGAAACTCCGGCTTGCGGTCCTGATTCGCAGCCGTCGAAGAACTCTTGCTGTTGTCAAAAATCGGTGTGTCGGCCGGAGCATCCACGAAAACCACCAGCGCTTGGCCATCGTGGCCGATCTGGAAGGGTGCCACGCCGGTCAGATCAATCACGATGCGCGCGATGTCCGGACGGTATTGGCCGAGACGAACGTCGCGAACCGGTGCCGACACTCCCGGAATCACTGTCTTCTGCACCGCCATCCGCGCGCCGACGAAGTCTAGCACCAAGCGCTCGGGATTCTGCATCCGTACCGCGTGCGGCTCCAGGCGGCCTTCGCCCTCAACGCGCACGCTGGCGCGCTGCGAGCCCTGGGTTACCGCCACGCTTGAGATCACCGCTCCGCTCGGCACTTCCGCCGGAGCTTGCGACTGTGCCAGCATTGGCGCCGCACAGCACGCCAGGCTCGCGAGGATCAGGCAGCCATTGCGTAGGGCCGGCCAGTTCGTCTTCATTGCTGTTCTCCTGCACTCGGATAAAGTCTTTTGTTCACTTCCCGTTCGACAGGCTTGCCGAACGCGTCCTTGCCTTCTTCATGGAAGGTCACGCCTTCCATCGAAATCTTTTCCACCTTGCCGTCGTAGAGCTGGTCGCCCTCACGCAGGAAGTACGTCCGCTGCTGAGGATTTGCCACCACTGCGATCATTCCGTTGGAAGCTTTCACGATTCCGTCCAGCCGCAGCGTACTGACCTGCAAGCCGGCCTTGCCGATCGGCAAATTCCTGAGCATCGCGTCCTGAGCCTGCTTGCGGCCGATCAGCGACTCAAACGGATCGCGCCGAGCAACTTTCTGTTCGCTCTCCGCAGGCTTCTTGTCGGAAACTGTCTTTACCGCCGGAGCCCGAGTCTTGGGCTTTGCCGGGGTTTTCTTTGCGGCTGGTTTACCGGTTGGTTTCGCGGAAGCCTTACTAGCCGTCGCAGCGCCTGCCGGTGCCGGCTTGGCTGGTGCCGCGGGCTTCACTGCCGGTTTGTTCGTCGCGGGTGCCTGGTCAGGTTTCGCCGCAGGCTGTGCGGGCGCGGCTTGCTTGATGGCAGCCTTGGCGGCGGCGCCGGCGGCCTGCTCTGTCTGCGCGCGCATTCCCGGCGCGGCAAAAAGGGTCAATCCTGCGAGCAAAGTCATCAAAGGACGCATCATGTTCGTGTTCCCGCTCAATTTTTCGCTCCCGGCTTGGCAGCGCTAGCAGCAGGCGCCGGCGCCGTATTCGCTGGCTTCGAAAAATAGGTCGTTGCCGTAAAAATTCCGCTCACCGTAGTACCCGGACGCATCGCATAGTGCCCGCCCGGACCCTTCGCTGGATCGGAGAACTGCAGGTCGCCGACGTTGATGATTCGCGACAGCCTCCCGAGCTTGCTGAAAAAGTCCAGCACGTTGAAGTACGGCCCGTCGGCCTGTACTTCAAACGGCATCTCGAAGTAGTCGTTCTCCTTCGGCACCACGCCCTTGGCCTTTAGCATGCGAATCTGCACGTTGGAGGATGCCGCCGCCCCTTGCAGCAGGCGGATGAATTCGTCGGTTTCTTTATCTTCCGGAACGATGGTCTTCAGCGTATCCAGTTGCTTCGAGAGCGCATCCATCTCCTGCTTCAGCTCTGCGTAGCGTTGCTTGTAAACCTGCAGCTGCTGTACTTCCTGGGTCAGCTGCGCTTTCTGAACCAGCGCCTTGTCCACGCTGTCTTTTTCCTGAGCAACCGGTGAAAACGGCAGGTAAATTCCCAGCAGCACCAGCACAACTGCGATGGCCGCAGCCACCAGGCCCTGCATGATCACCGACATGTCCCTCAATGGATTGGCCATTGCGATCTCCTAACCCTTCTTCGCAGGCGGAGCATTGCTCGCCGGTGCACTGACCGGCTTGGCCTGCGGCGTGTTCGGGGCAATCTCGGCGGTCATCTTGAAGAAAAAGGTCTCGACGTTTTTGGTGTCTTCCTGCCGAGTTTCATCAATTTCCACTTTCTGGAAATAGCCGGACCGCTTCATTGAAGTGATCAGGTTCGCTACCGAATTGATCGAAGCCGACGAACCGGTCAGCGTCAGGTTGTTGCCCTTGCGGGTCATGTCCGTCAGCCACAAGTTCTCGGTGCGGGAAACGGTGTTGGCGATCATATCCAGCAGTTCCTGCCCGCCCGTGCGATCCCGTTGCAGCTTCTCGATCGTGTCAACCCGCAACTTCAAAACGGCCTTCTGCTTGTCGAACATTTCCACTTGCTGCTTGATGCTGGTTAATTCCGTCTTCTGCGCTTCCAGGCGCTTGATGGCGCCGTTTGCGTCATTCAACTGGCTCTGGTAAGAGAAAAACAGGTACCCGAGCACCAGGCCGCCCAGCACCACGCCTGCTCCGATGAAGACCGCCGGCAGCGCTGCTCCGGTATCTACCGGCCGCCTCGCCGCTTTTGGCCGCGTTTGTCCAAGAAGGTTTATGCGGATCATGGCTAGTCGAAGCTCCTCAACGCCAGGCCCACGGCAATCGCCAGCCGCGGAGCCATCTCCCGAATCTGATCGTCGCTGTGCTTTCCGGGGTTGATCAGCACTTTCCGGAAGGGATTCAGCTCTTCCACCGGCATGGCGAACTCTTCACGCAACAAGTCCACCAGGCCCGGTACCCGCGCGGTGCCGCCGGCCACCAGGATGCGCTGGATGTTCTCGCCGCTGGCAGTGGCGCGGAAAAAGTCGAAAGTTTTCTGGATTTCCAGGGTCAGGATGTCGCTCACGCTGCGCAAGATCTGCTGCTTCTGTTCGTCGGTGACACTGGGAAGCGTGTCGCCCTTCTTGAGGCGCTCCGCATCCTCAAAGCTCAGGTCCAATTCCTTCTGCAGCGCGTCGGTGTACTGATTGCCGCCAACGCTGACGTCGCGGGTAAACAGCGGTATGCCGCCGCGCACGATGTTGATGTTCATCACGCTGGCGCCGATGTTCAGAAGCGCCACGGTCTGGCCGGCATCCGGCTCGTAGTTCACTTCGAAACAGTTCTGTAAGCCGAACGCGTCAATGTCCACCACGACCGGTGTCTTGCCCGCCTGTGCCAGCACGTTGGTGTGGTTCAGAATCTTGTCCTTCTTCACAGCCACCAGCAGCACGTCCATCTG
>CAZQOB010000069.1:0-27555 GCA_964594885.1 uncultured Acidobacteriaceae bacterium
CACCGCGCTACCGTGGCCTCTTCGGCCAACGGCGCGCGCCCGTCGCAGGACAACTAGCTGCTCGACGGTGTGGACAACAACTCTGACACCGTGGACTTCCTCAACGGCACCAACTTCGTTGTGGTGCCTCCGGTCGACGCGGTGGAAGAGTTCAGAGTGGAAACATCAGGCTTTAGCGCCCAGTACGGCCGTTCGGGCGCTGCCGTTCTTAACGCGACGATCAAATCCGGCACCAACGAATTTCACGGTGCCGCTTGGGAATTCTTCCGCAACGACAAGCTTGACGCGGCTAACTTTTTCGAAAACGCGAGGCAGGTCAAGAAAGGCGCTCTCCGCCAAAATCAGTTTGGCGTTGCCGCTGGCGCACCCATCCTCAAGAACAAGATCTTTATCTTCGGTGACTACGAAGGATTCCGCCGCGTGCAAGGAACGATTTTCAACGGCCAGGTTCCCACCGCGTCGGAACGCAGTAGTGGTTACACGGACCTAACCGATCTGCTTACGCAGGGCGGCACGGAGTTTGACGCCCTCAATCGTTCCTTTCCCCAAGGCACAGTTTTTGATCCGGCCACGACGAGGAAAGTTATAGCCGGCGGCGTTGACCCCGTGAGCGGTCTTCCGGTCCCGCTCGCGGATCACCTTGGAAATCCTATCGCGCCAGGTACAGTTGAGTACATTCGAGATCCGTTCGGTAGTTGCGCTCCGAGTACAATGAACTTCGCCGGCTGCCCGGGGCTCAACATGCTTCCAGCTGGTCGCTTGGATGCCAACGCAATCGCGCTGCTTAACCTTTATCCCAATCCAACTACCTCCGCGCAGCACGGCCTCAACTTCGGCGATTCTCCAAAGCTCTTCCAGCATCGCAATGCGTTTGATACCCGCATGGATATCAACCTTAACGAAAAGAACCAGCTGTTCTATCGGTTCAGCTGGGTTGACGATCCGCAATTTATTCCCGGCATTTTTGGGGGTATTGCTGACGGCGGCGGATTCCAGGATGGCAACCAGACCGCTCTCGCCCAGCAGAGCGCCTTGGGTTATACCCACACTTTCAGTCCTAACCTGATTAACGTGGTTCGCGCCGGCCTCAACTATCTGCACACCACGCGTAATATCCCGGCGGCGAATGATTTAAGCGATCTCCCAAGCTCATTCGGGATTATGGGCATTCCACAGGCTCATGAAAACGGCGGTCTGCCAGCCATCGGCGTCGGTGGATTGCAAACTCTCGGCGGCAACGCTTTCCTGCCCTCCGACGAAGTCACTTCCACGTTTCAGCTAACCGACGACCTGACCAAGATCTACGGCAAGCACACCTTCAGGTCCGGGTTCGAATGGCAGCACGTAAAGTTCTCGACTCTGCAGCCACCCTGGTCCCGCGGCCAATTCAACTACGACGGCACTTATACCGACGTTCCCGGAATCACTAGCGGAAATACAGGTATCGCGCAGGCGGTCCTGATTCCGCAGGCCTCCTCGCTCCCGGCTGGCTCGAACGCCATCCCGTACGTCGGAGGTCCCGACGCTGTGTTCGTCTCCAACATCTCGCTAACCGACAACGGCAAGAACTATTACGGCGTGTATGTGCAGGATGACTGGAAAGCCACCAGCAAACTCACGCTGAACCTCGGTGTGCGCTGGGATTACTTCCAGCCCGTCTATGAACACCACGGGTTCCAGGCGAACTTTATCCCTTCAGGAACGCCCACCAATGGCCCGGCGTATTTGATTCCGAATGGGCGAACCGATCTCAGCTACCTCACGTCGGTGGATTGCACCAACCCGGCTAATGCCAATTTCTTTACCTGTTTGCTGGGCAAAGACGGCATCGCCTTGGACATCGGCAAGTTCGGAAAAAGCTTGGGTGTCGGGCAAAAGCACAACATCGCTCCGCGCTTCGGCTTCGCTTATCAAGCAACTCCCAAGCTCGTTGTCCGCGGCGGTTTCGGCATCTTCTTCAACGGATTTGAAAACCGCGGTTTCTCCCCGAACCTGGGCGAGAACTATCCGTTCCAGTTCAACTTCTCGTTCTTTAACCCAGACTCCGGCCATCCCATCAACAACTTCGCGGGGTGTGCGACCGCTACGCCTACGGGTGGCCCGACCTGGGAAACCGGCTTCAGCTGCACTCCGCTCGATCCCAAACTGGTCAATGCCAGCGGCTTGGGTCTGCGTGGTATCCAGTACAACTACCTGACTCCCTACTCGATGGGCGGAAACCTGACTGTGCAATACCAGTTGACGTCGTCAATGTCCTTCCAGGCGGCTTACGTCACGACGCTAGCCCGGCACCTGGAAACGTTCCCGGGCAATAACAACGTCACTTCCATCGAACCCAACAGCGTGGACGTGACAACTCTAGTTCCGTTCCCCGATTTTGGCCGCGGCAGCAGCCAGGCCGAAACCAATGGCAGTAGCCACTATCACGCTTTGCAAACCAAGCTGGAAAAGCAGTTCAAGGGCGGCCTGAACTTCCTGGCCACCTACACTTGGGCCAAGGCCATGTCCGACGCCGGAGACTTGCTCAACGGCGGCAACGACAACGTGGGCTACATCGCTCCATCTGTTCCCGGCTTCGGCATCCACTACAACTATGGCTTGGCCAACTTCGACATCCGCAACGTCTTCCACTTCAGCGGCGGTTACGAGCTGCCGTTCGGCAAGGGCAAGAAGCTTATGTCAGACGCCAGCGGAGTGACCGACAAGATCGTCGGCGGATGGAGCGTCCAATGGATCACCACGCTTCAGGGCGGCCAGCCCATTACGCTAGGTTGCGTGAACAACAGCATCCAGAGCCTGGGCTGCGGAGCTTTGTTCAGTGGTCAGCCCCTCAAGCTCGGCATCCACACGGACGGAAACGGGGACGTCAGCTGGTTTGGTAACCCGGCCGCATTCGTAGATCCGACTCCGTGCACCGTGGTCGGCAGCTGCACCGCCAAGAACCTTGGCGGGGAAACTCAAGTACCCGGTCCCGGCTTCCACCGCCTGGACTTCTCCATCTTTAAGGATTTCCCGATCAGCGAAAAGAAGAAGCTTCAGTTCCGCACGGAAATCTTTAACGTGACCAACCATCCGAACTTCAACGCCCCCGGTTTCGGCGGTAACGGCGTTGTGTCCATCGGTGGTTCCACGAACTATACGAACATCTCCAACAAGACCACTTTCGGCGAGATCGGGTCCACCCGCGATGATCCGTATGATCCGCGCCAGATCCAGTTCGCCCTGAAATTTATTTTCTAAAACAACGACAACAACCACCCCACCCGGGAGGCGCCGCGCAAGCAGCTCCTCCCGGTTTTATTTTGTAATGGCCGGTCTACGACCGGTTCTTTTCTCTTCGGTGTCACAGCCACTCTTGGCTGATTAGTGGTCACATCCCGCCCAAAGCTCATCGGTCAGCCAACAGTCCCGCATCGACGCGGCTGTTTTTGGACTGCGGCAACTTGCTGCCGCTTTTCTTCGCGCCGACAATGCTAAAATCGGCCTTGTGAACGCGCCATTGCCTCGCACTCTTCTGTTCTCAGCCGCACTCGCACTCTCGACGCAGGCCCTTTGCGCTCAATCCAATACGCCTCCCACGGACCGCGACCGCCTCTTCCAATCCGCCGTCGCCGCGTACGAATCCGGCCGCTACCCCGACGCCATCCCGCCTCTCGAAAAACTCGTTCGCCAGGTTCCCGAAAATTTCGAAGTCCACGAGCTCCTCGGCCTCGTCTACGCCGCGCAATCCGACGACACCAAATCCAATCCGCATCTCGCTAAAGCCGTACGCCTCAAACCCAATGACGTCGCCGCCCGTTCCAATCTCGCTGCCAGCTACTCCAAGCTCGGCAAGATGGATCTCGCTGTCGAGCAATTCAGCAAAGCCACCGAACTCGATCCCGCCAATTACGACACCAACCACAATCTCGGCGAAGCCTACGTCCGACTTGGGAAACTTCCGCAAGCCATCACGTATCTCGAGAAAGCACAAGCGATCGCGCCTGCCTACGACAACGGCTACGACCTTGCGCTCGCTTACTTCCTCACCAATCGTTTGCCGGATGCGCGAAGTTCCATCACCAAACTTCTCAAGACCAAAGACACCGCCGAACTCCACAACCTCCTCGCGCAGATCGAAGAAAAGGACGGCCAGTTTGTTGCCGCCGTCACTGAATTCCAAGCTGCCGCGCGCATGGAACCCAGCGAAAGCAATCTTTTCGACTGGGCCGGCGAACTGCTCCTCCACCGCACGCTCGATCCGGCCGTGCAAGTTTTCGAAGAAGCCGTCAAACGCTATCCCAACTCCGCGCGCACGGCCGTCGGTCTCGGCATGGCCTACTATGCGCGCGGCAACTACGATGACGCCGTCAAAGCTTTTCTCCGCGGCGCCGATCTCAATCCTTCCGACCCCCGCTGCTACAAGTTTCTTTCTCGCGCATACGACAGTTCGCCCAGCCAGGCCAACGAAGTCATCGAACGCTTCCGCCGTTTCGCTGAACTGCAGGCTGATCATGGTCCCAACCAGGGGCTCGCGCTCTACTACTACGCCATGAGTTTGTGGAAAGGGAAGCGCGCCCAGGACCCCACGCTCGATCTCAAGCAGATTGATTCACTGCTTCAGCGCGCCGTCGCAGCCGATCCTAATCTCGCTGAAGCTCATCTCCAGCTCGGCAATCTCAGCTTCGATCAGCAAAAATTCCAGGAAGCCATTCCGCACTACCAGCGTGCCCTCGCTCTCAACTCCGACCTAGCCGACGCCCACTACCGTCTTGGCCAGGCTTACGTCCGCACCGGACAAAAGGAAAAAGCACAGGACGAACTTCAGGTCTATCAAAAACTCCGCGAACAGCACCTCGCCGACCTCGAGCGCCAGCGCGCCGAAATCCGCCAGTTCGTTTACTCCGAATCCTCCCCCTCCCACCCGTGAGGGTTCCGAACTCTCCGTGCCCTCTGGCAGTGCTTTTTGTGCCCTCGGTGCGAGAAACCTCTTCCGCGGCACCACGATCTGAGGCCCGCCCCATCGCCCCCAGTTCCCGCTCAATGTTTCCGGGCACTGTAGGTGAGGCGTAAACAAATCCGCGCTGCTAATTTTTGACTTTGACGCCCACTCCGCCCGATACTCCTTCATTCAATTGCAGGCGCCGTTTCTGCTCGCCGTTCACCCGCTCTTATCCTGCTCTTGCCCTCCTCCCTTCCCCTTCAAGGACTATTAACTCTGTTCCTTCAACGCCTTCCGTGCTCTGACCCCCAGGGTAGGCGGTCCTCATTTCTCTTGGCCCGCTACACTAACTCCATTAGAATCCCTACTTACCTGCTCGCCGCCACCTAAGTCCTTTATTTCTCATACTTACAGAAAAAGGGGGGTGGGGTAGCAGCAGCCCCTTATGGTCAACTTCGCATCCCATCCGCTTTCGCTGAGACTGTCGCGGAATCGGCGCGAATTTCTTCGCGACGCCGCCGGTCTCGCCCTCGGAAGCACCCTGTTTTCGCACCGGGCTTTCAGCCGCTCCGGCGTACCCCCAAGAGACCGCAAAGTTGTCGTGGTCACTTTTGGCGGCGGCGCCCGCGATCAGGAAACCTTCGCGCCCGAGGGCCAGGAATATATACCGCTGATGATGAAGGAGTTGCTTCCTCAGGCCGCGTTTTTCACGCAAGTCGTCAATCGCGGAATTCTTGGCCACTATGTCGCCACCGCCAGCCTGGCTACCGGCGTCTATGAAACTTTCAACAATTTCGCGGCGGTCGCTCCGGAATCGCCCACCGTCTTCGAATATTTCCGCAAAGATTTGAAGCGTCCTGCATCCGATGCCTGGGTCGTCGCCCCCAGCAACGGATTCAACCGCATCGGCGAAAGCAGCCATCGCCAGTACGGTCCGGGGCTCGGCGCTCGAGTGATTCTCCCCAAGCATCTCCTCACTGCTGCAACGGCCGGAACCAAGGACTACGAACACCTCCTGCGCGACAACTACGAAACGCCGCTCTACGCTCCCGAACTCAGCGGCAATCCTTTCGAAATGCAGCAATTGGCCGGACTGCTGAAGATTTCTATGGAGCAGTTCAAAACCCATGCGCTCACGCTCTCCAGCCCCGACGAACTTTCCGTCTATATCGCGCGCCAGCTAATGCGACAGCTCGCTCCCAGCCTTCTCTGGATCACACTGCACGACATTGACATCGCCCACGCCGGAGCCTACTCGCTCTACCTTGACGGCATTCGCCGCTCCGACCGCCTGTGCGCGGATATCTGGAAAGCCATCGAGTCCGAGCCCGAATACAAAGGCAAGACCACGATGTTTATCCTGCCGGACTTTGGCCGTGACGCCGATGATGACGCCGGTGGCAACGGTTTTCAGCACCACCGCACCGGTGACCCGCTTTCCCGCACCACTTGGCTGGTGGCCCTTGGCCCGGGCATACGGCAGGGCCTTGTTTACGACCGCCCCGCACAATCCGTGGATCTGGTTCCCACGATCGGCAGCCTGATGGGGTTTTCCACTGATTTCTGTCAGGGCCAGCCGATTCAGGAAGTGTTGTAAGCACCATGCAACCCAGCGATCTCAAGCCCGAACACTTCAGCAAATATCCGCCGCTGGCCAGAAAGCTGGTGACGGACAACATCGAAGTGCTGCGCCTTCTCCCCCTGAGCATCTTGCCGAGCCTGCTGCGCGAAGCGATCGAATATGACAGCAAATTCCCCGCCGAGCGTCGGGCCGTCGAGCGTGAACTCCGCACCCTTCGGGGTCTGACGCCCGAAGCTCGCGGCGAATGGCTCACCGGGCTTTCGCAGATTCAGATTTCACAGGCCCTCGAGAAATTTGACTGGGTGAATCAGCCGGCGCAATTTGTCGAGCAGCTCTCCGCACATTTATGGTCCACGCATCAGCAGGATGCGTACCGCAAAGCCGCGATGGATTACGGCGCGCGCCTGCAGTCCGCCGCGCCCGCGGAAAAGCCAGCCATGTCCCGGCTAGGCATCAGCATCATTGGTGAGGGCGTCACGACCACGGGACTGCAGCTTTTTCGCAAGCTCCGGCCGCATGGCACCTACTACCCGCGATTGGACGCGGATGGCGGACTGGATCAGTTGCTTGCTCACGCGGCGCTGCGCGCTCACCAACACGATGAGCCATATGCGCACTGGTACATTGACGGAGGTCAGGAAGCACCGTTCGACTCAGCCCTGACGCTAGTCTCCTACCACGCGCTGCAGCCGGCTCGTGCTGCGCTCTCCGCCAAAATGGAAAGGGAGATCGAAACTCCAGGCATGGGACCCGAGAATTTGCGCAGCATCATGTCCCGGCTCAAACCGGCCGATCTTGGATTGGATAAGATTCCCGATCCGATCCTTTCGCATTTTCAGATGAAGTTGCTCACCGAAGGCTCGGGGACCCAGATTTTCAGCACGACTTTTGCGCAATGGGCCGCTCGGGAAACGCTGCGTCGCGCCCAGCCAATGACTCTGGTTGTTCGCTTTGCGCCTCGCCAGCGCCAGCGCCCGATGAACGAATTAATTTACGGCAAGAAAGAAGCGCCCGAACTCGATCCCGAAGGCTCGCTGCTGGATGGCGACATGGGCGCGTACTACAACTGGATCAATCAGCAGCGCCTGGCTGGCGCCGAGACAGCATCTTTTGTGGCCTGGTTTGAGGGGCACTCGCAAGCAGTGGCCATCGGCCCGGCGGTTCCTCGCGGAACGGTGTCGAACACCCGCGTCAGTCTGAAACAGATCCTGGAGTGGACCGTGGCGTAACAGAGGGAACCGCTAACCCGATTTATCTTGTCGGCAAGACATCGGGCACGGCTCGCAGGCGCTCTGCGCTGGTCTCAGCTGTAATGTCGCGCTGCGGCATTCCCAACAATTCAAAGCCAACCATATATTTTCGCACGGTTGCCGAACGCAGCAGTGGCGGAAAAAAGTGCGCATGGAAGTGCCACTCCGGATGTTCGGCTTTGTCCGTTGGCCGCTGATGAAATCCCATCGAATAAGGAAACGAAGCCTGGAACAGATTGTCGTAGCGCGAAGCCAGCCGCTTCAGAATATCGCTCAGCCCGTCGCGCTCTTCAGAATCGAATTCGTGCATCGCGCCCACGTGGCGCCTGGAAACCACCATCGTTTCAAACGGCCACACCGCCCAGTAGGGAACCACCGCCAAGAAACGTTCGTTCTGTACGACGGTGCGAACTGGTGATGAAGATTCCAGCGCGAAGTAGTCGCAGAGCAAACAAGAGCCTTTGGACTTGAGATAAGCAGCCTGCGATTCCTGCTCAATACGCGGAATAGTGGGGACGCTGGCGCTGGACCAGATCTGGCAATGCGGGTGGGGATTGCTGGCACCCATCATCGCGCCGCGGTTTTCGAAGATCTGCACGTAATGGATGTCTTCGCTCGCGCCGAGTTCCTGGAACTGTTCACACCAGCAATCCACGACGGCGCGAACGTCGTTGCGTTCCATCATGGATAAGGTCAAATCGTGCTGTGGAGAAAAGCACAGCACGCGGCAGATTCCGGCTTCGGTTTCTGCCTGGAGCAAATCTTTCACGTTGATTCTGGCCGGCTCGCCGTTGGGCAGCAGCGCGGGGAAATCGTTGTCGAAGACAAACACGTTTTTGTACTTGGGATTTTCAGTGCCGTTGGAGCGCTTATTGCCTGGGCACATGTAGCAGGCCGGATCGTATTTCAGTCCAGCTGCCGCACCCGCGGTCTCGACCTGGCCTTGCCATGGCCGCTGCGTGCGATGCGGAGAAACCAGAATCCATTCGCGAGTGAGCGGATTGAAGCGGCGGTGCGGACGCTTTGTGCCATCGAAGCCCATGCGAATTATCCGCCGACGGTAATCTCCGTAACGCCGGCGCCCGCAGGCGAGACGTAAATTTCCGGTTCGAGTTGTGTAGCGAGTCTGTATTCTTCGCGGATACGCCGCCGGAAGTTCTCGACGGAATCTGATTTCACCAGATTGATAGTGCAACCGCCGAAGCCGCCACCCGTCATGCGCGCCCCGATTACCCCTTCGCAGCGGTTGGCGATGTCCACCATGGCGTCAAGTTCGCGAGAGCTGACGCCGTAATCGTCTCGCAGACTCAGGTGCGATTCAGCCATGCAGCGGCCAACAATGGCCAGATCCCCCTGCTGGAGCGCTGCCACGGTGCGAAGAACGCGTTCGTTCTCGCTGATGACGTGGTGGCAGCGGCGATAGATCAGTTCCGGCAAACGGGTTCGCTGGACATCGCTGCGATTGGATTCGAGTTGCGCCAGCGTGACGTCGCGGAGGGCGCGGATGGAAGGGAAGTATCGCCTCAGCAGCTGGACACCTTCTTCGCATTGCGCCCGGCGTTCATTGTATTCGCCGCCAGAGTGACCGTGCTTGACCATGGTGTTGCAGATGACCATGTCGACTCCGGAAGGAAGCGGAAGCAACTTGTACTCGAGCGAGCGACAGTCGAGCAGGATGGCCTGGCCGGCGCTGCCGAAACAAGATGCAAACTGATCCATGATGCCGACACGCGCGCCGACAAATTCATTTTCTGCGCGCTGGCAAAGCCGGGCAACTTCGGTGAGGTCGAGCTTATTGCCGGAGATTCCCAGCAGAGCGCTGGCGATGGAAACTTCAAGAGCGGCGGACGAACTGAGACCAGCTCCTACAGGAACGTTACTGAAAATGGCGATGTTGGCGCCGCGCAGAATGACGCCGCTTTGCTTCAACATTAGCGCGACACCGTGCACGTAGTCCGACCAGTGATCCTTGGCGTTGCCGTTGGAATCACAAAGATCGATCTCCGCGCTCTCGCGCAAGTTTTCCGAGAAGATGCCCAGACGCCGATCCGTGCGCGGAGCGATCGCGGTCCAGGTGTAAAGATCGATGGCCGCGGGTAGGACGAAGCCGTCGTTGTAATCAGTGTGTTCCCCAATCAGATTCACGCGACCGGGAGCGCGAAAGAGGCGGGGGACGGAGGCAAAGCGATCCGCGAAGCTCCTGGCAAGCGCAACTGCGGGGTCCGTGCTTTTTCCAAACTCGGTCAAGTTTTGCATGGCCGGTACCGGACTATTTCTGCGAGCCGGAAAAACGGATGGACTCGCCGAGCAAAATCAGCGGCAGTCAGGAAAAACTGCCGGCCCCAAGCGTCCGCACACGAATGCAAAGCGTGATAGAAGAAACAAGACGGGACCCACGCCAGCACCGATTATGAAGCCCTTGGACCCGGATAACAGCCGCTCGAAAAGCGAGCAAAGCGCAAAAAATGGCGGAGAAGTTGGAGGGTATTGCAATCGTTTACATCTATTTGGCCTCGAACTCCGCCGCACCCGCCAAAGGCCCTCATCTTGGGTGATCGTTCGGCGTTTGTCAAGCCGAATACCCCTTTGGAATCAAAGAGTTCGGGTGGACCCGCGCATGACCAAGTGGGTCGGAATGGTGTAGTGGGTGCCGGTTCCGTCCTCCTTGCGGATCAGCTTCTCCAGGGCAGCCAAGGCAGTAATGGCGAGCTGGGAGCGGGACAGGCGAACGGTCGTAAGAGGGGGCTGAGTCATATTGGCGAAAGAGATGTCGTCAAAGCCGATCAGGGAGATATCGCGGGGTACCTCGAGCCCGGAGTCGTGGAGGGTGCCTAGGGCCCCGATGGCGGTTATGTCGTTGGAGGTGATCACCGCAGTCGGGCGCTCGCGCAGGCGAAGAAAATTGCGCATCGCAGCGATACCGCCTTCAATTCGGTGGTCGCCTTTTTCAATCAGCTCGGGGGCAACTTCGATGCCGCGAGCGTTCATGCCGGAAACAAAAGCGTCCAGGCGGCGGCGCGCGGATTGCAGGTTGAGCGGGCCGGAGATAAAGGCGATGCGCCGGTGATTGAGCGAGAACAGATGCTGCAGCGCCTCCTGAATTCCCTGTTCATAGTCCACCGTAATGTTGGCAGTGTGGTCGCTGTCGGCGCCGGTGTCCATGAAGACAATCGGGATGTTGCGGCGGGTAAGCTCGCTGAGCATGGCTGGATCGGCTTCGGAGGTCATGATGGCGGCGCCGTCTACTTTGCGTTCGAGCATCCGCCGGATGCATTCGGTCATGCGCTTAGGCTTGTAGTCCGTGTTGGCGATGATGACTTCCAGACCTTTCTGCACGGCTTGATCTTCGAAATGTTTGACGAGTTCGGGGAAGAACGGATTGGTGATGTCCGAAATAATCAGGCCCAGCATGCGGCTGCGGCCCGAGACGAGTGTGCGAGCGTGCGTGTTGGGGTAAAAGTTGAGTTCCTTGATGGCTTTCTGGACGCGGGCCGCGGTACGCGCGCTGACTTTATCGGAACCGTTGATGGTGCGCGAGACGGTAGCGGTGGAGACTTTGGCGAGCTTCGCGACTTCTTTGATGTTCATCAGAGAGGATCGGCGCGATGCGGCATGATCGGGGAACCAGGCCGGGCGAGCCTGAGGGCAGTTTAGCGCGAAGTGCGGTAGCGGCGGTAGCGAATGTAAGCACAAGGAGCCGCTCGGGAAAAGGAACCGGCCCTGTGAGAACCCGATAACAACATTCGGCCAGAGACCGGAATGAAGCCCGGGTTTGCGTTGCACGAGTGCGATGTACAATGGGCGGCCTACTGGCGGGGCAGAAAAGATTAATGCCGATGAATAGCGCAAACGCGGGGATCAGGAAAGGAGTACCAAGAGATCAGGAGTGGTGTGCACAGTTGATGGCCGGATCCGAGCCGTGGATTACGTTAAGACAGGATTTGAGGACGTGCCGCGAGAAATGCAAGAGGCCGGGGACTGAATTGTTTGTGTGTGAGGAGCTTGCTGCCGCGCGCGAGAAGCAGCCGGTGCACTTGTTAGGGTTTATTTTGCTGGCGCCGTTTGGGTTTGCGGGGATGCCGTATGTTTCTTCAATCGGAGTTGCCAGTGAGGAACGGGGGCGCGGATTTGGCGCGGATTTACTGCGATTTGCAGAGAAGCATTTTGCAGGGCGAAGCCGCCTTTATCTGCTAGTGTCTTCGTTCAATATACGGGCCCAGGAATTTTACCGGCGAGAAGGGTTCGAGTTTCAGGGGGAGTTAAAGGATTTTATTGTGGCCGGCCACTCGGAGTTGATCTATTGCAAGAGAGTTTCGTGAGCCGTCCTCTCATTGGCGCTGAGGCGCCCTCTTCTTCGAGCGGACGTTTGATAGCTTTGCTGCTGATGGTGACGTCGGCGGGATATGTCTGCCGAGTGGCAGTGACGGTGGTAGCGCCCGGCATGATGCGGGAGTTTGGGCTGAGCCAGACCCAGATGGGAACGGTGTTCAGCGCTTTTTTGATTGGCTACACGCTATTCCAGATTCCTTCGGGATGGCTGGCGGATCAGGTTAGCTGCCGTCCGATCTATCTGGCGCTCTGCTGCGGATGGACACTGCTGACTGCGTTAACAGCGATCACCGCGTGGCAGGGATTCGCTGTGGCCCTGGCGATTCCACAGCTGTGGCTGGTTCGGATGCTGGTTGGGGTGGTGACTGCGCCGGCGTATCCCACAGCAGGCAGAACGATCGCTGTGGCGATTAAGCCGCCAAAGCAGGCGGGCGCGGTCGGGCTGGTGTTCGCGAGCCTCGGAATCGGGTCGGCAATCGCTCCGTTGATGCTCGCGCCAGCGGCGAATCGCTTTGGTTGGCGAGTGGCGCTGGGCTTTGCGGCTTTGCTTACAGGAGTGGCGGGATTGGTGTGGTGGATGTTCGCGCCCAGGCACCTTCGCGCGGCCCAGGATCGAGGAGGCGAGGGCGCGGGAACTTGGCTCCGATTCCCCCGGGGAACTAACGATTTGCGGCAGCCACTCAAGTCCGTGAGTTTCCGGATGCTGTGCGCGAGCTATGTTCTGGAAAGCTACCTCGGCTACATTTTTGTCTTTTGGTTTTACTTGTATCTGGTGCAGGTGCGGCACTTCCAAATGCTGAAGGCTGCGAGTGTGACGACGCTGCCATGGATTGCGACGGTATTTGCGATTCCGTTGGGCGGGCTGGCTTCCGATTTTGCGGTCGGGCAGTTTGGGGAGACCTGGGGTAGACGCAGCGTGCCGCTGATTGCACTGTGCGCGGGAGCGGTTTTCCTGGTGGTCGGCGCACGAACAGCCAGCGCAGCGGTCGCTGTGGCGGCGCTGACGTTGTGCACGGTTTTGGTTTTGTGCACGGAGGGTGCGTTCTGGGCGACGATGGCTGAGTTGAGCGGAACCCGGAGCGGAATTGCAGGTGGCGTCATGAATTTCGGAGGAAATGTAGGCGGAGTAATTTCGCCCACGCTGACACCGTGGCTGGCAGCGAAGATGGGTTGGGGAGCGGCACTGACGTTGACAGCAGCGCTGGCGGTGGTGGCTGGAATGTTGTGGTTGGGAGTGCGCGTGGGTGAAGACCCGCGTGAAACACTTGCTTGAAGTTGCGCTGAGGCCTTCGCTCTTTGCAGAAGAATCCCCGGTTCAATCCTGAAAGAACGAGCCGGCGTCGCACAACTGCAGGATAGAAGCTTCCCAAGCTTCCTCTAGTAGACCCTAAGTTGCTGGAACGGCGGCACTTATCCACGACAAAGCACCATCTAATTGGAAAATGATGGAAAACGGAAAGGCCCCCGCTCCACGTTTTGCTGGAAGCGGCCTGGATAGAGTCGTTGGAGTTGGTGGTCGTGCGCCCAAGGCAGACGTTCGAGAGAAGCGGCTCGACGTTATCTAAGAACGTGAAAGGATTGGCGCCGTTTTGGACCGAAGCGAAATACGGCAAAATGAGCATCGAGGGACGCCACCTGGTCGATACCCAGACGTCGCATCACAGCGAAACTCGTGCGATCCACGATGGAAAAATCCTGGTCACGCCAGGAAACGCCAAGGTCCCACGCGACCTCAAGGTCCGCCAGAGTGACCGCCTCGATCACCGTTATCCCGCTCCGCAAGCCTTCCCAAAATCGCTCCGCAGCTTTACGGTCAAGCTTATGGTGAAGCAACGTCCATGTTTCGACCAAAACGTGATCGGACGTCACCAGTGTTTCACCGGACTTGAGAATTGCTTTTGAACGAGCATTGCTGCGGTCGGAAGAGTCTGCCGCGGCATACCAAATGGAAGTGTCGACAAATAGGCTCATATTGCCAGGGGCTAGCGGCGTCTAGGTTTTCTGCGCGTTGATCGGAAGGCCTCGGCGATCATTGAATCCTTCTGACTCGCAATATCTGAGCCGCCCGAGGTCCCGAGATCAAAAATACGATCCACGTGAGCCGCCGTCTCGGGACGAGCAAGATCACGTGCGAGTAGGCGGCGAAAATACTCTGCGAGAGAGACCCCCAGATCATTAGCACGTTGACGGGCGCGGCGCTGCATCTCAGTTTCAAGGGTGATCTGAGTTTTGGCCATCATGATAGCTCCATCATACCATAGCTTGAGGGCATACAATTGAAGATCTTAACCACCCTACATCCGAAGCCTCGCGAGCTTCTGTTCTCGACCAAGACCAGCAATCGAGCACTCGGGCGCCCGCCCTAAGCCCCTGGTTGTAAAGGGCTTATGAAATCGTTTCCGATCGGGCGGAAGTCAATATTTTCCAAAAGAAAGCGTTTTGCCCCAATTTTTTAAAAAAAGGGAAATAAAGCCCGATGAGCGCGAATCCCTTAGTGGTGTATAATCAATAAGCTGGAGCGTGAGCGGGCGTCGTACAATGGCAGTATAGAAGCTTCCCAAGCTTCGGACGTGGGTTCGATTCCCATCGCCCGCTCCAGATTCTAAAGCACTTACGCAGCCGACCCATTTTCCACATTTTCCAAAACTTCAATTTTGTTGCCAGACTTAGAGGAAAGTTGGGTTTTTGAGAACGCTGCTTTGACCTCTTCGAGTGGGATTTGTCCGGTGTAAAGAGCCGTCATCTTCTCTGAGCTATGCCCCATCTGCTGACGAAGGACGGCTGGATTGTCAATTCCGGTTGAAAATTCCCCGTTGTGCCGGTCGAAAATTCCCCACCCCTAAGCTTCATGAATGGGCCTCCTGGGCCTCGGATGGAGTGAAGCCCAGCGCCGTCTTTTGGCGCGTTTTGGGCGTAACGGAGTCCGAGGCCCAGGAACGAGCTGCGGCCTCCGCCCCTTCCTGTCCTCGCGGTGGCACCAGACCGGCCTTGCGGCGATCCTTCAGCCGGTAGCTCTCGCCGCGAATGTTGATGGTCGTCGAGTGGTGCAGCAACCGGTCCAGGATCGCTGTGGCGATGATCGAATCGCCGAAGATCGATCCCCACTCCCCGTAGCTTTTGTTGGAGGTCAGGATGATGCTCCCGCGTTCGTACCGCGCACTCACCAACTGGAAGAAAATTGTGGCTCCCAGATCGTCCAGCGGAAGATAACCCACTTCATCGATCACCAAAACTTTCGGCGCCAGGTACACCCGCATCCGGCGATCCAACCTTCCTTCGCGATACGCGCGCCCCAAGTCCGCTGCCAGATCATGCGCGGTGATGAAATACGCTCCTAGTCCCGAGCGGATGGCCTCCTCCGCCAGCGCCACGCTCAAGTGCGTTTTTCCCACGCCCGGTGGACCCAGGAAAATCACATTGCTGGCTTCGTGAATGAATCGCAGCGAACGCAACTCGCGAATCTGCCGCTCATCCAGCGATGGCTGAAAACCGAAATCGAACTGCTCGAAGGTTTTCACAAAGGGAAAATGCGCCAACTGCAGTCGCGCCCGCAGATAACGCGTCCTACGTGCTTCCACCTCGCAGCTCAGCAACTCATCGAGAAAGTCCGCGTAGCTCGACTCTTTCTTTGACGCTTGTTCCAACAAGTTCTCCAGCCGCGCTTCCACCGCTTTCAATCCCAGCGTCTCCAACGCCGTCTGCAGCCGCTCGATCGGAGTGTTCATCGCCCACCTCCGTTGGCCACGCGCTCATACGCTGCCAGCGAGCGCTTCTCTACTTCTGGCGCGCTCTGCCGCAGGTGAATCAGGATCTTGCTCTCCGCTCTTCGCGCTCCCAGCGGGATCCCCTGATGATGCGGCGGAAACGTCAGTACACTGTATTTGCGCTGCGCTTTGCCGTGCATCGCGATCCGCTCGCGCCCCGTGCGGATCTCCACTTCCTCCATCATTTCCCGCACCCACACTTCCTGGCCGGCATACTGCCAGGGCACCGAATAGCGACTGCCTTGCCAGTCCACGTAGGCATCCCGCGCCACTTTGCGCAGCTCGCCATCCACGTATGGATACGGCGGTTGCCCCGCCAGCGACTGCAAACTGAACTGCTCGACATCCCAGCGCACCAGCACTTGCTCATGCGTCGTTCCGTGCACGCGCTGGTTGGCCACACCCCAAATCCACTCCCGCAGTCGGGCATTCAGTTCGTTCAGACTGTTGGGTTCGCGCCCCTGCAAACCACACAGAAAATTCCGCCGCACATACTTCACTCCCGATTCCACTTTCCCTTTCGTCTGCGCGCGATACGGTCGGCACAATCGCGGCGTGAATCCCCAGTACCGCGCGAAGTCCAGAAATACCGGGTGCCAGACAATCTCGCCACGCTCGTCCGTTCCTAGCCACACCGTCTTCATGCGATCGTAGAGAATCTCTTCCGGCACGCCGCCGATCTGCTGGAACGCCGCTTCGTGCAGACGCAGCAGCGTGCCCAACTTTTGATCCAACGCTGCTTCCGCCACCATCCTGCGGCTGTAACCGAGCGTGAAGGTGAAACCGTGAAGCTTCTGTTCTTGCCCGGCCATCTCCAGCGTGCCCAAATGTCCCCAGTCCACTTGCGCCTGCTTGCCCGGAGCCGTCTCGAAGCGCCGCACTGCCACTACTCGTGCCGCGCTGCGTTGCGGCCGCAACCAGTCCGTCAGAATCGTGTAGCTACCGGTATAGTTCCGTTCCCGTAGTTCGCGCAGTAACACTCGCGCGTTCCACACTCCGGCGCGCAGCCGCTCCTCCAAATACGGCTTAAACGCATCGAGCTTGCTCGGCTGCGCTGAACGCGGGCCGTACTCCGGCACCACCCCAGCTGCCTGCATATACTTGCGAATCGTCTTGCGGTCCCAACCAGTCAGTTCGCTGATCGCCTGGATGCTCATCCCTTGCCGTTGCAGTTCTCTCAGCTCTTGCACGTCTCTCCCCCTTAACAAGTCTCGGAACCTCCTCCATGCGGAGTGCGTTCCGGTTTACCACATCAAGGGGTGGGGAAAATTCAACCGGCACTATGGGGATTTTTGCATCGGCGCTGACAGGATTCAAACCAGACAATTCCCACCTTTGGTTACAGCCACGACGGAAGGCATGCAGTCCACCCTTGGGCAAACCGAGTGCCCGCAGAGCCGGATGCAAGCCATCATGCAGAACATTCGTTTCGAGAACTGGAGTGTTGCGGCGGGAACGGAAGATAAGCTCGTTCGGATTTGGCTGAGGATATTTCTTCAGGAACTTCCTCAGCAATCTCATCGCCTCTCTTCCTTCAGGGTCATGCATCACGATGGTGCGACAAGCAGCCACGTTTTTGCACTCGCCAATTTTCCCATTGCTGCGCTGATCTGACGATTCGTCCACGCGAATCGTGTCCGCCTCGAAGTCAACATCATTCGGCTTCAGGGCGAACAATTCACTACACCGCGTATCAGCAGCAGATGCCAAGATAATGAGCGTCGCGTACTGGTCTTTTCGGGCTTGACCCAAGCGTGGCAACTTTTGAACTTGGGCTGCAATCCGCTTAGCTTGCTGCCACGAAAACGAGACCTTTTGTCGGCTCTTTATCTTTATCTGCAACTTGTCGCGTTCAGGAATCGCAAGTCCGCGCAGGGAGAAAGGAGGTCTGTGATCTTTCGAGGACGACGAAAGAACACGCTGCATTGTTCTCAGAATGTTCTTGATCATCGTCCAATACAGAACACAATCGCCGAATTGTGAAGCCGATAGGGCATCTCGGAGAACATGTTGCCACAGGTCCGGATCAGTCCGAGAAAATCGAATAGCTCCTGGTTTGCGCAACCGGCATATCGGATCCGCTTTGACGGTTGATGTCATAACGAGGTCTTCGATATTAATCAGGCATTAGCATAACGCTTATCCACTAGCGGGGCTGGGCGATATGAAGCTTTGGAATCGCAGATAACGCAGGATAGAATCGCTGTCCATGAGAACCATCTTCCGTTTACTCCTCTCGTTTTTTCCTATTGCGGTTGCAACAGCCTATGCCGTTGTCCTGATTTCCTCATTGCATGCGGCAACCGCTCCGTTATCCAACCGCTCAGGGCTCGACCGCGAGATTCCATCGGTCGATAACGCGGAGCAGCAGCAGGCGGTCCTGGCGCCTATCACCCAACTGTTCGATGCTATGGCCAAACGTGACGCCGCGGCGATCAAGAAACCGTTGCTGAGCGGCGGCACGATGGTGCTGATGAGGGACGGCAAGCCGATTCAGATGACGTTTGAAGATTTTGCGGACCGCGTTGGAAAGCCCGGGACCACGCACACTCAGGAGCGAATTCACGATCCTCTAGTGCGGATCGATCAAGATCTGGCGGTGGTGTGGGCTCCTTTCGAGTTTTTGGTAGACGACAAGGTGGACCACTGCGGGACGGACCTGTTCACCCTTGTTCGTACGGATGGTCAATGGGTTATTGCTAGCGTGGCAGATACGGCACGGAAGGATTGTGTCCGCAAGTAGACTTAGCTGAGGCTCCTTCCTCACGTTCTTAGACAGCGCTGAACCTCAGAATCAATGGAACTGGTCAAAGCCCCCATGAGCGATTCGCCAGCGGAACATATGAAATGCTTGGAAGTTTGTGGCGGAAGCCAGCTTACGGCGCAAGGCGTTGTCATCGGCGGGCTGGACGCCTGGGTCTACAGCAAACCGCATGGACAGGCGAAGCGCGGCGGCGACGTCTACTATGCCTCAAGCTGCGCGGCGGGTAGGATCACCCGCTTGCTGCTGGCCGACGTTTCCGGGCACGGAAAGTCTGTTGCGGTCATCGCCGCCGATCTCCGCCTGCTGATGCGACGATTCATCAATCGCTGGGATCAAGCGGAGTTCGTACGTTTGCTGAATCAGCAATTCTCAACGCTGTCGAAGACGGGAACGTTCGCCACGGCAATCGTCAGCACGTTTTTCGCTCCCAGCCGAAGGCTGATCCTGTGCAACGCGGGACATCCGCGCCCGATTCTCTATAGGGCTGGCAAAAAAGAATGGACCTTGCTGGGTGATCGCAGCCCCTCTCGCTTGTCTGGGCCGGCGAATTTGCCGCTCGGAGTTTTTAGCATCACCGAATACGAGCATTTCGACGTTGAACTTGAGCCGGGCGATTGCGTGCTGACGTATACCGACGCGCTGATCGAATCCAGCGACGCCGATGAGGAAATGTTAGGCGAGGAAGGCGTGCTGCGGATTCTCAATTTGTTGGGCGACGTCAAGCCGGAAAAACTGATTGACGCGCTGCTTGGCGAAATCGCGGAGAGGTATCCGGACAATCTGTCGGACGATGACGTCACAGTGCTGATGGTACGCGCTAATGGCGGCGCGCAAACCCTCACGTTGGGAGTCAAAATGCGAGCAGCGGCGCGAATGGTGGGCTCGGCACTTCGGTCACTGGTAAGTCCCGGCTAGTGCTAACCGGAAGGTGCCGCTAGCTTGTTTTTCGTTTGCTCATTGTTTGTAGCATGTAAGTAAGGAGCCAGAAAGGATTCATCAGCTGAGGCGCGCAGCATTGCGAGTTCGGCTTATGAAAATTGGCTTTGCACTCGCTCGCATCGCTTGCGAGCTCTGCAGGGGCGAACACTTAATGGAACGACTGTAAGTCTGTAAATTGAGCTAACCTGCCGGTCATTCGCAGCTCAATTCTCCAGTTCCCGTGATTTCTGCGTGAAACAAAAACCCTTCTCGTTCGTTCTCCCACGTGAGGACGACGAAATAATTCGTACTTTCGAGAAAAAATCATGTCGACAACAACCGGCGCCGATATCACCAAGAAATATATTCTGAAGCTTTCGATCCTGTCTGGTACTGCCTGTCTGGCGACTTCGGCTTATACGGCTCGACTGCGCACGAGCATGCCGGCAAGCATTGGTTCTTTCGCCCTGACCCGGCAGTCGCAGACGCCTCCCATGGCGTTTAAGTTCGACCGCGATCCCGAAACAATTGCAATCACAAACGGCGATGTTCAGCTCGCCGGTGTGCTCGTCGAGCCTGAAGGCAAAGGACCGTTTCCGGCTGTCATTCTGGTTCACGGCTCTGGCCCTCAAACCCATGATCAGCCGGCCTTTGTAGTTCACGCCAATGCGTTTCTGAAAGCGGGTTTCGCGGTGCTCGCCTACGACAAACGCGGTTCGGGGAGCTCCACCGGCAATCTGGATCTTTCCGACTACAATGATCTTGCCGCCGACCTGGCTGCTACCGTCGCTTTCCTCCGAACCAGACCCGAGATCACTTCGTCTAAAATTGGCCTCCTGGGCAGGAGCGAAGGCGGGTGGGTTTCCACTCTGCTGGCTTCCCGCGATCCCCAAATCGCTTTTGTCATCATGAGCTCCGGCTGTGCCGTCGGCCCTGTCGAGGAATCTTTGTATTTCACGCGACGCGAACTGCGGGAAAGTGGAGTCTCGCCGGACCGCATTGAGCAGGCAGCCAGGTTCAAAACGGCGCTTTGGGAATTTGATCGCCGTGTGGCCGCAGGTAAAACCGGCGCAGAGACTCTGGGCAGCGAACGGGCCAGGCTCCTGAAACAATTGGCAGACCTCCGCGAAGCAAAAGTTGAAAATCTTCCCGGTGTGATGGATCCCGCGGTCGAAGATCGCCGGAAGTTCGCAGTACTTGCCAACATGATGTACTACGATCCACAGCCCGCTCTAAACACCCTCCGCGCTCCGCTCCTTGAAGCGATCGGAACTGGCGATGAAGCTGTCGATCCAGGCACCACGATCAAAGTGTTGGAAAGTTTGAGTGCAACCGGTCACGATGTCACCGTCAAGACCTATCCCGGTGTCGGCCATTCGCCTCTCAAAATGCAGGGCACTACCGTCGTTGGATACGCAGATGGCTATTTGGAATTCATCACGTCCTGGGCCCACAACCAGGTTCAGCTCAAATAACTCAAGCGGCGGTTCACCAAAGGCTGTTTTTTGCCCGGGCGGGATGGGCGGTTACGTGTGGTTAACGCTCCCACGGCCAGTTCTCAGGGAATCGCCGGCGCACCAATTCGCTACCGGTGCGGCTGTTCTCCATACACCGAGCCGCCAGCGTTCTTTCGCGAGCGGCTCTGCGGAACAGACCAAAGCTAAATGATATTTGGTACGTTTGCCTTGTTTCCAAGCGGGTTCTTTAGTTCTCACCGTAGATGGCGATGGAAGTGACCTCGCCAGTTGGAGTGCTGGAAGTACTCCAAAGCACAGAGTTACCCACACGACGCTGAAGCCTTGCAGTGCGGAGTTACCCCACACATCGGAGTGTCCCCAGACTGGTGAAGATATCGTGTGAGCTGGTGTAGGACGTGCCAGTCGTCGGGTCAGTGGCAATGGTCGTAGACGGGAACGCTCTCGGTCTACGTGACGATCGGTCTATAGCCTCGACCAGATGCAATCCGTAGCTAAGGATTGTTCGAGCTCTTTGAGCTTTCCGCAGTTACCGGATTCTGGCCTTCCTGCACCGTGATAATCCGGTCGACGCCAGCCTTATTCAAAGCCGTCACATCTAGCATTTGCTTCAAGCCGCTGGGCCAGCGGATTTCGATGGAGTCAACCGTTTTTGCTTTGCCAAGACCGAAGTGCACTCGCGGATCGGAACTGGATTGATAGGTGCCGCCACTGAACACATCCATCCGCTGACGAACTCCCCCAGCCGTCAGGTAGACTTTGGCTCCGATCGCGTCGCGCGGGCTCTTCGGTCCCCCCACGAGTTTCAGCGTCAGCCAGTGATTGGCGCTCCTGAACGCATTGCGAAGAAGCGTCGGCGGACCCTCGAGGTTATTGATCACAACGTCGATGTGCCCGTCGTTGAACAGATCGCCGAACGCCGCACCGCGCGCCGTGATCACGTCCGCGAGTCCCGTGCCGATGACAGGCGGCACTTCCTGAAATTTTGCGCCGTCGAGATTGCGGAACAGCTGCGGCCGCTCCGCAAACGTCGTGCCCCAGTCTTCCTTATCCACTTCTGGGTACACATGGCTGTTGGCAATGAACAGATCCAGCCAGCCGTCGTTGTCGTAATCGAGAAAAGCGGTGCCCCAGGATAAGAAGGGAATCGTCGGCGTTGCCAATCCAACGAGCGAAGAAACGTCGGTGAACTCCCCTTTGCCGTCGTTGCGAAAAAGCGTTTTGTAGTCGTCGGAAAAAGTGGTGGTGAAAAGGCTGAGTCTTCCGCTGTGATTGTAGTCGCCAACGGCAATTCCCATGGAGGCTTGTTCTCGGCCGTCTTCACTCAGAGCAAATCCGGAAGTGTAGCTGACATCCTCAAAAGTTCCGTTATGCCTGTTGCGAAACAAATAATTTGGAACCGAATCGTTGGCTACTGCCAGGTCCACCCAGCCATCGTCATCGAAGTCGGCAAAAACAGAGGCTAATCCGTAGTAGCCGGTTGCGTTGGAAACGCCAGCCTTAATACTGACGTCGGTGAAAGTTCCGTCTCCGTTGTTATGAAACAGATGATCCGCTTCACCTTTTAGTCCGCGAGGCCCGCACATCACGGAGATTCCACGGAACTGGCAAAAGTTCGCTGGAATTTTGCCGTTACCCGGAACCGGCGGATTTTCCATGTCGAATTTCAGGTAACCGGGAACGAAGAGATCGAGCAGGCCGTCGTGATCGTAATCACCCCAAGTGGGCGACGTGCTCCATCCACCAAGAGCGACGCCAGCTTTTTCGGCAATGTCGGTAAACGTTCCGTCGTGATTATTATGATAAAGGCGATTCTTCCCGTAATTGGCAACGTAGATGTCCGGCCAGCCGTCGTTGTCAAAATCGCCGACGGCCACGCCGAATCCCCAGCTTTCATTCGCCACACCGGCTTTTTCAGTGACATCGGTGAACGTGCCGTCATGATTGTTGTGCAGTAGCATCGCCCGGGGCTGCGGCTCGTTGCCCTTCATGGCGGGAATCGTGGAACCGTTCAATATGTAAATGTCCAGCCAACCATCGTTGTCGTAGTCAAGCAGCGCAACGCCAGAGCCCATGGTCTCCAGGATCGTCTTGTCTCGCGGGCTGCCGGAGCGGTGGACAAATTTGTCGAGCCCGGCTTCCGTGGTGATGTCCATGAAGACGATCGGCCCCTTCTCTACAAAACCGCCGGCGGTAATCGGCCGCATCTGGGCGTCCTTGACCGCTGCGTGGGCCCCTCCCGTAGCCACGCCCATGCCTCGTTCGGCCTGCCTGTTTTCCTGCTTTGTTTGGGGCTCCTGCGCTGGAGCCGGGATCAAGCTGGCTAGGATCAAAGCAGCAAAACTGATGGACAAGGATGCTGAGATGAAGGGTCGTTTCAAACTTTTCGATTTTGTCTCAGGCGTTAGCGCCATTTTACTCCGAGGTTTCATTTCCGCCGGGTCAGTATATTCGTCGTGCTTGGAACTAGAAAGCCTCGGAAGTCTCACGACAGCCGGTACCGGTACTTCAAAACGCGAAAATAACGATATTCTTGCGTCAAAAATCAAAAATCCGCTTGACAACCATTCGTCGAAGCAATACAACCATACCACCGTTGACGCAATAACGATATTTTCTGGCGTTAATATTGAAAAATCGCTTGACAAGCATCAAGCGAAGCAATAGAAACGTCTCACCGTTAACGTTAACGGTCGCTTTGATTGAGTTGTTCTGGGGTGGTTGCCGCAAATCCTTGTGGTTTGATTTGAGAGTAGGGGGTGTGTGAATGCAGTGTGCTACGTGGAGTAGTGTTTCAAGTCTGTTAAACTCGCCAAAATTTACATCAGTAAAATATCTTTTCTTGCTGCTCCTGGTGTTCGTTGCGCTGCCGTCGCGCTCGTTCGGCCAGGCGGCAATCGTAGGAACTGTAACGGATCCCTCCGGTGCGGTCATGCCTAACGTCAACGTTACGTTGACCAACCCGGGCACCGCCTGGTCCAAGACCTATCCAACCAACGACTCCGGCCAATACTTTGCCATCGACATTCAGATCGGCAAGTACAACATCAAGGCCGAAGCGTCGGGCTTCAAAGTAGCGGAACAAAAAGACGTCGTGCTTCAGGTCGGCGATCGTCTGCGCATCGACTTCGCGATGAAGGTCGGCACTGCCGCTGAAACCATCACCGTGGAAGCCAACGCGGTTCACGTGCAGTCGGATTCCGGCGAACTCAGCAACGTCATTGACGGTTCGCAGATCGAGAACATCTCGATCAACGGCCGCAGCATTTATCAGCTTGCAGCTTTGGCACCGGGCGCTTCCAGCCAGATTGATACCACTGCGCCGAACACTCCGGTCGGTGGCAGCGCGGGCGTCGAGTACAACGGCCTCCGCCAGAACCACAACATCTATCTGCTGGACGGCGGCGAAGACGATGACCGCGGCGGCGCGGGCGGCATGAGCATTGCTCCATCTCCGGATGCCATCGCTGAATTCCGCACCCTCACCTCGAACTACAGCGCGGATTATGGACTCTCTTCGGCCGGCACCAACGTGCTGGTTCTGAAGTCGGGTTCGAGCGCGCTTCATGCTTCGGCATGGGAATTCAACCGCAACGATGCGTTTGATGCCCGCTATTTCTTCAACCCGCGGACGAACCTGAACGGCAGCACAAACCCTGTTGCCGAACTTCGCGTCAACCAGTTCGGCTTTAACGTAGGCGGCCCGGTGACCTTCGGCAAGCTCTACAACCCCGACAAGAAAAAGACCTTTTTCTTCTACAACATGGAATGGCGCAAGTACATCAATGGCGGCACCATCGTGCAGAATGAACCGGACGCGGCCACATACGGTGGTGTTTTCCCTGCAGGCTTTACTGCCACGGACTTGCACACTCCCTACATCTGCCAGGTCTCCTCGGGCATACAGACGGCATTTGGCGGCGCGGGCCAGACGTTGAGCGGCTGCACCGATTCAGTTCTGAAGACCGGGTGCGTCACCGGGCCGAATTGTGGTCCGGATTCGACGAAAAATGTTGCATTCACCAGCAACACGATTCCGGCAGCGCTCTTGAGCCCTGACGCTCTGTCGTTGCTAGCTGCTGGCGGCAAGTACGGCGGTATCTTCCCGGCTCCGACTGCGAATATCGCGAACGGGATCGGCCAGTTCCACGGCGGCAATAACTCTCCCACTAACCTGAGAGAAGAGATTGTCCGCATCGACCATAACTTCAGTAGCAAGTTCTCGGTCTTCGGGCACTACGTGGGCGAGCAGGTGAACCAAAACTTTGGTACGACTCTGTGGGCCTGGGCCAACGGTCCCGCCGTAGGCACCCAGTTTGGCAACCCGTCCCGCAGCGGCGTGATCCACACCACTCACACCATCAGCCCGACCCTGTTGAACGAAATCAGCTTTAACTACAACGGGAACGTAATCAACATCGTTCCGACGGGCCTGGTCGGCGCTCCGTCGAGCTTTACATTCAACCGCATCTTTAGCGGACCGAACAACGACAACCGGATTCCGGCGATTATCCTTTCCGGCGGGACTGGTGCCGTTTACAACGTGGCTAGCTGGCCATGGCACAACAAGGCCGACGACTACCAGATCCGCGATGACATCTCCTGGACCAAGGGCACCCACCAGTTCAAGTTCGGTGGAAGCTGGGCCATCTACAAGAAGGTCCAAGACCTCTTTGGCAATACCGAGGGACAGTTCACGTTTAACGGTCAGTACACCGGCAATGACTTCGCCGACTACCTGCTTGGTTTTTCCAACGGGTATTCGGAACTCGGTGTTCAGGACCACGGGTTCTGGAACAATGTCTCAACTGCGCTATGGGTGCAGGACAACTGGCGCGCTACCAAACGGCTCACTCTAAACCTTGGCTTGCGCTGGGACGGTGTGCCGCACACCTACGAAGCCAACAACCGCATGGGCAACTTCTATCCCAGCCTCTACGACCAGAGCCAGGCTGCGACCTTGGATAAGCAAGGCAATGTCTGCAGCCCGGCAGACGTAGCTACGCCGGCCGCGATGACTGCATCGGGATGTTCTGCCGTCAGTCCCGGCTTGGGCAGCAGTCCGAATTCGATTCTTTCCAGCTATCAGTTCTACTTGAATGGGATCGGTATCCCCGGCAAAACTCCTGGCGTTCCCAAAGGCCTAGTTGACACTAACTGGGCAGCGTTTGGTCCGCGCATTGGTTTTGCCTATGACCTGAACGGTAACGGAAAGACCGTGGTTCGCGGCGGCTTCGGCGCCATGTACGAGCGCATCCAGGGCAACGACATGTACAACGCCGGTCCGAACCTTCCGTTCAGCACCAGCGTAAATTTCAGTAACGTACTGCTCGATAACCCCAATACCTCCGTGGTGACGGGCAACACGAACGTCGCGCCCATTACAGTCGCCAGTATCACGGGCTTGGATAAGACCGACTACAAACTGCCGGTCGCGTATCAATACAGCATCGGCGTACAGCACTCCCTCAGCTCCAAAACAGTGCTAGGAGTGAGCTATGTTGGGAACCAGAGCCGTCACCAGAACGACTACCGGAACATCAACCTTCCAGATGAGTCCAATCTTCCGGCCCTGATCAACGGGACTATACCCGGCGGCGTAAACGCGGTTGCTCCGTTTAAGGGCTGGGGCACTATCAGCATGGCCAACAACGAAGCCAACGCGCACTACAACGGGTTGCAGGTTGACCTGAACTCGCAGGTGAACAAAGACCTGACGCTGCGCGTGTTCTATACGTTGTCCCGCTCGATTGACCCGAGCAACCAAACGAATGGCGGTGGTGGCGGCGGCGACCTTGTGACTGTGTCCAACCCGTACGCCGGCTGGCGGTACGACCTTGGTCCGTCCGGCTACGACCGCACGCACATTTTCCTGGCCAACTTCATTTACGAAATCCCGATCTTCCGTCACGCAGACAGCGCTTTCGTAAAGAGCCTGCTGGGTGGATGGCAAGTTTCCGGAGTCGTGACCATCGAATCGGGACTCCCGCTCAACGTGACGCTAACAGGCAGCCAAGGTGGAAACGGCATCGGCGGCAATAACCGTCCGGACCTGGTTGGTCACATTTCCTACCCTGACACCCATCTGAGTGGCCAGCAACAGATCCAGTGGTTGGATGCATCCGCGTTCAACGCTCCGACGACGCTTGGCGCTTGGGGTAATCTGCCCTATGATGCGGCGCGCCTGCCGCATTCGCAGAACTGGAATATGTCGCTGTTCAAGAGCTTTGTCTTCAGCGAGACTCGCGGCAGCCGTCTGGAACTGCGTCTGGAAACCTTCAACACCTGGAATCACGTCAATTTCACTGGCGTGGATACCGGGCTTGAATCAGGTACATTCGGCCACTTCAACAACGCTGCGCCCGCTCGCATTATTCAGCTGGGCGGCAAGATCTCCTTCTAACGCTTTCGTAGCGGAGATTCACTTCGCCCCGCTCGCAAGTTCTGCGAGCGGGGCGTTTTCTTGTGTGCCGAGCAGGTTCGCCAGCTTGGAGGTGCAAGTCCTCTTCACAACGTGATGGACGTGAAGTGATAGCGAAGCGCAAGGGCGTC
>CAZQOB010000070.1:0-27397 GCA_964594885.1 uncultured Acidobacteriaceae bacterium
GAATGCCGATGTAGCGCGAATTGTTTTCGCGGTAGATGAACGACGCGCCGGAAGCTTGCTTGATGCTGGCCAGCTCCGAAAGCGGGATCTGCTGCCCGGCCGGAGCAGGTACGAGCAGGTTGCCGATGTCCCGGGCGTTCGAGCGGTATTGCGGCTCCATGCGCACAACCATGTCGAAAAGCTTCTCTCCCTGGATCACCTGCGTCGCCGCCTGCCCGCCAATGGCGGCCTGCACTACGGCCTCAACGTCCGCGACGTTGATCCCATAGCGCGCGATCTTCTGGCGGTCGGCGTCAATGATCAGGCTGGGCTGGCCGAGCTCCCGCACCACCGTGAGCTCCTTGAAGCCCGGCGTGCGTGCAAGCACGTTGCGAATTTCGACGGCCTTCTCTTGCAAAACGTTCAAGTCGGACCCGAAGATCTTCACAGCCAGAGCGGACTTCAGGCCGGTCAGCGCTTCGTCCACCGCATCTTCGGCGGGCTGCGTGTAGTTGAAGATCACACCGGGATACGCTTCGAGCTTGTGTTCGATGTCGTTCTGCAACTCTTCCTTGGTGTGAATCGAAGTCTGGCTCCAAGCCTTGTCCTGATACGGCTTCAGGCCAATATAAAATTCGCAGTTGAAAAAGCCGGTGGGGTCGGTGCCGTCGTCGGGTCGCCCAAGTTCGGAACCAACCACGGTCACCATGGGATATTGATTCAGGATGTTGCGGATTTCGGGCGCAAATTTTGCCGCATCTTCAAACGCAATGGTGTAGGGCATGGTTGCGCGAACCCACAGCGCACCCTCATCCAGATGCGGCAAGAACTCGCCGCCAATGTAAGGAATCAGGAGCAGCGTCGATGCGAAGATAAGAACCGTTGCAAGAATAGTCGTCTTGGGATGGTCCAGACACCATTCCAGTCGCCCGGCGTAGGCGTCGCGAACCCAGTTGAAGATGCGGTTCTCTTTTTCTTTCACCCCGCTGCGGAACCAGTAGGAAGCAAGGACCGGCACCAGCGTCAGCGTGATGATCAGCGCGCCGACCAGCGCGAACGCCATGGTGTCCGCCATGGGGTGGAACAATTTGCCGGCCGGACCCGACAGCGCATAGATCGGCAGGTAACCCGCAATGATTACCGCGACGGAGTAAAAGATAGGACGGTCTACGTCGCGAGCTGCATGCAACAACACGTCCGTGAGCTCGTACTTTTGGCCATGCCGCTCGCTCAGTTCGCGGTAAATGTTCTCCACCATGACGATGGTGCCGTCAATGATGATTCCGAAGTCGATCGCACCGATCGAAAGCAGGTTCGCCGCTTCGCCGGTCAAGTGCAGAAAGATAAACGCAAACAGCAAGGCCAGCGGAACCGTAAGCGCCGTAATCACCGCCGCGCGAACGCTGACCAGGAAAAAAATCAGCACCACCAAAACCAGGATCATTCCGCGAAGCAGATTGCCTTCGACGGTGTCGGTGGTCACGCGCACCAGGTCGCTGCGGTCGTAGTACGGACGAATTCTGACGTCACGCGGCAGCAGCGCTTGGTTGATCTCCTCGGTCTTGCGCTCCACGCCTTCGAGCACTTTTTGCGTCTGCTCGCCGCGGCGCATCAGGATTACGCCCTCCACGGCGTCATCGTTGTTCTTGTGCTTGTCCTGAAAGCCGAAGATGCCGAGGCGCGGAGCGTGGCCGATTTCGACGTGCCCTATGTCCTTGATCCGAACCGGCGCGCCGTTGTTGCTGGCCACCACGACTTCGCCGATGTCCTGCGTCGATTTGACCAGGCCCAGCCCGCGCACGTAGTAAAACTGTCCGCCCTGGGTGTAAAAGCCGCCGCCGGTATTGGCGTTGTTGGCTTGCAACGCGTTGACAACCTGCACCACCGGAATGTGGTAGTTGTACAAGCGCACCGGATCGAGCAGAACGTGATACTCCATCGTCGGACCGCCGAAGCCGGAGTCGTCCGCAACTCCCGGCACGCTGCGGTAGGCCCGCGCGATGATCCAATCCTCCATCGTGTGCAGTTCCTGCGGTGTGCGGTCCGGGCTTTCCAGGACATACCGGTAAACCAATCCGCTGGGACTGAACAGCGGCGCCATGCTCGGCGTCACGCCCTGCGGAAGTGTCGCGTCGCTCAGCCGTTGAAACACCAGTTGACGCGCAAAGTACGGATCAACACCCTCATCAAACGTGAGCCGGACATCCGAGAGGCCATACAGCGAGATGGATCGCATCACCTGCAGGTGCGGCGTGCCATTCATCGCCAATTCGAGCGGCAGCGTGGTTAGACGTTCCACCTCCTCCGCCGCGTGGCCCGGCCATTGCGTAATCAGCTCCACCATCGGCGGTGAAAGATCGGGATACGCGTCCACGGGCATCTGCTGAAACGACCAGGCCCCGGCAATTACCATCAGCGCAGTCACCATCAGCACCAGGAAGCGCTGGCCGAGAGCGAAATGTACGATGCGATGGATCATCGGTGGATACCTGTCGGCTCCTCTACTGTTGCAACGAATTCATGAACTGCAAAAAGAGGCTGCCGTTGCCCGCGACCCGCTCTCCCTCTTTCAAGCCGCTGGCGATCTGCACGTGGCCGTTACTGGCGTCGCCGAGCGTCACCTGGCGGCGCACGAACTCCGTCGCTGCAGTTTGCACGTAAACAAACGGCTCATTCTCGGTGTCGCGGAGGATGGCTGCATCGGGCACGGTCAGGATGTTTTGCAGCGCCGCCGCGCGAACCGTCGCTGCGACGTACATGTCCTTCTTCAGCTTGTGACCGGCGTTGGAAACCACAATGCGCGCCTGCAACGTGCGCGTCGTGGAATCCATGGCCGGCGCAAGGTAGGAGATTTTTCCCTTGAAAGACTCAGGATAAGAATCGGTCGAGACCTCCACTTCTTGCCCGAGATGCACGAAGCCCAAGTCGCTCTGGTACACATTCACCAGAACCCAGACCGATGAAGTGTCGGAGATGGTAAAGCACTGGGTAGCCCCAGCCTGCAGCAACTGGCCCGGGCCGACGAGCCGTTCCACAATTTCGCCGGCGACCGGCGCAGGCACCGGGATCTCGGCGGTGGACTGCACCGGATTCTTCGCTACGGCCTCGGGATCTTTTAGTCCGAGTGCGCGCAGAGCGTCGGCCGACGATTCGAGGTCAGCGTGGGCCTGGCTGCGGTTGGATTCGGCTTGCTGCAAATCGGCTTCGGCGATGGCCCCGTGGGAATACAGGTCCATCGCGCGGTTGTACATCTTGTCGGCCAGAGCGTAAGCGTCGCGCGCCTTAAGATAGGCGGAGCGCGCGGCTGAATAGTCTGGACTGGTAACCGTCAGCAACGCTTGGCCTTTGTGAACCACTTCTCCCGGCGCCACCAGAATTTCATGCACTGGACCACCAATCGCCGCGAACACCGGCGTGGTCAAGAATGAGTTGTAGGCGACTGCACCAGTAAGGCGGATCGAGCGCGGCAGATTTTGCTTGAGCACCGGTAGGACTTCCACGTGGGCGACCTGTTCTTGCGTGATGTGGAAGGTCTGCGCAGTGTCCGCTTTTTTCTCCGAGGCGGTGTAGGAAGTCATCTTGGATTCTTCGCCGGGCCCGGAGCCGCACGCGGCACAGCCAACCGCGAGTGCAGGAAGAGCGAAGAATCGAAGCAAAGATCGCAAACGAAGACTTGTTATCCGTTTCATGGCAGACTCCTTGTGCCGACAGCCTCGCGCAGTTGCTCGACAGCGAGCATGTAACTGGCAAGCGCCTGGCGATAGGCGAGTTGATTGGCGCGGTAGGTCCGTTCGGCATCCAGAAAATCGAGCAAGCTGGCCGCGCCGCGGCGGTAGGCGTATTCGCTGATGTCCCGCGACTGTTGCGCCTGATCAACGTACCCGCCGCGATAGAGCTGAATGATCTGGTCGTTGGTGTGAAGGTTTTCGTAGGCGTCCACTACATCGGTCGAGACCTGTTGGGTGGTTTCGCTCAACTGTTCTTGGGCCTGGGTAATAGCGTACTTGGTGCGGGCGATTTCGCCCTGGTTGCGGTTGAAAATCGCCAGCGGAATGTTAAAGAACACGCCAGCGCTGCTCGTTCCCGCCGTGTGCGTATACGTTCCCTGCGCGGTCAGGTCCTGCTTGGCATTCACTTCGGCCAGGGCTTCCTGGCTGCGTGCCGCCGTGACGCTCTGCTCGGCCGCAATCAAGTCCGGACGGGACTGGCTGGCGGCTGTCTTGAAGTCGGTAACGGTCCCTTGCACCGGCTGGTAGCCGAGATCGCCGGAAACGTCGTAGTCGTCCGGGACCGATTCGAAGCCCAGGAACTGACGAAGTCCGGCCAGAGCCTGCAGTCGAGCCAGTTGCGCTGACGAGACGTCGGTCTCGAATTGCAACAGCTGCAGTTTGATCTTGAGCAGGTCGCCCTGGCTCATGTCGCCGGCGTGGAAGCGCGCTTCGCTGATCTCGAGAGTCTTTTGAAAACTGTCCAGGTCCTTTTTGGCGAATTCCAGCGTGGATTCGGCCAGCAGCACGTTAATGAACTGCTGGGCCACGTTGAAGATCAGCTGCCGCTCGGAATCCGTCACTTGCGAACGAATTACGGTGGTGGCGTCCTTAGCCGCCTGCAGGCGGTGCTGCCGCTTTTTGCCCCGCTCAAAGAGGTAGCTGAGGCCGGCATCGAACTGCGCGCTGTTGTCCATATAGTCGGCGCTGAACTGGTCGGGATGAAAGATCGGCAGGAACTGCGCGTCCCAGCTCAGCACGGGGTTGGGCCGGAGATTGGCCGTGATCTCCTGGGCTTGGCTCTGCAGGATCGTGGAACGCAGCGCCATCAGCGCGTGATTGTGCAGCAGCGCCAGGCGTAACGCGTCGTCCAGGGTGATGCGCGCCGGCGTGCCGGGTGCCGGCTGCGCGGCGGGCACCGGCGGCGGAGCACTTGGCGGTTGCGCCGGTGGTTCCTGCGCGGAAGCGCCGGTGCCCAGCGCCAAAAGGGCCGTGGCAAAAGCAACTGCAATTCTCATGTGTAGATACCTCTGAGGCCGGGCAGAGCCGCGGAATTCCGGGTTAATAGCGCGAGAGAATGGGAGCGAGGACTACAGCGAGGGTGGAGCGCGTGGCGCGGTAAGGCTGAAGAAAACGGAAGCAACTTCCCTTTGCAGACTGGGAGCTTCCAGGCGGGTGATTGCCAGCGAAAACTCTGTGACTGCCGCCTGGGTGGCGACCGCATGCCCTGCCGTAGCGCAGACCTGGCAAACGTGGGGTCCCGATCCGCCTGACGTAGAGTCGGCGCAAAAATGCTGTTGCGCTCCCACAAATGCCAGAACTAGGAGCAAACAGGCTAGACGGATTGGGCTGCCGGGACTGCGCATCAGATACCTATAGGTAGAATAGGGTACGACACAACGCACGGTCAACGACTGGAATCCGCCGTTACCAAAAAAACAACCAAAAGCAGGCGCATTACAGCGGGTTCGTGTATTCTGGGACTTGAAGATGGCCACGACCTTCCAATTCGGGCCTTCCTTTAGGCTCCGCCGTTTGGGTGCCGTTTTCTCATGCCTGGCTCTGTTGTACTTCGCGGCTGGCGGCCATTTTTTGCATCAACATCAGTCCGGCAGCGAAACCGTCTGTCATGTTTGCCAGTCCCTGCACGCTCCTGCGCTGAGTTCTTCCGTCAGCGGCATAGTCTCGACGACTCAGGTTTCCACTCGGCTGACTCTTCGCGTCCTGACCGCAGTCGCCCTGGATGACTTTGCGCTGCTTCCCTCCGGCCGCGCACCTCCCTGCGCTTAATTCATCCTGCTGAAGTTCACGTTGGTTCATCTGATCCTCCGCCCGGGTAATCGCGCGGAAGACCGCCGCTACCTTTTCAGCGGCTTTGACTCACCTCAAACATGCCCATCGCGGGCCCTTGAAAGGAATCGAGAACATGTTCAAGCGTTTTGGTATTTATGCGGTTCTTGTCCGGGCATTGGTGTTGTCGTTCGCTGCCGGACCCAGTGCGGCACAGTTGGGAAATTCTGGTTCCATCGAAGGCGTGGTGAAGGACTCGTCCGGCGGAGTGGTTCCGGATGCGAAGGTCGAGCTGAGCAATCCCGTAACCGGTTTCCAGAGGGACACGACCACCGGAAGCGACGGAGCGTTCCACTTCACGAACGTGCCTTTCAATCCGTATCATCTGACGGTCGCGGCCACAGGCTTTGCGAGGTACGCCCAAGATGTCGACGTGCGCTCTTCGGTGCCCGCGAGTTTGCAGATCGCTTTGAAGGTTGGTAGCGCCGAGACGACGGTCAGGGTGGAAGCACAGGGTGAAGACCTCCTCGAGAAGGATCCCAGCTTTCATACCGACGTGGACACGACGCTAAGCGAAAGGCTTCCGCTCGAGAGCCAGTCGTCCTCGGTCAGTTCGCTGGTAACACTAGCTACTCCGGGCGTAGTTGCGGACTCGAATGGATTGTTTCACGGGCTGGGCGACCACGCCGAGAACTCGTTCTCGGTGGACGGGCAGCCGATCACCGATCAGCAGAGCAAAGTATTCTCGAATCAGATTCCGCTGGACTCGATTCAGTCTCTCGAAGCGGTGTCGGGCGGTCCGCCGGCAGAATACGGAGACAAGACCAGTCTGGTGATTAAGGTGACGACGCGCTCAGGCTTGGGGGCCGGCAAACCCACGGGAAGCGTGTATAGCTCCTATGGGAGCTTTGCTTCAGTTACAGGTGGATGGCGCCTGTCTTTCGGCAACCAGAAGGTGGGGAACTTCATCGCCGGCAGTGGTCTGAACACGAGCAGATTCCTCGATCCTCCTGAACACCAGGCGATTCACGACCGCGGCAATGAGGAGAATCTGTTCGACCGTTTCGACTATGCGATTACGGGCGCGGATTCCACGCACGTCAATTTCCAGTACACGCGCTCCTGGTTCCAAACGCCGAACACCCTTGACAATCGCAACGCCGGATTGACCGACCCGGTATCAGGCGCACCGCTGCCCGCGCAGGATCAACGAGCGCAGATCTCGACGTTCAACATCGCTCCGGTGTGGACGCACTTATTCAGCCCCACTACCCTCCTTACCGTCGGTACGTTTGTGCGCCGCGACCACTTCAACTACGATCCCAGCGCGAACGTATTCGCCGACGGCACCGGAGTCATTCCGGGCGGCTCCTCCGCCACTCTCAATCAAGACCGGACTCTGTCCAATGCCGGTCTCCGGGCGGATGTCTCTTATGTGAAAGGCGCGCACAACGTCAAAGCAGGGGGCACGTTCCAACACACGTTCCTGAACGAAAAGTTCAACTTTGCAATCACGGACCCGAATTTTCTGGGCTCACAGGTGGACGCGGCCGGCAATCCCTGCTTTGTTGGCCGAGCGGCATTGGACTCGCCTTGCACGGACCTTCTGCCCTTCGATTTGACGCGGGGAGGGACGCTATTTCCTTTCCGCGGCCACACAGACGTCAAAGAAGTGGCGCTCTATGCGCAGGACACGATAAGCAAGGGTAATTGGGCCTTCAATCTGGGGATGCGCTTCGATATTTACCGCGCAATCGTCCACGATTGGCAGCCGGAACCGCGTGTAGGCCTCGCGTACAACCTCAAAAAGACCAACTCCGTTCTGCGGGTTTCCTACTCGCGGGTCCTGGAGACTCCGTTCAACGAGAACCTGATCCTGGCCAACGCCGGAGCGGCCAATCCGGTGATTAGGGCCGTGATCGGCGGCCAGAGCCTGCAGGCGCCGATTCGTTCCGGCCAGAGAAATCAGTTCAATGCTGGGTTTCAGCATGCGTTTGGAAGGTATGTGGTGGTGGACGCGGACTATTTGTGGAAGTACACGCACAATGCGTTCGACTTTTCGACGTTCGGCAACACACCGATATTCTTTCCCATCGCGTGGAATAACTCGAGAATCGACGGTCCGTCCGTGCGGATCAGCATGCCCAATTTCCACGGGTTCACCGCGCTTGCGGTTCTGGCGCACGTTCGGGCGCGATACTTCCCGCCCCAGATCGGGGGCTTGGGGGCAACGATCACGGGCGGAGAAGTTTTCCGCATCGATCACGACCAGGCCTTTAACCAGACCACGCATTTCCAGTATCAGCCGTTCAAGAGCCTGCCTTGGATCGGTTTCAATTGGCGCTACGACAGCGGCCTGGTAGCGAGCAATCCGAGTCTCGACAATTTTTCAGATGCATCCAGTTTCCTCGATGCGGATCAACAGACAGCGGTTGGCCTTTTCTGTGTGGATGCCGGTGGCGTCATGCACGCAGCGTCGCTTTCCCTTCCGCTTGCAGTGGGCCCAGGGACGATCTGTGGCGCGAATCCAACGAAAACTGGATCCAAGCTGCTCAACATCGCCGGCGCCACGTTTGACACCGACCACAACCCCTCGCGCGTCAAACAGCGTAACTTGTTCGACGCCAGCGTTGGCGACGACGACCTTTTCCATGGCGATCACTACAAATGGAGCTTGCGCTTCACGGTTATCAACCTGACCAACAAACAAGCGCTATACAACTTCCTCTCGACATTCAGCGGAACACACTTCGTTTCGCCACGCTCCTACACGGCCGAACTGGGCTTCCATTTCTAGCGGCTCCTGTCGAGTGTGACTGATTACCGAACAACACTGCAGGGCGGCGAATGGCGGGGTTGTATCTGGACGCCCGGGAGGAGTTTCGGCTGAGAGAAATGGCAGTTGAAGCGCGCAGCCGACCCGGCGATTTGCGCCACAAAGCCGATGCCTTTCTGAACCTGGCCCGTGGCCACTTGGCCTGTGCAAATGGGCGGACTACAATGGGGCCGGAGCGGTACTTCGAAGCAGGTGAGAGTGCGAAAGCCGTTTGAACCGTAACGAATCTCTGGGGTGCTGCGGACAGACAGCCTGTGAGCACGGCCTGTCCCGCTGGCGGGTTTCGGAGAAAAACCAGCGAGCGGGGCAGGAAAGCCTAATGGTTGGCTCGTGGTGCCCACCTAATTCAGAGGTTCACGGCCTAGTTCTCCACGGCCAAGCAGTCCGCTCTTTTTCTTGTCTGAAGTCTTAAGTGGAAACTTCAAAGTGAAGCCGCGAACTGGTTCGCATTTCCTTGGACGCGCCGGGTCCCTTCGTGCGCACGGGGCTCGAAGTACCATAGATTCCATAAACGAAAAGCAGAAGTTTGCAGCGGTTTCTTTTGTAAACTGGGAACTTACAACTTAGGACTTAAACCGCCCTTCATGCGCGTACTCTTCATCGGAGACATTGTCGGCTCGCCCGGTCGCGAAATCGTGCGCGAACGACTTGCCGATTTGGTATCCACGAAACAGATCGACCTGGTCATTGCCAACGGGGAAAACTCCGCCTCGGGCTTTGGCATCACTCCGAAAATCGTCGATGAGTTGCTGAAATACGGCGTCCAAGTCATCAGTGGCGGCAATCACAGTTGGGACCGCCGTGAAATCATGGAGTTTATGCCCCACGAGGCGCGCCTGCTGCGCCCGGCAAATTTTCCCGATGGCAATCCCGGCAGCGGCCTGTACCTGGGTACCGCCAAAAACGGCGTCAAATACGCCGTCATCAATCTGCAGGGGCGGGTCTTCCTGCCGGCCATTGACGATCCGTTCCGGAAAGCCGACGAGTTGCTGGCAAGGCTCTTCGCCGACGTTGCTTTCGTTTTGGTGGATATGCACGCTGAAACCACCAGCGAAAAGATCGCCATGGGCTGGTATCTGGACGGCCGGGCCACGGCCGTGGTGGGCACACACACTCACGTAGCAACTGCCGACGAACGTGTTCTGCCGGAGGGCACGGCTTACATCACTGACGTGGGCATGACCGGGCCGCACGCCGGCATCATTGGCATGGACAAGGCCGGGATCATCAAAAAGTTTCTAGCCGGGTTGCCTACGCGCTTCGAAGTAGCCCAAGGCGACGTTCAGTTGAACGCCGTGCTGATCGAAACGGATGATGGCGGGCCGCGAAACTCGGGCGGGCGATTGAAAGCCCGCAGCATTGAACGTTTACGGCTGCGTATCGATTGAGCAGGCCGGCGAGTCCAACAGAGCAACCAAACGGCTTATGCGGTAGTCTCATCTGCAACGCGGCACACGGACGGAAGAAACAGGGGTGAGCTCAGGCTTGAAAGTTCTTGCGGTGATGTGTCTTTTGCTGAGCGCGGCGGCAGCAACAACCGCGCAGGTGGATGCCGACCTGGTGGCCAAGCGCCGCCTGTTCGCGCCCATCGGTCCTGGCCTCAAGCAGATCCGAGAAGGCTCCGACGGAAAAATCTATGTTTTGGCTTCGCCGTCGCCGGGCCTTGTCGTTTACTCGCCAGAAGCCCGCCGGTTGTTGACCATGCACGAAGCTTCCGGGCTGACGGAAGCGGCGCTGGCCGAAGCCAAGTCCGCCGGCGAAGCGCTTGTCGAATTCGGCGAGGATTTTGACGTCGATGCGGACGGCACCATCTATGTCGCCGACCGGGCGGCCAACGCAGTCCGAGTTTTCTCCAAAGAGGGAAAACATCTTCGCTCCGTATCCGTCTCTGCTCCGATCGCCGTAGCAGCGATGCCTGAAGGCGAGGTCGCGGCCACCACGCTCCTGCGCGAGCCCCTGGTTGCCGTCTTTAGCAAAGAAGGCCGTCTGGTGCGCGAATTTGGAAACCCGGAAGCCCTCAGCGAGCGCCGCGATCTCAATCGTTTCTTGAACCTCGGCGGGCTGTCTTCTGACTCGCTCGGGCACCTCTACTATGGCTTCAAATATTTTCCGGAGCCGACCGTGCGGCAGTTCGACCGCTTCGGCTACGGCGGCGAGGACGTGCAGTACACCGCTCTCGACGCGCTGCCCGAAGCCTCTGCCATGCGCCATGAAATTGTCAATCAGGAGAAGCGCGGCGGCATGCCTCGCTTCAAACAGATCATGACCGCGTTCGGCGTCGAGAAACAGACCGGTGAGATTTGGATGGCGCTAGGCAATCTGTTGCTGCGTTTCGACAAGGAAGGCAACCGCCGCGCGACTTTCCGCCTCTACACACCGCAAAACGCGCGTCTCGAAGCCGTAGCCATCGTGGTCGAAAAAGAACGCCTGCTGATCGGTGGCGATCCGCTCGGTGTCTTTGAATTTGAAAGACTCGACACCAAGAAAGAATAAACTCAAGCCCATCTTTGCGCTGGTCACATTCAACTTTTAGACTGGGCGAACAGCACTTCGGTGAAAAAAATATTTTCAAAATTCGCTTTTTTCCACAGCGTGTTTCTGAGTTTGCGCGCCGGGAATTGGGCGCAAACTTCTTCCCACATCGCGGCGCTGTGGATTTTTGTTCAGCATCTCCAGGCACTTGCGGACGTTCAGCTCTGTGCGGGCGTAGTTTTAGTACCTGTGGAAAAATTGTGTATGCTATGTGAACGCGGGCACGTCCCCTGCCATTCTTTTTGCTTGCTCCGTTCGCACCAATCGGAGAGAATCCCGCGCTGAACTTACAGAGGCAGTCCGGCGGTCGAGAGAGCTTACCGGCCGAACGCAACGGTTAGGGGCAAGCAGTTCGACGCGTTCGGACGATCTTTCCGTACCAAAAGCAACTCAAGAGGGCACCCGATTCAGGCGTTTATGTCCTTTCCACAGGATTTACACACTTGTGGAAATAGCAAGGGTTTTGATTTTTGCTCAAATGACGACAGCGACCCAAACTGGCAAAGAGCATCAAGCGCTAAACCTATGGGAAAAGTTTCTGGAACGGGTAAGATCCAGGGTCAGTATCAATACCTACAGCACCTGGTTCCAGCCAACCCGTTTAAGCCGCGCCGAAGCCGACGTAGTGCATGTTCAGATTCCGAATACCGTGTTCAGGCAGGTTCTGACCCGCACCTACGGGGAAATCGTTAAGGCCGTTTTTCATGAACTGGGCGTACCTAACATGCGCGTTCAGTACGTCTGCACCGAAGAGGAACCGGCGCAGGCCAGCCCGGCCGCTGCCAACTCTTCGGTCAAACAGTCGCGCCTCGACTTTGAAAGCAGCGATCACCAACTGAACCCGCGCTATACCTTTGAGACGTTTGTAGTCGGCAAGTCCAATGAGTTTGCGCATGCGGCTTCCCGTGCGGTGGCAGAGCAGCCTTCTAAGGCCTACAACCCGTTGTTCCTTTACGGAGGTGTGGGCATGGGCAAGACGCACTTGATGCACGCCATCGGACACAGCATCAAGCAGCGCAATCCTGGCGCCCGCCTGAGCTACGTCAGCGCGGAAAAATTTACCATGGAAGTGATCAACTCGCTGCGCTTCGACAAGATGTTCAGCTTCCGCGAGCGCTTCCACACCGTGGATGTGCTTCTGGTGGACGATATTCAGTTCATCGCCGGCAAGGAACGTACCCAGGAAGAGTTCTTTCACACTTTCAACGCGCTCTACGAGCAGCACAAGCAAATCGTGATCTCCTCGGACTGCCTGCCCAAGGACATTAACTCCATCGAGGAACGGCTGCGCTCCCGTTTTGAGTGGGGCTTGATCGCGGACATCCAGCCGCCCGACCTTGAAACCAAGATCGCGATCCTGCAGAAAAAAGCCGAAAACGACCGGTTCGCGCTGCCTGATGAAGTGGCCGAATACATCGCGCGGGCCATCAAATCCAACGTCCGCGAACTCGAAGGCGCCCTGACCCGTTTGATGGCTTATGCCTCGCTCACCGGCGCCACCATTTCCCTGGCGACTGCTCAGCAGGTTCTCCGCAATATCATCGCTTCGCAGGAAAAGCGCGTCACCATCGATTTAATCCAGAAGCGCGTGAGCGAACATTACAACCTGCGCGAGCAGGATCTAAAAGTCCGCAGCAACACCCGTGCGATTGCCTTCCCGCGCCAGGTTGCCATGTATATCGTCAAACAGCTCACCACTGCGTCCCTTCCGGAAATTGGCCGGCAGTTCGGTGGCAAGCATCACACCACGGTCCTGCACTCGATCAACAAGATCGAAGAGATGCGCCGGTCGGACAAGGATTTGAACCGTACGATCACGCGGCTCATGGACGCCCTGCAGTAATTTTCAAACTTCCGCAGCAAGCCACGTCAAAAACCGCAAACCCATCTCCTCTGCATCCCGTCGCAGGTACATCTCTAAAATTGCACCTTAAGCGTGAAACTACAAACCAACCGCTGTGAGTATGGTCTGAGGAAACTGCGGAAAAATTGTTGGCCGCTGAGGATGGATTCCGGGCTGTTCAGTTCCATTCCGGTCTCCGACCGCGGCTTTTCCAAATTCTTCAGCGACGATTCACACCACGCTGGTTCCGTAACCTCTTGATTTGTTTTTGCGCTGCGCTGCTTTCCACAAATTCACAACTCTCATCATCACAACAAAGTTCACTTTCGTTTCTCATGATCCAATTCAGCGATCTCGATTTGTGATTGTTGTGGTTGTGGAAGTCTTCACCAGTTCCGAAGGCCGCGCCAGTTTCCCACCAATTTCCACATGATAAAACTCACTATCTTCGTTCGTAAGCCTTTCGCCTGGATCAAAAAACGAGTAAAGTACGCTTCAGCGTCCCCGAGGTTTTCAAGGCTTGTGTTCTGCATGCCTTGAGTTCGAAGAGGAAGGCACAAATGTCGGCAACCGGAACCGCACGCGAGGAAAGCCAGACGATGGAATTCAGCGTAAGCAAATCGGCTTTGTTGGACGAACTGAACATCACCCAGGGTGTTGTGGAGCGCAAGACCACGATTCCCATCCTCTCGAATCTTTTGATGGAAGCACGCGACGGGCGGCTGACGATCACCGCGACGGACCTGGAGCTGAGCGTGCGCACCTCGTGTGAAGCCAAGGTAAGAAAAGAAGGCGCCGGCACTATTCCCGCGAAGAAGTTACTGGAACTTGTCCGTCTGCTCCCGGAAGGTGAGATCAAGTTCAAACTCCTCGACAACCATTGGGTAGAGGTCGTCAGCGACCGCAAGAAATACAAACTGGTCGGTATGGCCAAAGAAAATTTCCCGGCGCTGCCAGCGATGCCGCACGTTCTAGTCAAAATTCCCGCCGCGGTCCTCGAGGGGCTTATCTCCAAGACCAAATTTGCGATCTCTCTGGAAGAGTCGCGCTACACCCTGAACGGCGGCCTGCTGATCTTGAAGCCCGATACTCTGGCCATGGTCGCCACCGATGGCCACCGCCTGGCGCTCGCTGAAACCGATCAGAAACTCTCCGGCTTGAACGGCGAATTGAAGGTTTTGATTCCCAAGAAAGCCATGGACGAGGTCGAGAAACTCTCCGCTGCGGCCGGTTCCGAGGCCAAAATGGATTTCGCCAAAGACGAAAGCCATCTTTACTTTCAGGTCGGGCACCGTTTACTGATTTCCCGTATCCTTACCGGACAGTTTCCGAATTACGAAGCAGTCCTCCCGCGCGATAACCACAAGTCTGTGGTCATCGGGCGGTCCGAGCTCGGCGACGCCGTTCGACGTGTTTCGCAACTCGCCGACCAACGCTCCCACGCCGTTAAGCTGGCAGTCTCCAAAGAAGGCATCGAGATCTCCGCATCCAGCCCGGAGTATGGCGAAGCCAAAGAAAGCATCGAAAAGGAATACCAAGGCGAGCCGATCGCCATCGGATTCAATTCCAGCTACGTTCTTGATTTTTTGGGCGCCGCCGCCGAAGGTCCGATCAGCATCGAACTGAAAGACGAACAGAGCGCCGGCCAGATGCGCCCTCTCGCCGACGAATCTTACCGCTACCGCTACATCATCATGCCCATGCGCATCTGATGGCACCGCGAAACCGCTGAGAATCGGACTGGGGAAAGGCAAAAATAGCTCTGGCCCGCGGGCTTTTTTGAAATCACAAACTTTGATCTCAAGAAGCGTTGAGGACCGCTCACAACTATTGGAAAACAAAGATTTTATCGGCCTTCGAAGAGCCGAATTTCTTTGAGACCATCGCCGTTTTCCGGTATAATTTCTTGGTTGTCGATTCGCAGTAATTTCCTACAAATCGACACGTCCACCACGGTTTCGCGCGCTGCCGCTCGAAACGCGGCGCGCTGAGCCTGGAGAAACGAACCTGCTGCTCGCAAAAAGCCGCAGGGGAAAAGTCTTCGCCGCGTCCCGCTGTGCGGGATGGGATGAAGCAGGAACTCTACGAGTCCCGGTGTTCGCACTGTGGATCAAAGAGTAAGGCGTCGGCCAAAGTTCTTGGCCGTACGGGACGATCACTCAGTCTTCCGCAATCGCCAATCTTGCTTCAAGAGAATCACCGCACGAACGGTGCTTGCTACCGGACCGCGTGGGAGCAACGCAGAAATTCGGGATCGCAATTTTTCGGTCCCATTGGATTCGGGTTTCGAAAGCTGAGGGTGCATGGGCGACAAAGAAAAAGAGCCGGTGATCAGCGGCAAAACCACTCCCGGTCATCAGTACGACGCAAAATCCATCAAAGTTTTGGGCGGACTCGAGGCCGTCCGTCTTCGTCCCGCCATGTACATCGGCTCCACCGGCGAAATGGGCTTGCATCACTTGGTCTGGGAAGTCGTGGACAACTCCGTGGACGAAGCCATGGCTGGCTTCGCCGACGAAGTCGACGTCACCGTCCATGAAGATAATTCCGTCACCGTCCAGGACAACGGCCGCGGCATTCCGGTTGATATGCATGCCACCGAAAAGCGACCCGCCGCGGAAGTCGTGCTCACGGTTCTCCACGCCGGCGGCAAGTTCGACAGCGAAACCTACAAAGTCTCTGGCGGACTGCACGGTGTCGGTGTGTCGGTCGTCAACGCACTCTCCGATTGGCTCGAACTCGAAATCCAGCGCGAAGGCGCCGTGTGGGAACAGACCTACGAACAGGGCAAGCCCACGTCCAAACTCAAGCAGACCGGCAAAACACGCAAAACCGGAACCAAAGTCACCTTCCATCCTGACGCCACAATTTTCGACAAAATCGTTTTCAGCTACGACACGCTGGCCACCCGCCTGCGCGAATACGCCTTCCTCAACAAAGGCCTCAAGATCACGCTCACCGACGAGCGCGCCGAAAAATCCGCCGAGTTCCGCTTCACCGGTGGCATCGCCGAATTTGTCAAACACCTCAACCGCGGCAAAAGCACGCTGCATGATTCGCCTATCTACATGGAAGGCAAAAAGGGCAACGTCGAAATGGAGATCGCTCTCCAATACAACGACTCCTACGGCGAAAATGTCTTTGCCTTTGCCAACACCATCAACACCGTGGACGGCGGCACGCACCTTTCCGGCTTTCGCTCCGCGCTCACCCGGACCATCAACAACTTCGCGTCGTCCGCGGGAATGCTTAAGGAGCAGAAGGACGAAGTCAGCATCACCGGCGACGACGTGCGCGAAGGATTAGTCGCCGTAGTCAGCGTGCGCCTGCCCCAGCCGCAGTTTGAAGGCCAGACCAAAGGCAAGCTGAACAGCGACATCAAGGGCGACGTCGAACAGCTCGTCAACGAAAAGCTCGGCGAATGGTTTGACAAGCACTCGACGGTCGCGCGCCGCATCATCGGCAAGTGCATTGACGCCGCGCGCGCACGCGAAGCCGCTCGCAAGGCTCGCGAACTGACGCGCCGCAAGTCCGCCATGGATTCGAGCGGCCTGCCCGGCAAGCTCGCCGACTGCCAGGAGCGCGATCCCGCGCGCTGCGAACTCTTCGTCGTTGAGGGTGAATCCGCAGGCGGCTCGGCCAAACAGGGCCGCGACCGCAAGTACCAGGCGATTCTTCCGCTCAAAGGCAAAATCCTCAACGTCGAAAAAGCGCGCTATGACAAGATGCTCGGCCACGAAGAAATTCGCGCCATTATCACCGCGCTAGGCACAGGCATCGGCAAGGACGATTTCGACGCTGGCAAGCTCCGCTACCATAAAGTGATTTTGATGACCGATGCGGACGTCGACGGTTCCCACATCCGCACTCTGCTGCTGACTTTTTTCTTCCGGCACATGAAGGAGCTCATCGATCGCGAGCACATCTACATCGCGCAACCGCCCCTCTATCGCGTGAAGCGCGGTAAAAGCGAGCGATACATCCGCGATGAGCGTGAATTTGCTCGGGAGCTGATGAAGCGCGCCACCGAGGACCATGTGGTCAATGCAAAGGAAGGCGTTACGCTGCAAGGCGCCGGCCTCACCTCCTTCTTGCTCAACGTGCAGGAGTTCGAAGCTGTCGCCGCCAAGCTCGGCCGCCGCCTCAAGGAACCGCGCCTGGTGGACGTTCTGGCGGAAAACGGTCTCGACAAGAAATCCGATTTTGAAGACAAGAAGCCCGTCGAAAAACTCTTGAAGGAAATCGAAAGGCTGAAGCTCAAGACCGAAGCCGAAGTCACCTTCGATGAAGAGCACAGCCTCTACCAGATCGAATTCGGCGCGCCCCACAAGCAGAAAATCAATTGGGCCCTCGCCGCATCCGCCGACTACAAGCGCATGCGCACGCTCGCGAAACAGATCGCGGACTACAACAAGCCACCTTTCACCATTACCCGCAACGGCGACAAGGCCACCAAGGAAAAGGCCCAGGACGTTCTGAAATTTGTCATGGAGGACGCCAAGAAAGATTTCACCATCACCCGCTTCAAGGGCCTGGGCGAAATGAATCCCGCGCAGTTGTGGGAAACCACGATGAACGCGGAAACCCGCACGCTCCTGAAAGTGAAACTCGAGGATGTGGTCGAAGCCGAAAAGATCTTCACCACTCTTATGGGCGAAAACGTCGAAGATCGCCGCAAGTTCATCGAGGACAACGCCCTCGACGTCGTCAACCTGGACATCTGATTTTGCAGCGCCGGCTTCCAGCCGGCACATTTTGCTGGAGCCGATGATTTATCAACTTGGTTGGACAACATTACCCGGCTTGCGGGGTTTGGGCGTTAGCGAATTTCGTGCGACGCCGACCGACGCGCCGGACAACGAGCGCGGCGTTGCGGTTCGATTTGCCAGCGATGCGGAGCGCGTCGAGTTCTTGAAAGCAGCCGAAGCGGAATTTGCGGTGAAGCGCTTTACTAACTCCGCTGACGCCTTTGACACCGTGAAGGCGTGGATCGTGGGACACGCGCCGAAATAGGCTTTTCGTAGCGCCGCCCTTTAGGGCGGCATGCCGGGCTCAGGCCCGGCGCTACGTACGAATCTTGAACCGAGGACACATGGCGGACGAACCAACACAATCAATCCTGGTACCGGTGGACATTGAATCCGAAATGCGCAAGTCGTATCTCGACTACGCCATGTCCGTCATCATTGGGCGCGCGTTGCCCGATGTGCGCGACGGCCTCAAGCCTGTCCATCGCCGTATTCTCTTCGGCATGTACGAGCTCGGCCTCACCTCCACGCGCCCTTACCGCAAGTGCGCCAAGATCGTCGGCGAAGTACTCGGCAAATATCACCCGCACGGCGACACGCCCGTGTACGACGCGCTCGTTCGCATGGCCCAAGACTTCAACATGCGCTACCCGCTGGTGGACGGCCAGGGCAACTTCGGCTCCGTGGATGGCGACATGCCCGCGGCCATGCGTTACACCGAAGCTCGCCTTGCCAAAATCTCCGAAGAACTCCTCGCCGACATTGAAAAGGAAACGGTCGACTTCGTCCCCAACTTCGACGAAACCGAACGCGAACCGACCGTTCTGCCCACGCGCGTGCCAAATCTTCTCGTCAACGGCGCCAGCGGTATCGCCGTCGGTATGGCCACGAACATTCCGCCGCACAACCTGCGCGAAGTGATCGACGCCACGATCACCCTGATCGAAAAGCCCGAAACGACGCTCAAGGAAATTCTCAAGATCGTTCCCGGTCCGGATTTTCCGACCGGCGGCTATATCGCGGGACGCGAAGGCATCGAATCCGCCTACAAATCAGGCCGCGGCAGCTTCACCATGCGCGCCAAGGCCGCCATCGAAGAAGCCGGCAAGGAACGCGAAAACATTGTCGTCACGGAAATTCCCTATCAGGTAAACAAGGCCAAGCTGATCGAACGCATCGCCGAACTCGTCCAGAACAAGAAAATCGAAGGCATCAGCGACGTGCGCGATGAAAGCGATCGCGAAGGCATGCGCATCGTCATCGAGCTGAAGCGCGGCGAAGAATCGCAGCTCATTCTCAACAATCTCTACAAACACACCCAAATGCAGGAATCGTTCGGCATGATCCTGCTGGCCATCGTCGGTGGGCAGCCGCGCGAAATGGGCATGGTCGAAATCATCCGCCTGTTCATTGAGCATCGCCGCGACGTCGTCCTGCGCCGCACTCGCTACGAACTGCGCAAGGCCCGCGAACGCGAGCACATTCTCACCGGCTACCAAGTCGCGCTCGACCATCTCGACAACGTCATCCGCATCATCCGCGGATCGGCCAGCCGCGCTGAAGCCAAAGAGAACTTGCTGAAATTCTTCTCCGAGACCGACGTCCCCATTACGGAAAACGGAAAGTCCAAAAAAATCGAAGGCGTCAAACTCGATGGACGCAAATACAAACTGGGCGGCATCGAGGGCGAAACCGCTCGCGCTACAGCTACTGGCGGTCTCACTCCCATTCAGGTGGACGCCATCCTCGAACTGCAGTTGCACCGCCTGACGCAACTTTCCGTTGATGAAATTCTCAAGGAACTGAAAGCGATCCGCGACCGCATCACCGAACTGGAAGAGATTCTCGCCAGCGACAAGAAATTAAAGTCCGTCCTCATCGCGGAATTGAAGGACATCTCCAAGACCTACGGCGACGACCGCCGCACCCAAATCGTGGACAAAGTCGACGAGATCAAGCTGGAAGACCTGATCGCCGACGCCGAAATGCTCATCACCGTGAGCCATGCCGGCTACATCAAGCGCACCAGCACGGACACCTACCGCCACCAATCGCGCGGTGGCAAGGGCCGTATTGGCGCCAAGACGCGTGAAGAGGATTTCGTCGAGCACCTCTTCGTCGCCTCGACGCACAGCTACATTCTCCTCTTTACGTCCAAGGGCCGCGTGTATTGGCTCAAGGTTTACGAAATTCCCGAAGCCGCCGCTGCCACTCGCGGCAAGGCCATCAACAGCCTGGTGAAATTCCAGGAGGACGAAAAACTGACCGCCGTCGTCGCCGCTCGCGATCTCGAAGCCGCCGACAAATTCGTCTTCATGGCCACCAAGAACGGCACCGTGAAAAAATCAGCGCTGGCCGAATTCTCCAATCCGCGCTCTACCGGCATCATCGCCATCAATCTCGAAGCCCAGGACGAGCTCATCGGCGCCAAACTCACCGACGGTAAGCAGATGGTTTTCCTGGCCAGCCACGAAGGCCAGGCCATTCTCTTCCGCGAAACCGAAGTGCGCGCCATGGGTCGCAACGCCGGCGGCGTGAACGGCATGGACCTGGACAAAGAGGATTACGTCGTCTCCATGGACGCGGTGCAGCCCGACTTCGAAGTCATCAAGAACGAGCACCAAAAAGAAACGCAGAATCTCGAAGAGCTTGAAAACGAGGAAATCAGGGATTCATTGAGCACGCTCATGCTTACCGTCGCCGAAAAGGGCTACGGCAAGCGCACGCCGCTCGCCGAGTACCGCATCACCTCGCGCGGCGGCAAGGGTGTGGTCAACATGAAGACCACCGACCGCAACGGCTCGGTCGTCGCCACTCTGCAAGTTACCGAAGATTCGGACGTCATGATCATCACCGAGCACGGCAAAGTCATCCGCGTGCATTCGAGCGAAATCCGCGAAGCCGGCCGCTCCACACAGGGCGTCCGCCTGCTCCGCCTCGAAGAAGACGACTCCATCGCGGCCGCCGCCGTCCTCCACGAAGAGGAAGAAGACCAGAAGAAGTAACAGCACACTTGGTCCGTGCTGCGATTCGGTCTGCAGTGCCGGTTCAGCGGCCGACACCGCCAAGGTTGATGCTAAACTGTGCGGCGTCATGAATAGTCTTCCGCGCATCGCTGCTGTTTTTACTTTGTTGATTGCCCCGCTGGCCCTGCTTGCTGCCGGCCACAACGCCGCCAAACCGGCCGCGAAGACCTACCGTGTCTTCGTCGGCACCTACACCCACGAAACGCAGAGCAAGGGCATCTATCAATTTACGTTCGATTCCGCTACTGGCAAAATGTCCGCGCCGGAACTCGCCGCCGAAGCCAAAGACCCGTCCTGGGTCGTCGTCCATCCCAACGGCAAATACCTCTACGCGGCCAACGAAACCGGAAAAACCAGCGCCATCAGCGCCTACTCCATCGAAGTAAAAACCGGCAAGCTCACGCTGCTCAATCAGCTTCCCGCGCTCGGCGAAGATCCCTGCCATCTCTCCTTCGACCGCACCGGAAAATTTCTGTTCGTCGCCAACTACAGCAGCGGAAACGTCGTCGTCTTTCCCATTCTCGCTGACGGCAGACTCGGTGAAAACACCGCCAACGCCAAAGACCAAGGCACCCTCGGCCCCAACAAAGAACGCCAGGAAGGTCCGCACGCCCACTGGATCGAGGCCTCTCCGGACAACCGCTTTGTCTTTGTTTCCGATCTCGGCCTGGACGCAATCCTGATTCATCGGTTTGATCGAGCGAAGGGAACCCTCACGCCCAACGACCCACCAAGCGCTAAGCTGGCCCCAGGTGCGGGTCCGCGCCACGCCATTTTCTCGCCCGACGGGAAATTTCTGTTCGTCGTGAGCGAGCTGAATTCGACGGTCACCACCTTTTCTTACGACTCAGCCAAAGGGTCTCTTGCAGCGCCGCAGGCCGTTTCGACCCTTCCCGCGGACTTCCACGGCCGCAACGATACTGCCGAGATCGCCGTACATCCTTCCGGTAGAGGGCTCATGGCTTCCAATCGCGGCCATGACTCGATCGCTATGTTTCGCATCGACGAAGGTGGTGCGTTGACCTCGATCGGGATAATTCCCACTGGTGGTAGGGAACCCCGCCACTTCACTTTCGACCCCACAGGTTTCTTTGTCCTCGCCGAGAACCAAAACTCCAATTCCATCGTCACCTTCCGCGTCAATCTTCCGCGTGGTGACCTGACCCAGGTCTCCCAGACCGATGGCATCCCCTCCCCCGTCTGCCTCGCCTTCCTGCGGCTCGATTGATGGGCAGCGGCTTTACGCCGCTCGACGGAGTGCGCTGTCTGCACCCGTAGGGGCAAGCATGCCGCGTCCACTCTTCCCCTCTCGCGATTTCTGGGACTCCGATGCGCTTCGCCCTTGCCATCCGAGCCAACTGGAGTACAATCCCCGCCATCATGGCTAAGAAGAAATCCAGACCGGCCCGCAAAGCGGCCAAATCCAGAGGTGCCAAATCGCGTTTTAACGGCAAGCTTCCCAAAGACGCCGTCACTCTCGCCGTGATTCTCCGCCCGCGCGAAGGCCAGGAATTCCTGCTCGAAGCGGAACTCCGCGCTCTCATCCATCCCACCCGCAAAGAAGAAGGCTGCATCCGCTACGATCTCCACCGCTCGATCGAAGGCCCGCCGGCCTTCCTGCTGCACGAAATCTGGGAAACTCGCGAAGACCACACCGCGCACACCAAGACCGATCACTTCCTCCGCTGGAACGCTAGAAAGGACGCCCTGCTCGCCTCCCGCGAAGTCGGTTTCTGGCGGCAGATTGCCTGATACAATCTTTCCGGACTCACGTAGTGCCCGGCTTCTTCAGGAACAAATCATGAACCGAAAACTTCTTGCCGCTACTCTCTCATTGACGTCATTCCTCGCGCCCGCAATGTTCGCTCAGGAGCCCGAAGACCAGCACCACCATCACGACGAAGGCGAAAGCCTCGGCACGGTGAATTTCCCGGTGTCGTGCGCGCCTAGTGTGCAAGCTGCCTTCACCCGCGGCATGGCGCTGCTCTACTCCTTCGAGTACGAAGAGTCCGAACAGGCCTTCGAAAAAGTCAGCAAGGACGATCCCAAGTGCACGATGGCCAAGTGGGGCCAGGCCATGAGCCTCTACCACCAGCTCTGGGATCCGCCCGACAAACAGACCCTGCAGCGCGGCGCAAAACTGATGGCCGAAGCCGCAAAGCTGAAAGCGCGCACCGCGCGGGAGCGGGAATACATCGGCGCGCTCACCGTTTTCTACACGAACCCTGAAAAGCTCGATCACGACAAGCGCGCCCGCGCCTACTCCGACGCCATGCGCAAAGTCTACGAACACAATCCGCAGGATCACGAAGCCGCCGTGCTATATTCTCTATCACTGCTCGGCTCTTCTTCTCCGGATGACACCGAACAGACCAGCGCCAAGGCTGCCGTCGTAATTCTCAGCAAACTTTTTGAACAGCAGCCCGACCACCCCGGCATCGCCCACTACATCATTCACAGCTGCGACAATCCGGCGATGGCCAGCCTCGGCCTCGCTGCCGCGCGCAAGTACGCCAGCATCGCTCCCGCCTCCGCGCACGCCGTGCACATGCCGTCGCACATCTTCGCCCGCCTCGGCCTCTGGCAGGACGACATTCAGTCCAACGTCAAAGCCATCGAGATCGCTAACCAGATGGCCGGCATGCACTTCCACGTGCTGCACCACAAGATTCACTCGCTCGATTTTCTCGAATCGGCTTATCTGCAGATCGGCGACGACGCCAGCGCCAAGGCCACCCTCGAAAACATCAACTCGGTCCGGCAGGCTGACGTCGATCCGGAGTACGTCGACTACGCCGAGTCCGCGCAAGCCAGATTCGCCGCAACCTACGCCATCGAGCGCCGCCAGTGGAAAGATGCCCTGGCGCTGCAGCCGAGCCCGCACCCCTCAGCCCCCTACACCCAGGCCAGCATCTACTGGGGCCGGGCCATCGCCGCCGGGCATCTGCATGACGCCGCCGCGGGGCAAGCTGCGCTCCAGGCCTACGACGAGCTCATCCGAGCTACCGGCAAAAGTTCCAAGCCGTACTACGGCGACTTCCTGAAGGAGGACCGCAAGGTCATCGAGGCCTGGTCCCTCTACGCCTCAGGCCAAACCGACCAAGCCACGAAGCTTCTCGCCGAACACGCTGACCGCCAGGACAAAGTCGGCAAAGGCGAAACCGCCATTCCCTCCCGCGAACTGCTGGCGGACCTGCTTTTTGAATCCGGCAAACCTCAGGACGCGCTCGTAGAGTACGAGATCGCGCTCAAGACCGATCCCAACCGCTTCAATGGCCTTTACGGCGCCGCCCAAGCCGCCGCCCAGTCCCAGCAAAAGGAAAAGGCCTCGGCCTACATCGCCCAGCTTCTAAAAAACTGCAGCGGCATCCGCTCCGACCGCCCCGAACTAGCCCAAGCCAAAACTCTGCTGGCCTCCAACTAACCGAGCGCAGTCGCGCTGCGGTAGCGACATCTCGCCGGCATCGAGGATCATCGTTGTATTGTTGACTCTCGAGATCAGCGCGACGAGCGCGCGCGTACCCCAGTTCGCAAAAGCCAATCCCAACGCGCCGCCGAGTACAGACAAGAGCACGCTTTCGGTGAGCAATTGGCGAATCAGCCGCGAACGCGAAGCGCCGATGGCCAGGCGCACGCTGATTAGATCAGAGGGCTTGCTCATGTTTATGTCCTCGGTAACCGAGACTAGCACCATCCCCTCGGTAAGCAAGGGGAGACGCTTCCCGGGATGCGTGACCGCTGCGTGCGGACCCATCAAGGCGTGCTCAGGGAGTTGTAGCGGCGAGTCTTCCCTAGTGTTTGCGGTCCACTTCCGGCCGTCAGACCCGTTTCTCCCAAACGGCTTAAGTTAACCAGTTATTTATTAACATATGTTATATAATATATAGAGTATATACCCTGGGGGTGCGGAAGGTGTTCGCCGCAAGTCGGCTGGTATCAAACGCTTACTGCACGGGATAACAGAAAAGTTATCACGCCAATCTCAATTTACTACACTCTTGGCCATCCGCACCACCAGCAGCTTCTCGCCGTTCCGAAGCGGAACTTCGATCCGTTCGATTTCCCGGTAGCCACGCGCCAGATACAGCGGCACGCCGGTGAGTGTCGCTCCCATCTCGAACCGCGTAAACCCCGCCTGCCGCGCCGCAAGCTCACAAGCGTCCAGGATCTTGCTCCCGATCCCCCGGCGGGCCCAGTCCGGGTGAATGAAAAACGCCCGGATCTTCGCAGCGTCGGTTTTGTTGTCGAGCAGCTCGGGTTCGCGAACCGGAGCATGGTCACTGCCGAAGAGCGTTTTGCGTTTGCTCCAGCCGCCGCCGCCGACCAGAACGCGCGCGCACGCCGCCCGTGCTTCGGCGATGAAGTAGGTCCCATCCTTCACCAGCTGCGTGTCCAGGCCCAGCACCGTGCCCAGCGCGCCTTCAATCTGGGCAGGCGTGTAGTCATTCTTCTGCAACCCGCGCACCGACGCTTCGATCAGCGCATGCAGCGCCGGAAGGTCTTCCTGCCTCGCCAAGCGCAGGGAAATGATCGGTTCAATGGCCATGGATCGAATTCAAGCAAATCCTACAGCGGCGCACCCGAAAAAGCAGCCGAACTGGTGGTTCCAGGTTGTGCTGAATTTGCCGCCAGAGCCGCTCGCTACAACCGCTTGAAGGCTCAGGCTAAGCTCGGATCAGTTCGAAGGCGGAGGAATGTAGTAGCCCGGGCGGGCGATGATTAGTTTGCCTCTAGCTTTGTCGGGAACGATTGAGATGGCGATGGTGTGGTAGCCGAAATCGCGGCCGTCTTCGGACTGCGGCTTGGGCGAATAGCTGATGAGGTACTGAGTGTGAACAATGCCGCCGATTTCGTCGATGGCGCTTTCGATGCTGCGGCCTTTGTACGTGGAATAGTAAGCGCCGCCAGTGGCTGCCGCTCCGACTTCCAATGAGTGTTTGATCTCAACGCTTTTGGTCTGCTCGACCAGCACTTTGGCCAGCGCGATGAAATCGACGCCAGTGTTGCGATTCATTTCTGTGGTTGGAGTGTTGACGGTGCCGGGCGGCGGAGGCAAGGTCATCACTCCGGGCGGTGCAATCGGCACTGGCGCGTTTTCCCGCTGTTTGCTCTGCAGTTGGGTGCGCATGGTGGAAAGGCCGACGCTGAAGATGGTGATGTTCTCCAGTTGCGCGCGGCGAAGCACTTCGCCGAGGCGCGCGTCGCTGCCGCTGTCGAAGGCTTCCGAGAGAATGAAGAGGATGCGACGACCCGAAACAACGGAATCGCCCGTTGGCTTGCGGCGCCCGGTGAGCATCTCCACGCCTGCGCCCATGGCGTCAAATAATCGGACCCCGGATTCGCCGGTCTTCAATCCGGAAAACGCCGACTGAATCGAATCGTGGTTTGGACTGAAGCCTTGCAGCAGTTTGATGTTGTCATCAAAGCCGATGACCGCGGCTTCGGCTTCCGGGCCCATGACTTGTTCGGTGAAGAGAATTCCGGTCTTGCGCAGCTGAGGCAGGAACGGATCAACCCGCGAACTGGTCTCGACCAGAATCACGACAGAGATGGGATCGCCGCCGACTTCGAAGTGAGTGATGGTCTGCGGAACGCCGTTGTCCGTTATTTGGAAGTCCTGCTGGTCGAGGTCATGGATGATTCGGCCGCGATCATCGCGGACGGTGACCGGCGTATTCACCAAGGTGACGCGAGCGGTCAGCTTGGCCAGGGCTTCAGGGGGAGTGGCCTGGATCACCGTGCCGGGGCGTGGCGGTTGTGGTCCTTCCGGCGCCTGGGCGAAAACCGGCGCAGCCAAGAGAAGGAAGAGCAAAACGAAAGCGTAGTCTCGACCGAGCATGTGGTTAGCCGCCCTCGCGCCGATTACACCGCGAACAGCCAGGAATGGCTGTGCTACCGAAGTGTACTCACTTCGACGCAAGTTGCGGCGCTGGCGTTGCCGGGGTGTTCCGGCGTGCCTACAATGGTGGTTCGTCTCAAGACCGTTCCGGAGGCTAGGAAATGTCGCATAAACCGGCCAAGCTGAAACCACTGCACGCGCCAAAGGCGCCGCACGAAGATGCCCAATTCATGTCCAGCACTCCGGCACGGCCACTGCGCATTCTGGCCGAGTACATCAATCCCTTGGCACAACTGAAGAAAGAAGGGATCGGCGACACGATTGTGATGTTCGGTTCGGCGCGGATTGATTCGCGGGAAGAGGCGCTAGCGAAGCTGGAGCGGTTAAAGCACGCGAAAAAAGGGCGGTCGGCAAAGGCCAAAGCAAAGCATCGCGCGGAGCTGACGCTAGCCAAGAACGCAGTGGAGATGTCGCGCTACTACGAGGAGGCCCGCGCGCTTTCGCACAAGATTACGACATGGGCGCTGTCGCTTGGCCCGCGGCCGCGGCGGTTTGTGATCTGTTCCGGCGGCGGACCGGGAATCATGGAAGCGGCGAATCGCGGCGCGTACGAAGCGGGAGGCAAGTCCATCGGGCTTTCCATTGAGCTGCCACACGAACAGTTCGCCAACGCCTATATCAGCCCGGAGCTGAGTTTTAACTTCCACTACTTTTTTATGCGCAAATTGTGGTTCGCGCAAATTGCGAAGGCGCTGATCGTTTTTCCTGGCGGTTACGGCACTATGGACGAACTTTGGGAGATGATGACGCTGTCGCA
>CAZQOB010000071.1:0-26813 GCA_964594885.1 uncultured Acidobacteriaceae bacterium
TCAAACCAACCTAGAAATTGCTGGCTCAGCACGATTTTTCAGCAGCCTGCTAGAAGTCCTGTGGCCGTCCAACGCAACGGCTGGTTGCCTTCTCGCCAGCGCTTTACGTTGCGGGCCACTCGCTGCACGGTGGAAAGACACGATTCGATCGGGTTGGTGGTGGCCAGTTTCCGCCGCAACACCGCTCCTACACCCAAGCGATGCACCGTCAGCGTCTCTTCCAGTCCTTCCTCCAGGCTCCGGGCAGCACTGGGATTGATCCGTTCCAGTTGCCGAAAGATTTTCTGCAACGCTTCTTTCGCCTCCGTGTAGTTGTTCATCGCATAGGCATTGCGCATCCGCCGGTCGTAGTCTTTCTGGCAGTTCTCCGGCAGATACTCCTTCACATTTCGCCGCTTATGAATCTGGCAACGTTGCACTTCCACTTGCTCACCGAAAACACGCTCCACGCCGGCACGCAGCGCTTTCGATCCGTCGATCACCACCAGATAGCGCCGCTGCAGATCCAGTCCGCGGTCCACCAGATCTTCCAACAGCCCTTTGACCACCGTGGTGTTCTCCGTGGCTCCTTGCCACACTCCCAAAACGTGCTTTTCTCCGCCTTCCGCGATCCCCAGGGCCACCACCAGCACTTGGCCGCCAAAATGAATTCCATCGATCATCAGCACCACCAGGTTCAGATCCTCCAGTCGTCGCTCGCATAGCACCCGCAACTGATTGCTACTGGCCTCTACGAACTGCCGGCTCACGCTGCTCTTCTCGATTCCGTAGCCTTCCACAACACTCTCTACCGCTCGCCGATAGCTCCGCGTGGACAGCCCGGCCACCATGCGTTCCCGTACTGCTCGTTGCAGTTTTCCGTCTTGCTGCAACTGACCGTAGCTCTCTAGCTCCACTTCCTGGCCCTCGCGGGTTCGCACCCGTGGTCGTTCCAGCGGGACCTTCTGTCCGCCAAAGACTACGTAGCCCGGCTGCTTCCCCCAGCGCACACAACCGGCGGTGGGGTGCGGTCGATGCGGAGGTCCTACGCGGCGAGTCACTTCGTCTTCCAGGATTGCTCGCAGAATCTGCAGCCCGGCTTGCCCGGTCAGCTGTTCCACCTGCGCTTGCATCTCGGCCCACAACTCGGCCATCGGCAATGGCACCCGTACCAAGAGTTCTTGCCCTCGGACGACCTCCAACTTGTGATTGGACTTGCGGACTTCTCTCTGATATTTCTTTCTCACGGCGGCTCTCTCCTTCAAAAGGGATTAGCAACCCGAACTCTATCCGAGTTCGGGCGAGAGCCGCTGCTTCCTTTTTCTCAGGTTTCAACTAAACGCGGGGCATCCTCAGGGTTGCCGACGATACGGAAGTCATCGTGTTATAGCGACAATAGGGAATCCCAGGTGCATCGCCATTGCAGGTAGCGCGTGAGGCCAAAAGGCACTGAGAGATTTTCTCCGGGAGTATAATCGCAGCCAAGTATGGCGCTGTCATCCGGCACAAAACTTGGGCCATATGAAATTCGGTCGCCGCTGGGTGCTGGCGGCATGGGTGAAGTCTACCGTGCCCGCGATACACGGCTCGACCGCGACGTCGCCGTCAAGATTCTCCCCGCGCAGTTCTCTTCTGATCCCATACGCAAACAGCGCTTCGAGCGCGAAGCCAAGACCATCTCCCATCTCAATCATCCCCACATCTGTGTGCTGTACGACATAGGTCATCAAGATGGCGTGGACTATCTGGTGATGGAATGCGTCGAGGGAGAAACACTGGCAAAGCGACTGGAGAAGGGACCCCTGCCGCTGGGGCAAGTGTTGAAGTTGGGCGAACAGATTGCCGATGCGCTGGACAAGGCGCATCGCGCGGGAATCGTTCACCGCGACCTTAAGCCCGGCAACATCATGCTCACGCCGACTGGCGCGAAGCTGCTGGATTTTGGTTTGGCGAAACCCGCCGCAGCGCTGGCCACCGGGATGACGCTGACCGCCGCAGCAACGCAGACCACGCCAGTGACACAAGAAGGCACAGTCGTTGGCACCTTTCAGTACATGTCGCCCGAGCAAATCGAAGGAAAGGAACTCGATGCTCGCAGCGACATTTTTTCATTCGGCGCCGTGCTCTACGAAATGCTGACCGGCCAGCGCGCCTTCCAAGGCAAGAGCCAGCTCAGCGTGGCCTCGGCAATCTTGGAAAAAGAACCCGAGCCAATCAGCAAATGGAAACCCATGACGCCGCCAGCCCTGGGCCACGCGATCCGCCACTGCCTGGCGAAAGATCCCGAAGCGCGCTGGCAAACGACCCGGGATCTTGCTCTTGAGCTGAGCTGGGTTGCCGCAGCTGGCTCCGGGGCGGGTATCGGGGCCCCTGTTACTGCAAGGCGAAAACTCCGCGAGTATCTCGCCTGGTCACTTGTTCTGGTATTCGCGCTCACCACCTCCCTTGCCTACTGGCAGCTCGTTCGTGAGCACCGATCTGCACCGTCTTCGCTGCACTTAAGCATTCTCTTGCCGTCTGGTGAGGTGCTGAGTTTTTCGCGAGATCGGTCTCCTATCGCCCTTTCTCCCGATGGCAAGGAGGTTGCCTACACGGCTCGGCGAGGTGGCACTTCACAGCTCTACTTGCGTGCGCTGGATCGGCTTGAGCCAACGCTCGTCCAGGCCAGCGAAGACGCCTACAACCCATTCTTTTCGCCGGACAGCCAGTGGGTGGGCTTTTTTGCCCAAGGTAAACTAAAAAAAGCTGCCGTCGCTGGAGGCGTCCCACACGACATCTGCGCCGCGGGAGATGGTATCGGGGCGAGCTGGGGCTCCGACGACATGATTTACTTCACACCACTCTGGACGAAGGGCATCTGGCGCGTTCCTGCGCGTGGAGGCCAAACGGAACTCGTAGTCGCGCCTGAATCCGGCAAGAGCGAGCGCGCGTACCTATGGCCCGAAGTATTGCCTGGCGGCAAGACCGTGCTGTTCACGGCTTGGACCGGCGGAAGCTTTGACGGGGCCCACATCGTCGCATACCGGCTAGATGCCCATGAGAAGCGAACGGTCATCGATGGAGGAACATACGCCCGCTACGTGCCCACGGGTCACCTGGTGTATGCCCGTGGCACAGAACTCATGGCAGTGCTCTTTGACGCGCAGCGGCTCGAAACGCAGGGAACACCAGTTCCGGTTTTCGACGGTCTAATGATCGGAGCAAGCGCTGGCGATGGAGACTTCGCCTTTTCACAGGACGGCAAACTGGTGTATGTGCCGGGCGGCCAGCGGGTGCTGGAGTATGCCCTGGTTTGGGTGGACCAGAAGGCAGCTGTCCACCCTATGTCAGGACGAGAGCGTCCCTTCCAGGTGCCACGGCTGTCGCCAGATGGGCGCCATGTGGCACTGGTAATTGCCGGATCTACATACGACATCTGGCTGTACGACGTCGCGCGCGATACTCTTACGCGGCTCACGTATGGCGGCGACGACAATTATCCCGTTTGGTCGCCGGATGGAAAGCGCATTGCCTTCAACTCCACACGTGCTGGCCCGGCTAACTTGTATGTAACGGCTGCCGACGGAAGCGGAACAGCCGAGCGGCTCACGACGAGCGAATACAGTCAATATCCAGGCTCTTGGTCACCGGACGGCAGGTTCCTGGCATTCACCGAAGAAGCGCATCCCAATACTGGCGATGACATCTGGTTGTTGCCTATGCAGGGAGATCGAAGGCCCCAACCGATTCTGCAGACCCGCTTCGACGAATGGCAGCCGCGGTTCTCTCCGGATGGCAGGTTGCTCGCTTACACTTCCAACGAATCCGGCAGCCCGGAAGTGTATGTGCAACCTTATCCAAGCCTCGGTGCAAAGTGGAAGATCTCGACAGACGGAGGCTACGAACCGCTGTGGTCACCGACCGGTCGCGAGATTTTCTATCGAAATGGCAATAAGATGATGGCCGTGAGTCTCGAAACGAGGCCGGCCTTTGCCGTTTCGAAATCTCGCCTGGTCTTTGAGGCCCTCTACGCGCACATCAATAGCGATGTACCCAACTATGACGTTGCACCGGATGGGCAGCGGCTTCTGATGGTACGGGAAAGCCAACAAACGGCAACGGTGACGCAGCTGAACGTTGTGCTTAACTGGTTCGAGGAGCTGAAACGACGTATCCGCGAGCATCAGAAATGATGCGCGCAAGGAAAGCTCGTTTCGTTTCAGTGTCGGAAATCGGCATGTGCGGATTGGACTGGCTCACGAGCATACACTGGCAATGGTACTTCGTGTCGACGCCGGAAAACCTTATTGTGTCCGAGCAATCCAGAAGTTATCGATTCTCAGTTTCTTGTTTGCCGACAATCCAGGAGTTGGCTCCAAAAGCCCTGGCATCGCGCCGTCCCGCATTCTTCCCTTGTAATTCTCCAGACCCGAGCGCTTACAGGATGCGCCGGCGAGCACCTGCAACGCGCGAGCTGCCAGGCGGCGATTCGCGTTGCGGTCCCCTACATCTTTTCGGTGAACAAATAGAAAAAATTAAGGAGTCGAAAGAAAGAGCTCGTAAACATCAAAAGCGTTGTGATTTCGCGTTATTAGGGGAGAACCGTCGGGCGCTAAACCTGACCCCGGGGGGCCAAAGATGCCGGCAGGCACAAAGCGCACGTCGGTGATCTTCTCTTCCTGTCCGTCTGCAGCGCGGACCCGAAAGAGCGCGGGCTCGGGCGAGAAGATCGTGTTAAAGTAAATATAGCGCGAGTCCGCCGACCAATGCGGATATTGCACCAAGCGGCTCGAAAGTAATCTTTTCTTGCCGGTTTTGCTCTCGAAAAGGAACAATTGATGTTTGATATCTACGGCGACCTGATACCGATCATTCGGGGAAGGAATCACTTCGTAGAATCCTTCAGTTCCCCCTACTTTTTTTGTGACGCCAGTCGATAGGTCAAGCTGGTAAATAGCCAGGTCTGAAAGGTTTTCAGGATCCTTTGTCCGAGAGCACAGAACGGAGTTTCCCGCCGGCAGCCACTGCAGGCCCCCCTGCCACGATGGGTCAGACAGGAGCGGTTGAGCCGCACCTCCATCGGTAGAGATGGCGTAGATTTTCCACGCCTCGCCTGGACGTCGAGCGACGAAACCAATGCGGCTACCATCGGGTGACCAGTGCGGTTCCATCGCGCTTAGCGGTGGGAATGTAAGCTGGAGTTCCTGGCTTCCATCGCCGCGCGCAAGCCACAACGTCCCCTCCGGATACATCACATAAGTTACCCACTGGCCGTCTTTGGTAAATTCCGCGTCATCGGCAGACAAGCCACCCAGAAAGGGCACAAATTCCTTTCGTTTCGGATCATAGCGGAGAAGCTCCCCAGAAAGCTGCGCTCCCATGGCAAAAAGAGCGTTGCCGTCTCTGCTGGGAAGGGGGCTGTAATACGTCATTGGCCCGGTGGTCAGTTGCATCGGGTCGCGGTTCATTCGGTGCAGCCAGTCGGATTTCTCCTCGATGGCCCAAAGGTTGTAGATGCCGTCGCGCCACGACTGAAATACGAAATAGCGGCCGTCTTTGGTCCACACTCCGCTGGCTGCCATCGGACCGAGCTGGCGCAGTTCGCGAAGATGCTTGCCGTCTGCTCCTACCTCCCAGATAGACCTTGAGCCGGCCGGAGGAATTACGGTGAAACGGAGCCGATGGCCATCCGGTGACCAACGCAGATGGGTGGCCCAGCCGGGTACGGCAACCAGCAGATGCTCTCCGCTGCCGTCTGCGTTCGCCAAGAGAATCTGCGACTCGCGCGCATAGACAACTCTGGCTCCGTCACGACACCAAGCTGCATCATGTGCCAGAAGGTTACCGACGCGGCGGGCAGCGCCGCCCACTATCGGCAAGATCCAAATGGGCGTTTCCTCATCACCTGGCCGTCGTGCGAGGAATTGCGTGTCGTCGGGAGAAAGGTCCAGCGCCGCTAGGTCGGATGACCAACTGGTTACGAAGACATCTTCATTACCATTCAACAGCACTTGCCTCTGATGGAAATGCTGGGCCGGGTAATAGACCCGCGGACCGTCTGTAAGCAGGCGCTCAAGAGGGAAAGCTTCTCCAGATCGGGTCAGTTTTACGATGCGGTTGATGCGAAGGGCCGCGCGCGTGGGCCGCAGGAAGTATGCGCACAACAAAACGATGGCGGACGCGGCGACCGCAGACAATACTCGCAAATGTCTATGTTTAGGTTTCCACCTTTCGCCGGACGCTGACGAATCACCTCGTCGGGCTGCGACGATGTCGGAGCGTGAAACTTTTTCGGAGACGACCGCTCCTCCAGGGTCGGGCAATGTTTCTTTGTTTTCGAGGGAAGCGGTGTGAACGAAGGCGAACGTTTCGGCAAGGGTCATCTCCGTCTCTTGGGGCCCGGTCTGATGAAGAGAAGCTTGAGATGTCACTGGGGCAAGAAACCGATAGCCCCTGCGCGGAATCGTCTCCACAAAACGTGGGTTGTCGGCCGCATCGCCGAGAGCTGCACGAAGTTTCTTGATTGCGGTATTGAGGCCATCGTCAAACTCCACGTACGTGTTCGAAGGCCACAGCCGTTGCCGAATTTCGTCTCGGGTTACTAGGTCACCCGGCCGCTCCAGAAGCATCGCGAGCACTTGGAATGGCTGATCCTGAAGTTTGACCCGAAGGCCTGCCTTGGCGAGGATTCGTTGGTCGAGATCTGCCTCGAACAATCCGAAACGTGCAGCCTTCGGCTTCGAGAGAGAAGGACCCATCTCTGCCCCCACAGCCTTGCCCGAGATTCTAGCATGAGAGTTCAGATGTTCTCCTAACCGTTTTGTCTCCAGGCGATTAGAGGTTCAGAGGCAGTCTCGAACTAGATCCTTTGACCTCCGGCAGAGACTGTCGTAATAGTGCATTCAGTGCGGGTTCCGTATCGAGGAACCGACGCGACTTATGGGTTGAGCCACGGCAACCAACCAAGCGATTGCGCTCCATTTTTCGTCTGAGAGGAGGCAACCGTGCTGTCATCCCAACCGCAATCCGAGATGAGCTCGATTAGCGAGAGTAGCGCGGTTGTGTCTGCTGATGGAAGCTCTACGGAAAAACGGACGATCCGGAAGATTGAGATCCGCCTTCTTCCCTTTCTCTTCATCCTCTACATAATTTCCTTCGTTGACCGTATCAACATCGGCTTCGCTGCCCTCACTATGAACAAAGAGTTAGCCATCACCAGCCAGCAGTTCGGATTCGCCGCCGGAGTTTTCTTTTTCGGTTATTGCCTATTCGAGGTCCCGAGCAACCTCCTGTTGCACAGGATCGGTGCCCGCATCTGGATTGCGCGGATCTTGATTACCTGGGGAATCTTTGCCATTCTGACCGGCTTCGTGCACACGATCCATCACCTCTATGTTTTGCGCTTCTTGCTTGGGCTGGCCGAGGCTGGCTATTTCCCAGGCATAGTTCTGTACCTTACTTACTGGCTCCCGCAGCGGGAACGGGCGCAGGCAATCGCCCTATTCATGACCGCCTTGCCGGTCACCAGCATCATCGGCGCTCCCCTCTCCGGCTTGATTCTGGATCACGCGCACTGGCTGGGCATCAGCAGCTGGCGCTGGGTCTTCATATTGGAAGGATCGCCGGCTGTCGCTTTTGGCGTTCTGACGTACTTCGTGCTCCTAAATGGTCCGCCGGAGGCAAAATTCTTGACCTCGGAAGAAAAAGGATGGCTGCACGCAGAGCTGTTGCGCGAAGAAAAGAAAAAGCTCGAGCAGTGCCACTATTCTGTTTTGCAAGTGCTGCTGAATCCCCGTGTACTGTGTCTCGGCATAATCGAGTTCGGGATTGTGATCGGCGTATACACCTTCAACTTTTGGGCGCCGCAGTTGATCAAGTCACTTTCAGGTCAGTACTCCAATACGACAGTCGGACTCCTGGTCATGATTCCGTATTTAGTGGGGGCCATTGCTATGGTGCTCGTGTCGCGCAGCTCAGACCGACGGCTTGAGCGGCACTATCACGCTGGCGTCCCTCTCCTAGTGGGAGGAATTGCGCTTTTGCTGATCGGCGCCTTTCATGATCCGTTTACCGTCATTGTGCTGTTGTCGATACTAGCAATTGGCGCTTATTGCTGGTGCGCTCCCTTCTTTGCTCTTCCTTGCGAATTCTTAACGGGATCGTCAGCGGCCGCCGGCATCGGCCTGATCAACTCCATCGGCAACCTCGGCGGGTTTGTTGGACCGTATGCCGTTGGGGCAATAAGTGGACGGGCAGGTGGAATATCCAGTGCGTTTGCCCTTCTGGGGGTTCCCATGCTGCTCTCCGCAACCGGTCTGTTGCTTCTTTGGAAGAAAGCGCGCCGCAGTGTGACCAAAAGACTCTCCCATGGTTTGGTCTCGGCTTAGAGGAGACAAGCGGCGGGGGACACATTCGATAACTAGGTGCCAACAGGTAAACGATTGCGAGGTTTCTTGACACGTCCCGAACCCGCTTCGGGCCGAAGCCGTTAACAAGGAGGCCGCGTCGATGGCAACACATGTGAGTAGTGTCAGTCGGAAGTACGCGCTGGGCTACACCACGGCGGAACAAGAACGGCTGATTCGCCAGGCCGAACTCATTGCTCCGATCACCGAGCGATTGTTCCGCGAGGCCGGCATTGGACTGGGCCAGCGAGTTCTCGATCTTGGCTCGGGCGTGGGAGACGTCGCCATGCTCGTGGCCCGGCTGGTTGGGCCAAGGGGCGCGGTAGTCGGAATCGAGCGCGAGCCAAGCTCGATTGCACGCGCTGAAGCTCGCGCGGCAGAGGCCGGGCTCCGCAATGTAAGGTTCGTCCAAACGGATCTCAATCGAGTCGTCAGCGATGAACGGTTCGATGCCGCCGTCGGTCGGTTCGTCCTGGAATGGCTCCCTGATCCGGTCGCCGTTTTGCAGTCCGTGTCTAGCTTGGTTCGGCATGGCGGCGTGCTGGCCTTCCAGGAGCCGTGGTTCGCTCCTCTCATGTCGGCCGTTGCACACCAATCGCTTTGGTCTGCGGCTGCTTCACTCCTCCCTGAAATCGTGACACGCTGCGGTGGACACCCTGAGGTTGGATCGGCCTTTGGCCAGGTCTTCGCGGATGCTGGGCTGCCAGCGCCAACCATGCACATGGAGATGTTCCTCGGCAACAACAAGGACTCTGCTGGATGGCTCTTTGACCTTCTCTGCAGCGTTCGGCCCCAGGTCGAACAACTTGGACTTTCCTTCGAAGCGTTAGGCGACTTCGATACGCTTCTGGAAAGGTTCCAGGCTGAGAGCAAGGCCGCGAACGGTGTCGCCGCTATGCCCGCTCTTGTCGGTGCATGGTGCCGAACACCAGAAGATTAACAACGCCATGACTATTCCGGGGAAAGGGCACACTCGGAGGTGCGACCACTGAAGAGACAGCTCTTTCTCGCCGGAGCTTGTTGCTGGCCCGGCGCTCGAAATTGCACAGCCACGCGAAGGACTTCCATCATTTCTCAGTTGGAGGCGCCGAAACGGACTGCGGCCGACATCCTTCGCGAAACAGTCGACGGAGCCGAGCGCGTGATCCGTGAACTTTCGGCAACGGTGCGCCACAACGGCCAAGGGCCCCCACTGGACGAGTAACGAGCAAACGGGAGGCTACCGCATTATTTCTCGTTTGCAGACCACTCTCCGCAGTTCGAGGTGACAAATGGGCTAGGGACAAAAGCTGGCGCCAACTGTTTAACCTGGATTAACCTAGTGTTTGGCAGCGTGTTTCAATGTCCAGACCGAGCCAGCATTTCGAGACCGGCCGCTGGCTTCGAAAGGACTTGCTGCAAGGAGGGATCGTGTTAATTTCACTCTGGATCTCACGAAGCAGTTTTTTAGCTGTCGGTATTCTGGCTATGATTGTCTGCAGCGCGACCCGCACCGCGCAAACTGAAGTGCCCGCGAAAATCTTCGCCCAGAAAATCGTCACTGAGACCCTCGCCGCGCACGCGGAACTGGCGGGTTTTGAGCTTGCCGCTACTCCTCCGGGCAAAGACCAATGTGTCACCATCGCCTCTAACGAAGCCAAGGGCATCGGCGAAAAGTGCGACAAGGACGAATTCGCTGCCTTGAAGACCAACAAGCCTTTTGTCGAAAAAGAGAAAGAAAACGGGAAGGAAGTGTACGACGTAACCATCCCGATCCACGACAACAAAGGCAAAATCATTGCGACGGCCGGCATGGATTTCAAGCCCGAACCTGGTCAAACCGCCGCGCAAATCACCGAGCGCTCCTTGCAGATTGCGAAGGAAATCGAGGCAAGGATCAAAACCAAGGAAAGTCTGTTTGAGCCGGTACGCTAGCGGCTCGTGTGATTGGCAGCGCTGGCTATTTAGGTCCGTGACGATTGCGGCCCGCAACGATGCCGGCGGGCGAGGCCGCTAGTGCGATTGCGTCGAGCAATTCGTTCCAGTTGACGTTACTGCTATTTGCGGCCGGCGAAGCGCACCCGAAGGGAGAGGGCGCGGCCCTGCCCGCCAGCGAAGGCGCCAAAGTTCGGAGCGTCCTTATTGTTAACCACAGTATCTGGATTGTGGCGGCCAAGGATGTTTACGACTTTCAGGCGTACGGACCAGGGATAACCGCGAAACTCAAATTTCTTTTCGATTCCGAGATTGAGACTTAGGTAAGCGGGAAAGCGGGACGAATTCGGTGTCCCCACGAGTTGCTGCTGGAGGTTGATCACGCTGAAGGGATAACCAGTGCGGTATTCAAAGAAGTAACTCAACTGAGTAGCCCAGATGTGCGTGGGAGTCCAGCCCCAAGCGAGAAGACGGTTGGGAGCATCCCACACCACGGGGCCGGATTGCTGCGGGTCGAAGAAAATGGAACCGAGGGCAGGATTCAGCACTTGATTGGAGTTCGCGACGGAACGAGTGTAGGCGGCGAAGAGCTCGGTGCTTTCCGAGAAAACGTGGCGCGCGGAAACGGTAGCAGCTCTGTAGCGATCCTTGCGGTGATCCTCGAGGAGGAAAGTTCCACCGGACTGCGAGGGTTGCAGATCGACAAAAGCGAAACCGTGGTCGCCATTGCGGGCGAGGAGAATGATAAAATCTCCTTGCTATAAAATCTAGCACCGCTATATTTGATGCGGAGCGGCCAAAAAGGTTTCGCCGCCCGACTGGCGTTGATCCTAGCGGCGCTATACTTCCTATCGATGGCATCGAAGCTGGCAACAAACCGGATTGCGGAACGAAAACTACGCGACAAGAAGGCCCGCCGGGCACAGATTATCAGTGCCGCACGACGAATCGCGGAGCTTGAAGGGTGGTCCAACGTAACCGTTCGGCGGCTATCCGACGAAATTTCATACAGCCAACCCGTCTTGTACGCTCATTTTGGAAGCCGCGACGGGATTCTCGCCGCGGTTGCTATCGAGGGTTTTCGGGAGATGGGCCTGACTTTGGAGAAAGCCCGGAAACGTGCCAAGCGTGGAAATGCGGTTGAGTCGGTCGCGGCTGCATATTTGGAGTTCGCCGCGTCTTCACCAGCGCTGTATGAAGTGATGTTTTCGCTCGGGTTGAGCGTACGATTCGATGATCCGGCTACTCCTCCGGAGCTACGATTCGCCTTTTCCCAACTCCTAGCGTTGTTTCAAGGGCGGAGGTCGAAGCCAGAGGTAATATCGGAACTGTTTTGGGCGAGCCTCCATGGCATCGCCGAACTAACAAGAACCAAGCGATTTCCGCCCAGCCGTCAGAAAGAGCGCGTGAGGGCGCTTGTCGAGCTCTTCGCTTTCCCAAGATGAAACGGCACAGGTGGTGGAAGCGCGATGACTCTAGTAGGCTTGAGTGATCGCCATCTGCTTGCCATGAAGACTTCGAACGCTCACGACCAACGCATAGCGAAGATGTCCTTTGCCTCGGTCTATCCGATGTATCTCGCGAAAGTGCAAAAGAAGGGCAGGACACCCGACGAATTGCACCAGGTCATCCAATGGCTGACAGGTTTTGATGACGGAAAGCTGCAAGAACTCATCGAGGAAAAAACGACGTTTGAAGCATTTTTTGCCAGGGCTAGGCTAAATCCCAATGCGCGTTTCATCACTGGCGTGATCTGTGGCTATCGTGTGGAAGACATCGAGAATCCGTTGACGCGCCAAGTCAGGTATTTGGACAAGCTGGTAGACGAACTGGCGCAAGGCCGGAAAATGGAAAAGATTCTGCGCAGCGGATAGCTGTTCCGCTGCTCGAAGAATGGAATGAATTCAGCAAGCTTGGAAAAGGGCCCCCCGCGATGAAAGTTCCCTATGCGAAGAAGTGGCAGAAGGAGACGGATAAGCTGCGCGAGATCGCGCTCGACTGCGATCTGACCGAAGAACGCAAGTGGGGCAAACCGTGCTTCACGTTTCTCACGAAAAACGTGGCGATCGTCATCCCCCTCAAGGAGTCGTGCGCGTTTTCGTTCTTCAAGGGTGCACTGCTCAAGGACCCGGAGCGCGTTCTCCAACGGATCGGACAGGCACAGGCGGGCCGCTGGATCAAATTCAGCTCCCCCAACGAAATTTCGGCACTGTCGACGACACTAAAGAGTTACATCAAGGAAGCCGTCAAGATCGAAGAGTGCGGAAGAAAGGTCCGCCTAAAGAAGATATCCGAGTACGTGGTTCCCGAAGAACTCCAGGCTCAACTGGATGCCGCCCCGAAGCTGAAGGCGGCTTTCGAATCTCTGACACCAGGGCGAAGGAAGTCGTACATCTTTCATGTCTCGGGCGCGAAGCAGGCGAAGACACGGGTAGCGCGCGCGGAAAGGTGCGTGCCCATGATCCTCGGCGGGCGTGGCTTCAATGAGTTGCCGAAATGATGGTGGGGTGGTGTCGAACCGGCCTTTCCGGAAAAATCTACGCAGCTGTAGAGGTGAACAAGAGTTACAGAGTGTCGAGGAGCTTTCCCGCCTTCACCTTCAACGCCCGCGCCAGCGCCACGACATTGAGCAGCCCAATGTTCCGCTCGGGATGAACTTCGACCTTTCCGCGCACGCGAACCTTGTCACGCAGTTTACCGTTAAGCTCCACCACGGCCGGGTAGAGGTTCCAGTTCTGGCCGACTTTCACTTTTTTGAGGATGTTGACGCGATTTTCGCTGCCGTACCCGTTGCCGCGCTTGGACATGGTAGATCCGCTTTTCTCCGCTGAACAACAAGCGGCTTTTGGTTCAAAGCAGACACCATAGTAGACACCACGGTTCGTAACTACAAGAAGTGGCGGAGAGGGTGGGATTCGAACCCACGGTAGGGGTTAGCCTACACACGCTTTCCAAGCGTGCGCCTTAAACCGCTCGGCCACCTCTCCGGCGTCGCCGTAATTCTAAAGTTTAGCAGAATCTCCCACCATACAAAGGGCGGCTTGTTCACACGCGTTTCGCGCGTAACTGCACGCTTAGGCGAATCAAATTCGCTCTGGTAAACTGGACTTCAGCCATTCCGGGATCGTCTAATCGGTAGGACATCAGCCTTTGGAGCTGAGTATCCTGGTTCGAGTCCAGGTCCCGGAACCAATCGGTCCCAGTCCCCGCAGCGATCGCTAAATCTCTCCGCGTTTCATTTCATTCATCAGGTAATCGCACGACCGCACGCAAAGGGTCATGATGGTCAGCGTCGGATTTTGGCATGGGTTCGACGTAAAGCCCGACGCATCCATAACAAACAAATTCTTGACGTCATGTGTTTGCTGAAATTGGTTCAGCACTGATTTTTGGGGATCTGCGCCCATGCGCGCTGTTCCCGCCTCGTGGAGTGCCCAACGCGGGGCGGAAGGATGCGCATAAGTCCGCACATTCTTCGCGCCCGCCGCCTCGAGCATCTCCCCCGCCGAAGCGCCCATGTCCTTGATCATCGCCGTTTCGTTCTCGCCGTCCTTCATGAAAATCTTCAGCACCGGAATTCCAAAGATGTCTTTCACGTCCAGATCAATTTCGACCCGGTTTTCCCATCGCGGAAGCACTTCGCCGAACCCTGTCAGCCCCAGTCCCACGTTCGGCTCGCGCAACGCTTTCTTGTAGGCCTCGCCAAATCCCGGTGCCGACCAGTTGAAACCCACGCTGGATTCGCCCTCAAATCCGAATCCACGCAAAAAACCTTGCTCGCCGGACTTCCCTAGCAAATTCCGGAAACGCGGCACGTAAATCCCAATTGGCCTTACCGGTCCTCCGAGCGTGGGCGCCTGGCCAAACGCCGGCATCTCGCCATGCGCACCGCCGCTCCGTACGTGCGCGGTAAAATAATGGCCCAGCGCACCGCTGGAATTCGCCAACCCATTTGGAAATTGACTGGTCTTCGAATTCAAGAGGATGCGTGTGCTCTCCTGAGTTTGTGCGCACAAAATCACGACTCGCGCATGAACCTCCTTCGTCTTCTTCGTCAAGCGATCCACATATTCCACACCGGTCGCACGGCCCGTCTTCTCGTCCATCAACACCCGGTGCGCCATCGCGTCTGAAATCAGCGTGCACTTCTTTGTCCGCAGCGCGTCCGGCACCGTGGTGAATGCCGCATTGAAATAAGAATGCGTCACGCAACCGCGCTCACATGGCCCGCAGTAGTGGCAAGGACCGCGCCCATTGATCGGACGCGTCAGATTCGCCGACCGTGCCAACGTCACTACGCGCCCCAGCTTTTCTCTCGCCCGTTCGCGCAGCTGCAACTCTTGGCACGTCAGCGGCATCGGCGGCTGGAATTGCCCGTCCGGCAGATGCTCCAATCCTTCCGCCATTCCCGTGACGCCAACGTATTTCTCCACTAGGTCGTAATACGGTTCCAGGTCCTTGTAACTGAGAGGCCAGTCTTCGCCGAATCCGTCGTGCGAAGCAGCCTTCAAATCCCAATCGCTAAACCGCAAGCTGAGCCGCCCCCACACGTTGGTGCGCCCGCCAGTCACTCGCAGTCGCCCCATCCACAAGAAGGGCTGATCTTTCGGCGCCGTGTACGGTTCCTCAAAATCATTTATGAACCAATCCTGATTGAACTCGTCGCACGCAAAAAGTGACTGAATCGGCCGCGTCTTGCGGACCACCTCCTTGGCGTAATTCCGATACTTCAATTCAAACTCCGGCTTGTGCTCCGAAAAATTCTGGTCGGATTGCGGCTTCCCTGCCTCTAGTAACGCGACGGTCAATCCAGCTTCGGCCAGCCGCTTTGCGGCCCAGCCGCCGGACGCTCCCGACCCCACCACAATCGCGTCATGCACTATGATTTTGTCCGCCGCTGCCTGTCTGTTTTCCCGCATCCGAGCCCTTCCTTGTCGCACTTGCACCGTGATGGTAACATCGCGCCCGTCAAAACAGAGGGTGCATCTCAAATCGTGAGCGGCGATTCACAATCTGTGTTGCAAGCAGCGAGTTCAGAGACGATTTCCCGTCGCCGGGCCGCGCAAATCCTAATTTCCGCTGCGGCGGCCGGTTTTGTCCTTCCCGCGACTTTTTCAGCCGACAATCCCGTTTTTCATCACGTCGCCCACGCATTTCTGAACGATTCTGCTGAGACCCAGCTCGCAGCCGCGAATTGGAAGCCGGTCTTTCTGAACACGTCCCAGGCAGAGTCCGTGCGCTCTGTTGCCGAAGTAATTCTCCCCGGCTCGACCAAAGCCTTCGTCAGCCGCTTTATCGACCTGCTGCTCAGCGCCGAACTGGAAGTCGCGCAGAAAAAATTCCTCGGCTCGCTCGAGGCGATCGAAGGTGAATCATCTTCGAAATTCGGCAGGCCATTCGCGAAACTTTCCGCGCCGGATCAAGATTCTCTGCTCTCCGCAATCTCGTCCGAGGCTCCTTCCGGCGACCACGCCTCGAAGTTGCGCGACCATTTCGAAGACCTCAAAGAATGGATCGTCGGCGCATATTACTCTTCCGAAATCGGCATGCGCGAGCTCGGCTGGACCCCTGATCGCGTCTTCGCAGCGTTTCCGTCCTGCACGCACGCCGAAGGACATTCTTAACCAATCATCTGAGCCAAGGAGATCATCGTGAAAAACCCCGCAAATCGCCGTGAATTCCTAAAAACCACTGCGCTCGCCGGTGCCGCCGCTGCCCTACCTGGCGCCGCGTTTCCCGCGTCCTCCAGGTCTCTTCTCGTTTTCACCAAGTCTTCGGGCTTCGAGCATCAAGTCGTCAAGCGCGTTGACGGCAAGCCCAGCATCCTCGAAAGCACCGTCGAAGCCCTCAGCAAGAAACATGGTTTCACAGTGCAAACCTCAAAGGACGGCCGCATTTTTGACTCTGCCGAATTCCATTCTTTCAATGGTCTCCTGTTTTTCACCACTGGCGACCTCACCACCGAAGGCACCGACAAAAATCCTCCAATGTCGGCCAAGGGCAAACAAACATTTCTGGATGCCATTCACGGAGGCATGGGCTTCGTCGGCGTTCACGCGGCCAGCGATACATTTCACCATCAGCCGGATGCGCCCGATATGAGCTCGCGCTATGTCGCTTACGGAGAAAAATCCGATCCTTACATCCGCATGCTCGGCGGCGAATTCATCATCCACGGCAGCGATCCGCGCTTGCAGACCACCAACCTCATCATCAACGACCCGAAATTTCCGGGTATTGACGGCGCCACGGCACCTGTCGAAATGAACGAAGAGTGGTATTCACTAAAGGATTTTGCGCCGGACCTTCACGTCATCCTCACGATTGACACCAGCAAGTTGAAGAATGCGTGTTACGAGCGCCGCCCTTATCCCGGCACCTGGGCGCGTATGGACGGCAAAGGCCGCGTGTTTTACACGGCCATCGGAGACCGCCCGGAAAACTGGCAGAATCCCTTCTTTCTCAACGTCCTCGGAGGCGGCATCCGCTGGACGCTCGGCCAAGCCAACGCCGACGTCCCCACCAACATCACCGCCGCTACCCCCGGCTACGCCGACATCCCACCGCAAAACAAGAAGAAGGAGTAGCGCAAGCCAGGATCTGAATCGCTCACTCTTTCGCCCTACGTAGTGCCGGGCTCTGGCGGCCGGCCTCTGATATCTCTGCGAGCCTCCGCGCTCCCTGGCCCCTGCGTTTTCTTTTCTTCTTGCCGAGACCTGCGTTTGAAGACTCATCCGCAACACAACGCCGCACCGCCCGCAATCCCGGAATTTTCCCCGTAGTGCGCCGCCACCAGCGGAATCTCCCCGTACCGCGCATTCACGCACCAGTCCTTCATCACCGCCTGAATCTCTCCGAAATGAGGGCGCAACATCTCGGCCACACCGCCTCCCAGAATCATCACCTCCGGCTCCAGCAGATCCACAATGTTGCCCAGCCAAGTTGCAAGAAACGTCATCGTCTCCTGCAAGATTTCTCCCGCCAGCGCATCGCTGGACTGCGCGGCCTTCCCCACCATTTCGCTGCGAATCGCGCTTAACTCTCCGCCCGCCAGCGCCAGCAGAGTCGCGCCTTGTTTCGGATTCCGGGTGATCGTTTCCCGCGCGCGCCGCGCAATCGCCGTGCCCGACGCCAGCGCTTCAATGCAACCTCGTTTCCCGCAGTTGCATTTCGGCCCGTTCATATCGATGCTGACGTGCCCGCCCTCCGCTGCGGCTCCCGTTCGCCCGTGAAAAATCTTTCCGTCCAACACGATCCCCGCGCCGACTCCGGTTCCGATACCGGCATAAAAAACATTGGCGTATCCCTTGCCCGCTCCCCATAACGCCTCGGCAAGTGCCGCGGCATTACCGTCGTTATCCACTCGTGCCGCTACGCCGTAGCGCCGCTCGATCTCCCCCGCCAGCTGGAAATTCCTCCAGCACGGCACATTCGGCGGATTCAGCACCACCCCCGTCTTCGGATCCAGCGGCCCTGGCGCGCAGACTCCTATCGGAAACTCGCCCGCCCGTGCAGCGCCGCGCTGCTCCACCAGCGCATCCAGTGCCGAGGTGACTGCCGCGAATCCTTCTTCGGCCGTGCCACGCGGATTCATCGGCACGCGCACATGCTCTCCCATTTCTCCTGTGGCGCTGACAAACCCGGCCGCTACTTTGGTGCCGCCAATGTCCACTCCAATCAACCATTTCTGCGCGTTGTTCACTCCGCCCTCGCTCAAATCCCGGTGCTCACTGTACACTCTCTGCGGTTCCTCGGGAGGCCTTCCATGAAACTGGTTTCCGGTTTGGTTCTGTCTCTGCTCCTCGCATCAGTCGCCGCCGCACAGGAGAAACACACGCCCTCGATTGATGAGTCTCTCAGCCTGCACCGCCTGAATTACGTCAAGATCTCACCCGACGGGAAAATGGTCGCCTACGGCGTCGGCCAGACCAACTGGAAAGACAACGAATACTCTTCGCAGATTTGGATCGCCGACGTAGCCTCCGGAAAAAGCTATCAGCTTACGCGCGGCAAGAAGTCTGCTGGACAGCCGGAATGGTCTCCCGATGGCCGCTGGCTGGCTTTTGTTACCGAACGCGAAGCCGCGGCAATCGAGCCATTATCCGAAGTGAAGAAGGAAGAAAAGAAGGAAGAGAAAAAGGAAGAAAAGTCCGAGAAAGGAAAAGAGGGCGAGGGCAAGCCCGCAACCCACCAGCTTTGGCTCATATCTCCCTCCGGGGGCGAAGCCTGGCAGCTCAGCAAATCTGAAACGGACGTTGGAAATTTCGCCTGGTCCAAGGACGGCAAACGCATCGCTTTCACCGCCAGCGAATCAGAAGCCAAATCCACGAAAGACCGTAAGGAAAAGTACAGCGATTACGACGTCTTCGAAAAAGATTTTGCCCAGAGCCAGCTCTGGCTTGTTGATGTTGCCGCCGCGGCACAGGATTCCCTTCCCGTCGCGGCCACCAAGCTCACTTTCGATCCGTCGCTCAACGTGGAGTCTTTCTCCTGGTCGCCGGATTCCACGCGCCTCGCTTTTAGCGCTGCGAAGAATCCTCTGCTGGCCTTTAGCGGCGACTCCGACATCTATGTGCTGGACCTGACCAAAAACAATGCGGTCAGCAAAATCATCGCACTGCCCGGACCCGATCGCGGCCCAATCTTTTCCCCCGACGGCAAACAACTCGCATTTACGACCGCGCTCGGCGAACCCTACTACTACTATTCCAACGGCCACATCGCCGTCGTGGACCTCGATGCCGTTCTGGCCAAGCCCGCGACGACCGCGTCTGACGTCCGCGACCTCACCGGAAAATTTGACGAAGATTCCGACCTCATCGAGTGGGCACCGGACGGAATCTTTTTCGGCGCGCTGCAGAAAACTTCCAGCCATCTCTATCGATTAAATCCCGCAACCCGCGAGATCCGCCGCATCTCCACTCCCGACGCGCTGACGCTGGACGACGTGTCGCTCACTCCCGACTGCAAGTCCGCCGCACTCATTATTGACGATCCAACACACGTGGGCGAACTCTTCGTCACCTCTCTCGATTCCTTTTCGCCCAAAAAGCTCACGGACTTCACCGCGCAAGCGGCCAACTGGAAGCTCGGTACACCGGAAATCGTCTCCTGGAAAAGCAAAGACGGCGCAACGATCGAAGGCGTTTTGTATAAGCCTGCCGACTACGACCCATCGCGCAAATATCCGCTGCTGGTCATCATTCACGGTGGTCCGACCGGTGTTTCGCGGCCGTCGCTCGCGGCCAGTTCTTACGCCTATCCCGTGCAGATTTTTCTCTCCAAGGGCGCGCTGATTCTCGAACCCAACTATCGCGGCAGCGCGGGCTACGGCTCGGCTTTCCGCGCGCTAAACGTCCGCAACCTTGGTGTCGGCGATATGTGGGACGTGATGAGTGGCGTGGATTCGCTCATTGCCAAAGGAATCGTCGATCCCGATAAACTCGGCTCGATGGGCTGGTCGCAAGGCGGCTACATCTCCGCTTTTCTGACCACGCATACGACGCGATTCAAGGCGATCTCGGTCGGCGCGGGCATCAGCAACTGGGTGACCTACTACGTCAGCACGGACATCACTCCTTTCACTCGCCAGTATCTGCATGCCACACCGTGGGAGGATCCCGAGGTTTACGCCAAGACTTCTCCGATCACCACCATCAAGCAGGCCAAGACTCCGACGTTGATCCAGAGCGGGAGCAACGACAAACGCGTGCCGGTGCCGGATGCCTTCGAACTTTACCGCGGCTTGCAGGACCAGAACGTTCCCTCGCGCTTGATCCTCTATGCCGGGTTTGGCCACGGCGTCAACAAACCCAAGTCCCAGCGCGCTCTGCTGCAATCTAACCTCGACTGGTTCAACCACTACATCTGGGGCCAGCCGATTCCAAAGGATTCTCCGCTAAACGGCTCCAGCGAATCCGAAGCAGCGAAGTAGGGTGGCATGGAGACTGGCCGCACGCCCCCACCGTTAATTGCGTCGCAGGCAACTACGGCTCGTACCAGAATTGCAGGCTGACTTGAACGTGGGACTCGACCGGCTTGCCGGCGCGCCGGGCGGGTGCGTAGAGATACTGCTTCATCTGTTGGACTGCGGTGGAGCGGAGCTTGAGCGGGCCGGAGAGCGCTTTGACGGATTTGATGTGGCCGGTAGAGTCAACCAGTGCATCCACATTCACGTTGCCGGTGACGTAGTTACGCATTACGTCGGGAGGCGTGACCGGCTTGACCGCTTTTAGCAGCCGAGGCGCGACGTAGTCGCCGGTCGCCGGTTCAGTGGAATTGTTTGCCACGGTTGGCGCAGAGGCGGACTCGGCGGCCGGAACTTTGGCGGGTGGTTCTGCGGTCAATTTGGTAGAAACGGCCGAATGCTTGGATCCTCGAGGAGCTCCCGGGCGGGACGACGCCGGCTTGGAAGGTTTAGCAAGCGCCGATCCGGAATCCTTCTGCGGCGGGACGACAGCGGGATCGGGATCCGCTGAAACTGTGCTGTCTGCCGGTGCCGCGGCCACGCTTGCAGGCACGTTGCTTGTTGCCGTGTTTCCAGACCCAACGTCATTCGACGCCAACGGCATAAAGGAAGACGGCGTTGACGACGGTGTCGTTGGAAGTGCGTTTGATGCCGCAGCGTTTGTTGGAGAGTTATTGGCGGCGGGCTTGGCCTCTGGAGGCCTAGCCGGCAAGGGGTCGTTCGCAGCAGATGCCGCACTCGCCGGCTTGGCGGGCGCGGGCTTCCTAAGCAACGAATCCAGCGCGCCGAACTGGTAAGCCGAAAGACCGCAGGCCGTGAGAAGCAGCAGGATCAGACCGGCTACCTTAATGCCCCTTCCCTTTGGCTGGTCCACCTTGGTGGCTCTTTGCGGATACGAGACCAGCCGTTTGGGCCCTGCCGCGACTTCCTGCTGGATTTCGATCGCGAGGAGTTCCTGGAGCTGCCGCTCTTCCCGCCTGGCAATCTCTGAAGCGGCATCCGAAGCGGACTTCGGACCAGCAGCAAGCGGCTGTGCAACACGGTCAGGCTCTTTCGGTGCCGACTCTTTCAGAGACTGCAGTTTCTGCTGCAGAGCGGCCACTTCCTGCTTCAGGCGCTCCACTTCAGCTGTGCTGGGCGGCGAAGCCGGCTTCAGCGGCTCGCCTTCGAAGTCGCCGCCGACTTCGGCTTTCTGCGCGGTGGTGGCGCCGCCACCGTTCGCGGGAAATTCGATGCCCCAAAAGCCCGGGCACGGCTCGGTGAATTCCAAGTCCACATAGCAGGTCGTCGGCCGAAAGGCGCGCTTGCGCAGGACTTGAGCCACGACTTCTTTGCCGGTGGATTTGTTGGTCAGAAACAGCAGCTGGCCATCCGCTACGGCCGCGGAGAGGCGAATGACCGCTCCACGCTCAAACACCAGTACGGTTTGCACTTCTTCGGAGAAGAGTCTGCGTTGCGCGCTGTTATCGCCCGGGCGTGCGCCATTGACCAAGACGGTGGTTTCGAGGGCCACCGGCTCCGCAGCAGGAGGGTCGTTGGGGCGGAGTACTCCCATGGTCTGGAGACCGGCTTTCATATTCATGGTCGTGCCCAACGATTCTGTCTCCGAGCCCAGAGGAGACGTGCCAAAGCGCTGCGTGGCGCAGCGGCCCCGACATAATCGGGGCACCCCATTGGCAGCGAGGCAAACCTCGCCACCGCGATGGTCACCGGTCGCGGAGAAACGGGGCTATAGTACCGACGTACTGGTGGAAGGAATGTGCCATTCGGCTGCGAACTACGATTTCCGAGGAAATGCAGGTATATTGGCGGCAAGGAACGAGCGGGTTTGGCGGTGGAAAAATGGATAATCGCAAAGGACAGGCTGGTATCGGTTGCTGGGGCTTCGGTTCGATGATCGCGATCGTGCTGTCGTTCGCGAAGAATCATTCGATCTTGTGGATGATTGTTCACGGCGTATGTAGCTGGTTTTATGTGATCTACTCTGCGATTTCCGGCAGAGGGCACTAGCGAAACAAGGATAAGAATTCGCAGCCAGCCACGGAAGCGTAAAGGAGCCCATGTGCGCAAGACCAGCCTTGTGCTCGCGGTTGGCGGGTGGCTTGCAGTTGCACTGCCCGCCCCGTCACATTCGCAGAATCTGCCAGGGAACCCTTCGGCTTCAACGGCTTCGGCTCCTGTAGCCGCGGACTCCCTTCACCTGCCAGAGACAGGCAAGAAAATTCTCGAGTACACGGCGGCAATGGAATGGCTGGGACTCGGCAGGGGCGCTGCAAGCTAACGCAGCACTCGTGATAAACTGCACTCTCTAGCACCCGGAGAGTCCCACCTTGCCCTTCACCTATCTCATCGACAAGGAGCGTGCTCTTGTTGTCTCTTCCGGTTCGGGCGTTGTTACCTATGCTGAACTCAAATCGCACCAGGATCGCCTGCTCGCCGATGCGAATTTCAATCGGGAATTCAACCAGCTCCTTGACTTGACCGGGGTTACCGAATTCGCCGTATCGGCCGACGAGATCACCATCATAGCCAGACGGGCCCTCTTTTCACCCACTTCCAAACGGGCTTGGGTCGCCTCTACGCCCGCAATCTATGGCATGGGCCGCCTTGCCATTGCCCATCACGAACACACCGCATCGCCCTCTCACGCTTCAGCATTTTACGACCTGCCCTCGGCGTTGGAATGGTTGGGATTCCCCCAAAGCGGTTCAAGCTGACGGTTTTGGCCAACTTCAGTCGAGACAAGTGACTGCCGCCCTCTTTCAAAAACATCGTGAGCGAGGCGGACCTTCAGGACGCGGCCCCGCAGAATCGAGGCGGGAGCGAAGGCCGTAATGCACAGTCAATGCACAGTTGAGCCGGAAGCCCAATCCGGTCGCGAGAGACAGAAAGAGCAAAAGCCTATACAATCAGTGAGTTAGCTCCCGTGCGGGAGTGGCGGAACTGGCAGACGCGCAAGACTTAGGATCTTGTGGCCTAAAAACCGTGGAGGTTCAAGTCCTCTCTCCCGCACCACCATTTCGCCTCTGCGCTTTGCAAAAGTTCGCCCTTCCCGATTAAACTTCGCGCAGAACAAATGCAGCAAGCACCAGCATAGGAGGGTGCGATGGAGCGGAGCGTAGCTTCCCTTCTGAGCCTGTATCAGCCTGAGAATTCTCTGGATAACGCTTGGACGATTCCTTCGCCGTGGTATTTCGATAACCGGATTGCGCGGTTGGAGGCCGAGCGAGTGTTTGCGCATACCTGGCAAGTGGCCGGACGCGCGGATCAGGTGAGCCAGAAGGGACAATTCTTCACCGTGCAGCTGGGCGACGAGCCTGTGGTGGGGGCGCGCGGCGAAGACGGCGTCTTGCGCGCGTTTTACAACGTGTGCCGGCACCACGCGGCGGCGGTGGTGACTGAGGAAAGTGGATGCGCGAAACAGTTCCGCTGCCCGTATCACGGCTGGACGTACGGAAACGACGGCGCGCTGAAGGGCATGGTCGAATTTGAAGGTGTTTGCGATTTTGACCGCGCGAAAAACGGACTGGTGCCGATCGCGGTAGATGTTTGGGAGAAATTTGTTTTCGTCAATCTAGACGGGGCGGCGGGACCGCTTAAGGCTTTTCTCGCGAACGTACCGGATTTAGTCGCTCCGCTGCAACTCTCCAAGAAACTGAAATTCTTCGATCGCCGCATTTACACGCTGAACTGCAACTGGAAAGTGTACGTGGACAACTATCTGGACGGCGGCTACCACGTGCCGCATGCGCACAAAGGATTGAGCAGCGTGATCGAGTATACCAGCTACACGATCGAAAATTTCGAGCGAGCTTGCCTGCAGTCCAGCCCGCTAAGTTCGGATACGAAATCCGAAAAAGGTGTGGCGGCGACGCGTCAGGGGCGCGCTTTTTATCTGTGGATCTATCCAAACTTCATGATCAACGCCTACGAAGGCGTCATGGACACTAACTTGGTGCTGCCGTTGGCGGTGGACAAGTGCGCCGTGGTTTTTGATTACTACTTCAGCGACGTCAGCAAGAAGGCGCAGCGTCACAATTCGGCCAGCATCAAGGTCAGCGAAAAGGTGCAAGACGAAGATATGGCGATTTGCGACGCTGTGCAGCGAGGATTAGCGTCCCGAGCCTACGTCGCCGGTCGGCTGTCGGTTCGCCGCGAGGCTGGAGAGCATTTGTTTCACCGATTGCTGCACGCCGATCTGAGCCGCGGAACAGAGATTGCGGCGGGGGCGCGTGGGTAGCTGACCGGTTATTCGAAAATGACGGTTTTGTTGGCGTAGAGCAGGATGCGGTTTTCGATGTGCCAACGCACGGCGCGGGAGAGCACAACTTTTTCGAGGTCTCTTCCCTTTTCAACCAGATCCTCGACATTGTCCTTGTGCGAAATGCGGACTACGCCTTGTTCGATGATCGGGCCGTCGTCTAGCACTTCCGTGACGTAATGCGCTGTAGCGCCGAGGATTTTCACGCCGCGGTCGTAGGCCTGCTGATGCGGTTTGGCGCCGATGAAAGCCGGCAAAAATGAATGATGGATATTGATGATGCGCTGCGGGTAGCGGCAGATGAAGTCCGCTGAAAGAATCTGCATATAACGGGCTAGTACGATGAGATCAACATTGTTCCGGGAAAGAAGGGCGTGCTGAGCTGCCTCAGCGGCGGCTTTGGTTTCTTTGCTGACGGAAATAACGTGGTACGGGATGCCGTGAAAATCGGCGTGACGGCGGGCGTCCTCGTGATTGCTGATGATCAGCGCGATGTCGCAGGCGAGTTCACCGGTGCGCTGGCGATAGAGCAAGTCCACCATGCAGTGATCGTATTTGGAAACGAAGACTGCGACGCGCGGCCGGTAAGAGGAGAGCGCCACGCGCCACTCCATTTGAAATTTGTCCGCGGTCGGCTGGAACTTCTCCGCGAAGCACTCGAGCGGCAATCCGAACGTAGTGAGGTCCCATTCGACGCGGGCGTGGTAGAAGCGTTCGGCGCCGGCCGAATGCTGCTCGAAATCGAGAATATTGCCGTCGTGGCGGAAGATGAAATCGGCGATAGCGGCATCCAAGCCCTTTTGGTCGGGGCATTGGACAAGCAGAACGGCTGAGTTCTTCACAGGGCACTCCGGAATGAGTGCCTTATTGTACGCGACAAGCTGAGACGGGCGGCGGCCTGCCGCTGCAGCTTCAAATTGACCGCTGTTGGTGCGTCACTTATACTTCTAAAGTTAGAGAGCAGGGGAATTTCTCGCCGGTCTCGCCTGATTTGCCCTGAACGAAATAAGCGCACGGAATTGATTAGAAAAGGCGACGAGACTGCGCGTTTTGCGTCGTAGCAACGCGGCGCACGATATCCGACAGCAGAAGAGAGGAAACGGGAATGGCAGAAGCAACTTGCCGGCGGGAGCTGGAGCTGGAGATACCGGCGGAGGATGTCAGCAAGGCGACCGAAAAAGTGGCCAAGGAGCTGGCGCGGGTGGCGCGGGTGCCGGGATTCCGCCCCGGGAAGGCGCCGATCACGCTGATCAAGCGGCGGTTTGCGGACGAAATCAAAGGCGAGGTGCTGCAGACGCTGGTGCCTGAAACAGTCGAGAAGGCGGTGCAAGAGCAGAAGCTCAGCCCGATTTCGCAGCCGCAGGTGGACAAGCTGGATTTCAACGACGGGCAACCGCTGAAGTTCCGCGCTGTATTCGACGTGCTGCCGGAATTCGAACTTGGCGCATACAAGGGACTTGAGATTGAAATGCCGGCGATGGATGTGACCGACCAAGATGTCCACAAGGCGCTGGAAGAGTCCCGCGAGCGCGCGGCGGCATTTGCCCCGGTGGAAGGTCGGGCGATTGAGAACGGCGACTTCGCACAGCTGAAGTTGACTGGCACACCCGACGGCGGCGGCGATCCGCTGCACGCGGACAGCGTGCTCTGCCACATCGGTGCGGAAGAGACCATGGCGCCGTTCAACGAGAATCTGCTGGGGGCAAACATCGGCGACAAGAAGAATTTCGATGTCGAATATCCAGCAGACTACCCGGACGCCAAGCTGGCGGGCAAGAAATATCATTACGAAGCTGAAGTCACCGGACTGAAGGTAAAGAAACTGCCAGAATTGAACGATGAATTCGCAAAAGACGTCAGCGATTCCGGGACGCTGGACGAATTGAAGACAAAAATCCGCGAGAGCCTGGAGCACCAACGGGATCACCGTCAGAAAGAACTACAGCGGGAAAAAGTGATTGCGGAACTGGTGAAGTTGCACGACTTCCCTGTGCCGGAGTCGCTCGTGGAATCGCAGATGGATGTGCGGCTGGAGCGGATGGTGCGAACGCTGGCGCAGCAAGGAATCGATCCGCGCGCGGTGAATCTGGATTGGGCGGCACTGCGCGGGCGCCAGCAGGAGCGTGCCAAGGACGATGTGAAGGCCGAACTGATCATTGACCGCATCGCCTCGGCGGAAAATATCGAAGTGACCGAAGAAGAGCTGAATCACGAACTGGAACATCTGGCCGGGCATAGCGGCGAAACTAGCGAGGCAATTCGCGCTCGTTTGACAAAGCAGGGAGCGCTGGATAGGATGAAAGCCAAG
>CAZQOB010000072.1:0-26696 GCA_964594885.1 uncultured Acidobacteriaceae bacterium
AACCCGCTGAAAGCAAACCACATGGCAGACAATATCCTCACCGTCAATGACGGCAACTTCGAATCCGAAGTCCTCACCGCTAGCTCTGCGCAGCCGGTGCTGGTCGATTTCTGGGCGGAATGGTGCCGCCCGTGTCATATGCTCGCGCCCACGGTCGCTGAAGTAGCCACGGACTACGCGGGCAAGCTCAAGGTCACCAAACTCAACGTGGACGAGGCGATGAATTCCGCCGGCCGCTACAACATCCGTGGCATCCCCACGCTGCTGGTCTTCAAGAACGGCCAGGTGGTAGAACAGATCGTCGGCGCCGTTCCCAAGGATCAGATCACCAAGGCGATTGATCGCCACGTCGGATAAAGCTTCAGAGGCACATGCTCTCGGCGCGTAAGCTCTCCGAGCTTACGCGCCGTTTGTTTGCATGCTCCAATGTGGATCGCTACGAATCTCGTTCGTTGCCTGAGTTCCATTGTAGGCGCGCGCTTTAGCGCGTCCGTGCTTTCGCTCTCGGAGGACGCTCGGTAAATCGCGATGCCCGCGCAATCCCAACGACGGCCAGGCGAACTCATTCGCTGCCCATGGGCGGCGAATGAGTGGAACATTCCTTATCACGACGCGGAATGGGGCGTACCCGTTCACAATGATCGTGTGCTGTTCGAATTCCTGATTCTGGAAGGCGCACAGGCCGGGCTGAGCTGGGATACCATTCTGCGCAAGCGCGACCGCTACCGCGAAGTCTTTGATCATTTCGACGCGGGAAAGATTGCGGGCTATGACCAGAAGAAAGTACGCGCGCTGCTCGCCGATCCGGGAATCGTACGCAATCGCCTGAAGATCGCTGCGACCATCGACAACGCGGCAGCATTCCTCAAAGTGCAGGAAGAGTTCGGCAGTTTCGACAACTACATCTGGCAGTTCGTCAGCGGCAATCCAAAGACCAACTTCTGGAAGCACCACCAGCAGGTCCCTGCAAAAACCACCGAGTCTGACACCATGAGCAAAGCTCTGCAAAAGCGCGGCTTCCGTTTTGTGGGTTCGACGATCTGCTATGCGTTCATGCAGGCCACGGGCTTAGTCAACGACCATCTCACCAGCTGTTTCCGCTACCGCGATCTCGGTTGAAATAATCGGTTGGTCGCGCGCCACCTCGCTTGCGGCGTGTGCCGGAGGTAGTCGGAACGCAACTCCGCAAGGAACTGCCGCCTGGTGAGCTGATCCAATGCTTTGGTCGAGTTCGAGTGCGGTGCCGGGGGCGCAACACTCAGTTCAACGGAGCGGCAGGTGGCCGAGGTGTCGTTGCACGGGATCAGCACGATGGCGTGAAAGTCGCCGTTGGGGAGCATGCCCGAGCCGGCGATTTCGCCAGCGTCGTTGATCGTTTCGCCGTCGGTGATTTGTATATCCACGCCGGGCGGGACAAAAACATTCAGGTCAATCATCGGACCGCCAGCCTGCCAGAGAAAACCGTGTGTTTCAAATTGGCCCAGGCAGTCGCCAGAGGTGCCGGAAACTTGGCCTCTGTTATTCATGAAGTGAGCCGTGCTGCAGGTGTCGTCGCCAACGGTTCCGATGTCGGTGATGACTCCATTGCGCCAGAAGAAAGCGTGGAACTGTTCATCGTTCGCGGTTCTAGAACCGCCCGCGACCTCGCCGCCATCATTCATCCAGTTGGCAGCTCCAAAGGTTCCACCTAATGTGCCGAGGTCTTTGAGCTGTCCGCCATCCCAAAGAAAAGGGTGCGCAGTCTGATCTCCGGCTAGATTCGCAATGCCCGCTACCTGGGAAATTGGCGACTGGATGCCCGACTCAACCCATTTTATTGCGGCTGCGGCACTGCACGCGAAGCCGATGGAAGTGTGGGTGATCTCGGTAGCTGGCGGAGCGCAACGCAAAATAGCAACTGGTGCGACTCCGTGGGGTGTTTCGCCGGACGGCAGCGAGAGTTCGGACGGCAAGTGGATTCTCTTTGAAGAACGGGACGGATCGAACGGGACGACTGCGGAGAGGCTAATGCGGATGCCCGTCGGCGGGGGCATGGCGGAGGAAGTGCTGCGCGGGCAGTACTTTCGGGTGGCGTGTCCAAGGCTGTCCGGAGCGAGTTGCGTAATTGCCGAGGCAACAGACGATCACAAGCGGCTAATTTTCAGCCGGCCCGACCCGCTTCAGGGCCGCGGCAGGGCGCTGGCGCGATTCGTGGATGAGCACGCGAGTGATTACACTTGGGACCTGTCGCCGGATGGTACGGAAGTCGTGCTGTATTCAGACTTCGCTTCTGAGCACTCGATGCTCTCGTTAAAGAACAGCCAGATTCGCAACGTGAAGGTATCGCCAGAGATTCATTTGCGGAACATGACTTGGGCGGCCGACGGCCGCGGACTGTTTGCAGCAAACGCGCAGCAACTCGGGGCACAGTTGCTGTATTTGGATATGCAAGGCCACTCGCGCGTCTTGTGGGAACTGCCTGGTAAGGACGTTTTCTTGTTGAGCCGTGCGTCGCCCGATGGGAGGCACCTGGCGATCCAAACGAGCGCCGGCACTTCTAACATGTGGATGGTAGAAGATCTTTGATGGCCCGGAGAACGGCGCCCTGCATTACATTTGCAATTACGGCTTAGCTTCGGGTTTGGGCTCAGGCTTCGCTTCGGGTTTTGCTTCCGGCTTTGGGTCGGACTTTGCGTCGGCTGCGGCGGGCTTGGCTTCCGGTTTCGGTGCGATCGAAAGCAGCTCGACTTCAAAAACTAGAGTGCTGTTGGGCCCAATGTCCGGCCCCATGGGTCGCGGGCCGTAGGCGAGGTCCGACGGAACGAAAAGTTGCCATTTGGAGCCGACTGGCATCAGCTGCAGCGCTTCGGTCCAACCCTTAACCACGTTGTTGACCTGGAAGGTGACTGGCTGTCCGCCATGTCGTGCGGAGCTGTCGAACTCCTTGCCGTTAATTAGCGCGCCCGCGTAGTTGCAAGTGACTTGGTCGGTGGCCGTCGGCTTGGGACCGTCGCCGGCTTTCAGAATCTTGTACTGCAAGCCGCTGGGCAGAGTGACCACGCCTTCTTTGCTCTTGTTGGCTGCAAGAAACTCATCACCCGCTTTTTTGTTCGCTGCGCCCCGCACTGCTGCTTCCGCTTCGCGCTTCTTATTCAGTTCGTTGCCAACGGCCATCAGAACGGTCTTCGCTTCTTCATCGGTCAGCAGAAGTTTGCCTCCGGAGAGCGCGTCCCTAAGGCCGCGAGCGACGAGAGCCGGCTCGAGTTCCACGTTGTCCTTCTGCAGGCCCGCTCCCACGCTTTTGCCGATGTTCATGCCCATTGCGTAGCTGGCTTTGTCTTTCTGCGTTTTCAGGGCCAGGGGGGCAGCCCCGGGCTTCTTCGCTGTTGCGGCCGTGCCAGGCTTGGCGGGGGTTGATCCTTGCGCGCCGGCAGTCTTGGCGGGCGTGGCCGGTTTGGCGGCGGGAGTGGCCGAGGCCGCGGGCTTCTGAGTGTTGTCAGCAGGCGTCTGCTGAGCGAAAACGGAATTGGCGGAAAGGAGCGCCGCAGAAAGGGCGGTAATCAGTGCGAAAGATTGTCTGGTCATAGCAGTTTATTGTCCCATCTGGACCGCTGGTCTGCAAACGCGAGCCGGGGACGGCAGAAAAATATCACGCGACGCACAGAGGGTCGCGGAGATACGCAGCGAGAAATCGCCGGGCTGAAGCTTGCCGCAGCAAGCAGGCCCGGCACTGCATTGGGTGTCGCTTGCTTTGCCAATCCTGTCCATCGTACGATTTTGTTACTTCCGTTTCTCAAGACATTCCGGCTGGACAGTTGTGCGGTGAACGTGTGAGCGGTTGTGTGAACGACGAAAGGCGCAACGGATGAAATCGGTCGTGGTGGTGGGTGCGCAATGGGGAGACGAAGGCAAAGGTAAGGTCGTTGACTATCTTGCCGGGTCGTTTGACTACATCGTGCGCGTCGCTGGCGGGCATAATGCCGGGCACACGGTCATCATCGGAAAGGACAAGCACGTCCTGCAGCTGATTCCGTGCGGTATTTTACGGCCCAAGCAGCACGCAGTGATCGGGATGGGTGTGGTGGTTGATCCCGCCGCGCTGGTGAATGAGATTGAGACGCTTTCCAAATCCGGCGTGGACGTGAACGGGCGGCTGCACATTAGCAATCGCGCGCACCTGATTTTTCCTTATCACCGGGAACTCGACAAGGCGGCAGAAGGGGCGCGCGGCGCCAACAAGATCGGCACCACTTCGCGCGGCATCGGTCCGGCGTACGAAGACAAGATGGCGCGGCGGGGGCTGCGCATGTGCGACTTGCTGGAGCCGGCGCTGTTTCGCGAGAAAGCCGCGCGCGTGGTGGCGGAGAAGAATCGCCTGGCCAAAGGCGCCTACGGCGCGGACATTGACTTTTCCCACGAAGTGGACGAAACGCTGAAGCTCGGCGAGAAAATCCGCAGCTACATCTGCGACGCCGCGGAGCTGGTGAACGGCGCGCTGGGCGCGGGGAAGTCGGTCCTGTTCGAAGGCGCGCAGGGCACGATGCTGGATATTGACCACGGCACGTATCCGTATGTGACGAGCTCTAGCGCAACTTCAGGCGGAGCGACGACCGGCGCGGGCGTGCCGCCGACGAGGATCAAGAACGTGCTGGGAATCTCCAAGGCATACACGACACGCGTGGGCGGCGGGCCGTTTCCTACCGAGATGCCGGACCTGGACGCCAAGGAAGTGCGCGAGCGCGGCAAGGAATTTGGCGCGGTGACCGGGCGTCCGCGGCGCTGCGGCTGGCTGGACCTGGCGGTGCTGCGCTACGCCAAGATGCTCAATGGCATCGATTCGCTGGTAGTGACCAAGCTGGATGTGTTTGACACCATGCGCGAAATTCAGGTTTGCGTGGGCTACAAGTACAAAGGGAAGCCGATTCACGAGATGCCGGCGCTAGCCGAGGAGTACGAGCACGTTGTGCCGGAGTACAAGACGCTGCCGGGCTGGAGCGATCCGACCTATGGTGTGAAAGACGCCGAGCGCCTGCCCAAGGCCGCGCTGGATTATCTGCGGTTTATTTCGGAGTTTCTACAAGTGGAAATCGGTATGATTTCGACCGGCCCCGAGCGCGACGCGACGATTGTGCCGCAAGGCACGCTGCTGGCGCGCTGGCTGTAGCGCCTTCGTTCGGTTCCGAGCTCAACAAGGCATGTCACTGCACACATTCGTTCGATTCGAGCCGCAAGCCGGGAAGGACGACCGCCTGAGAGAGGAACTGCGGGGGGTTGTCGAGGCTACGCGGTCGGAGGCGGGCTGCCTCGGCATCCACCTGTTCGAATCGGTCCGGCCGCCGGTAGTCTTTTTCATCCATTCGGAATGGGTGGACGAAGGTGCCTTCGATGCCCACAAGGACTTTCCCCACATGCGCAATTTCCTGGCGGTAGTGCCGGAATTGGTTACGCACCGGGTCCACGCCGTCCGGACAGAATGCATTTCCTAGGTGGAGAACGTCAGCTCCTCAGGGGCTAAAGCCCGGTAAAGTGAACCGTCTGGCGATAACAATTCGCTCGGGCGACATGGATTTGTTCGATGAGTCGAGTGCAGAGGAAGCGGTCCGAAGACCGGCCACTGCTGAGCCTCATCGCTGCGTTCCCTTCACTGCGCCGGAAACGAGCTCTTAGGATCTCAGGGCGGGACTATAAAGGGATCCACCGGAGGAGGCAGTCGTGGATGAGAAGTTGAAGCGAACGAAATTGAGCCGGCCGACGCCGGAGCTGCCGGTGGAGGATGTGGAGCGAGCTCAGGGGTATTACCGCGATGTGCTTGGTTTCGAGATTGGATGGCTTTATCCGGGAGGCGGAATTGGCGCGGTGTCGCGCGATGAGATGGTGATTTTCTTTCGGAAAAGAGGGCGGCCATTTGAACCGGCCGTGCACTGGGTCTTTGCGCCCCAGATCGATGCGACGTATGAGGAGTTGCGCTCGCGAGGCGCAAGGATCGTGGAACCGTTGGAGACGAAGCCGTGGGGCTTGCGGCAGTTTACGATGGAAGACATTGATGGGAACGTGTTTTATTTTCATTGCGATTGAGGCCGACTAGAAGGGGAAGAAAAAGTAGATCACTCGCTCCCCACGCCAACGAGTCGAAGCCGGGCTCGCCGGGGGCCCCGGTCGTTCGGGATGAAGTGTTGCTGTTTAGCCGCTGCGCGGGGCTGAAGTGGCCGCTTCCTGGAGAGGGAAAGAACCGGTCTGAGGACCGGCCACTAGAATGGAATCCCGGGTTGTCCGTCACGCCGGGCAGGCAGTGGGATAAACCCGCTGCTACGGGAAGCGGGCACGATCCTTCGACTACGCTCAGGACCGATCTATCGTACGCCTGCTTGTGGCTGCATCATCAAGCAGGCTGGCCTTCTCGGTTGCTTGGCAGCGTGAAAACAATCACGGCTAAGATGATAGCGAGAATCAAGAGGATGAACACACTTCCTTCGGGTCCGGTCGCTCCACCGCTGAGGATTGGCTTGCCTACGGGGTGCGAGGCGAGCAGATGATGTTGTGCCATCATGCCGCTATCGGCCACACCGTACAAAAAGGATTGTGCCCAATCCCACGTCGTATGAAACCCGATCGCCCACCACAGGGATCCGGTCCGCCACAGACTGAAACAGAACACCAGCCCCGCAAGCCCAGCGGATAATAATCCGATTGGCGACTCGCCGGGATTCTTCCCGTGGCCCAGCCCGAACAACACCGACAGGCCCACCGCCGCCGTCCAGAACCCCAGCACTGCGCTGTGTTGCGTGTTGAACAGCCATTTGTAGATGCCGGCAAATCCGCGCGCCAGCGTGTAGAGCAGAAAGCCCCGGGTCCCATATTCCTCGAGCAATCCAACGAAAAGAAAACCAAGCAACCAGAGCGCGCCGTATCGCAAAGCCGGGCCGCCGAAAAGCAAACGGCCGTCGAAGATTAGAAAACCGCTTTTCCACAGCGCCAGGACCAGCAATGACAAGGAAACCACTCCCCACGCCAGCCCGGCAAAGAACCGGGCAACCTTGCGGTCTCCGCCCAGACCATAGACCCCATTAGAACGGCGCTCGATCTTTGCCATGATCCATGTGACGAGAAGTAATCCCAGAAACGGAATCGACTCCCCGATGAGCAACGCTTTAAGCGGGAGCGCGCTTCCGGCGGCTGAGTGCGGCGGCGGTGGCGCGATTTTGTGGGCGACTAGGTTTACGCAGGCGAGGATGGCCGCGAGCATCGCAACAAAGATAAGCAGGCTCCATCCCGCGCGAAGTCCGTCGCCGCCAAAAAAGACTTTGTGTGCCGTGGAAACGGTAGGTTCCGAAAGAGTTTTCAGAGTTGCGGGGATTTCGGTTGGGCCTGCGTTTTCGAGGTTAGTGTCCAATGAGTCCTCTTCGTTCCTTCGTATACGTTCGGACGCCGCAATTGGTTGCAGAAGCTGGCCTGCTGGCGTCGTCCGAAGGAACAGTCTTAGGCTGCGCGCATTCTAGCTCTAAACTGAAGTTATCTGCACGTCCGCTGGCTTTTTCAATCGAGCCACGTTTCCGCTAAGCTCATAGCCATGCTTGGTTACGAAAAAGCCCGCGAAACCGTAATTGCCCGAGTTCGGTCGTTAGAACCAAAGCCGGCGTGGGATTCTGTCGAGATCAGCGCTTCTCTCGGCAGGGTTCTGGCTACCGACATTGTCTCTGATCGCGACTACCCGCCGTTTGACCGGTCGATCCGGGACGGCTATGCGGTGCGCGCAGCGGAGACCGGCGAAGGCGCGACGCTGCAGTGCGTGGGAGAGCTGAAGGCGGGAGACACGCCTCGTACCGAGGTGGCGGCAGGGGCTTGCGTGCAGATTATGACTGGTGCGGCGCTACCGCCAGGCGCGGACGCGGTGGTGATGGTGGAGCACACCTCCCGCGAAGACGATGTGGTGCGGCTGGTGCGGGCGGTCAAGCCGGGGCAGCATGTGGTGCGGCGGGGGAGCGAGCAACGTACCGGGAATGTGGCGGTTGCAGCGGGAACGCGGCTGCGGTTTGCGGAGATAGCGTCAGCGGCGCAGGTGGGCGCCGCGCGAGTTGAGGTCTATCGCCAGCCGCGGATTGCGATCCTTTCGACCGGCGATGAGGTTGTGGACATAGCGGAGACGCCGGGGCCATTCCAGATTCGGAACAGCAATTCGGCTTCACTGGCGGCGCAGGTGACGCTGGCCGGGGGCGAGCCGGTGATCTTGGGAAATGCGAAGGATTTGGTCGAGGACTTGCGGGCGAAGATTGTTCAGGGCTTGCAAGCGGATGTGCTAATCCTTTCCGGTGGCGTGTCGATGGGGAAGTACGACCTTGTGGAGCCGGTGTTGCATGAGTTTGGCGCGGAGTTCGTGTTTGACGCGGTGGCGATAAGACCGGGGAAGCCGGTAGTGTTTGGGATTTGCCAGGGCAAGCCGATTTTTGGGCTGCCGGGGAATCCAGTGTCCACGATGGTGACGTTTGAGCTGTTTGTGCGGCCTGCGATTGCGATTTTGGGCGGGGAAGAGCCGCGGGCGTTGCCGGCGTTTGAGGCGGTCCTGAGCGAGACAGTTACGGAAAAGCCTGGTTTGGCGCACTTCTTGCCGGCGGTGTCGAGTTGGCCGAGCGATTCGCAGCCTGGAGGACCGACGGTGGCGCCGGTGAAATGGCAGGGGTCGGGTGACATTGTGGCCATGAGCCGGGCAAATTGTCTTTTGATGGTGCCGGCGGAACGGGAGAGGATGGAAAAGGGCGAGCGGGTGCGAGTATTGGCACTGGGCTGACGTCACATGTTGGCTGAAACCCTGGGCGGCTGAAGAGAGCTTCATCGAGCAAAAACCGCCCGATGGAAAACCGTACTTCGACTGCGCAGGCCAACGCGTTCGCAGCAGCGAAACGCGGAAGAAAAAGCGTCGGCCGGCTCCGCTCGGAATAACAATTCCTAGGTGACCCACGGCGCTCGGGAGCTAATCGTCTCGGAGCACAGTAGGAGAACGCGATTTGGCGAACATGGCGAGGTTGTCGCATTACGATGGGCGCGGGAAGGCGCGGATGGTGGATGTGTCGGCGAAGGCGGTTACGACGCGGTCGGCGATTGCGCAAGCGTTTGTAAAGATGGCGCCGAAAGTGGTGCGCGCGGTGCGGCGGCTGAAGAATCCCAAGGGCGATCCGCTGGAAGTGGCTCGTTTTGCAGGGATTGCGGCGGCCAAGCGTACGGCGGAGTGGATACCTCTTTGTCATCCGCTGCCGCTCACTCACATTGATGTGACTCCCCGGCTGTGCCAGAATGGCGTGGAGATTCGCTCCCACGTGAGCGCCGCCGCCCAGACGGGCGTCGAGATGGAAGCTCTGGTCGCAGTCTCCGCAGCCGCCCTCACGGTCTATGACATGTGCAAAGCGCTGGACAAAGGGATTGAGATTCAGGATGTGTTCCTGGTGGAAAAAACCGGTGGAAAGAGCGGAGATTTTCACCGGTTGAACCGTCAGCCAGTGAAAGGCAAGCTACGAGCTAGTCGAAAGGGAATTCGTTCCAAGCGTTCATGAGCGCGCAAGCTGCCAAAACGGTGCGACTGCTGGTGGTGGAAGATAATCCACTGGTGCGGGACCTCATTCAAAAGGGGCTGGAGTCGCACTGTGACATCGAGATGGCCACCGACGGCGCGGATGCTTTGCTGAAGGCGATTGAAGAGCCGCCCGACGCGATTTTGTGCGACTACAAAATGAGCGGGCTGGATGGCCGGCAGCTGTTTGAAAAACTGCGCAGCCGGGAGCGGACACGCACGATTCCATTTCTGCTGATGGCGAGCCGTGCGGATATTGAAGAGCGGCTGCGTCCGCTGGTGGACGGCGTGGAAGATTTTATTGTCAAGCCGTTTGTGCTGCGCGATCTGGTGCGAGGGGCGAAAAAAGTGTTGGATCGCATTCACCTGGAGAAATTGCAGAAGACGGCGTCGCGTCCTGGTGTGATTCAAGGCCGGTTGGAAGAGATGAGCATGACCGATCTGCTGCAATCGCTGGAGATGGGGCAGAAGTCGTGCCGGTTGGTGGTACGGCAGAACGGCGAGCAGGGCGAACTGTTTTTTGCGTCCGGACAGTGCAGGGATGCAAGAATCGGGAATATAGAAGGCGATAACGCGGTGTTTAAGGTGATCCTGTGGACCGCGGGCGAGTTTGAGATTGATTTCAATGCGGCGAACGCTTCAACGCGGACGACAACAACGCGCGGGACGACCGGGCTTTTGATGGAAGCGATGCGGCTGATGGATGAAGCCAGCCGCGATGCGGTGGAAACGTCCTGACCTTCAGCTTGAAATGGTGAATAGGTGTGGAGTGCAGGGCTTCAGCCCGGCTCATTATCGTGGCATAGCCGTCCCTGGCTCTACGGGGCGAAAAGAAGTCGATGAAAATTGCGGTGATTACAATCAGTGACACGGTGGCGCGCGGCGAGCGGCAGGACGGGTCCGGGCCTGCGGTGGTTGCGCGGTGCAGGGAACTTGGCTGGAACGTGAATTCGACACATGTCATTGCTGACGACGCTACGGAAATTCAGTCGCTATTGAAGCGCCTGGCGGACGTTGAACACGCGGACATGATTCTCACCACGGGTGGGACAGGGCTTGGGCCGCGCGATGTAACGCCCGAAGCTACGCAAGCGATTGCCGACAAGATGATTCCGGGATTTGCCGAGGAGATGCGGCGCAAAGGATTGGAAAAGACGCCGAAGGCAATCCTGTCGCGCAGTTCGGCGGCGATCCGCGGCAAGACGCTGATCCTGAATTTCCCCGGCAGCCCGAAAGGCGCGGTGGAGTCGCTGGACGCGATTGCGTCGCTGGTTGTTCACTCTATTCAGATCATTCATGGCGCGCGTCACGACTAGACACCTCGGAAACGCTCCACATACCGGGAACCTCTGCTAGCCGAGAGCATCTACTGAATCTAGTTTGTCTACGGTTCCCGAAACAGAGATGTTCGGACTTCAATAGCGAGGAAATACCATGGCGCACAACGAAGAACACAGCCGGCCGCTGCCGTGGCCCGAGGTTCGCGGGAATACGAAGCGAGCGTGGACTCTGCCGCTGGTGGGGTTGGAATGGTGCTGGGAATGGGTGGCGTACTGGCTTAGCCGCTGGCACTTTCTGCAGGTGGTGAACTATCTGCGGAGCTTCGGAATTATTGTGGCCGTGCTGTTCTATTTTGCGGAGTCGGGTGACCGGCTGAAGCAGAAGCATTATCAGGCGTGGCAGGTGATCAACACCGCGCAGGGCAAAGGCGGGAACGGCGGGCGGCTGGACGCGCTGCAGGAGTTGAATGAGGATCGTGTGGAACTGGTGGGCGTGGATGTTTCGGGAGCGTTCTTGCAGGGATTGCGGTTGGAGAAAGCGAATCTGGCGCGGGCGAATTTCAACGCGGCGGATGTGCGCAATGCACTGCTGCCGGGGATTGATTTCAGCGATGCGGACTTGCGGTCTGCGAATTTTCGCGAGTGTGATTGCCGGAATGCGGTATTGCGTAGTGCCAACCTCAGTGATTCGGATTTCTCGGGGGCCAGGCTTGCCGGAGCGGACTTCACGGGAGCGGCGCTGACCGACACGGACTTGCGCGGAGCCGATTTGCGTGGTGTGAACTGGCAGCGCGCGGCTGCGATCAAGGGTGCGAATATCGCGGGAGTGCAGAATGCTCCGGAAGGTTTTGTAGCTTGGGCCAAAAAGAATGGCGCCGTGGAGATGGCGGCTCCTTAAAGCGCATTAGCGAGGGACGACCGGCAGGATGATGCGCGAGTAGGTGTAAACGCGAATATGAGCGACCCGTGATTCGGACGATGTAATTTCGGATTTGCCGGTTTGCAGATTGCGCGAGAAGTGCGGAAAGAAAGCGCCGGAGATTTGCACGCGGATGCGGTGACCGGCCTGGAAGACGTTGGAAGTGAGCAGACGATCGAGATTGAGGCGGACCTCCTTGTTCGGCTGCAGCAGTTCGGGTTTGAGTGAGCCGTTGCGATTGCTGGCGCGAAGAACATCGAGGCCCGGGCTCATCAAATTGAAAGCGCGGCCATCGGGCCAGACGTCGAGCACGCGGACCCACAGATCAAAATCGGGAACGTCTGCAGAAGCGGAGATTTCCGCGCGGATCGGGCCGGTGACTTCCAGATCTTTTTCGAGTGGTTCGCTATCGAAAACCAGAACATCATTGCGGTTGGCTAAAGAACGGTAGTCTCGTGCGCCGAATTCGGAGAATGGGTCGGTAACTGGATGCGCAGGATCGGACACGAATTCCGAAGATAGTTCGCATTTCACGCAATGGGCGGCGGTGAGTTCGCGAGTACCGGCTTCCGGCCTTTTGTCTGACGATAGAAAGAGCGCCGTGTCCTTGGCGCGCACCGGGGGCCAGGATTCTTCGTCGCGCCAGACGTTTTCGCCCATGACGAAGATGCGGACGGGCTTGGCGCGGTCGACCCCATTGTCGATGCCTTTCAGGTAGTGATCCATCCAGCGGAGGATGAGTTCGTCGTAATCGATGGCCGCGGAAGTGCCGAAGTCGAGGTCGCCGGCTTTGGAGTTTTGCTCGCCGCCGTGAGTCCAGGGGCCAATGACGCTGGCCGTGCGAGGATTGGCTTCGCCTTTGCGTGCTGCGAGCAGGCCGTTGAAGTTGGTGGTGGCGCCGTCAGGGCCGTAGGCTTCGTCGTACCAACCGGAAAGGTTCAATACAGCGGCATGAACACGATCGTATTTGCCGCGGAGTTCGGCCCAGTCCCACCAGGGATCAGCGGGCGGATGGGCCAGCCAGTCGTAATAAAAGGGAGCCACCTGTTTCAGGTCTGGAAGATCTGCGAGTGGCAGAAATCTTTGCATGCGTTCGTGAGTTTGTTGCCAACTTTCCGTGGCTTCCTCGTAGCTGCGCGGGCCAGGCAGATTTTTCTTTTTACGCAGGTCGGGAGCGATGTTCATCCAGATCCAGTCGAGCCAGGAGCCGTCGAAGACACCACCGGAGTAGAAAAAGTTTCGCGGCGTGGAGAAGGTCATGGCGGGAACCATTGCTTGGAGGTGCGGCGGGCTTTCGATCGCGGCGAGCCACTGCACTGCGCCGGGATAGGAAAGGCCGAAGGTCCCGACGCTGCCATTGGACCAGGGCTGCGCGGCCGCCCATTCGATGGTGTCGTAGCCGTCGTGGCCTTCATTTTGGTAGGGCGTGAATTCTCCGTCGGAGTTGTATCGGCCGCGCACGTCTTGCACGACTACCGCGTAGCCACGAGCGTTAGCTTTTTTGACGATGCTCCAATTGGCTAGGGCGCGGTCTTTGCCGTAGGGAGTGCGGTAAACCAAAACTGGGAATTTCCCTTGTGCGGCAGGCACTGCGATGTCGGCGCGGAGAGTTACGCCATCACGCATCGTGATCGGAACATTTTTCTGGACCCGCGGCAGCGCGGGCGCGGTTTGCGCGAAACAAGGGCCAAGCGCTACCAAAACGGCAAGAAACATAGCGGTCAGGATTCGCATCTGCAAGAAACTCAGCTGCCGTGGGTGGCGCGGAAGGACTTCAGGCAGCGCTGCGCGGTTTCGATCTCGGAGAAGCGGCTGCCTTCCTGTTCGACAAGATAGTATTCGATGCCGCCGCCGTGTTCAGCAGCTTCGAAGAGCTGTTTCCATGGCGCTACGCCTTCACCGAACAGAACAGAATAGCCTTTGCCGGGATCGGGCGACCACTCCTTGCAGTGCATGGAACGGATGCGGCCTGGGTTGGCTTTGACCCATGCAACGGGATCGCTGCCGGCTTCGAGGCAGGTGCCGACATCGAGTTGCAACATGATGGCGGGTTTGGTGTTCTTGGCGAGGATTTTCATTGGGAGGATGCCGTCAACGGGTTTCCACTCGACCTGGTGGTTATGATAGCCGACGCCAAGCTGATGAACTGCGAGCTTTTCCGAAGCGCCGTTGAGTGTCTCGGCTACTTTGCGCCAGGCGTCCTGCGTACCGCCCTCGTGGGAGCTGGCCATGACCATGTATTTGCTGCCAAGAATCAGGTTGAGGTCGGTGGCGTGGCCGATTTTATCGGGAGTAAAGAAATCGAAGTCATTGTGAGTGGAAAAGCAGCGAATGCCGAGTTCGTCGAGCAGTTTGCGCATGTCTTTGGCTTGTGCGGAAGTCCAGTCGAAGTACGGAGCGTAAAATTCCAGCCCTTGGTAACCCGCCGACGCGACGGCACGGACGGTGCCGTTCAGGTCTTTGGCCATGGTGTCACGCACGGAGTACATTTCGAGGCCCACGGGAACATTCGAGCCGGAAAGCGCGTACTTTGCATTGAAGGCGAACGGCAGCACAGCGGAGGCTTGCAGAAAGGTTCTGCGGTTCCAGTTGATGGTTTTCATTGGCACATCCTACTCCATGCGCCGAGCGGTCGCTAGCCTGCTGTTAACCGCGGCCGGCTCGCTGACTGCCGCGGCGACGACCAACGAGGCCGGAGGGAACCGCCTGAGCGAGAAAGCTGTACGGATGGATGCGGTTGTCGTGCGCTACCGGGATCTCGGTTATTTGAACGGTTCAGTTCTGGTGGCGGATGGCGGCAAGATCATCTACGCCCGCGGCGTCGGCGAAAAGAATATGGAATCGCATGCCGCGAACACGCCGGGCACCAAATTTGGCATTGCGTCGATCACCAAACAATTTACGGCGGTGCTGGTGCTGCAACAGGTCGAAGCAGGGAGACTCGGTCTCGACGAGAAGGTGTCGGACCTGTTGCCGTGGTATCGCAAAGACACCGGCTCACGCATGACGGTAGAGCAGTTGCTGCATCATACCGCGGGTCTGCCACCGGACTACGACAGCGCGGAATTTTCCAATACTGCCGCAGCGGGCGAGTTTTATGAGCCGGAGGCCTTTGGCAAAGCGTTTTGCCAGCCGGATCTTGTCACCGAACCCGGAACGAAATGGAACTACAGCAACTGCGGATACGATCTGTTGGGACTGATTCTGGAGCGAGTAAGCGGCAAGAGCTACGAAGCGTTGCTGCGCGAAAAGCTGCTGGATCCTGTGGGCCTGAAGGACACAGGAATAGACCACAACGATCTTGAGAAGTTGGGTGGCGCGTCGGGTTATCTGCGCCATGCAGGGCCGCGCTACACGCGAGGACGGTATCTTGACCGCAGCCACTTTTTCTCGGCAGGCGCGATGTATTCGACTGTCGAAGATTTGTTTCGCTGGAGCCAGGCACTTTCCAGCAGTGGATTTATCTCGCAGCAGATTCGCGAGCAGGTGTTTAAGCCGAGACTGAATGATTGGGCATACGGGTGGTTCGTGACGAAAATTCCGGCTGGCGAGCCGGGCGCTGGCGGCACCCAAGCCGAGATGCGCGGTGATATGCCCGACAACTATTTTTCGTGGATTTTACTGTACCCCGAACGCGGCGGAGTAATTGTTGTTTTGCGCAACGGATATGGGTCAACGGAGCGGCTGGAGCAGAATCTGCAGGCCGTGCTGTTCGACCAAGAGCCGAAGCTGCCCTCGCGAAATGCCAAGGATCTTGCGGCCCGTTTATGGCAGGTTCCCGCTGAGAAGGCTGTACAGCACCCCCTGCCAAGCGCTATTTTGGGCTCCCTGCTGGCAGGGGCGCTTGTTTTCTTGACCCAAAAAAGGCGCGAGCGGATGGCCTCCCTGCAGGATGCCTGCGGTAGGCAGGCCGCCACTACAACTCGGAGCTAAAACGTCCAGCGGCGCTAGTCTCTGTCGAGATATTCGCCTGGGACGTCGTCCTCGGGCACTTCGTGCGTGTAAACTTCCTGTTCGTCCACGACGTCTTCCACGCCCTTGATGACTTCTGCTTCGAACGCGTTTCCTTCTTCCAACAGTTCTTCAACGCTTTCGGTGCCGGCGTGACGACGATCGGAGAGACCCTGGAGATCGCCGGACTGGCCGCCAGAGCGCGCGCCAAGTAACGCCGGTTCGTAGACCACAAGGTCCACCACCTCGGCCTTGCCAGCGAAGCCTCTCTTGGGGCGAATCATCTTCTTCGCCGGCTTGTGCGGTCGTGCAACTTTCTTCTTGGCTACTCTCACCTTTGCGCGCGTCCTCTTTGGCGGTTTCGTGGCAGCGCGCGACCTGGCGGCTGAGCTCTTCTTTGATTTCTTTGCAGCCATAGTCGGGAGTGTACCACCACTCGCGGGATACAGCGGCAAGTCGAAGGCCTGGTTCGGTTTTCTGCGATTTTCATGCAGAATAGCAGAGCGCACTGCTCCATCAGGGAGATCCGAAATGACAAGCGTTCATTCGATTGTTGCTGAATTGAAGAAAAAGGGATCCGCTCAAGCACAGAAGACTTACGCGCGCCACGGGATGGACCCGGAGCAAACGTTCGGCACCAGTGTGGCCGACATCAAAAAGATCGCGAAAACGATCAAGGGACAGCAACAACTGGCTTGCGAACTCTACGGCACGGGGAAGATGGAGGCCATGTATCTGGCGGCTCTGGTGGCCAACGGAACACAGCTCGCCACCAAGCAACTGGATGAATGGGTCGATGCCGCAGCGAACTTGCCGCTGATTGCGGACTACGCTGTGCCGTGGGTAGCGGCGGAACATCCACAGGGGCGGCAACTCGCGCTGAAATGGATGAAGTCGCAGAAAGAACTGGTGGCATGCTCAGGATGGGCAACCTATACGACGCTCGTCGGATGGGTTGCGGATGACGCGCTGGACCTAAAAGAAGTTGAGAAACTGTTGGCGACGGTCGAAAAAGAGATTCACTCGGCGCCGAATCGGGTGCGATCGAAGATGAACAGTTTTGTGATCGCCGTGGGCAGCCACGTAAAGCCGCTGCATGAGCGCGCAAAAGCTGCGGCCAAAAGGATTGGCAAGGTTACCGTTGATATGGGCGACACGGAATGCCGAGTGCCGTCAGCCAGCGAATACATTCAGAAAGCGCTGGCCAAAGGGAAGTTGGGACAGAAACGGAAAGAAATTCGTTGCTAGCAAATCGCATGCCGCAGGCGAAATTTCGAGCGGGCTCGCTGCGTATTGATGTATGTGAGCAGCGGAGAGGCGTCTCGGCGGCCGCCTTGGGCCGCAGTGATCTTTTTGGCGGTGATTGGTGTAGCCGTTGTGGCGCGGCGAGCCCTGGTCCTGCTGCCGGTATTGCTTCACGGCTATCATCCGCCGGCTCCGGCAGCAAATCCCGCGTTGGCGCAGTTCGCAGCGCTGGATGACATTTTTGCCCGGCATCCGATCCTTACAATGATCCATATCCTGCCGGGTTTGTTGTTCATGACCCTGGGGCCGCTGCAGTTCAATCGAAATCTTCGGGCACGACATCCGCGCTGGCACCGTGTCGGTGGACGAATCTATCTTGCCGCGGCGTTCACAATCGGAATCACGGCACTCGTGATGAGTTTCGCGGTGCCAGCCATCGGCGGCAAATTGCAGGCGGTGGCGACTACCGTGTTCTCAATCTATTTCTTGTTTGCACTGGGCAAAGCGTTCTGGCACATCCTCAGGAAGGAAGTGCTGCTGCACCGGCGATGGATGACTCGCGCTTTCGCCATCGGGCTGGCGGTGGCTACGATTCGGCCCATCATCGGATTCTTCTTTGCGACTAGCCGCCTCACCGGACTGACGCCGGCGCAATTCTTCGGCGTGGCATTCTGGATTGGCTTCATGCTGCATCTCGTGGCTGCGGAGTATTGGATTCGCGCCACAGCAGAGCGACCTGTAGAATCCATCCAATTTCATCGGCAAGTAGGATAAAGTTTGCTGGCATGCAACGAAACAACTCATCTGTCCGCAGCTGGAAGGCAGCGGCAAGATGACCACTGCAACGCCTGTGCTCGCTGGAATCCGAGTGTTGGATTTTTCGCACGCTCTGGCCGGACCGTATTGCACGCTGCTGCTGTCCGACTTTGGCGCAACCGTCTACAAACTTGAAGCTAGCTCCGGCGACATGGGGCGCGGCTGGGGGCCACCGTTTTCGGGCGGGATGGCCAGTTTTTTTCTTGGACTCAACCGCGGCAAGTTGGGGATTTCGATTGATCTGAAGCAACGAGAAGGATTGGAACTTTGTCTTCGCCTTGTGGATCAGGTAGACGTGCTTGTGGAGAACTTCCGGCCGGGCGCTATGGACCGCCTCGGATTGGGATGCGCAGCTCTGCGGGAACGCAATCCGCGCCTGATTTATTGCTCCATTTCGGGCTACGGCCAGGAAGGTCCGTCGCGGGAAGAGGCCGCGATGGATTTGGTCGTACAAGCTTCGAGCGGCTTATTGAGCATCACCGGTACGGAAGAAGGACAGTCGGTGCGTTGTGGCTATGGCGTTACGGATGTGACTTCGGGACTCTTCTCGGTGATCGGGATACTGCTGGCGTTGCGCGCGCGGGAAACCACGGGACGCGGCCAGTTCGTGGACGTGGCAATGCTCGACAGCATGATCTCGACCATGAGCTCCAATTACATGAGCTTTCTGGGATCAAACGTGGTGCCGCGGCCGATGGGGACGTCGTTTCCAACGGTTGTGCCGTATCGCGTGTACCGGGGCAGCGACCGCGAATTCGCCGTGGCGGTGGGAAGTGAGCGGCTGTGGTCGGCGTTTTGCGGCGCGCTGAAACGTCCGGATCTGGAAAAGCATCCGCAGTATCAAACGAACGCGCTGCGAATCGAGAATCGCGCGAGACTCGAACTGCTGCTGGACGAAATTTTCGCCGCGAGCACGGCTGGAGAATGGATCGAACGCCTGCAGGCGGCAGGGGTTCCGTGCTCGCTAGTGCGGGACTTCAAAGAAGTCAGCGAGGATCCGCAAAGCACGCTGCGCGAAATGTTTCCTGCGCTCGATCACCGAACGGCAGGGCGGCATAAGGTTACTGGCACGCCGGTAAAGCTTGCTGGAACGCCTGGCAGGCCGACGACGCCCGCGCCGCTGCTCGGCCAGGACACCCGGGCGGTGTTGAAGGAGTTGTTGGCGCTGGGTGACGCGGCGGTGGACGATCTAGCCACGCGTGGAGTGGTACTGGAACCACCGCGCGAGTCATCGCGCGCCTGATGGGCTCTGTGCTCAAGACCACTTGGAGCGAAGAGTTGACCGGATGCGGGGCGCACCGCAAAATGGTTCGACTATGAGAACAAAGCTTTCTGACAAGAAACTGGCAGTGCTGGGTGCAGGGAAGCTCGGCGGAATCCTGCTGCGCGCCTATCTAAAGCAAGGCTTGTTCACGGCGAAACAAGTGACCGCTACAGTGAAGCATGGCGAGAAGGCCGCAGCACTGACGAAAGAACTGGGCGTGAATGTCAGCAGCGACAACCGCAAGGCGGTGGAAGGAGCGGACATTGTGCTGCTGGGGCTGAAGCCCCAGACGGTGGGTGATGTTTTGAAGGAGATTGCGTCCGAGTTTGGCACGGATACGCTAATTGTTTCGGTGGCGGCGTCGGTGCCAACTAGCTATCTGGAGCAGCATTTGGGCATGGCGGTGCCGGTGGTGCGTGCGATGCCGAATACGCCGGCGGCTGTCGGTTGCGGCATGACGGGAATTTGCGGCGGCGCGCACGCCAAGCCGGAGCATCTGGAGATTGCGCGGGCGATGTTTGACGCAGTCGGCCGCACGGTTGTGGTGGACGAAAAAAATATGGACGCCGTGACCGGGCTTTCGGCGAGCGGACCGGCCTTTGCATACATCATTCTGGAGTCGCTGGCGGAAGCGGGCGTGAAAGTGGGCTTGCCGCGCGAAGTTTCCACGCTGCTGGCGGCGCAGATGATGAAAGGCTCGGCAAGCGTAGTGCTGGAGACGGGCGACCATCCGGCGCTGCTGAAGGATTCGGTGACTACGCCGGCGGGCTGTACGATTGATGGCATCCTGGAGCTGGAAGAAGGGAAGCTGCGCGTGACGCTGATCAAGGCAGTGGTGAAGGCGACCCAGCGGGCGGGCGAGTTGTTGTTTGAAAAGTGAGTTTGTGCAGGAAGAAAAAAATCGCGAAAGCTTGCCTAGAGCGCCGCAAGGCCGGAATCGTGCAAAGAAGTATGCGAACCAGACGGCCCTTGCGATGGAACTGCCGTTCACTCTGGTCGGTGCGGTAATCTTCGCCGGGTTGATTGGCTTCTTCCTGGATAAGTGGCTGCACACCAAGCCGGTCTTCATGCTGATCCTTGGCGCTGTAGGATTCTTCGCGGGTGTGAGGGAAGTGGTGCGAAGGCTGCCGGATGGAAGCTCCAGCAAGTAAGTGAGTAACGGACGTTTTGACGCCAGAAAAATCATCGAACGTAGTGGCTGAAATTACCGAGAGGCGTATTTCCTGGCTCACAATCGCTTTTGGCGCAACGTTCTCCCTTTCGGCGTTGCCGTTACGCAGGGTTGACTGGGCCGCCGGGCTATTTTGCGGAGCGGCGTTGGCGTGGTGCAATTTCCGGTGGCTGAGGCGAGGACTGGACGCCTTCATCGCCGCCTCAGTGGCTCAACGTGACCGTGAAAAGCCCAAAATTCCACTGTGGACGTATGCGATAGCTGTTCTGCGGTATGGGTTGCTCGCAGCGACGGCATATGCTATTTTTGAATATCTCCACGTTCCACTGGTTAGCATCGCAATAGGTTTTTGTTCGCTAGGTTTGGCGGCAAGCGCTGCAAGTGTGTGGGAAATCTGGACTGCTGGTAATTAAGTGATGGAAGAACACGTCCTTTGGATAACGCGAGCGGTGAACCATGTCCTTGGACCGCTTGCGCTTGCGCTGCTACGGGTGCTGCACATCGCTCCTGAGAACCCGGAATTGCCGATTCCGCAGCAGAACGTTATGACGCTGCTGGTTGTTCTCGTCGGAACAATCCTGGCGCTGATCGTGCGCAGCCGGTTGTCCGCAGAGAAGCCGGGCGCAACCCAGCAGGTTGCGGAGCTCCTTTTCACCAATTCCCTCGGTTTTGGCATCAACGACATCTTGGCTGAGAATGCCGGCCATGAATGGAAGAAGCATGTTCCCTTGGTAGGCTCGGTCGGCATCTTTATTTTGCTTGCGAACCTGTTTGGCGCCTTTCCCTTTCTCACATCACCGACCGCGGTTTACAACGTGCCTCTAGGTGCGGCAGCCATCGTCTTTGTGTACTTCAACTGGCAAGGCATTCGGCATCATGGTGCGGGCGGCTACATCAAGAGCTTTACTGGCGGCGTCGATTGGTGGCTCGTTCCCCTGATTTTTCCCGTCGAGATCTTCAGCACCGGTGCCCGCCTGTTATCCCTGTCGGTGCGCCTCTGGGCTAACATTTTCGCCAGCGATCTGATTTATGGCGTATTTCTTGGACTGTTTGCTTCGGCTTTTACTTCGGCTTGGGAATGGTCGCGGCCGGTTGGCCTGATCGTGACGATTTTTCCCGCTTTGATTCCGGTGGCCTTCATCGGTCTGCACATTTTCGTTTCGATTATCCAGGCTTATGTGTTTACGATCCTGCCGTCCGTATACATTGGAATGGCAACAGCGGACGAGCACTAGAAGAGCTTGAACGGCCGCTAAGGCCGGCAAGATAGGCTCCAGTGTGAGGCCGGCTGCACGGTGTTCGGCAACCACCAACTGGCGCACATCAGAGGAGGGAGTTATGAAGAGAGCAGTAGCTGTTATGTTTTTTCTGGTTCTGGTTGCACTGTTTCTTGCTCCGGCAAACTATGCGCAAGCCAGCGCGCCAGCGGCAAAGCCGCCGATCAATCCGACGACCCTTGTCATCGCGGCGGGTTTTGGCGTTGCTGTCGCAGCGCTGGGCGGTGGCTTGGGACAGGGAAGGATCGCCGCGGCGGCCTGCGAAGGCATTGCGCGCAATCCCGGCGCGACAGCTGGAGTACGCGGCGCTATGATTCTCGGCCTGGTGTTCGTCGAGACATTGACCCTTTTCACATTCGTGTTGGGTCTTCTCCTCTATTTCAAACTCTAAAGATCACCTAAGGATTTGATTTCGAGCGGCCGGGGCGAAAGCTTCCGGCCGTTTTGTTTTTGAGGGAGCGAAGCCCAAGAAAGCCGCAGGGCTTCGCCTTACGCTACAGTGCGGCGGGAGGTGTTGAGTGAGGCTACTTCACGCCGCCGATCAGGGTTTTGTCGAGCAGCAGGCGCAGGACCTGGTTGGGGAAAAGGCCGAAGTACACAGTGCCAATGGCCGCTACTGCGAGCACGACGTTCACCGTTAAGGGGAACACCAGCGGCGCGGCGCTGCCTTCGGCTTCGGGCGCGGGCTCGCGCATGTACATGGCCACGATGACTTTGAAATAGTAGTAGGCGCCGATGATGCTGTTGACGGCCATCAGCACGGCGAGCCAGATCAGTTTGGAATTGATGGCGGCCTTGAAGACATAGAACTTGCCGAAGAAACCGGCCGTGACGGGAAGCCCCAGCAGCGACAGCAGGAAAAGGCTCAGCGCGGCAGCGGCCCAGGGATGGCGCTCCGATAATCCGGCGTAATCGTCCAGCGTGACGTAACGCTCGTCTTTGCCGCCAACCTGCGAAACGATCGTGAACGCGCCGACTTTGACCAGGGCGTAGCTCAGCAGATAGAAGAGCACGGCAACGTATGCAGGCACGCCGCCAAGGTCCGGCGACACATCGCCAGTGGACATCGTAGTGACCGCGGCGAACGCGACCAGGATGTAGCCAGCGTGCGCGATGGAGCTGTAGGCCAGCAGGCGCTTGACGTTGGTTTGCACCAGTGCGCCGAGATTGCCCACGAACATGGTCAAGGCAGAGAGAATCCAGAAGGCCCAGAACCAGTAGTGAGTTGCAGAGGGGACGGTTGCGAAGATGCGCAGCATCAGGGCGAACGTGGCTGCTTTTGGTCCGGCAGCGAAGAGCGCAGTCACTGGTGTGGGCGCGCCCTCGTAAACGTCAGGCGTCCAGATCTGGAAGGGCGCTGCGGCGATTTTGAAGGCGAGGCCGATGAGGATAAGGGCCAGACCGAGCGTGAGCAAGCCAGGGTTTGTGTGAACTGCGCCGGCCATCGCATCAAGCATTGTGGTGCCGGTGGCGCCGTAAACGAGCGCGATGCCGTAGAGGAAAAACGCGGTGGCGAAGGAGCCAAGCAGGAAATACTTGAGCGCCGACTCGCTGGACTTGAGGGTGTCGCGCCGGTAGCCCGCGAGCACATAGCTGGCGATGGAGCTCATCTCCAGGCCGATGAAGGCGGTGAGCAGCTCCTGCGCGCCGGAGAGAACTCCCATGCCGGCGGTGGCGAAGAGGATGAGAGCATAAAATTCCGCGGCCTCAAGCTGTGCACGTTTGAGGTAGGAGTCGGCGGCAAGAATCACTAGCGCGGCGACGGTTCCTATCAGCAGGTGGAAGAAGATGCTGAAGACGTCAGACTGAATCAGGCCGAAGAAGCCCGGGCCGAAATGATGCGCGCTGGGAAGGCTGCCGGCAGTGCCAAGGACTGCGCCGACAAAAGCCGCGGCCGACAGGAATGTGCGGCTCTTGGTCAGCGGCTGCAACAGCATCAGCAGCACGCCGAAGCCGCACCAAACCAGTTCGGGCATCACGCGGTAGAAATCGGCGGCGCTGGGCATCACAATTGGCATTTAACGGTTGCTCGACCTTTCGGAAGTGTTGAGGATGACGCCGCGCTATTGGTGTGTACAGGCGCGCGCCGGGAACCTTCTTCGGCGTACTGCGATTCCATCTGCTTGCGAATCGTGTTGGTGGCCTCGGCGGTGCGCCGGGTGAAATACGCCGAGCCGATGCCCATCCAGAGAATGACGATAGACATGGTCGCCAGGATGAAGCGCTCGCGGCTGCTGGCGTCCGGCAACGATCTGTTCTTCTCAACCGTGATTTCGCCGAAAAATACACGCTGGTAGGACCAGAGCAGATAACAGGCCGAGAGGATCACGCCGGTGGCGGCCCACGCGGCATACTTCCAGCCGTTGCCGCCGTTCAGGCCAAAGTGCCCAGCGTAAGTGCCCAGCAAGATCAGATACTCGCCGATGAAGCCGTTGAGCATCGGCAGGCCAAGCGACGACAGCACGGCAAACAGGAAGAACGCAGAGAAGCGCGGCATGGGTGTGGCTATGCCGCCGTACTGGGCGATTTCGAAGGTGTGGCGGCGGTCGTAGAGCATGCCGACGAGCAAGAAGAGCGCGCCGGTGGAGATGCCGTGCGCCAGCATCTGGTAGATGGCTCCCTGCATACCGATCGGGCTGAAGGAAAAGATGCCGAGCACCACGAAGCCCAGGTGGCTGACAGAAGAGTACGCGACGAGCTTCTTCAGGTTCGGCTGAACCATCGCGACCAGCGCGCCGTAGATGATGCCGATGATGGCGAGGACTGCAACATAGGGCGCGGCTTTGCGCGACGCGTTCGGGAAGAGCGGCAGGCAGAAGCGCATCAGACCGTAGGTGCCCATCTTCAGGAGCACGCCGGCCAGGATGACCGAACCTGCGGTCGGAGCTTCCACGTGGGCGTCCGGCAGCCAGGTATGCAGCGGGAAGAGCGGAACCTTAATGGCAAACGCGACAAAGAATGCCAGGAACAGGATCATCTCGGTCTGTGGCGAGAGTTGCAGTGCGCCGCCTTGCATTGCGGCTTGAATCTGGACCAGATCGAAAGTCTTGGTGGCGTTGTAGAGCCACAGGATGCCGACCAGCATGAGGATCGAGCCGGCCATGGTGTAGAGGACAAATTTGATCGCGGCGTAAATCCGGCGCTCGTGGCCCCAGATGCCGATCAGGAAGGCCATTGGGATCAGCATGATCTCCCAGAAGAGGAAGAACAGGAACAGGTCCAGGGCCAGGAAGACGCCGATCACGCCGACTTCCAGCAGCAGCAACATCACAAAGAATTCCTTCATGCGGTGATGCACGCTGTTCCAGGAAGCGAGAATCGAAATTGGCGTAAGGAAAGTGGTGAGAACGATGAGGAAGACGCTCAGGCCGTCCACGCCCATGTGGAAATGAATTTGGGGCGAGGCGATCCACGGTACGTTCAACTCGAGAGCGTAACCAGGCTGCGCGATGTTGACTGTGTGGTAGAGAAGGCCCAGAGAAAAGAGAAATTCGGCGACGGCTACGAACAGCGCCATGCGCTTGATCCATTCATGGTCATCGCCGCGCAGAATCATTAGCGCCACTGCGCCCAGGGCCGGGAAGAGGGTGATGACGACCATCAATAGCGGGCCAAAGGTCATTTACTCACCATTCCAAGTGTCGGACGAAGGGCCGGCCAGAAAAGAATCAGAATCACCGCGATTGCACCGACCACGACCCAAACGGCGTAGCTCCGGGTGTTGCCGGACTGCGTTTGGCGTACCGTGTCACCCACGGCTGCGGCCCCGTGCGCGATGCCATTGACCGTGCCGTCGATGGCATCAACGTCCACAATTTTCCAGAAGACGTTTTCTGAAAGCCAGACCAGCGGCCGAACGACCGTGGCGGCGTAAAGTTCGTCCACCCAATACTTGTTGAGCAGTGTTTTGTAGGCTGGCTGCATGGATTTGGCGAGGTCGGCCGGCTTTTTGGGCTGGCGAACATAGAGCCAGTACGCAAGAACAATGCCGAACAGGGCAGCAAACGTCGCGACGACAGCAAGAGTCAGTTCCAGACTGTGCGCGGCGGCTTCGTCCACCACGGCGCCGGCGGCCGCGCCTTCGCCTCCACCGAATACCGGCGCGAGAAATTCCGTGAAGTGGTCTTTTCCGCCCCAGAGCGCGGGAGCTGCAACCCATCCGCCGACGACGCTGAGCACCGCGAGAACGACCAGAGGTCCGAGCATGCTCCACGGCGATTCATGGACATGGACGTGCTGCTCGTCGTAGCGCGGTTCGCCCCAGAACGTCAAAAACACCAGGCGGAACATATAGAAGGCGGTTAACAGCGCGGTGAGCAAACCGAGGCCGTACAGACTGTGACCGCCGGTATCGTGGCCGCCGGCGACGGTGAAGGCGCCAAACAGAATTGCGTCCTTACTGAAGAAGCCCGCCAACGGAAAGATTCCAGCAATCGCCAGTGTGGCGGCGAACATCACTGCGAATGTAACTTTGATCTTTTTGCGTAGACCACCCATGTGCTGCATGTCCTGCTCGCCGCCCATGGCGTGAATCACTGAGCCCGCGCCTAGGAAGAGCAGCGCCTTGAAGAAGGCGTGTGTCATCAGGTGGAAGATGCCCGCCGAGAAAACGCCAACGCCGCAGGCCAGGAACATGTAGCCGAGCTGGCTGACGGTGGAGTAGGCGAGGACGCGCTTGATGTCGGTCTGAACCAAGCCGATGGTGGCGGCAAAGAACGCCGTCGCGCAGCCAATGACGGCCACGACAACCGAAGCCGTCTCCGAGTGCTCAAAGATGATGTGCGACCGTGCGACGACGTACACGCCTGCGGTAACCATGGTCGCAGCGTGGATTAACGCGCTGACGGGCGTAGGACCCTCCATCGCGTCCGGCAACCAAACGTACAGCGGAAGCTGAGCGGATTTGCCTGTCGCGCCCATGAAGAGAAGCAGACCGGCGGCAGTCATGGTACCGAAAACGCCCCAGGCTTCGTGCGGCCATTGTTGCGTGGCGATCTTGCTAAACAGCTCGTTGAAGTCCAGCGTGCCGAAAGTGCGGAACAGCAAAAACATCCCCAGCATGAAGCCGAAGTCGCCAATGCGGTTGACGATGAACGCTTTTTTGCCGGCATCCGATGCGGATTTTTTGAGGAAGTAGAAGCCGATCAAGAGATAGCTGGCGAGGCCGACACCTTCCCATCCAACGAAAAGCAAAGCGTAGTTGGCGGCCAGCACCAGAATCAGCATGAAGAACAT
>CAZQOB010000073.1:0-1509 GCA_964594885.1 uncultured Acidobacteriaceae bacterium
AGGCCAGCTATAACCCGCAGAGCGAATCCACGGAGATGAAGATTCTGGAGCCGATTCGCAACGCGGAAATTCTGGTGCTGGACGATCTGGGCGCCAGCAAACCGTCGGCGTGGGTGCTGGACATCATCGGACTGGTGCTTAATGCCCGGTACAGCGAACGGCGCGTGACGATTCTGACGACGAATTATTTCGACGAGCAGCCGGCAACCGAACCTCCCCCGCGACTGCCGAACGGCCAACGCGTGAATGTCGTGAAGGAAGATTCCCTGGCCGACCGCGTCGGCGCGCGCATGCGCTCGCGGCTCTATGAAATGTGCCGGACCATCGAAGTCTTTGCTCCCGACTTCCGCCGCGAAATTCGCCAATCCACCCGCGCCCGAGCTTAGCTTACGAATTGGCTACAGCATCGCTTCGTGTCGACCGCTGTCGTTGGCCGCAAACTCTGAACGATAGCTTGCCGCAGAATGGCCTTTTTTTGCCGTTCTTGACGAGGGGCCTGAATTTCCAGCGCCGAATGGATTCCATGAACTCCCGACCAGGAGCGATCTACCTTGACCGGTACACGATGCACCTTACGCTGTCCCTCTCATCGACGGTCACTAGAAAGCTCATTTTGGTCTTGATGTGCATGGCCTCATTCTTGGGTGTCGAGATGGGCTCGGTTTCGCTGCTCAGGGTTCGAATTGTGCGCGCTAGAATTCTCTCCTGAAGGTGGGCAACCACCTGGCTCTTGGGCTGGAGTTGGGACAGCGCAGCAGGTAAGGCCAATAGCCAGCAGAAGGCGGTAAGTCATAGCTTTGTTGGCGTTAGACACTGCAAAGGGAAGCGCTGTACCAGACCGAACTGTGGCTTGGTCCTTCACCAGTTGCTTCGTTGACACATCTGCGATTTGACCTGTATTCTTGCAAGGTTGCAGCGTTTCCGACGCCGGCAGCATCTATCTGCAGGATGGCCCCGCAGGGTCGTGGGCAGATAGGGGTTTGCAAAACAAGCCCTGATTCCAAGTCCTTTTCAGAGCTGGTGCGCGGTTCGGTCAGGGGTGGCCGGAACGCCCTCCTCCAAAACCGCAGCCAGCGCCTTGCATTGCCCTCACCACAGGGAGTTCGCAAGGAAGTCGATTAATCACCCTGGCTCGACCGTGCCCGTAGCGACGGCGAAACCAGAATCTCAGAATTGGGGAGAAATCTCCCGGAGGCCGACAACCATGTTTTCTGACCACGACAACCCCTTGAACGCAGCCGCAGCAGCACCCGCCCAAGAACCGCAACCAGAAGCACCTTCTCAGGAAAACTCTCGGGGCCCTCAAGCAGATGCACAGGCAACACCGGAAGCAGCCCCGGCGGAAACTCATTCCGCGGCCGCTCCGGCTGCCGCGGGAGCCCACGCGCAAGCCGAGGCCGAATCGGCAAAGTCCGCTTCAGGCGCCGAAGCCACCGCGGAAGCGGAGGAACCTGGCAGCCCAGCGGACATCAACAAGCCTGCCGCACAGTCAGGCGAGCAGCCCGAAGG
>CAZQOB010000073.1:1519-25700 GCA_964594885.1 uncultured Acidobacteriaceae bacterium
CAGGCAGCAGCTCACGACACCGTTAACGAAAGTGCTCACGAAACGCCCTCGCAACGTACCGAAGAAGATCCCAAGACCCCGGCGGAGACATCCGCGCCGGTGACGTCTGCGGATGCGCACGCGCATGCGGAAGCCGCAGCGGCCAAGTCCGCTTCGGACGCTGAAGCGGCGGCCAACGCGGAAGAAGCGGTGAGCGCCGAGGACATGAACAAGCTTCTCGACCAGTATGACGAGCAGCACGAAGCGCCTGCGAACACCGAAATCCTGGAAGTGAAGGTGATTGCGTACACCGAACACGGTGTAGTGGTCGATATCGGTCAGAAGATGGAAGGCCTGATTCCGGCAGCGGAGTTTTCCGAGACGGAGATTCCCCGCCCGGATCCCAACGCGACGATTGAAGTGCAGCGCACTGGCGAGAAAAAAGACGGCTATACCATCGTCTCGTACCAGAAAGTGCTGCGCCGTCGCACTTGGGAACGGCTGGAAGAAGCGTTCAAGAACAAGACCACGGTGACCGGCAAAGTAGTGGACCGCATCAAGGGCGGCGTGGTAGTGGACGTGGGAGTCCGCGCGTTTCTGCCCGGTTCGCAATACGATTTGCGGCAGACCCCGAACCTGGATGCGCTGCAAGGCCAGGCCGTGGAAGTCAGAATCACCAAGCTGAACCGGCGCCGCGGTAATGTCGTGGTGAGCCGGCGCGCGATTCTGGAAGAAGAGCAGCACGCGAAGCGCGCCGAACTGATGGAAAAGCTGGCGGAAGGCCAGACGGTGCACGGCACGGTGAAAAACGTGACGGAATACGGCGCGTTCGTGGACATCGGCGGCGTTGACGGTTTGTTGCATCTGACGGACTTGAGCTGGGGCCGCATTAAGCATCCATCTGATGTTTTGAAGCCGGAGCAAGAACTGGACGTGCTGATCCTGAAGTTCGACAAGGAGAAGCAGCGCGTTTCCCTCGGCTTGAAGCAGCTGACGACCGATCCCTGGATTGGCGCGGCGGAAAAGTATCCCGCGGGCGGCAAGTACCAGGGTAAGGTCGTGGGCGTGGTGGAATACGGCGCTTTCGTTGAGCTGGAAACCGGCATCGAGGGTTTGGTTCACGCGACGGAGATGAGCTGGCAGAAGAAGTCGGTCAACCCGTCGAAGCTGGTGAAAGTCGGCGACGAGGTGGATGTCGTGGTACTGGACATCAAGCCCAGCGACCGGCGCGTTTCCCTGGGCATGAAGCAGGCAACGCCCGATCCCTGGCTGCTGACCGCGGACAAGTATCCGGTCGGGACGATCGTGACAGGCAAGGTGCGCAATATCGCCGAATTCGGTGCGTTCATCGAAATCGAGGAAGGCTTTGACGGGCTGGTGCACGTCAGCGACGTGAGCTGGACCGAGCGCATCAAGAATCCGCATGAAGTGTTCAAAAAGGGCGAACCGGTTACCGCCAAGGTGCTGAAGATTGACGAGGACGGCCGCCGGGTCTCGTTGGGCATGAAACAGGTGAACGACATCTGGGGCAACTGGGTCCGGCAGCATCGCGTCGGTGAGATTGTGAAGGGCAAAGTTTCGCGCATCGCGGTCTTCGGCGCGTTCGTTGACCTCGGCGACAACATCGAAGGGCTCTGCCACAACACCGAAATCACCGATCGGCGCCGCGGTGACGACAGCGGCATGGGCCGTACTACGACCGGTCCGCTGAAGAGTGCTGGTCCGCTCGAACCGGGCAAGGAGTACGACTTCAAGATCATCAAGATCAGCCCGGAGTCCCGCAAGATCGCGCTGAGCTATAAAGCCGCGGTAAAACAGCAGGAGCGCCAGGAGATCGCGCAGTACCGATCGACCTCCCGGAGCTCGGCAACGGCTACCATCGGTGACGCGCTGAAACAGAAGCTCTCGCAGCGTTGACTAGAGCTTTTTCCTCGTTCTTCCTTTCTAGAGGGGCCAGGCTGATTTGACTGGCCCCTAAATTTTTGTTTTACCTTTGGGCCGGTTTAGTGATAGGAAGTGGGCGACCGAAGGGGCGGTTTTCCTGTAAGCCCTTCCCTATCATGGGTCTGCGGCGTATCATCTAGGAGCTTTGAAGCGAGGCGTGGCCACGATGTCCAAGCAACCGACGTTAACGAAGGCGGATTTGATTGAAGAAGTGCTAAAGGTCACGGAACTTCCCCGCAAAGAATCCGAGACCATTGTCGAGACCATTTTCGACAGCATCATTGAGGCAATCCAAAAAGGCGAGAAGATTGAGATCCGAGGCTTTGGGAGTTTCCGCACCCGGCAGCGGCGCGGCCGCGTGGGCCGAAATCCCAAGACCGGAGAAAAAGTGGAAGTACCGGCCAAGCGGATTCCGTTTTTCAAGCCCAGCAAGGAATTGAAGGATTTTGTGAACAGCGAAGAAGCCGCCAGGATGACCGCGGATGCCGAAGCGGCTTCGGCCAATTCGTCGCACTCCTGATTGAGTTAGCTGTTTTGCCAGTCCCGCCAGAATTCTGATTTTTCCGCGCGAGGGCGCTCACTCGATGGACTACCTGTGGACTCCGTGGCGTTACCAGTACGTTTCGCAAGCATTTTCCGGAAAACAGCCGGAATGCATTTTTTGTGATGCGGCGGCGCGCAAAGATGACGAGGTGACACTGTTGGTGCAGCGGGGTGTTTCTTCGTTCGTCATTCTCAACCGGTTTCCCTACACTTCGGGCCACGTGATGGTAGTTCCCTACGCGCATGTGGCGGAACTCTCTTTGCTGGAACCGGCGACGCTTACCGAGATGATGCAACTGACCCAACGAGTGGAGCGAGCGTTTAAAGAGTTATACCAGCCTGATGGAATGAACTTCGGCATGAACCTGGGACGAGCAGCGGGGGCGGGAATAGCCGGGCATTTGCATGTTCATGGATTGCCGCGCTGGATCGGCGACACGAATTTCATGACCGTAACCGGAGAGACTCGCGTGCACCCGGAAGAATTGTCAGTCACCTACCAGCGATTGAAGAAGGCCCTGGCCTGAACCAAAATGCACTGCAGCTCGGTCCGTGGCGCGGTTGGCGTTAAGATAAAACGTAGTCCGCCGAGGTCATTCCTTGGATCTGCAACTCAGTGAAGACCAATTGCTGCTGCAAAAAACGGTTCGCGAATTTGCCGAGGCGGAAGTGAGGCCACGCGCGCGCGAATTGGATGAAAGCGGGCACTTTCCGCGCGATCTTTTCACGAAGGCCGCGGAACTGGGGCTAACTGCCGTGGCCCTTCCAGAAAACGAGGGAGGCGCGGGATTCGACCATATTTCCTACACCATCGTGATTGAAGAAATTTCGCGGTGCTGCGCATCGACCGGCGTGATTCTGTCCGTACAAAACTCGCTGTACTGCGATCCGATTCATCGCTATGGAACTGGCGAGCAGAAGAAGAAGTTCCTGCTGCCGTTCGCGCGCGGCGAAAAGATCGGGTGCTATGCGTTGACCGAACCGCAGGCTGGGTCCAATGCCGCGGCGCTGCAAACCACAGCGGTACGGCGTGGCGATGCCTATGTGCTGAATGGTACGAAGGCGTGGATCACGAACGGAGGCGCGGCCGACGCGGCGATCGTGTATGTGAACACGGATCCGGCCAAGGGCGAAAAAGGGATCACCGCAATGGTGGTCGAAAAAGGCACGCCGGGCTTCAAGGTCGGCAGGGAAGAAAAGAAGCTGGGGATCAGCGCGACCGCCTGCAGCGAGCTAGTCTTTACAGACTGTCAAGTGCCAGTGGCCAATCGTATTGCCAACGAAGGTGAAGGCTACAAAGTGGCCCTCGCAACGTTGGACGGTGGCCGGATCGGAATCGGCGCGCAAGCTACGGGAATCGCCCAAGGCGCATTTGAAGCGGCCCTGAAGTATTCAAACCAGCGGCTGGCGTTTGGCCATCCCATTTCCGACTTTCAGGCGATTCAGTTCATGCTGGCGGACATGGTCACGGAAATTGATGCGGCGCGACTGCTGATCCGCAAGGCAGCATGGAAGCAAGATACCGGAGCGCGATTTAGCATGGACGCTGCAATTGCGAAGTTGTTTGCCAGCGAAATGGCGACGCGGGTGGCGCACAAAGCAATTCAGATTCATGGTGGCAATGGTTACAGCCGCGAGTATCCGGTCGAGCGGGCCTATCGTGACGCGCGGATCACGGAGATTTACGAAGGCACCAGCGAGATTCAGCGGCTGGTGATTTCTTCCTGGGCCCTGCGTTCGTGAGAGACGAACAAGCGGTTACTGCGCGTAGTATCCTGGGCTTGTGCTGACTCTCGATTTCGTCCTGGAGTTCGATCCGGCTCAGGAAGAGGAATTTTTTGGCGCGCTTCCGCCCGGAGCTGCGGTCTGCCTGATTGCGAGCAAGGAGCCCTCCGCGCAGCCGCTGTTGATCCGCACCCAGGACCTGCGCCGCCGATTGCAGCGATTGTTAGGCCCGCCCGATCCCGCCAGCAAGCGGCTAAATCTGCGCAACTTCGCACGAGGCATCCGCTTCCGCCTGACGCCTTCACCGTTTGAGCAGACGTTCGCCTACTATCAGCAGGCGAAGGAGCTTTTTCCCGGGCGGTATAAGGACATGCTGAGGCTGCGGCCGCCTGCGGTCTTAAAAGTGAATTTGCGGAATGCCTATCCGCGGTGTTACGCGACGCGGAAAATTCCCCTCGACGCGCAGGGCCAGCCGGCGGGCGGTGTCTACTACGGGCCGTTCCCTTCGCGCAAGGCGGCGGAGGGGTTTGCTGAGCGGGTGCTGGATTTATTTAAAGTGCGGAGATGCCAGATCAAGATTCGCCGCGATCCGACCTATCCAGGCTGCATCTACTCCGAAATGAAAATGTGTTTGGCGCCGTGCTTTGCTGGCTGCAGCAAGGAAGAGTACGCCGTGGAAGTCGGGCGGCTGGTGGTGTTTCTCGAGACCGGCGGTGGTTCTTTGCGCGAAGCTTTGGAAGCGGAACGCAACAACGCCAGTGAAGAGCTGGATTTCGAAAAGGCGGCGCTGTTGCACAAGAAGCTCGACAAGCTGGACGACGCGCTACGAGGCCAGCCGGAACTGCCGCGACGCATTCAGGACCTGGATGCGGTGATCCTGCAGCGCGGGCTGGCCGAGCAGTCGATTTTGGCGTTTCCGGTGCGCCAAGGAAGAATCGCCGAACCGTTTGCCATATCATTTGCCGTGCAAGCGGGCGAGGCACGATCAGCGGAACAACTTTTCCGGGAGCAACTGGAGAACACTCGGGCGCCCGCCGCCGCGGATTTATCCGAGCATCTCTGGCTGCTGGCGCGGTGGTTTTACAGCCATCCGCGCCAGGGCGAAATTTTCTTTCGCGAAAAGGGCTGGCCCTATCGCAGAATGATGCGGGCTTGCTCGCGGCTGCTGACGCCTGAGCCGGACAGCCTAAGCGCCAATTCAAACGCCGGCGAACTGAAACCATGACTGAGCGCGCCACACCGGAAGGAACCGAGCGTTACGCGGATTCATGCGGGAATCGCGTGGCGGACGGCCACTTCCGCCAAGTGCAGGGGATGACTTTTTCCTCCCTTGGTATCGGGACCTACCTTGGCCAGCCGGACGAGCGCACCGACGCGGCTTACACGTCGGCGGTCATCGCCGCTGTGGAAAATGGAATCAATGTCATCGACGCGGCCATCAACTACCGTTTTCAGCGCAGTGAGCGCAGCATCGGAGCAGCTCTTGTGCAACTGGAGGAGAAAGGCTTTTCGCGCCAGCAACTGATCTTGTGCACGAAAGCTGGTTACCTGACGCCAGATGCGAAGATGCCGGCGGATCCGAACCGGTATTTTTTTGAGGAGTATGTTCAGCGCGGAATCTTTTCTGGCAAGGAGATAGCCGCCGGCAGCCACTGTATCGCGCCGCGTTTCCTTCAGGATCAGCTGACACGCAGCCTGGCCAATCTTGGAGTCGATTGCGTGGACGTCTTTTATCTGCACAACCCGGAAACACAATTAGCCGAAATCCCCAAGGCCCAGTTTTTGTCACGCGTGCGAGAAGCGTTTCACTTTCTGGAGTCCGCGGCGGCCACCGGCAGGATCCAGTATTACGGGATGGCCACGTGGAACGGCTTCCGCCAGGATTCGAGCGAACGCGATGCGATGCAGCTGGCGGAGATCGAAGCGATTGCCAGAGAGATTGCTGGCGAAAAGCACCGCTTCCGTTTCGTGCAGCTGCCGTTTAATTTGGGGATGACCGAAGCGCTGACGCTCGGGAATCAGTCGATCGGCGGAAAAGTCCAAACGGTGATGGAAGCGGCGGACGAACTGAACATCGTTCTGATCGCCAGCGCCTCCCTTTTGCAGGGCCAGGTGGCACGTAACTTGCCAGAATTCATTGCGGACGCATTCGGTCTCGAAAGCGACTCGGAGCGGGCGCTGCAGTTCGCACGATCTGCGCCCGGCATCACGACGGCTCTGGTAGGAATGTCAAGTCCGCAGCACGTTGCCGCCAACACCAGGCTTACGGGGGTCCCGCCAGCGACCATTGACCAGTTTTCAAAACTGTTCGCGCGGGGCGAATCTTCAGCGTAAAAAGGGCAGGAGCCGCTTCAAAACGGAAGGTTATTCTTGCGGCCCCAGCCTGGGACCCCGCTCTCCGCTCACCGTAGGAACCAGATCGATCAGCAGGTGGTCGACTTCCTCCATCGCGTGATCCACCATTTTCAACCGTTCGGCTGGATCTTCCAGCCCGGCAGCCGACCGGAAGTCGAGCATGGCTCGGCGCAGATGATGGTTGAGCTCAGCGGTGAGGTTCATGCGCTCTTTGGCCCGCATGTAGTTCTGCTGGTTCTGAATCGACGTGAGGTAGTAAACCACGATGGCGGTAGCGATCAGGGCGACTACCACGTCGTTCAAGATGCTTGTGGGCGGCGACTTCCTCCATTGCACGAGCGCCAAATTCACTGCGTCCGAGACGACAAACAGCACGCCGGCGGTAATGGCCGCGGCCTTCAGGATCGGTGCGTTTTTCCACCACGGTACAAACTGGGGCGACACGGCGGGTACCCTCCCACACAACCAAGCCTCAGATCGTGTGCAACAACGAAGCGTGCGGACAGACGTGTCTCCGCCCGATTCTACAACATTGCAGCAAGGCTGGCGGTGAAACCGACCAAGTGAGCTAACGGCCGGGAATTTCGTCAGCCAGAGCCGGCCGCAGCCATTCGGTGATTGCTTGGCCCACCCGCGCCAGCTCTCCAGAAAAGAAGTGGTCGACGCCGTTGACGACAATCAGCTCATTTTCGCCGGGCAGAGTTCGCACCAACTCGCGCAGCTTGGCAATGGACCCGAATTCATCGTTCTCACCGTGAAGGAAGAGCTTCGGCTTCGAGCACTGCAGGAGGTAGGAGAAATCCGAACTGTCGACCGGAGCGCCAAGCCCGATCAGGAGCGTAACGCGGGGATCCCTGCAGCCGGCGCGGAGTCCCACCCAGCAACCGAAGCTGAAGCCCGCAACGAGCAACGGCGTTCCAGGAAACTGTTCACCCAAAAAATCCAGAGCGCACCTTACGTCGCCGACTTCACCCAGGCCCTTCTCGTGATGGCCTTCGCTCAATCCGGCTCCGCGAAAGTTGAACCTCAATACAGCCAACCCAAGGGCGTCCAAAGCCTTGGCCGCGTGATAAACCACTTTATTGTGAAGGGTTCCACCAAAGAGCGGGTGCGGATGACAGACCAGCGCTGCCAATTTCTGGGATACGCCAGCCGGTGTCCAGAGCACCGCTTCTACTTTACCGGCTGGACCAGAGAGAAAGAGGTTCTGCGCTTGGTGTTTGGCGTGCATTGCCCGCGGTTCAGTTTACATGAGCGGGCTGCGCCGCACTGCTTTCGAACACTATGCAGTCTTGCGGCGTACAGTGACCTGCAGGCAATCCAATTCCGGTGACGACTGAATTCCAATCACCTCGGTCTCCCATTCGCCGTCACCGGTCCACGGCCCCTCGGCGGCAGTGGCAAACGCGACCATCAGCCGTTGGCCAAAGTGATATTCGCGGTTGGTCTGGAACTTCAACTTATCTGGGGAGATCTCGACCGTCATGGTTTCCTCGTGCCACGGGATCGTCTTAGGCCGTACCCGGATGGGGAGCGCCAGGCCATTTCCATCTCCGCCTCCGTTTTGCGACGTCGCGGCGCTTCCTATGGAGCGACCGGAGGCTGCGGCGCGGACCGAAGCAGAAGCAAACTGAACCGCAAGGTTCCAGCAATTCGTAGGGGCGCCGTTCGCTTTGACGCAGCGTACCACTTGGGCAATGTGCTCGGGTTGAGCGCTGGTATTCTCCGGATCAAACGGAAAGGTAACCCAAAGGGGATGGCCCGGACGAAGAGGTTCGGTGGACCGTATAAGCAATCCGCCGCGGGAAACATTGACTGTCCGGCACTGCTGGGTCTGCTGGCCCAGCGGTTCAGACCACCTGAGCCTCGCGGGAAGCTGGAGCCTTACGCGGGGATGGAGCCGACGCTGCATCGCAACCACGCAGAGAAAATGCCGAATGCCGGGACTTTAGGGAGTATAGGCCCATGATGACAAAAGCGGCAAGATCTCGTACTAGTGCTGTTTCCTCCGTTTTTCTTGCGCCTCGGCTTGGTGGGCAGCGAAAACTCGCAATGAGAGTACTAGGCCGAAATTTGCGTTGCAGTCAGGCTTTTCGTTTGGTACGGTTTGGCAGTTTTTCCAGCCTCGGGAGATCCATGCCGGACGGGACCGACCGCCGAGTCGCTCGGCGATTCAACATGACATTGCCGGTGCGCGTACTTGCCTGTAATTCGCAGGCATTTGACTTCACGGCCCAAACGCGCGACGTCAGCTACCGCGGCCTTTATTTCATCGCCGGGGAACAGTTCAAGATCGGCAATACCATCGACTTTGTCATCACTTTGCCTGAGCAGGTGACGCGCTCCGGCGACGTCAACATCCGTTGCCAGGGAGAGGTAATCCGCGTCGAGCCCAACGGCGACGGCAAGACCGGCGTTGCTGCAAAAATTGACCGTTACGAATTTCTGCACGCGGCCGCATAGTTTTCTCGATCCTCCCGTCGTCTGGCGCCCGCATTCCCGTTCCTTCACCGTTATCGGCGCGAACGGGTACAATCGTTGTAGTTGGCCTAGAAGCGCTGGAGGCTGCGATGTATCACTATGACCCTGCGACTGCCCTCGAAGAATTGCAGGAAGACGCGCTGCTGCCTCATCCCGTCAAACTGCGCGACATGATCCTGCGCCACAAGCTGGGAGCCCCAGAAGCCAAGAACATCAATCACGAGTTCCAGGAATATCTTACCCACTTCGGCGAATCGCAAAAGATCGCCCGCGGCATCTTGGAAAAGCTGGCATCCAGCGCCCGAAAGACCGCATAATGCGCTTCATCTTGGGACTCTGCTGATGACGCCGACTGACAAATGAACCGCAAACCTCGCGTTCTTTTGCTTTCCGCATCTTCGGGCGCCGGGCACGTGCGCGCTGCGCAAGCGCTGGAAAAGGCGTTCGCCGCACGCGGTGATTGCGATGTAAGACACCTCGACGCCATCGAATATGTCAGCAAACTTTTTCAAGGCGTTTACGACAAGGCTTACATTTCCATGGTGCGACGCGCGCCGGACTTGATGGGGGTGCTCTATGAACGCACCGATCAGCCGTGGCAGAACCCACGCCGCCGGCTGGCGCTTGATACCCTGAACGCGCAGCCGATGATCCGGATGCTCAAGAAGGTGCAACCGGATCTGTGCATCGCGACTCATTTTCTGCCTGCCGAAATCATAGCCTGGCTCATCGCCAAGAAGAAACTTCACGCCAGGAACGCCATCGTGGTGACCGACTACGATGTTCACGCCATGTGGCTGTGCCGGACCGTTGGCAGGTATTACGTTGCGATTCCCGAAGCGCTGGAATACATGGCTGGGATCGGAGTGCCGCGCGAAATTATCCGCGTTACCGGCATCCCGATTGACCCGGTATTTGCGGTCCCGCTGGACCGCGGTGCCGCGCGCACGGCCCTTCGGCTCGATTCTTCCGCTTCGATCCTCCTGCTGGCGGCTGGAGGCTATGGCGTCGGGCCGATAGAACAGCTGGTTCAGGATTTGCTGAACCTTCAAAAGCCGTGGCAGCTCGTAGCGATTGCCGGCAAATCCGAAAAGGTAAAGAAACGGCTAGACGAGATTGCGCAAAGCGCCGGCACGCTGCCTGGCGGCTCGGCTCGGCTCATTCCGGTAGGGTTCACCACGCAAATGGATCAATACATGGCTGCCGCAGATTTGCTGGTCGGGAAGGCCGGTGGGTTGACGACTTCAGAGGCTTTGGCCAGGCACTTGCCGATGGCCTTGATTGAACCGATTCCGGGCCAGGAATTCCGCAACGCCGATCACCTGCTGGAAGCGGGCGCTGCGATTCGCTGCAACAACCTTCCGGCTGCAGCCTGGAAAATTGCCAAGCTGTTTGACGACCCCTACCGCATGGCCAGCTTACGCCAAGCCGCGGCCACCATGGCCCATCCTAACGCCGCGGCGGACATCGCTGAAGACGCTTTGCGCCTGCTACACTAAATTTTTGCGGACTCAAGGAACCTTCCGTCTATTGGACCAACTACGAGATGCGACGTCATACCTTGCTGATCGATGCCGACGACACGCTATGGGAAAACAACGTCTTTTTCGAGAAGCTCATCGAGGACTTTATCACCCTGGTGGAGCCGTGCGGATATGCCCGCGCCTATATCCGGCATGTTTTGAACGAAACCGAGCGCAAAAACATCCGCCAGTATGGCTACGGCGTGCGCAGCTTTGGCCGGTCTTTGCAAGAGACCTACCTGAAACTTGCGGACCAGATGGCCACCCGCGAGACCCTGGCTGAAATTCATAATCGTGTCGTCGAACTGGAAGCCACGCCGCCCAAAATCCTCGATGGCGTACCGGAAACGCTGGCTTACCTCACCGAACGTCACCGCCTGATTCTGTTCACCAAAGGCGAACCCGCCGAACAGTCGGCCAAGGTGCAGCGCTCGGGGCTGCAGGGGTTTTTTGAAGCCATCGAAATCGTACCGGAAAAAGACACCATCACGTATTCCGGGCTCGTTAACAAGCACAAGATCGTAAAAACCCACGGCTGGATGATCGGCAACAGCCCGCGCAGCGACATCAATCCGGCGATGAAAATCGGCTTGAACGCCGTTTACATCCCGCACCAGCATACCTGGCACATGGAGCACGAACCGGTCGTGGCCGGCTCGGGCAAGCTGGTCATCCTGCCGGCGTTTCGCGAATTGCGCAGCCACTTCTAAGCCAGTAAATATTCGCTTACGTTTCGGATTGACAAAACGCGGTTCTTGACAGATGTTGAGGGCTATTTCCGAAAACTCCTGGAGCCATACAATGACCCTGCGCCATCTTGTTTTGATCGCAGCGTTGTCGGCAACGGCGGCGGTCAGCGCCCAACAGTCAAACGAAACTCAAAAACCGGCGCCTCCGAAAATCGACTGGATCGCCGGACCTTCAACAGCCCGCCTGGGAGATATCGCGGAAGTAAAAGTGCCGGCCGGTTTCCAGTTCACGGGCAAAGAAGGCACACGGAAGTTTCTTGAATTGACGGGGAATCCGCCTTCCGGCGACGAGTTGGGCACCATAGTTCCCGCTTCCGGCGATGATTCGAAGGACAGCGAATTCTGGTTCATCATCTTTGAATTTCAGGAAGTCGGCTACGTGAAAGACGACGACGGCGACAAACTCAACGGCAACGGTCTTCTGAAAACCATTCAGGACAACACCGAAGAGGCTAACAAGGAACGCTTGAAGCGCGGCTGGCTCGCCTATCACGTCCGAAGCTGGTACAAGCCGCCATTTTATGACTCATCGACGAAAAACCTGACCTGGGCGATGGAAGGCTACTCTACCAATCAGGGTAAGGAAGAGGTTTCGGTGAATTACTCGGTGCGAATCCTGGGTCGGCGCGGGACCATGAATGCTGATCTGGTCCTGGATCCAAAACTGGTTGACGGAGTTGTGCCGAAGTTTAATTCCCTGCTGAAGGGATTTTCATATCTCCCGGGCAGCGGATATGCCGATTTTCGGGCCGGCGATAAGATCGCGGAATACGGCTTGGCGACGCTGGTAGCCGGCGGAGCAACGGCAATCGCGGCGAAGACCGGCTTGCTGGCGAAGTTATGGAAGCTGATCGTCGCGGCGATTGCAGCGCTAGCCGCTTTTATCAAGCGGATGTTCAATCGCATCAAAAACGCTGTGGCCGGCAGGAACCAAGAGCAGACGCCGCAACAGGGATGAACGAGACGCTTTCTCTAGTCCTGGTGCTGTTCCTGATTTATCTGGCGCAATGTTTCTCCCTTGCCCATCCCCTTACCGTTGTTTTCTTTTTGCATGACAACTTGCGCGGAAGCCTGCTTCGCCGGTGGTGGCGGCTGAGCCCGGACGGGAAGCGGATTTTTCTCAGCAATCCCTTTCTGCCTCACGTCGGAGCCGTCTTTGTTGAACGGTTTCCATTCATCGTTAGAACGGATTCCGCGGGACGGCCCGTTGGATTGAGTGCATTTAGCGTGGCCGAAGCTTCTACGCGTTCCATTTCCCTGCAGTCAAGGCATGACGTCTGTCGCTACATAAAACAGGTGAATGTCGACGGCCAGCCTTTCGTTGTGCTTCGCAGCGAAGCTGGGGCCGATCGAGCGGCTCTTTTCCTGTTGAAACTGCTGAACGCGAGCCCTGAGAATCGCGCGTCCCTCATAGACTCTGAAATGAAAGTGATGTTCTCGGCGAAAGAAATCGGGCAGCGGCTCGAAAGCTACTCGCAGTCTGCGTCGTATTTGAAAACGGCGTGCTACTCTCTGTTCTCATTTGCTTTTCTGTTGGGCCCCGCAGCAACCTATTTCCTCGGTCTGCCGCGAATCTGGCCGGCCCTGCTCCTGTATCTGGTCCTTTCGTCGGCGACGATTCTCTGGCTCTTCGCACGCGCCTATCGCCGGCTCTATCCGGAAAATGGGCGCTGGCCCGCGCAGAATCTGTTCACCATCGGCTTGTCGCCGTTCGCTGCCATTCGCGCCAACGACCTCCTGGTCGCTGACCTGCTCGCGGATTTCCATCCAGTGGCCGTGGCACAGGCTTTGCTCCCCGCGAAGCAATTCTTGTCTTTTGCCAGCGCCGAGCTCCGCAGAACCAGATACCTTCACGCGGATAGGTTTCTACTGAAGTTTCTCGAGGATTTCATTGCCCAGAGCGGAACGGATTCCGCCACACTCTTGGCGCCGCCACAACGCGAGAGTTCCAATTGCCGGAGTTACTGCCCCGTCTGCCACACCCAGTTTGTTCTGGAAGCTGGAGCTTGTTCAGATTGTTCGAACGTTGCACTGTTGCCTTGGCCGTGAGAGCTGCCAGATCTTGGTTCTGGCGGCAGCGCGGTCTTCCTGCCGTCAGGATAGTCCCCCGAGCCTTGCGACTAATCCGCACGCCGCGCCGGTAAGAACGACCCAGGCGGAATTAATCTTGTATCGGAAGATGAGCAGGGCTGCAAGCGCCGCGATCGCTGCTGCCAGCACGGTCACGACGGCTTCTCGCGCAAACTGAAAGCCTACAAAAGCCATTAGCGCGATCGCTGCCGCGTTGACTCCATCCAGGAAGGTGCCGGCTGTAGTTGATTTACGCAAGCGAACCAGAACGCGCGTGGTCGCGGCTACGTAAACAAAGGCTGGAAGAAACATCGCCAACGTAGCCAGCGCCGCCCCGCGCCATCCGCGGAGCAGGAATCCAATAAAGGTAGCGACGGTAAAAAATGGGCCGGGCGTCGCCTGGCTGACCGCAACTGCGTCGATCAACTGGGGTTCGCTCAACCAATGCATTTTTGTGACGAGATCTTCGCGCAACACCGCCAGCAAGACGTAGCCGCTTCCCCACAACAGTGCCCCGATTTTCAGAAAGTAGGTCATCACAGAGGTGGTGGAGATCGTAACTGCGGTGGTCACGACTGGAACCACCCCAGAGCCTGTAGCTGCACCCTGGGCGACAGAAATAGCTGGCGCTCTGGCTGCAAAGCGATTTGCAGCAATCCACGCCACGCCGGTGCCAATCAGCAAGGGAAGAGTAGAAACTTTCAGCGCTGCCAAAACAACTACAATGATCGCAATCGCTGTCAACTCGCGTGACTTCAGCGCCGTCTTTGCCAGCGACCAGACTGCTTGGGCGATCAGCACCACAACCACCGGCTTCACGCCCCAAAGCACGCCGGCGATCTGCGGCAGGGTACCAAATCGAGTATAGGCCCAGGCCATCGCGCACATCATCAGCGCCGAGGGAAGAATGAACGACGCACCGGCGATGATCAGACCGGGAACTCCGCCGCGCAGATAGCCGAGATAGATCACCAATTCAGTGGAACTTGGCCCGGGCAGCAGATTGACGGCGCCGACCCGATCGACAAACTCCTCTTTGCTGAGCCAACCTCGGCGCCGCACAAACTCCGCGTCCATCATGGCAATGTGCGCTACGGCTCCACCGAATGCTACCAAGCCTAAGCGCAGGAAGGCCCAGGCAATTTCGCGGAGCCGGCCTTCCTGCTGTACTGACTGCGGTTGATTCATAGCCGAGCGATTATGCCTCAACTCTGTAAAGCGCCGCGAAGGGCTTACCGCAAACCCTCGCTGGCGCGAATCCCGCAAACTGCGTAAACTAATCTTTTCCATGAAGCTCTTCGCATTCATCTGGTTTCTCTTCCAAAGCCCGATTACCAACTACTGGCACAAGCTCACGGACAAGACGTTTACGGGCATCTACCACGCCAATGCCTTCGACTTGATGATGATGATTCCCTACTTCATCGTCCTTGCCATTCTTGCCGTGTACGGTTTGCATCGCTATTGGCTGGTTTATGACTACTATAAATACCGCAAGAATATTCCTGGGCCGCCGCCGCCCGTGGCGCAGTGGCCGCGGGTCACGGTTCAGCTTCCGATTTTCAATGAGCGTTACGTAATTGAACGCCTGGTCGAAGCCATTTCCAGGTTTGATTACCCGCAGGAACTCCTCGACGTGCAGGTGCTGGACGACTCCACCGACGAAACGCGCGAAGTGGCGCGCAACTGCGTGGAGCGCCACGCCGCGTTAGGCTTGCCGATCGCGTACATCCACCGCACCAACCGGGAAGGGTTCAAGGCCGGCGCCCTGGAGAACGGATTGAAAACTGCGCACGGCGAATTTGTCGCCATCTTTGACGCCGACTTCATCCCGGAAGCCGACTTCCTGCGCCGCACCATTCCCTATTTCCAGGGTCCCGAGATCGGCATGGTGCAAACGCGCTGGACCTATCTGAACCGCGACTATTCCCTGCTCACGCAAGTGGAAACGATTCTCCTGGACGGCCATTTCGTCGTGGAACACGGCGCCCGGTCCCGCCGCGGCACATTTTTTAATTTTAACGGCACCGCCGGCGTCTGGCGCCGCGCGGCCATCGACTCCGCCGGCGGCTGGGAACACGACACGCTAACCGAAGATACGGATCTGTCTTATCGGGCGCAGCTTAAGGGCTGGAAATTCTTCTACCTTCCCGAAATTGAGTGCGCCAGTGAATTGCCGGTGGATATGAACGGCTTCAAAGCGCAGCAGGCACGCTGGGCCAAAGGCTTGATGCAAACCGCCAAGAAAATCCTGCCGCAGGTGTTTCGGTCCGACGTGCCCTGGCACGTCAAGGCGGAAGCATTCTTCCATCTCACCGCGAATATCAGCTATCCGCTAATGGTCCTGTTTTCTGCGATGTTGCTGCCGGCCATGATTGTCCGCTTTTATCAGGGCTGGTTCCAAATGCTGCTCATCGACCTACCGCTGTTCCTGGCTTCCACTTGCTCCATATCCAGCTTCTATCTGGTCGCCCAAAAAGAGCTGCGGCCGAAAACTTGGTACAAAACATTTTTCTACATGCCGTTCGTGATGGCCACCGGCATTGGCATTTCCATTCGCAACGCTAAGGCTGTGCTGGAGGCCATCTTCGGCGTGAAAAGTGAATTCGCCCGCACTCCAAAATTCAAAATCGAGGGCAAAAAGGACTCCTTCGTCGCCAAGAAATACCGCAACAAGGCCGGCTGGATGCCTTATGCCGAAATTCTCCTCGGCGTGTATTTCGCGTTCACCGTGCTCTACGCGATTTCTAACCAGAACTTCGCGACGATTCCGTTTCTGCTGCTCTTCGTTTGGGGTTACCTCTACACGGGCTGCATGTCGCTCGGACAAACCTACTTCCAGCATTTGCGTTTCGGCGTAAACGCCCCGGAGATGCGTCCGGCTTCTTCCGGAGCCCCCGGTTTCTGACCGGGAGCTAGCATTCTTGGCGACTGTTGTTCGGTATACTCGGTTCACGCACCGAGTCTGGAGCTGCCGCTCATGAACTATTCCCCCTTGCCTACGGTATTGCTCATCTTCGCGGGCTTGGTCGCCTTACAGCTGCCGGAAACCACATCCGTGCCGGTGGAAGAGGAACCGCTGCACAAAGTCGTCTTCAAGAATGACGCGGTGACCGTAATGCACCTCACCCTGCCGCCGGGCGAGCGCACGCAATATCACACGCACACTCACGACCGCATCGCCATCCAGCTCTCGGCGACTTCGACGACCAATCAAGACCTGGGCAAGCCCGAAAGCGCTCCTTCTCCCACCAAACCCGGAGACATTGGGGCCCTCACGTTGACCGGCGCCTCGTACACCCATCGCGTGCACAATGTCGGCAAAGCTCCGTTCGATGTGCTGGATATCGAACCGACGGAGCGTCCTGCCACGCCTTCGCCTGACATCGCCGCGCCGGTTGCTGCGGAAACGCCGAGCTCCCGAGTATACAATTGGGCGCTGGCGCCGGGCGCCACTTCGCCCATGCACACCCACATGCGGCCGTACGTGATCGTCGCAGTCACCAACATGAATTTAAAAATGTCGTCGCCCGATGGCCAGACCGCTACCCATCCGGTCGGAGTCGGAGACTTCAAGTACATCGACGCCAGAATCACCCACAACCTCTCGAACGCGGGAACTGCGCCCGGCCAAATCGTCGAAGTCGAACTGAAGTAATCCGACTTGGCGATTTCGCCGACTGCCGCGCGTCAGCTACAATCTCCGCTTTGCTTCTGCGAGGGTCTTGGATGACATTCCGGTCGTGTTCTGTGTTTTGTCGCGCAAGTTTAACAATTTTGATACTCCTGGCCGCTGCAACTGTGGCTTTCAGTCCCCAAACAACCGGGGCGCAGCAACGCCGGGAACGCGAGCCCGGTGAAGTTTACGCGGCAAGGCGGGCTCAGCTTGCCTTGCAAATGGATGCGCCAGTCATTCTGCAGGGACTGACCGGCCGCGAAGAGAGTTCGCAGGCTTACGTCTTCGCGCAAGAAGACAATTTCTACTACCTCACTGGCCACAACCAAGAAGAGGCCGGGTTGATCCTTCTCCCCCCATCACCAGCCGTCCAGGCTCGCGACGCTTGGGACGGCCCGCGCGAAATCCTTTTCCTGCCGGAAAAAAACCTCCAGCAGGAAAGATGGAACGGCGTCCGGCTGTCGCCGACCGATCCGGATATTTCCGCCCGTACCGGATTCGCCTCCGTGCAACCGATCACCAACATGCGGGCGTACGTGGAACGGTTGGCCAAGTTGTATCTGCACTTCGCGACCATCCTTCCCTACGAAAAAGAGCTCGGCGGCTATCCCCACGAAAAGGCTGTCGTGGATTGGCTGCAACTGGCCGCTCCGGCCGTGAAGCTGAAAGATTGCCGTGTCGCGATTGAAGCCATGCGTTCGGTCAAATCGCAGGGCGAAATCGCGTTTTTGCGCAAGGCAGTCGAGCTTTCGGTAGATGCGCATCTCGAAGCAATGAAGACGATGCGCCCGGGCATGTACGAATATCAGGTCGCGGCAAAGATGGCGGAAATGCACGCTCTGGGCGGCTCGGAAGCGGAAGGCTACGCGCCCATTGTGGGCGCAGGCCCCAACTCCACCACGTTGCACTACGACAGACTCGATCGCAAGTTGGCCGGTGGTGACGTCGTCGTGCTGGACGTCGGCGCGCAATACTCCGGTTACTCGGCCGACATCACCCGCACCGTTCCCGCCAACGGCAAATTCACACCTCGCCAGCGCGAAATCTACGACGTCGTCCTTGGCGCCCAAAACGCGGTCTTCGCCGCACTCAAGCCCGGCATGAATTTCTGCAAGTCCGGCGACAAGAGCCTGTACAAAATCTCCTACGACTACATCAATTCCCACGGCAAAGATCTGCAAGGCAAGAGGCTCGGCCAGTACTACATCCACGGCCTTGGTCACGATATCGGGCTCGATGTACATGACCCCGGGGAAGGCTGCAAACCTCTCACTCCCGGCATGGTGGTCACTGTCGAACCCGGCATCTATATCCCCGAAGAAAACCTTGGCGTCCGCATCGAAGACGACGTCCTAATCACCGACACGGGATACGAGTTACTAAGCAAGCGTCTGCCCCGTGATGCTGACGAAATTGAGAGTATGATGACCTCGGCAACACGCTCCGGTTCTTCCTTCGGGGACGCGGAGCGAATCAAGGCCCTCATCACCAAGTACACCCGTTCGATTGATACCTGTGACACGACTCTCGCCGCCGAAGTCTGGCTAGATTCCCCTGCCGATACGTTCATCCACCCGCTCGGTCACGAGCATAGCTTCGACCAAATCAAGCAGAACATCTACGAAAGGCTGTTCGGAAAAGTTTTTTCCGAGCGCCAGCTGACCGCACACGACATTTCCGTGGACGTTTCCGGCAATTCCGCCGTCGCCGAATTTTATTGGGATTTCAACGCTACTCTTCGTAAGGACGGCAAACAGCTCACCACGCACGGCCGCGAAACTCAGGTCTATATTAAGTTGAACGGCTCCTGGAAGCTTGCGCATGTCCACTACTCAGGCATGCCCGTCGCCAACCAGTTGGAAGGGTTTTAGTTCGCGGCGCGCTCCTGCCTCTAGTGCTTCCCTGCCGATTAAAAAATGACCAAACCAGCGGAATGATCGCGCATCCAACCAGGTAGGGTCAGGAGCCCTTCATGCATCAGCCTGGAGTCGCACACGATCCGCAAATCGACGAACTGCTGATCGTCGAACGCCGATTTGACGCCGCCGCAGGCGCCGGATGTTTCCGCGCTGGATGCAATCCTATCCGAACAATTCTTTCTGAATGATTTCATGGGAGGTGTGACCGTCAGATCGGAATTGTTGAAGTACTTGGGTTCAGGTGCGCTCAAATTTCACAAAATCGGCGTCCATGATCTGACGGTGCAGCGCCACGGCGACGCTGGTCTGGTCACCGGCTGGACCGAAATGGAGGCGGAACTTCAGGGTGAAGTGAGCGAAGTCAAATCCCGCTTTCTGCATGCATATATTAAGGACGCGGGTAACTGGCGAATGGTGGCCGCACAAGGAACAGTAATACCTGAGTTGGATTAGCCCCCTGCGCTTGACGGGATAGAGGACAGGCTAGAGCGGAACTGCTCTTTTTCTATTCACCGCCGATCCGAATGCAGCTGACTCCCGGCCACACGGGTAGGTGCTGGCTGCATCACCAGAGACACATAGAGGCGGCAAGCCGCGACAACCGAATAAGTCTGGGTACTGTCGCGCTTTATCGCTTGCGCGCGAGCAGAAGGCTGCCGTATTCGTAACACGGCGGGGGTGGAGGAGCTCATGAAAAAGTGTTCCGCGCTGTTGTTTTTCGGCCTGGCTCTTGCTGCTGGTTGCGGTAGCAGCGGAAACGAGGGTGGGCCCAAGGTTGTTCCAAAGGCTTTCGCGGCGACCGGGAGTATGAACGCCGCGCGCCTCAATCACTCGGCAACCCTTCTTAGCGACGGAAAAGTACTTGTCGCCGGAGGGCAGGTCGATGTTAACAACCTTTTGCCCACCGCCGAACTGTTCGATCCAGCCAGTGGAAGTTTCGCGCCGACTGGGAGCATGCAGGCAGGACGCTCCCTTCAAGTGGCGGTTCTGCTCAAGAATGGCAAGGTGCTGGTAGTGGGTGGAGCAACCGGCACCGACAGTAACGCTGTCGCAACCGCCGAACTTTACGATCCCGCCAGTGGAACCTTTGCAGCTACGGGCGGAATGGCTACCCCGCGATCGAACCATACTGCGACAGTGCTTACCAATGGTATGGTGCTGGTCACCGGCGGGAACGGTGCCGGTGGGTTTCTTTCAACCGCCGAACTTTACGATCCCGCCAGCGGAACGTTCACGGCGACGGGGGACCTGACCACCGCGCGCGCCAACCACAGCGCAACGCTGCTCAACAACGGTATGGTGCTGATCGCCGGAGGATTGAATCCAGTAATCAACGAACTCACGACGGCGGAACTGTACGACCCGGCGAGCGGAACCTTCACCAGCACGGGCAGCATGGCCACTGCCCGGTTTAACCATACAGCGACGCTGCTGAAGAACAACAAGGTCCTGGTTACTGGCGGCGACCATACCGCTTCTGCCGAGCTCTTCGACCCGGCCGCAGGGACTTTTGCCGTGACCGGCAACATGAGTGCGGCGCGGGCAGAACACGCCGCAACGTTGCTCAGCGACGGGATCGTACTAGTGACGGGAGGGCAAGATCCCACGGGGAATGAGGTCAACTTGGCGGAACTGTTCGACTCGGGCAACGGCAGCTTTACGACCACCACCCCCATGGGCACTGCGCGCGAGTATCACACCTCGACGTTACTGAAAGATGGAAGAGTGCTGGTGACGGGAGGAGTCAATACGACCGGCGCGCTCTCGACCGCAGAGTTGTACGAGTGAAGCGACGTGGCAGGGCGCGCATGTTCTTTCAAGGCGCCAGAAATCGGCTCGGTCGACGGACTTCTTAGCGAGCTCATATGGAGGAAGATTTTCGGGAAGCAAATAGCTACAGCCTGCCGAACGTGGGCACTGAAATAGACCCAGGAAAGGAAAAGCTAACAGAGGGCGAGGTAACCAAAGCGATCTCACAAAGCGAATAATTATCGCAATTTGACCGAGCCCAGCGTCAGGAACTTCAAAGGCGTCTGGTCAGTGCGCTTGGCCCGCGCGGCCTGATACGATAGGCGCATGCAGTGTCCTAATTGCGCTGGCGCAATGACGGACTGGACGCTGGGCAACCGGCTGGGGGCACAGTTTGTCATTGATGTTTGCACGCCCTGTCAGGCGTTCTGGTTCGACGAACACAAAGATTTGCAGCTTTCTCCGGCGTCGACGCTGGAGTTAATGAAGTACATTGGCGAGCATTCCTCGTCACCCAAGCCAACGCTGTCGCTGGCGATGCTCTGTCCGCGATGTGGAGCCACCTTGACGCTGGCGCACAATATGACGCGAAACGTGCGCTTCACGTATTGGCAATGCTCGAAGCAGCATGGTCACTTCATTTTGTTTTTCGAGTTCCTGAAGGAGAAGAATTTCATCCATCCGCTCTCGCCAAGCGAGGTACAGCACTTGAGAGCGAGCGTGCAAACGGTGAATTGTTCAAGCTGCGGTGCGTCAATCGACTTGCAAAGCAACTCAGCATGCCCCTATTGCCATTCGCCCATAGCAATCCTGGACTTAAAGCAGCAGCAGCAGATGCTGGCACAATTAAGAGAAGCTGCTGAGCCTCGACCCGTGGACCCGACACTGCCCATGAAACTTGCTCTGGCCAAACAGCAAATGTCAGATCTGTTTCCGGAGCACGACGATCAGTGGTGGGACGACGCTCGCTCGGGAGACCTTGTTCAGGCCGGTTTGAATGCTGTAGCGCGGTGGTTCAGCAACTTGGTTAGTTGACCCGCGGTAGCGGGGCGCTGCGCACCGCCTAGGTAGCGTACAGCGATCCAAGTTGGCGAGAACAGCGTTCTATAGTAGGGCGAGTCAAGTGCCCGACACAGCGCGTGAGCACTGCAGGATTTCCTAGGCGCTCGCGCTACTAACTTCTTAGAACAGTTGCAAAGGGCAGTTTCGCTCTATCCCCTATCCCCCCTGCGATTGACGGGATAGGGGATAGGCTAGAGCGAAACTGCCCTATTTCGCCGGAACCACTAAATGTTCGTCGACTTCATCACAGACTGATACGAGCCATTTCAGTTCGGCTGAACAACTCATAGTGCGATGTTGCTTCTATTACGTAGTCTGATTGTATAATCTCCGCCTAGTAAGGCATCAGTTCGGGAGAGTGTCTTGGCGAAAGATTGGGAAAGTACGTTTCGGCGATGGAGCAAGCCGTCCAGCGATACTGAGGCAGAAAAACAAGAAAATGCTGAGCGAATGATTCGTGATGCAATCCGAGGCTCCTTGTCTTTGCAACCACATCAGGTCTCAGTTTTTGCTCAAGGATCCTACCGAAACAATACTAACGTCCGCCAGGATAGTGATGTCGACATTTGCGTGTGCTGCCGAGATACGTTCTTTTTTGACCTCGGCTTTGCGGACTACGGCAAAACAGATGCGGGCATAGTCGATTCGCCATATTCATTTCCAATGTTTAAGGCCGACGTTCAGAAGGCGCTCGAACAGAAGTTTAGCCAGCGTGGCGTATCGAGGGGAAATAAGGCTCTAAATGTTCATGAAAATACCTATCGAGTCGACGCCGATGTCTTTTGTGCCTTTGAATACCGACTCTATCTGGCACGCCCTAATCCCGCAGGAGCTGTAAATTATGTTCTTCCACCAGGCGTAAAAGCATTTTCGGACACAGGTGTGTCGATCACCAATTGGCCCGAGCAAAACTACTCCAACGGCGTCGCAAAAAACGGGCGCACAGGGAACAGATTTAAATCGATTGTTCGATGCCTAAAAAATCTCAGAAACGAGATGGTGGAACGAGGAACTGAGGCCGCTAAGCCCATTGCTTCCTTTCTCATCGAATCCTTAGCGTACAACGTGCCGGATGCTCTCCTCACGGGTGATCTGTACAGCAAGAATGTTCGTGATTCCATTGCGTTCATATATAACGCTGTGACAACGGGCCACGCGGGCTTGTGGTACGAAGTAAACGGAATCAAATACCTATTTCACTCCACTCAGCCCTGGACACGCGAGCAGGTAAAGGATTTTGCAATACAAGTGTGGAGTTACTGTGAATTCGACTAGCGACTTTGCCGAGGAACGTAGACAAAAAGAGACACTTGCATGAACAAAACTGCGCTCTGGATAAGCGGGGCAACCCTATTAATTTCCGCTCTTGGAATTGTTCCCGCCTATGTCGTGTTTTTTGATAAGGCCGATCTCGTCTACGAAATGAGGGTCGAGCGAATTCCATTACCGGCAAACTTGCCAGGTCAGTTGCCGGACTCGCTGGTAATCGTCACATTCCAGAATCTGGGGCACCGACCAAGCGTCGATTTGCAGGGAAACTTAACGGTGAGCGGGGAATTGATCGACTACCAAGTACAAGGACCCAACCCGGCCTACGGTCAGGTCTCAAATGTGCGAAATAAACTGCAGGTTTCGGTGAATTGCCCGCGACTAGCGCCGGGCGATTACCCAATTCGAATATCAGCGTGGTATCGGGGTGCATCTTTGGAGCCTGACGCCGGAGTCTCGGATGCGAGCGGGCCCGGACGGAGGGTAAATTCCATTGATGCAGAAAAGAGCAAATACAAACAGCTCGGCTCACTAATCCTGGGAATTCTTTTCGGTTCTCTTGGTTCTTTTGTCTCAATCTTGGGAGTCGTGCGGATTTATAAAGCTAAGAAGAGCATTTCTGAGGCCGCTCGGAAGCTGCAGGAGAATGTTGATGATCCTAAAGCGGAAGTTGGCGGGGCCGCGATAGTGGGCGGTCAGGCAAACGAACAGCACTAAAGGAGAATAATTCTTAGGCCAAATGAACTCCCATTCTGGTGGCTTTCGTGTCCCTCGCTCTTAACGGAGGCGGAGCCAAGGGATTTTACACTCTGGGAGTTCTCAAGGAACTTGAGGCGATGGCCAGTAGTCGCCCCCTTTGTGTGATGGGTTGAGGCGTCGGCGTGTATCCAGAACCAAAATGAATGCTTCTTGGGATAGTTGGTCGAGCCGATGTGTGGGCAGTGTTGGCAAACTCGTTCAACAGGACGATGAAGTTCGACGATTGCGAGGAATGGGGCGAAATCAATGAGTTGAAGTATCTCTTCCGAAAAGCACAGCTGTGGACCATGGAGCAAGCACACGATTTTGTATCTGCGGCTTGGGTGCGGATTCTTGTGAAGTCGATCAGGGTTCCTGAGGGAAGGCGATCAGCATTCC
>CAZQOB010000074.1:0-25279 GCA_964594885.1 uncultured Acidobacteriaceae bacterium
GGTGGATGGGTTTTCATTGGTGCGACAACTGATGCCAAGTTCCGGGCTTTCGATGCCAAGACGGGTGAGGAGCTGTGGTCTACCGAATTGGAAGCGAATGCGCATGCCACCCCGGCGACCTATCTCGGCAAGAAGAGCGGAAGGCAGTTTGTGGTTATCGCGGCAGGTGGTGGAGGATTTTTTCGCGGACCGGTTTCCGATACGCTGGCCGCCTATGCCTTGCCGCAGGACTAGCGACATAGTGGGTTTGGATCGCAGGGGGTTAAGGAGTGTTTCCGCGCACCTTGGACAGACCGAGACTGCAAAAGAGAAAAGCGATGGTTCGCGCCGTTTGCTTTTTGGCAGCGCTGTTTTCGGCCGAGTACGCGGGCGCGCAGCGCAACGTGGTGGTGATCCGTCCGAAAGAAATCTCCGATGTGCTAGTGAATCCGGGCATGGGGATCACTACGTTTCAGAGGTTCAACGGCCAGGAGCCGAATCCTCCGCTGAAATGGTCTGAAAAGGGACCGGAAAAAAAGCTGCTGCCGGCGGCGAACCGGCCGGATTTTCCCGATACTGCAATTTCCTACTGCCGCTGGTACTGGAATGTACTGGAGCCAGAGCACGGAAAATACAACTGGGGAATCGTGGATCTGGCGATTGAAGAGGCGCGAGTGCACGGGCAGAAGCTGGCCATCCGGCTGATGCCGTATTCGAACGAGGACCCGCTGCCGGAGTGGTACAGAAAATCCGGAGCCAAGCGCGCCAACAGGGATACGGATAAGGACGGGAACATCTGGCAGCCGGATTTTAGCGACCCGCTGTATCTGAAGTATTGGGGCCAACTGGTGGCCGAAGCGGGGCAACGCTACGACGGCAACCCGTATCTGGACACGGTAGATATTTCTTCGATCGGCTACTGGGGAGAGGGTTGGAGCCCTTATATGCCGCCGTTTTCCTATCAGCAGGAACTGATCGATATCTGGATGGAAGCGTTCAAGGGCACGACGCTGCTGATGAATTTCGACGAGCCGCAAGCGCTGGCGTATGGAACCCAGCACGGAGCGGGATGGCGACTCGACTGCTGGGGCGACATGCGTGTCAGTTCCAACGATCCGTATTTTCCGGCCGAGATGCTGGAAATTTATCCCCAGCAGATCGTTCGAACTGGAATTGAAAACGTGTGGCAGCGCAGCCCGGTTTCTCTGGAAACGTGTTACACGGTGCCGGGCTGGAAACTCCGCGGGTATGACGTGGATTACATCATCGAACAGGGTTTGCGGTGGCATGTGAGCACAGCGAACATCAAGTCCGCGCCCATTCCAGCGGAGTGGCGCGCCAAGTTCGACGATTTCCAGAGAAGAATGGGCTACCGCTTCATCTTGCGCCGGTTGGAGTACTCGAAAGTGACGCAGCCGGGAACGATGATGCCGGTGCACATGTGGTGGCTCAATGCCGGTGTAGCTCCGATTTATGCAGAATACGGGCTGGTGATGCAGTTACAGTCGGCCCAAGGTTCCGCTGATCTCCGCATTCCGGTGGATGTACGGAAATGGCTGCCGGGAGATGCCGTGTATGACGGAACGGTGTATGTTCCGGCGGAACTTGCCGACGGGGTGTATCAGGTGCGCATCGCCATGCTCGACCCGCGTACTGGAAAGCCGGCGATTCGTTTTGCGAACGAAGGGCGGCAAGAGGATGGCTGGTACGCAATGGGCTCACTTACGGTGCAATCCAGGTGACCGCAGTGGGAAAATTTCTGGCGCCATTCTGGGTCCTGGTGCTCGCCGCAGCCTGCGCGCGGGCACTGCCCGCCCAGGAGGCTCCACCCCAGGACAAGTTTGAGGTACTGCAGCCACTCCCGCCGGGGCCCCGCATCACTCCCTATCTTCAATATCAGCTGGATGAAGCCTGGCGGCAGGACCAGGAGCGCCAGCGCGTTTGGGCGGCCATTCGCTCTGAGAGCGATCTGCTGAAACTGCAGGAAACTACAAGGCAAAAGCTGCTGCAAATGATCGGCGGCCTGCCAAAAGAAAAGACTGATCTGCGCGCGCGCATAACTGGAAAAATTCTGATGCCAGGGTACACAATCGAAAAGCTGATTTTCGAGAGCCTGCCGCGAGTGTATGTGACCGCGCTGGTGTATGCGCCGCACGACCGTTCGCAGAAACATCCGGCCGTGCTGGTGCCGGCAGGGCACGCGAGCAACGGAAAGATCCACTATCAGGGATTAAGCCAGCGCCTGGTGGCGCGCGGCTATGTGGTGATTTCGTGGGATCCGGTCGGGCAGGGAGAGCGCAGCCAGTTCTGGGACACAAAACAGGGAAAGAGCCGTTACAACCTGATTTGCGGGGAGCACGCAGTGATGGGGAACCTCGCCTACCTTGCTGGCGCGAACCTGGCGCGCTGGGAAGTGTGGGATGGCATGCGCGCGGTGGACTATCTGCTGACCCGGCCCGATGTGGACCCGGAGCGCATCAGCATTACCGGCACCAGCGGGGGCGGGACGCAAACGGCGCTGATTGCCGCGCTCGATCCGCGGATTAAAGTGGCGATCCCTTCGTGTTACATCACTGCGCTGCCGATGCGCATGGGTAACCGCATCTTCGCGGACCCCGACAGCGATCCCGAGCAGGACCTCTATCAGATGGTCTCGGGCGGCGTGGACCACGCGGGACTGTTGTTGTTGATGTACCCGCGGCCCGTAATGGTGGCGTCCGCGGTCCTGGATTTTTTCCCGATCGAAGGGGCGCGCAAGACGTTTCGCGAAGCGCAACAGGTGTATGAGAGATTTGCTCACGCTGACCGTATCGCTATGTCCGAGGGATACCACGGGCACGGGTATTCGGCGGAAAATCAGGAAGCAGCGCTGGATTTCCTTGACCGGTTCAACCAGATGCCCCGGCAGCGCGGTGTGATAACTCCAAAGGAACTACCTGACCGGGACCTCCTGTGCACGGGTTCGGGACAAGTGCTGGTCGACCAAAAAGATGCGCGTTCCCTGCTGGACCTGATTCGTGATTACTACGAGGAGCGCAAGGCGCTGTCGGGGGAAAGTTTGCAGGACGAATACCGCCGCGGAGAAAAAAACAGCGTCGCAACATGGAAGGTGATGGAATTCGCGGGGACTCCGCCGAACGAGCGAGAAGTCCTGTGGGAGTCTCGAGGTGTAACGCAAGTCAACGAAGTCGTTTTGGAGAAATTTCTCCTGCGCTACAACGGCAAATTGGAAATGCCACTGGTTTACCTTCACCGGAGCGAACAAAATGGCGAAAATGAAAAGCGCGAAGTGCTGCTTTGGTTTAGGGCAAACGGGAAAGCTGGAGCGGCGGATTGGCCGGAACTGCCCAAGCACATCAACGCGGGATACGATGTTGTAACGTTTGACTTTCGCGGAGTGGGCGAAACGAGCATGCCCTATACTGCCGTGTCGCCGGACGATCCGACATTGGGCAAACTGGACTTTGACCAGGCGTACAGCAATCCAATTTCCGGGGTTCTGGCGAACTACGTATATAATTCGCTGCTGACCGGACGGCCGTACTTTTTGCAAATGATCGAGGATGCGGAAGTAGCGCGCCGTTTCACCAGCGCGAAACTGCATCGGAATGTGACGGCGGTAACGGCGCCGGATGGAGGCTACGCGGTGGCGTGGGCGATCGCGCAAATTCTTCCCGACATTAAGCTTCTGACGAGGCCGAATGCCAGGTTTGCAAAGTGGCAGGATCTGGTGGAAGAAAAGCAGGAGGTTTGGCCGATCCAGTTGCTGCTGCCCGGCGGAGCCTATCTGCACTGATTTGGGGCATGCGAATTCTTCACTTGCGCAAGCGCAGAACACCGAACCGGCCGGGCACGTGGAACGTTTTACCTTCCGGAATGGTGCTCCAGGCCAGGAATTTTCGCTGCGCGTCGTCTCCAGGCCCGGCAGCTCGGAAAAGGTTGGCCCGCCATTCGGCTCCGGCCTTTACATTGGTGGCGTTCATTGCCGCCAGTGGTATCCGCATTTCGGCCGTCCACACGTGTTTGCCAGCGTCGATGCGGGTTGCGTGCGTAAAGCCCGAATTCCAGGCGGCATTGTGGTCCGGTTTCTCGCCGGTGGAGATTTCCAGATCCACCCACTGGTTGTTGGGCGCAACCTCGAACTCGTAGTAGTGCTGGAAACGCTCAGGCTGCGGATTGAGAAAGACTTCCGCGACATCGCGGTTCCAGAGCTCCCAGCGCTCTTTGGCAATATCCTCGTTCTCGAAAGTATTTAGAAGGTCATACTTACAGGAAAATGCGAAATAGATGTATTGACCAGACCAGAGAGCGGCCACGCGCGTAGCCTCTTCCGGGTAGGCAAGCTGGCCGGACATGGCATGGTCGAATTCCACCCAGTTTGCATGCTTCCAGACATCTTTGTTCAAGTCGCCGTCCGGAAGGAAATCAGACGAAATATGCTTGGCATCGATTCTTGCTTTGCTGGAATACATGGGATGGTGGCTTGTGCTGCCGTGCGGGGCGTTGAAACCGACGGCTACGGCGAAGGCCGTGATGGCGACAGTGAACAGGCCTTGGCAGCGGAGCATCATTATTTTCCTATAGCACAGAAATGGTCGCAAACTGCCCGCAAAGGTTTATGCCACTTTGACAATCGAAAGTAAACGATATAGAAAGAAGTGAAAAGAAAATTGCGCGCCGCGAGGCGATCGCCGAACGCCGGGGGGAACGCATGAGTGGAATCAACCGGAGAAGGTGGCTGGAAAACATTGGGATCTTCACCGCGGCCGGCGCTTTGCGAATTGGCCCGGCCCTTACTGGGCAGCTCAAGTCTCCTGAAGGCGCAGGGAAGATGAAGTTGGACCTCTCCGAATTCCAGCCGAAGAGCATGTTGCACGTTCGAGAAACAAAGGTTCCGCGTTCGCGTTATCCGGTGATTGATGTTCACACACATTTGTCGGTGCGCGCCAAATCCGTAAACGGCGTCGGTTTCGGAGAGGACATGGAGTTTCTGGCTGCGCCGGAAACGGTTTTGGCCGGTATGGAGCGCAAAAACATCCGGGTGATGGTGAATCTCACCGGCGGCTCCGGAAAGGGATTGGACCAGGCCATCGAACGATTTCAAAAACCGCATCCGGGCCGCTTCGTCACCTTTACCGAACCAATGTGGGATCGCACGAATCAGCCGGATTATGGAAAGGTTCAGTCGCAGGAAATCGAGCGCGCGCACCGGGCAGGAGCGCGTGGACTGAAGGTCCTGAAGACGCTCGGGCTGTATTTGCGGGAAAATGTGACCGAAGGCCCGCTGGTGAAGATCGACGATGCCCGTTTCGATCCCCTGTGGGAGGTTTGCGGCTCACTGGAAATGCCGGTGGCCATCCACGTCTCGGACCCTGAAGCCTTCTTTCTGCCTACCGACCGTTTCAACGAGCGGTTCGAGGAACTGAACAATCATCCCGACTGGTCGTTTCACGGCCACGACTTTCCTCTTAATGCGCAACTGCTGGAGGCACGAAATCGCGTGCTTTCGCGCCATCCCAAGACGCAATTCATCGTATTACACGTCGGGAACAATGCGGAAAATCTCGCCTACGTAAGTCAATGTATGGATCGCTATCCCAATATGAGCGTGGAACTGGGCGCCCGAATCGGCGAACTCGGGCGCCAACCGCGCACAGCCCGCAAATTCTTTGACCGCTATCAGGACCGCATCTTGTTTGGGACCGATGCGGTGCCGAACGGAAAGGACACGCCGCAACAGATTTTTGGCGACGAACTGTACGAGATCTACTACCGGTTTCTGGAAACCGAAGACGAATATTTCGATTACGCACCCGCGCCGGTGCCACCACAAGGCCGCTGGAGAATTTACGGGGTCGGGCTGTCGGACGCGATGTTGAAAAAGGTGTACTACGAGAATGCCGCGCGGCTGCTAAAGCTGAAGATATAGGTCAAGGGAGAGACATATCGCAATGGTAATGGGGCGCGTCGTTGTAGCTTTTCTGGCTTTGCCGCTGCTGGTTTCCGCTCAAGGCCGTCCGGGTGATTTCCGGATCATCGGCCCGGGGGGCGGGGGCGCGATGTTTCACCCGACCGTGAGCCCCCACGACACGCGCACCGTTTTAGTGAGTTGCGATATGACCGGCTCATACCTCAGCCACGACGGCGGCAAGTCCTGGCGCATGTTTAATTTGCGCGGGGTCGTTCAATTTTTCGTTTTCGATCCGCAGGACCGGAACGTCATGTACGCACAGGCGGGGGGTCTATGGCGAAGTTCGGATAACGGAGAAACGTGGAATCTGGTTTATCCCAAGCCTTCGACCGTAAAAGGTGTGCAGATGAATTCGGACCACTCCGATGAAGACATCCTTGCGGATCCTGATCCCCTGGGGACGATCACAGCTATGGCGATCGATCCTCAAGACTCACGGACGTTTTACGCGGCCACCGGCCACCGAAGGCAAGGCTTGTTCGCGCTTTACATTTCGCACGATAGAGGCGATTCGTGGAGCAAGGCCGGAGACTTGCCGGATTTTGCTACCAAGATTTGGGTGAATCCGCACTCGCCGCCAACGAAAAGGACGCTGCTTGCCAGCGGGCCGAGTTTCCTGCTTAAGAAAAGTGGCACCGGCGAGACGCACAAGCTAGCGACGCCTTCGGCCAAAAGCATGACAGATATTTCGATCGGTTTCTCTGCAGAGGGCCAGGCAATGATTTATGTCATTGGCGACGAGTCCTCCTTTGTTTCCGAGGACGAAGGAGCGAATTGGCGCAAAGTGACGCTGGGCTCTGGCGCGATCAAGACCAGGGCCATCGCCACCAGCCTGCAGCATCCGGAAACGGCTTACGTTTCCTACCGAGACTTGGAACAAGGCGGCCTGAAGTACATGGGCGTAGCCAAAACGACTGATGCGGGGAAAACCTGGAAACTGGTTTGGAAACAGGACAGCAATACTTCTGGGAAGCCCGCCGGGAACGTGCACGACGCCTGGATCACTGAGCGGTTTGGGTCCGATTGGGGAGAGAATCCGCTAGCCCTCACGGTAGCGGATCAGGACCCTGCGCTGGCGTACGGAACCGACTTTGGCCGAACGATGCGCACGACCGATGGAGGGGCTACGTGGGTTGCGATGTATTCCGAAAAAGCCGCCGACAGCAGCTGGACCAGCACCGGGCTGGACGTAACCACAACCTACGGCTTCCACATTGATCCGTTCGATGGCAGGCGCCAGTTTATCTCTACGACTGATATCGGCCTGTTCCGCAGCGAAGACGGCGGCAAATCCTGGGTCAGCTCGACCGAAGGCGTTCCGAAGGACTGGATGAACACGACATATTGGATCGTGTTCGATCCGCAAGTAAAAGGGCGAGCCTGGAGCGTCAACAGCTGGACCCATGATCTGCCGCGTCCCAAGATGTGGAGGCACACGGGAATCGCAAAATATCGCGGCGGAGTGTGCGTCAGCACAGACGGCGGACGGACGTGGAGCAAATCGAACGACGGGATGGAGCAGACGGCGGCCACGCACATTGTGCTGGATCCGGACAGCCCGGTAGAAGCGCGCGTTTTGTATGTGACCGGCTTTGGCAAGGGTGTCTATAAGAGCATCGACGGGGGCAAGTCCTGGAAGCTCAAAAACGCGGGAATCTCCGAGAAGGAGCCGTTTGCTTGGAGGATCGTGTCCGACAAGAAAGGTACGTTATATCTTCTCCTGGCCCGGAGGTCCGAGGACGGCAGCATTGGCACCGACCGGGACGGCGCTTTGTATCGGTCAACGGATGGCGCGGAGCATTGGACGCGCATGACCATGCCGGAAGGGAGCAACGCTCCGAACGGAATGGCGGTAGATCCAGATGATACCAAGCGCCTGTACCTTGCGACTTGGGCTCGCGCCAAGGGCCGACATGGAGATGGCGGCGGAATTTTTCTTTCCGAAGACGGCGGCGGTACCTGGCGGCAGGTCCTCGATCGCGACCGCCATGTGTACGACGTGACGATTGACCCGCGTGACGCCAAAGTCCTTTACGCGGCGGGTTTCGAATCGTCGGCCTGGCGCTCGCTGGATCGTGGTGAACATTGGATGCGGATCCCGGGTTTCAATTTCAAGTGGGGCCATCGCGTGATTCCTGACCCCGAGGACATGCAGAAGGTGTATATCACGACCTTTGGCGGTGGCGTATGGCATGGCTCGATCACCAACGACGATCGTCCGCTGGACATTGCAACAACCGTTTTGCAACCGGAAAAGTAGCCAAGCAGCTTGTCTGGCAAGCGGCCAAACGCCAGCATTTGCATAGCTGGAGGGAATCTGGCAATGTGGCCGGTCATGCGATTGGCAAGAATTCAGATCTCCAGGTGAAGCTCATGCGATGGAAGCTCCTGCCGCTCATGGTGTTGCTGGCAGCGCCCATGCAAGCGCAGGTTCGCGTCTGGCAGGGCACGCTGGAATTGCCGGTGTACGAAGAGGGCGCTCCGGATCCCAATCCTCCGTTTGATCAGTTCGCGACCACTCGGTTCAATTATCCGTACACCTTGCGCACCGAAATCAGCGACCGCCCTATCGTTCACAAACTAAGAGCGCTGTACCTAGAAAACGAATACCTGAAGTGTTCGGTCCTGCCCGATATCGGCGGGCATGTTTACACTTGCCTGGACAAGATCAGCGGCCAGCCGATGTTCTATGCGAATCCGTCGATCAAAAAAGCGCGCATCGGCTACCGCGGCGCGTGGGCCGCATTCGGCGTCGAATTCAACTTTCCGGTTTCGCACAATTGGATGTCCATGTCTCCGGTGGACTTTGCCTACGCTGTGCACCCGGACGGAAGCGCGTCGGTCACGGTTGGAAACATCGATCGCGTTTACGGAATGGAATGGAGTGTGGAGTTGATCCTTCGGCCGGGCTCAACGGTGCTCGAACAGCGTGTCAAGCTGAGCAATCGCAGCGATGTTCGCCACCGCTTTTATTGGTGGAGCAATGCCGGAGTGAGGGTCTGGGACGACTCCCGAATCGAATACCCGATGCAATTTGCCGCCGCGCACGGCTTTGCCGAGGTGCAACCCTGGCCGGTGGATTTCCAGGGCAAGGATCTTAGCGTCATTAAGAACCAGACCGACGGTCCGGTTTCTGTGTTTGTTCACGGCAGCCGTGAAAACTTCATGGGCATCTGGCACCCGCACACGAACACCGGCACCGTGCATTTTTCCGAGTACCCGGAACTGCCCGCCAAGAAAATCTGGTCCTGGGGCGTCGATGCCGATGGTTTGAACTGGAGAAAAGCGCTTTCCGACGACAACAGCGCTTACGCCGAGATTCAAGGCGGGTTGTTCCGCAACCAAGAGACCTATGCTTTTCTGGAGCCGCGCCAGCACTTAGGCTTTTCCGAATATTGGATGCCGGTGCGTGAAACCGGTGGAATTTCACGTGCAAATCTGGCGGGAGTGGTTTATCTGAAACGCGATGGAAGAAATCTCGGGCTAGCGTTGAACGTGAACCGGAAGACTGCGGCGACCGTCCGGCTGCTCGACGGAAACGAGCCGCTGTTTACTGACCAGCTCGACTTAACTCCGGAAAAAACGTGGCGCAAGCTGATACCGATTGCCGACGGCGTCCGTCGCTATTCGTTTGAACTGCTCGACAAGGACGGAAAGGTGCTCCTTCGCCAAACTGAGGGGCAGTACGACTGGGTTCCGGCCTCAGAGATAAAAACCGGCCGGCAAGCCCATTACGAATTCCCAGCCGAGGGCCGGCGAAGTGAAGATGATTGGCTTCAACGGGCTAAGGCCTATGAGCTCGACGGTGAGCTGCTTTTGGCCGTGAAGACTTACGAAAAGGCCCTGCAAAAATTCCCCTCCAGTTTTGAATTGCTCAAAGCCGCCGGCCGCCTCGATGCCAGTGTATACCGTTTTGAGGAAGCGGCTCCTCGCCTCGCAGTTGCGCACGCCCGGAGCACCACCGACGCCGAGGTCTCTTACTATCTGGGCATCGCCAGCGAAGGGCTCGGCAAAAATCGCACGGCGCTCGAAGCCTATGAAGAAGCCATGCGAGCTCCGATATTTCGCGCCGCGGCGGCTTTACGCCTTGGCGAAGCCAAGGCGCGGGAAGGCAACTGGGCCAACGCCAGCAAGCTGATTGCGGACGGCATGCAGGCCGCGCCCGGCGACCTCCGCGCCGCCGAAGAGTTCGTCGCGGTCCAAGCTGCGTCGGGCGATGCGGTCAGCGCCGCGAAACAGGCGAAGGAATTACTGACCCGCTATGCCACGGACTCTTTTCTACGCGAGGAGGCAGGCAATTCCGATTTGCCGCATCTTGCCGCCGATCCCTATCGTGTTCTGAAAATCGCGTCGCAATATGCCCGCCTGGGCTTGTACCGCAAGGCGATCGAAATTCTCTCGCGCAGTTATCCAGCGTCCGACAAAGATGAAAGTGAGCCAGGAACAAGTTTGCCGCAGGACAATCCGCTGGTCGTTTATTTCCGCGGCTATTGCCGGGAAAAAGCCGGCGAATCCGGAGCCCACGACTTCGCTCAGGCAACGCGGCTGTCCACCCTTTACGTTTTTCCGAGCACGCTCGAAGATAAACTGGCGTTGGATGCCGCCTTGCACGCCAGTCCCGAAGATTCTACGGCGCTCTATTTGCGCGGCGAATGGTACTTTGCCAGGGCCAAAACCAATGAAGCTTTGAAAGATTGGGAAGCGGCCGCATCACGCAATCCGCGCTTGCCCGCGCTGGAGGCGAGCATGGGACTGGCGCGTTTGCATGAAACCGGTGATTTCGCCGGCGCTCTTCGGGTTTTTAACGACGGGATCAGCAACGATCCCGGGAACATCGTCAACTACACTGGCGCGCTGACGGCGATTACGCTGCTCGGGGCAGCCGCTTCGGATAGGGTGAAAGAGCTCGAGCGCTATCCCGATCTCAAGCAGATGCCCAACTCCCTGGTGTATGAACTCGCGCTGAACCGCGCCGAAGCGGGCCTATTTGACAGCGCGGCGGCGCTGTTTCGCGACCGCTTTTTTGGCAGAGAAGAGGGCGGCACCAACGTGCGCCAGGTGTGGATCGAGGTAAAGCTTCAACAGGCCGCCGGCTTGGCGAAGACAGGCAGGTGCCAGCCGGCTCTGGACATTGCGGATCACTTGGACGCGAGAGTTCCGGGCCTGGACTTCACTTCGGACGGTCTCGAGCCGTTCGTTCGAGCTCCCCGAGCAGATTTCTTGCTAGGCGAAGTCTATGCGGCCTGCGGAAAACAGGAGCAGGCCGCGGCCAGGTTCGCAAAAGCCGCAGGGGCGCGAGGGATCGCGGATGCTCTGTGGGCTTGGGCAGCTTCCCGCAAACTTCCCGGCTTCGACCGCGAGGAGTGGGCCAACCGTCTACAAGATGCCGCAGTACAAGCGGAGGCCCAGGTGGATGAAGAAAACCGTTCAGCACAATGGCGGTACATGGCGGGCGCATTGCAAATCGCCGCCGGGTCAAGCGAAGCAGGACAGCAGAACCTGCGGGAAACTTTACTCCAGCCTGACAGCGGCCTGACTCACCATCTTGCGCGGCTGGCGCTCGCCGGTTCTACACCTCGATAACTTCCACTCCCTTTTTTCGCAGACCTTCGGTGAAATCAGCTGCCGCGCGCTTGTCGGTAATCAACCGTTCGATCCGCTCGAACGGCCCGATTTTGGAAACGCTGCGCCGCCCGAGTTTGCTGGAATCGGCCACAACGGTCACTTGCTTGGCGCAGCGAATCATGACGTTATTCAGCTGCGCTTCCAGCACATCCGGGGTCGAAGGGCCGTTCTCCAAATCGAAGCCGTCCACCGCTAGGAACAGCCGGTCGGCGTGAAAATCGTTCATGGCCGCTTCGGCTTGTGGCCCCACAAAGGAGCAGGATACCGGCCGCAGCAACCCACCAATCATGATCAGCGAGATGCCCGGGCAGTCAGCGAGCTCCATGGCAATGTTAAGAGCATTGGTCAGAACCGTCAGGGATGGCAGCTTCAGCTTTTTCAAATGACGGGCGATTTCCGCCGTTGTTGTTCCGGAGTCGAGAATAATCGTCTCACCCGTCCGCACCATTTTAGCCGCCGCCGTTCCGATGCGGACTTTCTCAGCATGATGCAGCGTCGCTTTTGCGCGCAGTGGATAGTCCTGGGTCGCTTCCAGTCGCCGCACGGCCCCTCCGTGCGAACGGACCACGGCTCCGACCGCTGCCAGCGCGTCCAGATCACTTCGCACGGTTACGGCGGAAATCGAAAACCGTTTGACCAGGTCTGCCACGGTAATTTGTCCGTGCTGCTCCACCAAATCCAGCAAATGCCGGCGGCGTTGCTCGGTTAACAAACGGGCTCGAGGTGACATAGGCGTGCGAAACTGAAAGCATTGTACCCTACCATATCTTTCGTTTGCTTTCGATTTATCTTTGCATTTGCTATTTCTTATTGCGTTTGCTTTCTTATCGTGGTACAACGCTTTCCAAAGGGTTCTCTAGGGGGGGTGTCTTTTGAATCGAAGAACCGCATCGGTTTCGGCAGCTCTGCTTCTGATCGTCCTTTCCGTTCTTTTGTGGAACCCCGCTGTGTTTGCGCAGGGAAATCTCGGCGCAATCACTGGCACCGCACAAGATTCCAGTGGCGGCGTGGTTCCCGAACTTCCGCTCACGATTACCAACGTCGAGACCGGTGTGAAATGGACCGCCACCACCAGTAGCGCCGGCTATTACAAGGTGGCAGTGCCACCGGGGATCTATCGTCTTGAAGCGCAGAAGCAAGGCTTCAAGACACATATCACCGACAAAATCATCGTCCCGGTCGCTCAGGTCGTTACGATCGACATCACGCTTCAACTGGGCAGTCAATCGCAGACCGTTGAGGTCAACTCGACCGCGCCGTTGCTCACTCCTTCCACGGCCGAAGTGAGTTCCGCCGTCACAGCTCAGGAATTTGAGACCCTACCGCTCGAAGTGAGCGACGGAGGACGCCAGCTCCAGACTTTCATCTTTACCAGTCTCCCCGGCACCGTGGGCGACACGTTTTCGGGCTCCATCAATGGTGGACAGCTTTTCAGCCACGAGATTCTCATCGACGGCGTCACCATCGGGCGGTACGACCTCAGCGGAGGTAGTCTGGACGAATTCAGTCCCGGCACCGACGCCATCGGCGAATTCAAAGTACAAACCTCGAACTACTCCGCCGAGTACGGTGAAACCGGCGGCGGCATCGCCAACTTCAGCTACAAATCAGGAACCAACGGCTTCCACGGGACACTCTTTGACTACAACAAGAATCCCATGTTCAACGCTGCCGGCGTTCTGGCTAACGCCGGTGTCGCTCCCAAGGCAAACGAGAAAGAGAACAACTTCGGTGGGACAATTGGGGGTCCGATCCGAAAAGATCATACTTTCTTTTTCTTCAACTATGAGGGCGATCGCCGCCATAGCTTTCTCTTCGACGGTTTTGTAACGCTGCCAACTCCCGCCATGAAAAGTGGCGATTTCACTTCGTGGCTTGGCTCGCAGATTGGCACGGATGCTCTTGGCCGGCCGGTGTTCAAGAACGAAATCTACGATCCCACAACCACCCGTAGTGTTACAGCAGGTCAAATCGATCCTGTCTCCGGCCTCACTGCGACATCCAGCACAATTATTCGGGATCCTTTTTCCTCCGGCGGCATTGTCAACGTCATTCCCGCCACCGAGTTCAGCACTGCGGCCTCGGCCTATATGGCCTTGATGCCTGACCCTCGTTTGGACCAAGACCTCAACAACATGCCGCGCTTCAGCGGCTGCTGCCCGATCCTGTCCCGCAACGCGTATACCGGCAAGATTGATCACGTGCTCACCAGCAATCAAAAGCTGTGGGCATCATTCACCTGGAATGAGAGAGACCGCTATAACCGGAACGGAAGGAGCTTTCCGCCATTCCCTGGACAGCCAATCAACCCGGTCAAGCGCCAGTTCGTCGGGGGGCCGCAGGTCCGCCTTGCTCACGCCTGGACAATCAACTCACGCATGGTCAACGAGTTTTCTGCAGGTTACAACCGTTTCCAGAACAAGAACAACATAACCAAAAACAATCAGTTCACCGCGCAACTGGGCATTCCGGGTATTCCCAACGACTGTTTTCCACCTATTAAGTTCAGCGGCCATGTCGGCAAACTTGCCTCTCCCCTCGGAGTCGGGTGTGAAAATGATGACCCCTCGGAGAGCTACGTTTACCAGGACACATTCACCTATCTGCATGGCAAGCACAGCCTGAAATTCGGCGCGGAGGTCCGGCGTTATCGCTACAACACTCTTGAACCAGGACCCAAGTCAGGCACTTTCACTTTCACCGACCGCGAGACTTCGCTCCCCGGCTTTACCAACAAAACCGGCCACCCCTTCGCCAGTTTCGCTCTCGGCGCCGTAAACTCGGGCAGCCGGTCTATCTACGCCACTGAGCCCGGCTACCGCGCTGGCCTGTACGCGTTTTTCGCACAAGATGATTTCAAGGCCACTCCAAAACTGACTCTCAATCTTGGTCTTCGCTGGGAGGTGCCCATGCCTCAGAGGGAAGCCCAAAACCGTGAATCGGGTTTCGATCCGACCGTCCCCAATCCTCTAGCCGACAACATCCCCGGTGCTCTGGTTTTTCTGGGTAGCTGTTCAACCTGCAATCACCGCAACTCTTTCGAGGACTGGTACTTCAAGGAATTTGGGCCACGCATCGGTCTTGCCTACCAGATTCAGAAGAATCTTGTCTTTCGGGGGGGATATGGCATTTCATATGGCGCGCCCATCGAGAACAATTTCGGCAGCCAAAACCTGTTCGGTTTTAACAGCGCGGTAACTCTGGTTAAAGGAACATCGCCTACTGGTTTTAAGGCCGATCCTGTGATTTATCTGTCCAACTTGGCCTCGGCTCCGTTGCCTGCTGCTGCGCAGGTCGGTGTTCCAGCATTTACAGGATCACTTCCTGATCGCGATCCGGCTTTCGCCAATGGACAGACACTGGACTTCTTGCCGCGGAATGGCGCGGCCCAGCCCTATGTTCAGAATTGGAGTGCTGGACTGCAGTACTTGTTCCCACATGAGATCATGATTCAGGCCGACTATGTAGGCTCCAAAGGCACCCGCCTGCTCAACGGCTACGCTGGCCAGTGGTTCAATCAGGCGCCCGCCAAGTTCATGGCTCTCGGCGACATCCTTGCCGACGATCTTGCTACTGACCTCGCTGATCCTGTCAACGGTCCAATCCTTGCCAGCTTCGGAATCACCGGTCTTCCCTATCCGGACTTTGAAAACAACAACTACGACACTAGTGTTGCCGCCGCCGTCCAACCATTTCCTCAGTACTTCGGGCTGGTCAACAACTACCCGGCTTTCGGCAATTCCACATATCACTCTTTGCAGCTGATGGCTCGCAAAACCGCTCCGCACGGTCTCAGTTTCATTGCTGCTTACACCTATTCCAAGGCAATTACCGATACGGACAGTGCTCTGTCTCAGTCGGGTAGTCAAATCATTCAAGACTTCTATAACCGCAAGTCAGAGAAGGGTATTGCTAGCTTCGATTTCACGCATGTGGTGAAACTGACTTGGATTTACGAGCTGCCGTTCGGACGCGGGAGGAAGTGGCTGAACGCTAGCGGCCCCGTTGACCGCCTGGTTTCCGGCTGGCAGGTCAGCGCCATTCAAAACTATTCTTCGGGTGACCCATTGGTTATTTTTGACGACGGAATCAGCGCAGGCATTCCATTTAATGGTATCCGCGCAGACATCATCCCGGGTGTCCCGCAAAAGCTCTCCTCCAGCGGGCTCGACGTCGTGAACGGCACACCCTACCTCAATCCGGCGGCATTCAGTGACCCGCCGCTTTCACCCGGCAATTCCTTTGCTCTGCGTCCGGGCAACTCACCCGGTTTCCTGCCGCACACACGCGGACCTGGCCACAGCAGCGAGGATTTCGGAATTATCAAGAACACGCGCCTGACCGAGCGCACGTCCTTGCAATTCCGAGCCGATATGTTCAACCTTTTTAATCGCACTGGGCGTGGCGATCCTGACACCGATCTTGCCGATGGTGGTTGCTTCGGCCTGATCTTTGGCCCGGCCCATGATCCGCGGGTCATACAGGTTGCGCTGAGGCTAAACTTTTAAAGACGGACCGGCTTATTCCATCCGGCCGGACGGGCATTGTGCGTGCCGGACGCGCGGGCCGGACCCGCGCTCCGCCGGCTTAGATCTTTAAGAACAATCTTCGCCGGTACATCCACAACAGCATCAGCCAGTAACAGAGCAGGATGGCTGCTCCGCGAAAAAACGGCTCCAGGCCAACGCCGCCGAATTGGAAGAAGCTTGCGCCGAGGTGAATGCGCAAGCTGTTCTCCAGGAAACCCTCGAAAAAATGAGCGATGCAGTACGCGGCAATCGAATTCATGCCCACTACGATCAGCGGAAACGCCCATTTCTTGCAGCCCTTCACCTCAATCAGCCAGGCGAACGCGGCCAGAAACAGAAAACAGATGCCGCCACTGAAGATTGTCCACGACGGCGTCCAGATGCGCTTCACCACGGGACACAAGTGCGAGTAATGTAAGACCAAACCCAGCGTGATTCCCGTGACACCGGCAAGCACAAATTTCCTCGTTGGAAACCTGAGGTGCGATTCCCGGATCCAGCATCCCGCGATCAGTCCGAGGATCATGGTGCACAGCGTCGGAATGAAGCTTAGCGTCAGATAGCCGCCCTCGTTGTAGTCGAAGCGGCTTTCGCGTGGGAAGAGGTTCAGAAACCACTGGTCGAAGCGGTTGCCAAAGTTGAAGTTCTTGTTCCAATGCGCGGCGAACCCGGTGTAGTTGTGCTGCGCGTTCCACTCTTGCGATACGCCGACGCTCGGCCAGTCAAAATTTGCCGGGGCTGCGGTATATACCGCCCACAGCAGCCAATACGCCACAAGAATCAGGCTTAACGCGATCCAAAGCCGCTTCACCCGGTCTGGTCTTGTGCAGTAAAAGCCCAACAGGAACAAAAACGGATAGCCAAACCCGATCTGCGAAAGCGTGTCCTCGAATGTGAAATAGGTCATCCGATGGTTCATCGAACGCAGGAACACGCCCAGCGCCGCCAGCGCCAGCGACCGCCACAAGGCGTGCGCGAAGAGCTCTGCGAAGCGCGCTCCCTTGGCCGCACGGCTGGCGATGGAATAGGGAAGAGCGACACCCACCAGGAACGAGAATCCCGGCTGAATCGTGTCGTGCAGAGAACATCCGAACCATTCCACGTGTGTTTGATTGAACGCGAGAACCTTCCAGAAAAGGCTGGATGGATAAGCGGCGGCTACGCGAGCGAGCTGCAGCACTTCCGCCATCATCAGCAGCATCACAAAACCGCGGTAGGCATCGAGCGCAACATTGCGTTTCGTCGCCGTTCCGGCTTCCGTCGGTTCCCTGCGATTTGCCGCCGATTCCACCTTGGCTTCGGTCAGCGTGGCCACAAGAAACTCCCCGGAAAAATTGGCCCAAGCATACACGGAAAAGGCAGTGCGGTAATCCGATAAATTCGTTCGAGCGATAGCTGCGCCAAAGTCGTTAGGCGGCACTGCGGACTATAGATGCGACTAGAGGGCAGAATTGACTACATGCTCAGAAGCCTGGCATCAGCTGGTAGCCGGGCTGAATGAGCGAGAAGTTTGGTTGAAACCGGCGGTCTTGAAAAACAAAATCCCGCTTTCGCTATCTCATTGAAAATTCAACTTAATCTTAAGATAGCGACAATCTCTTTTTGTTTGGACTTGCTCGGCCTTCGCTCGTTTTGCGCGACTCTTAGTGACAATTTCGCGACCATCGAGCGGTTTAACCGGTCGAGCGCTTGATGGTCACAAGTCAGACTTCCTTGGCTGTCCAATAGGAACTATTGACTTTTTCTCCGTACTAATCTAGACTATCCATCTAGATGGAAGGACCTTTATGCGCACAGTCGGATTGTTCGAGGCCAAGCAGAAACTCTCGGAGCTTGTGGAGCGCGCTCGTGAAGGGGAGAAGATCGGCATTACCCGACGCGGGGAACTGACGGCGGTCCTGGTTCCGGCCGCTTCCGCGACCAGCTTGAAGGATATTTTTGAGGACATGGAAAAGATTCGAAAACGGGCCAGATTGGGTCGTGGCGTGAACGTGAGAGACTTAATCGAGGAGGGCCGGTCTTGACTGGCTTTGTCCTCGATGCTTCCGTCGCACTTCGCTGGTTTCTCGATCACCCCGTGCCAGCATCTGCCAATAAAGTCAAACAGTTCTTTCTTAAAGGGGTTCGCGCTGTCGTCCCGGCTTTGTGGCATCTCGAGATGAGCAACGGGCTAGCCGTTGCGGAGCGGAGGTCGATTTTGACTTCTGCAGACGTTGATCAGGCCTTGATTGACATCGAACAGCTCGTGGCTCAGGCCGTGGACATCAACAGCGATGTCATTTCCGCTCGACAAGCCCTGACAACAGCACGGGGATTTCAGTTATCGGCTTATGACGCTGTTTATTTGGATCTTGCACGGCGGGAGAGGCTGCCGTTAGCCACGCTTGATGACAAGCTACGTGCTGCTGCGCAGCGTGCCGGCGTCGAGCTCCTTCGTTGAGTCGGCTTCGGTTCCGTTTCGTTGCTTTTGCGTGGGCTTCAGCTGCGTTTCCTGGACCTTGCAGCGTTCGCCTCTCGAGTGTGCAAATTGGCCGCCAACTCGCAGAATACGCCAGAATTCCAAGCGGAAGGGTGGGTGAGTGGTTGAAACCGGCGGTCTTGAAAAACAAAATCCCGCTTTCGCTATCTCATTGAAAATTCAACTAAAATCCCTTTGCCAGCCGTAAGATAGCGACAATTTCTTTTTCTTCGGATTTGCTCAGTTTTTGTTGGTTTTGCCCGCCTTATAGCGACAATTTGGTGACGCTCGGTGGTTTCAGAACAAGTTGTAGTGCCGGCTAGCTCCTCTCGCGTAATTCCCCATCTCTTGAGTTCCTCATCCGGGATCGAAGCGATCCATTGGAAACCCGCCTTGGAAGCCGAACCGGCAGACTGCTGCCCGGCACCGGCGCTCCTCACCGAAGGTCGAGATCGAGCGCATAAAGATCACCGCGCGAAAGGGGGCACGCGACCAAAACGTTTCCGTCGGAATCTACGCTCTGGAAGTAACAAATTAGCGCATTCGGATTTGCGCTCTTCAAATCAAGAACCTTTTCAATCTTGCTGTCAGTTCTCCGTATTCGCACGACCTCATTGTCGAACCCATCCACATAAAGATACTGACTGTCGTGTGACCATTGCGGACTGCCTACGTTTTGGAATCGTCGAGCAGTTCAACCTCTTTCGTCGGTTGAGGGATTTCTTCGTTCGGCTAATCAACTTGTTTTTGAAGTATACGCAAATTCGCAATTCCCGTTTTCCATTCCCGAAGAACGATTCCGGTTGAGACTGGTGATTCTTGGACTCTGGCCAGGGGGCGAAATATGCTTGTATTACGCAGTGTAATACGATACAGTTACCTTAGGAGGGTTTATGCCGTCTCCTTTAACCTTGAGGCTCGAAAAGAAAACTCGGCAGCGCATCACGCGCATAGCAAGCCGAAAGCAGATTTCCACATCCGAAGTGATTCGGCAAGCGATCGAGGCATGGGTGGAACGGCAGGAACCGATCGCAGCGCCCTATGAAGCAATGGCGGATTTGATCGGAGTTGTCAACGGTGGCAACCCGCAGCTTTCGACAGAAACTGGCCGTCGTTTTAGAGAAATCCTGAAGGGCCGAGGAAAACGAGCGTGATTCTGATGGATGCAGGACCGCTTGTTGCTTTGGTCGATGCGGATGATCAGTTTCACAAGAAATGCGTCGCGACCCTGAAAGTGGTGCGAGAACCCTTGGTCACGGTTTGGCCTCCCGTGACGGAAGCGATGTCCTTGCTAGGTGACTTGCCCAAAGCCCAGGAAGCTCTCTGGGAAATACTTGCGCGAGGAGTGTTGCAGCTCCTACCGCTCGATCTGACTGACGTTCCTCGAATGCGCGAGCTCATGAGCAAGTATGCCGACCGTCAGATGGACCTCGCCGATGCGGCACTCGTTAGGGTTGCTGAGCGTGAAGGCATTCGGAAGATCTTCACTGTGGACCGCAAGGATTTTGATGTCTACCGCCTTCACGGACGCGTGCGGCCTCATATCATCCCTTGAGCCACCAAAGATAGGATTTTGGCCAAACCACGCTCCAACAAGTGCGTTAGAATCACCAATGGAGGAGTGGGTGAGTGGTTGAAACCGGCGGTCTTGAAAAGCAAAATCGCCGTTTCGCTATCTCGTTGAAAATCCAACTAAATCCCTTTGCCAGCTGCAAGTTAACGACAATTTCTTTTCCGTTGGATTTGCTCCGTCTTTGCTTGTTTTGCGCGACTTATAGTGACAATTTGGTGACAGTCGATGGCTTTCAGGCTCCTGGGCGTAGTTGACCGTCACACGCTCAGATTTCAGGGACCCGGACATATTTGAACCTTTCCGTTTCCACGACAGGACCGTGCGCCGGCCGGAGCTCGCCGCCGCTGGCGGAAGCCTGAGAGATTCTACAATGCATCTACTTTGGCTCCATGACGCTGAGTCCCTTAATTTGAGTAAAGTGGCGCGAGTTGAATGTGGCTACCTGGCTTCTGCGCTCCAGAGCTGTCGCGCCGACAATCAGGTCATAAAAACCAATCATCTTCCCTGAAGCTTCCAACTCAGCCCAAATGCGTGCATGCTCGTACGCCGTCTGCTCAGTGTAAGGGATGATCGGCAAGGACTGTAAAACGGCGTTGAGGTAACGCTCTCGCCTGATTCTATGCGTTCCGGTCGACCGTTCTACGCCATGCCAGAGCTCAGCGACGGTTATCGCCGCGATCTCAAATTGCTCTCTTGGTCGGGATGCTACCCAGTTCTTGAGGTCAAAAGAACCCCTCTCGCCTCGAATGACGACGTCAGCGTCGAGAATTATCGCCATTTGTCTGCCGGAGTCTTGAGGGCTCTGCGGGCAGCTTCGAGATCACGATGCCACGCTTTCGCTTCGTTTTCGGGCAACTCTACCTTAGCTAGGACCTCGGCGAATTCGCGACCGACGCAAACTCTCTCGCTGTCCGGCACCAGTCGAGCGTACGGCTCGCCGTTCTTTAAAAGCACAAACGTTACGTTTTGATAGTGCGCACGGTTAACGCAATCGGCAAAATTCCTCGCGGCCTCGGTGACGGTAATGCTTGTCTTCTTCATGAAATCAGACTATCAGATTATATGACTCAAGGCAAGTTATGTCGGACAATGCGTCTCCTGGTTTACTGTAATTTGACTGCCTACTTAGCGGCTCCTTAGCTGCACACCAGGACACCAAAAGTTAGCAGCGCGAGCGCCGAGCATCGCAGTCTCGCCGTTAACTCGCCGAAATACGCTAGAATTAGAAACGGAGGAGTGGGTGAGCGGTTGAAACCGGCGGTCTTGAAAAATAAAGTCGCCGTTTCACTATCTCATAGAAAATATACTTAAATCCCTTTGCCAGCCGTAAGATAGCGACGATTGCTTTTTCTTTGGACTTGCTGCGTCTTTGGTTCGTTTTGCCCGACTTATAGTGACAATTTGGTGACAGTCGGCCGATCCGACCGTTCGCTCGGCATGAGTGTCACACGCTCAATCCATAGACACGGCCTGGCGTAGCGATTCATCCCCACGAAGACTATACCGATGCCGCAAAAAAGGTCGCCAAAGGGCAGCGTCTTTCCACCAATTCGAATTTGAAGTCGTCCATTTCGGATCATGATTCCTGCTTCGGATTACAATCGTGTCTATCCGGGCGCGCCGAACAATAGGTTCTTGAACACAGACATCGCTATATTGCCCGTGATGTGATATCATCGGCGATGTGAGAATTGTGGCAGACACCGACGTTATCGTGGCCGCAATGCGTAGCCCTAGCGGTGCGTCGGCGGCAATTCTTCGCGCAGCTCGACAAGACACAGTAACGTTATTGGTGAGCGTTCCTCTGGCAATGGAGTATGAAGCAATATGCTCAGAACCCGAGCATCGTTTGGCAAGCGGGTTGAGTGAGCGAGAAGTAGAAATATTCTTGGATGCTGTGTTGGCGATGGCGGAGCCGGTCAAAGCACATTTCCTGTGGAGACCCCAATTGCGGGATCCAGGTGACGAAATGGTGCTGGAAACGGCCGTCAATGGGCAGGCCGATGCGCTGGTTACATTCAACGTGCGGGATTTCGGGTCCGTTCCTGAACGGTTCGGAATCGAAGTAATGATCCCGCGCGATGCCATTAGGAGACTAAGAAGGTGACACAGTCAATGACATACCCTTTGCGTTTGCCGCGTTCTTTGAAGAAAGCGGTGGAGCGACAAAGTAAGGAAGACAGGACAAGCATTAATCAGTTCGTTGCCACTGCGGTGGCTGAGAAGCTCTCGGCCCTGCAAACGGCAGAGTTTTTTGCTGATCGCAAGTCGCGCGCGGATTTCAAGGCCTTTGACAAAATCATGAAGCGGCGCGGCGGAAGACTGCCACGTACGGGCGATGAGATGCTGAGCGGTAAATCGAAGTCGGTTCGGTAAGATTTTAATAGGTGATGCTGGAGCAATTCGCTCGCTAACTTACAGAATACGTTAGAATCAAAGGCGGAGGAGTGGGTGAGTGGTTGAAACCGGCGGTCTTGAAAACGTGTCGGAAGAAGTCGGGGCGAGAGTTTTCAGCCGCTTACGTGGGTACTAGTTGGGGCAATTCGGCATGATTCGGGCTGGTTCGGCGCGAAATTGGGCAACGATTTGGGCAACCAAATCCTGCACCGACAAGCTTCCACATTCGTCGCGGCAAACCTGATATTCCCTGATGAAGAGTACTTGATATAACGCCGGCGGCCTGAGAGGAAGGGCGACTATTGATTTGGGTCTATATGCCGACGTGGTCGCTTAAGCTCGATTCCTCGCGTTTCTTGACATAGCCATAATAGATGGCTATTATTGGAATCATGAAAGTTAGCGTTGCGGATGCCAAGAATAAGCTCCCCGAACTCATCAAAGCTGTCGAAGACGGTGAGCCTGTAACCATCTGCCGCCGTGGCACGCCCGTTGTCGATATGGTGCGTACATCGAAGGCCAGCCACGAAAAGCCCCAGTTCGGCACCCTCAAGGGCAAGGTCATCATCCACGATTCCGGTTGGTGGCAGCCCATGACGGACCAAGAGGTCGGCGCCTTCTTGGACGGTCGCCTCTGAATGCGGCTGCTCCTCGATACAGTCACATTCCTGTGGGCGACAAGTTCCCCTTCCCAACTTTCTCGGGGGGCGATGTCTGCCCTCAGAAGTGGATCGGCGGTGCGGGAGATTAGCGCGATTTCTCTCGTAGAAGTCGCAATTAAGTCTGCGCGGGGCAAACTAACATTCGGCCAAGACGAGCTCAACGCAGGCATCAGCGCCCTTCGCCTGCGTGTCCTGCCCTATACGGCGGCGCACGTGCTCGGATTGTTCGATTTGCCGCTGCACCACAGCGATCCATTCGATCGGCAAATCATTTCTCAAGCTTTGACTGAGGGCATTCCGGTAGTCACCCCTGATAAGAGCTTCAATCTCTATAAGGACCTCGAGGTTATTTGGTAAGAGCCATACGCCGGACGTCTCTGGTACGCAGTACGCGCACCTAAATCCTAAATCACGATTCCAAACGTTGCGCAACTCTGCGGCGTCAATGTTCGGAACGTTGGAACCTTCCGTCCCGAAATTCTTGTGAACCGAGCCGAACGAGGCAACGATTGGGCAACGGCAAATCAATAATCGTCCGATAAGTACGGTAGAATCAAGACGGAGGAGTGGCCGAGCGGTTTAAGGCGGCGGTCTTGAAAAATAAAATTGCCGATTCGCTATCTAACTGAAAATTCAGAAAATCCCTTTGCCAGCCGTAAGATAGCGACAATTTCTGTTTTCTTGTATTTGCTTCAGTTTTGCTCGTTTTGCGCCACTTTTAGTGACAATTTGGTGACAGTCGATGGTTTCGACCTCCCGCGTAGTTGATTACTTCAAACAGGAATTGTGCGCGGATCAGTCCACCGGAAATCGTGCGGGAAAGCAACAGGAGGCGCTACCATTCGATCCTTTTGATTCCCAGCACGAGATCGAAATGACGATCACGACTTACGATGGGCAGAGAATGCTGTCGACAAAGTGCTGCGATCCAGGTGTCATTGGATGGAATAGGCGTTCCCGCCTTCTTGAGCTCGGTACGGATGGCAGCATAAGGGATAGCCGTTCGATCTTCGATGTCAAGGATGCGAAACTTGGGCAGGTATTCCTGTAGCCATTGCTGATAGTGCTGGCGGTTGCGGGAGTGCCAAATTCCGTATCGGTATTCTCCGAGTACGATCACCGGAACAGCCAGGAGCTCCGCTTTGCGAAGTACGGGCTCAAGGGAAGGTTCACCCTCGACCAAGGCTGAGAGCCCGTTGGTGTCCAAAATCACAAGCGATCCTCAGCCTCGACCTGTTCGAACTCTTCCTCGATGATCCGGTTGATTCTGTTGGTTTCCTTGCGAAGATGGCGGAGTTTACCGAACGCATCCATCCATGGCTTTTCCGCTGCCTTGTTCTCAGTGATGAGCTTGTCTTTCACTGCTTCAGTAACAAACTCCCGGAAGGGGATACCACGCTCGGCCGCTGCTGATTTGGCGCGGCGAAAAATGGGATCCGGAATTTCCAGGGTTGTCTTCATGCAGTTATGGTCCCATATTTATGGGAAGGCCGTCAATAGGGTGACACCCTACACAAAAGCGCAGCAGTCGAAGTCCAAAGTGTCACCAATCGCCCCGCTAAGTGCTGCTTCTAGTTATAATTAGAAACGGAGGAGTGGGTGAGCGGTTGAAACCGGCGGTCTTGAAAACCGTTAGGCTCGAAAGGGTCTCGGGGGTTCGAATCCCTCCTCCTCCGCCATCGAGTCAAAGTTCTTGCTCTCCGCGTGGTGTATCGCAAATATCATCGTAATTGCGGCGAAAATCACAATTCCATTTGCAAAAAGGGACTGTGGAGAATTGCTAGGCCGACGCAAAATCGCGTAGCGAGGATCACATCTCCATAGGGGGACCTCGAAGTCCCTTTACGTCGGCGAGCCCGGATTCGGTGTCCAACGTGTTTTCACATAACTCCGAGGATCCAACCTTCGATTTTGGCGATGGCCTGCTCTTTCAAATAGAGCGTTGGTCTTAATTGACGGACGTTCGAGCGCGAAGTGTTCGAGCGTCCGTTGCAAAGACAATGATCATCGCGCCAATAAAATAGAGAAGGGCAATGATGAGATGTTGCTGGCCTCCGTCCGCCGCGGTTGGGATCAAACTCGCAG
>CAZQOB010000075.1:0-18088 GCA_964594885.1 uncultured Acidobacteriaceae bacterium
TCTTCAGAAAGCAGCCTAAAATGCGCGTCTCTACTAATTCTTGTGCAGAGCCCTTCTTTCCTGCCTGGGCCTCGGCCTCGATTACATTGTTATGGCCGTCGCGCCATCTTTGAGCTGGCTTCTGGTCGGACGCATCATTTCCGGCATCACCGCTTCCAACATCGCCACTGCCTTCGCCTATGTCACTGACGTGACCCCTCCGGATAAGCGCGCCAAACCCTTCGGCCTCATCAGCGCGGCCTTCGGCTTGGGTTTCGTAATCGGCCCAGCGATAGGCGGGTGGCTCGGCAACAACAACTTGCGCTTGCCCTTCAAAGCTGCAGCCTTTCTCAGCCTCGCGAACGTCTTCTATGGCTACTTCGTTCTGCCCGAATCTCTCCCGGCCGCGCGCCGCGCCAAGTCCGCCTGGCATATGGCCAACCCTCTTGGCTCGCTCGCGCTTCTCCGTTCGCACGCTGAACTCGCTGGCCTCGCGGTGGTCGCTACTCTCTACTACCTCGCGCACACGTCACTTCCCAGCATGTGGGCGCTCTACACCGAATACCGCTATGCCTGGAGCCGCAGTGACGTCGGATTCTCCCTCGCGGTGGTTGGCGTCAGTGCCTCCATCGTCTCCGGCGTGATGGTCGCTCCTTTCGTGAAGCGGTTCGGCGAGCGCCGTAGCCTTCTTTCCGGTTTGGTCTTCGGCACGCTAGGCTTTATGGGCTTCGCTCTGGCCACGCATGGCTGGATCGCTTTGTGCGTAATTCCCTTTATCGCGCTCTGGGGAATCGCAGGACCTGCAATGCAATCCCTGATGTCTGGCCACGTCGATCACACGTCCCAAGGCAAACTGCAAGGCGCCATCAATTCCATTCGGGCGATCACCGGAATGGCTGGGCCGCCGCTGTTTGGGTACCTGTTCAAGTTCGCCACTGCGCCAAAATCCTCGGTGCACTTCCCCGGCGCTCCCTATTTCTTGGCCGGCCTGCTTCTTTTCTCTTCCGTCTTACTCACCGCCTACGTCACTCGCACCCAGGCCAAAGGCTCCTCCACTCAACCCGCCGAAACCGCTCCAAATCCCGAAGCCTGAACGGCAGCAAACGCTTCCAACCAGCCCACTTCCAGAGCTTCATCGCATGTCTCCCAACTTGCGCTTTGACTTGGACTTAGTAGTTCCCCGCAGGAATCCAGACATTCAGATCCAAAATGTCGGGGGGCATTTCAGCTGCTGCCGCCCACTAAATTTATCCGTCCGCTACTCTGCCGTTGCTGCGGCAATCCTCGTCAGCAAAGCAACCATTTCCCCGCGCAAGGAATTCCTATCGTTCACGTTCTATCCTCGCGGGCTTTAGGTTTCGCACTGCCGAACCCGATCGCAATCGGGCCTCAGGACTGGTGTGCGCGAGCCTAAGAAAAGGACCATTAATGACCAACCTGCCAGCTCTTCTTTGTACCAGAAGTTCGCGCTCGAAGTTCCTCTCGGTTGCTGTTGCCGCTGTATTACTCCTAGCCGGGGCCGCCGCGTTTCCGCAGGATGGCTCGCATTCTCCGGGGCCCGGCTGGGTCGTGATCGGTCTCGAAGAGTACAAATCCCTTCGCGCCAAAGCCTATCCTCCTGAACGCGAGCCGGAGCCGCCGCCGGTCGTCGAAGCCACGCTCTCCCGCGTGGATTACGATCTTCACGTCAACGGCGAATTCGCTTCCGGCCGCGCCAATCTCACCATTGATGTTTTGAAGGACGGATGGGTGCGCGTTCCTATCCCCGCTGGCCTGCTCGTTCGCGAAGCGCGGCTAGACGGCAAACTCGTTTCGCTGGTCGCAGGCGCCGCCGGGAAAGGCAGCGGCCAGCTCGCGGCAGTGCTCTCACATCCGGGCCGCTCCACGCTCGTTCTGGATATCGCGCTTCCTATCGTTGCCAACGCCGGCGAGGAAAGCATCTCCCTGCCTCCATCGCTCTCCGGCGTCACCCGTGCCACCCTCGACCTACCGCGCCAAGGCGTGGACATCCGCCTGACCGGCGGCCTGCTCTCGGACCGCTCTGCAACCGCGAATTCCAAACGCTGGGTTGTCTTCGCCACCGGCAACGCACCGCTGACATTTTTCTGGAAGCGCAAGAACGAAGATCACCGAGCCGAGCTGCCGCTGCGCATGCGTGGCAATCTCACCCAGTTGCTTGGCCTCGGCGAAGACTCGGCTTCCCTCTCTGCTGAACTCAACCTCGAAATCGCGCAGGGCCTCGCGCGCGAAATCAAGCTGCAAATTCCGCCGCAGATCACCGTCAACCAGGTCCTCGGGGCGAGCGTCGCGGACTGGGAATTCCATCCTGGTCAGCCTTCCAGCGAACTCACGGTCATGTTCCTCGAGCCTGTTGATAAATCAGCTCGTTTCGTCATCACCGGCGAGGCGCGGCTCCCACGCGATGGTCAGATTGCCATTCCCCTGCTCCAGCTGCTCAGCGCCGAGCGCATTTCCGGTGGCGCCGCCGTCGAGATTCTCGGCGCTGGCGAAATCAAGGACGTCAAAACCCAAGGCTTCGAAAATGCCGACGCTAGCGATCTCGGCGAACTCGTCGCCAACCGGCAGTCCCCATCCCTCGCAGCATTCCGCCTCCGCGGCGGCGATGTCAATCAGCCGCGCGCGCTCACCCTCAACGTCGCGCGCTACGACCAGCAAGCTGTGTTGCTCGCCAACGTCGAAGAAGCCCGTTATCGTGTGCTACTCAGCAAGGAAGGCAAGACGCTCGTTGAGGCGCGCTACGCCGTCCGAAACAATCAGCGCAACTTCGTGAAGATCGCACTTCCGACCGGTGCGACTCTCTGGAGCGCGGTACTCGCCGGTCAGCCAGTCCGCCCGGGACAGGCCCCCGACGGCAGCATTTTGCTGCCGCTCGAAAAATCCAAAGCGAGTTCCAATTCAGCGGAAGACGCCCCCGAATTCTCCGTCGAAATCGTCTATCTCGCTACGGGCAGTGTCTGGGCCGATAAAGGCAAGGCGCATCTGGCGCTTCCAGCGCTCGACCTTCCCGTCTCGCGCACCGGCTTGCAGGTTTACTATCCACCGGTGTTCCGCCTCACTTCCGAACCGGGCACGTTCCGCACCGAGACTTACGCTGATCCCCTCTCGGTCGTCCTCAACGAAAATGTCGGCAGGGGTGACGGATCAGCTATCGGCTCCAGCTCTGGTGGTGCCCGTCTTGGTCCCGGCCAAGCAGTGGGAATCGGAAACGGTTCGTTCCAGGCTGGTGTGGGGGTAGCAGGCGCTGACGCCGGCTTGATGGCTGTGTCGCCTGCGCCTCCACCCGCACCAGGTTTGGCTTCGGCCGACTCGGTGGCCGGCTTGCCGTTTAGCGGTCGCAATGTTGCAACGCTTCAGACGGTCTCGCCCGACGCCACCAAGAAGCTCGTGGACAAATATCATTCCAGCACCGCTGTCGGCCGCGTGACGGGAGTTCTTCCTCTCAAGGTCACTTTTCCCGCATTTGGGCCGTCGGTCTTTCTGGTTTCCGAACTCACCAGCGAAAACCAAGCACCCGGCGCTGACTTCAGCTATCAACAGGACAAAAAAGGAGGCTCGCGATGAAATCGAATTCCCCGGCAACTCATTTCGCAAAGCAGGTCGCTCCGCTCCTGCTGGCACTTCTTCTGGCACCCAGCATCGCCCGCGCACAGCGCGCCGATCTACTCCCGCTTCCTTCTACCGGCAACGTCACGCTCTCGCTTGACGAGTACAACCGCTTGTTCACCCTTGCCGGCAAGCCTGTTAAGAGAACCGACGGTTTCCCGCTCAACTTCGCCATCCAGCACGCCGACTTGAAATTCCACGTCACCAATGATTCCGTTCTCGGCTCGGTGCAACTCGAAGGTGAGACCTACACCAAGTACGCCACCAAAGTCGCGCTCACCACCGGCATGACGATTCTCGACGCGCGCCAGGACGGCAAGCTCCTCCCGCTAGAACTGGAAAACGGCATGCACACTGCGGTTCTCCCCGGCGCTTCCAACTTTTCCGTGCAGCTGGACGCCGGCCTCGCGCTCGGCATCGAAGCCGGCCGCGCTTCGTTCAACATTCCCGTTCCTTCCGCGGGGAGCGCACGCCTTTCGCTCATCGTTCCCGGCGATCACACCAACGTCCGCATCTCCCCCGGCCTCATCACTAAGCGCGACTCCGCCAATGGCCAGACTTCCATCGAAGCCACTCTGGTTCCCGGCCTCAACGCCTCCATCTGGTGGACCACTCGCGAAGTAGCTACTCCCGCTGTTCCCCGCGAAGTGCGCTTTCTCTCGACGATCAGAACGCTTTTCTCCGTCAGCGAGTCCGATTTGCGTATCGCCGCGCTCGCCGACATCAATATCGTGCAAGGCGATCCCTCGCAATTCACGCTCACCATCCCCGCTGGTTATGAAGTCACCAGTGCCACGGGCCCAACGCTCGACTCGAGCGAAACCGACGGCGACAAGCTCATCCTCAACGTGGCCAATCCGGCCCAGCGCAGTCACGAATTTCTCATTTCGCTCGAAAAATCCGTCGCCGACTCCAAAGCCGAAGCACCATTCCTGGCCTTCAACAGCACTCAGCGCGAGACCGGTGAAGCACTCGTCGAGGGTTCCGGCACCATGGAACTCACGGCCAAAGAATCCGGCAGCCTCAAGCGCATGGACGTGAAAGAGGTGAATGCGTATCTTCGTTCGCTGGCGCGCTTTCCGCTGCAGGCCGCGTTTCGTTATCACCGCCAGCCCAGCGAACCACCTGCTCTCGCGCTGGAGTGGACGCGCTTCCCCGATTCCAGCGTTCTCGCCGCCATCGCCGAACGCGCAATCGTAACAACTCTGGTCACGGTGGAAGGAAAATCTCTGACTGAAGTCAAGCTCAGGGTTAAAAATCAGGCGCAGCCATTTCTAAAAGTCGATCTTCCGAAAGGCGCCAGCATCGTCTCTGCCGATGTCGCCGGCGAAAAAGTGAAACCCGTGCAAGGCTCTGATGGCTCCCGGGTCCCGCTGCTTCGTCCCGGCTTTCGCCCTAATGGCCCATACGAAGTCTCCTTCGTTTTCCTGCACTCCGGTGCACCTTTCGCCAAAAAAGGCGGCTCCGACCTCTCGCTCCCCAAAATGGACGTCCCCATCAATCTTCTGCAGTGGGAAGTCTTCCTCCCCGAACAATACAAGGTAAAAGACTTCCACGGCGACGCACTGCCAACCAGTTCGCTTCCGCCAACCGAGTCGGACGACCTTGAGCGGGATTCGAGGGTTGAGGCACCACATATTGCAGCTGGCGTTTTTAAGGACCTGTCATTGGTTCCCGGTCAGATCGGCGGCATCGTAGTCGACTCTTCCGGCGCGGCAGTCGCCAACGCCCGCATCGCTGTCGTTCACACCGACACTGGCACCGCCGCGAACGCAACCACAGATTCCGAAGGCCATTGGTTTGTGTCGAACATCCCTTCCGGCCGCATCCGAGTGACCACCACGGCCACCGGATTCAACCCGTACTCACGAGAAGACAGCTACGACGCCAGCCGCCCGCTGCCGTTTAGCTTCACGTTGAATGTCGGCGCAACGAATCAAACGGTCGTAGTCGCTGCCGAAGGGCCTGCACTTAACACCGAGTCTGCCGAGATCAGGCGCAACGAAAAGCAGGCTCGCAAACGCGCTCTCGAGCAGGAACGCGCCGCCTCCTCCAACGTTACCAACCTCCAGCAGCGCGTCGCCGGAGTTCTCCCGGTCGCCGTGGACGTCCCGCGCGCCGGCAACTCCTACCGCTTTGTCCGGCCTCTAGTCCTCGACGAAGAGACCAAACTCACCTTCACCTACAAAACCAAATAGAGGCGACTGCGTCATTCCGCGCCATACCACCGGCAGTCGAGCGAAGTAATTCCAGTCGAGGTACGGTTTTCCATCCAGCGGTTTTCGCTCGATGAAACTCCGTTCCTCTTGCGGGTGCAATCTTTCTAGCAAAAACAGAAAATGCCGGAGATGCTTTTAGCATCTCCGGCACTAGGTCTTACGTAGAATTCGATCAGGGATAGGACAGCACACAACCGCCCAAATCGCTACTGAATGCGTTGCTCCACAACGACTGCACAGCGAACGTTCCCGTCGACAAGTGGATGTCGGCCGACGCGCCCTGGCCCGAGGAAATCCATGCGCACTTGTCGCCATTCTCCGCGCCGCCCGAGTCCACCCAGCCGGAGCTCGGGAACTGGTCCGTCATGGTCTCAGCCATCTCGTGGCCTTCGACGATGGTGATTCCGGCGTTCGGTCCCAGCCCATTGAAGTTTGCGCCGCAGCTGGCGCCCGCATCGGTAATGTACGGCAGGTTGGTATACGCAACGCTACCGTACTGCGAGTTGGTCGAGCTGTGATACGCGCAATAGCTGCTCCCAAATCCGCCGGAATTGTGCCCGTGCGAAGTGGCGATCACATACTGCACGCTGACATTGCTGGATGACGTCGTGTTGCCAAAGTGCGCCGCGGCCCTGACCGCTTCGGCCGCGATTGCCGACTGCCGGGGCCGCGATGGTGCAGTGGTTCCGTTGTCGAACCACACTCCGTGCAAGACTCCCGACGGATTACCGGCCGCCTGGCCTCCTCCATTGCAAAACACCGTGCCGCTCGCCACCCCCTGGCAATACTGCGTCACCGAGTTCGCCCACGAACTGCCGCCCACACCGTTGAGGAAGTCCTGCAGAATCCCTGCCTCGCCGCTCGGGTCGTTCGACCACTGCGAGCCCCACAGCACCAGATAAACCTTCGGAGCCGTCTCGACGTTCCCACCATGGTAGGAAAGTTCATTCGCGGTGCCAGCCCCTTGCACGTGGCCCGGCTTCGCTTCCGGATGAGCTTCATGGAACCTTTTCATATCTTCGACTGTTGCATGAATCATGGCCGGTGGCTGACCCTCTTCGAGAACTCTCCATCCGCCGACCGTGCCCTCAAAATTCATCTTTTGTGACTGTGGCGACTCGTCCGGCTCCTGCGCGTGGGTCAACGCTTTCCCCATCCAGACCACTGCGAGCACGACCAGGCATACCAACGCATACTTGTACTTGCGCATGGATCTCCTTCACCTCAATCTTGGTTTTTAATCAGCCCTATTTATGAAAGATGCCGCCCACCCAGTGTCTGACGTCACCACAACGTCAACCAAGCGGCAAGTTTCGGGCGCGAACGGGACGTTCGGAAATTAGCTCCGTGCTTAGCGCCAGTCAAGCCAATTTCGCTTTTCCCGTATCAGCGGGGTTATCCCTCTCTCGGCCTTATAGAATACTGTTCTTTCACCCCACTGGCCTCCGGCCCCCGTCAGGCGTGACCTTTTCACTCCGCTATGCATCGAAAGCTCATCGCCAGACGTAGTCACGTTTGGCAATGCCCGTAGTTTCCCGTTCGAGCTGTGAGACCATCACCATTTCGCCCGGAGGATGAATGAATAAAAAGATCTGTTGTGTCCTGTTCCTCTCACTGCCAGCAGTTCCGGTTTCGTTACTCGCGCAGCAGGCGGCGCAAGCACCTGCACAGGCGCCGGCCACTCCACCGCCCAACCCGATTACCGTCAGCGAAAAAGGTCTCTATTCGTTTGTAAGCACCGCCGCAATCGGTGCGGCAGAAAAGATGCCGGAGGCAAACTACTCCTTCAAGCCAACGCCGGAAGTACGCCCCTTCGGCCAGCTTGTCGGCCACGCGGCGGACGCCAACTACATGTTCTGTTCGCTGGCCTCAGGTCAGGAGAATCCTTCGAAGGGCATTGAAAAGACGAAAACCTCAAAAGCCGATCTGGTGACGGCGCTGAAGGACGCCGTCGCCTACTGCAACAAGGCGCTAGACGGTATGACTGACGCCAAGGGCAGCGAGATGGTGAAATTCATGAATTTCAACGTCGCCAAGCTCACCGTGTTCTCGATTAATTCGGCGCACACCGACGAACACTATGGAAACATGGTGACCTACTTACGACTCAAGGGAATCGTCCCCCCGACCAGCGAAAACCAGCCCCCGCCCCAACAGAACCCGAAGTAAGCACAACGCTGCTCTAGTTTGGCGGATGGCCCATCCTTTCGCGTTTTTGCGATAGGGTGGGGGTCCGTTTTCTGCGCTTCCGCGGCTCGCGGTGCGAATTTTCCCCCAATTTGCTATCTCATGCGAAGTCCAGGGATTTTTCTTGGCTCCAGGCTTTTTCCACTGGTCTCGGATCTCCAGTCTTCCTCATCAGGGTAGTGCGATGGGCTTAAACTGTGGCGAGGTGATCCCCAGCAGCTTGTAAGCTTCCGCTACCGTCCGCACCACATTGTGCCTCGGCAGGTTGCGATCCGCGAGCATCTCAAACATGCGCGCGGTACCGAAGATCAGGTCGCCGGGGGCTACCGTCACCACCGTCGCTCCTTGCACACCCTGGTCCGGAATCTTGGCCGCCCGCCTGACTGCTTCCGGAGAGAGATCGGCCCTGGTCGCATTGGAAAAATCAGACACGGCTCGAACACCCGGGCGCGCCGTTAGGAAATTCTTGACCTTGCTAACACTCTCCAACAACTCGTTATCCGTTACTTCGCCTGTCCAATTAATGCGAAGAACGTTGTTGATCTCATCGAACTCGAAAAAGCAGCCCACGGATTCCCGCCAGCCATTTCTACTGTTGGTTCGCCACCCAGGAATTGCCGATCGCGTTGTATGAGGGCGCTTCTCCCCATACCGTGTAAATCTTACCGCCGGAGTCGATAGTCATACGGAACTGGTCGCCATAAGGGAACTGATAGCCCGTCGAAGCCAGGTAGGAATATGCTGGCACGTAGTTCGAGACTTCGCTCTCGTGACTCCAGGTGGTGCCGCCGTCGGCGCTGGAACGGTACGTGGTGTCCTGCTGTTTGGCGGGAGTGGGGTCAGGCATTACCGGCACTGTCCAGGTGTTACCGCCATCGTCGGAGCGCTGGATCAAAAGATGGTTGAGGCAGCCCGAACAACTGAGGGGCGAATCCGGTTCCTGGTAAATCACCACATATAAATGCCCCGACCGGTCGGCAAGAATGCCCGGCTCCCAGTTGTCCCCGCCCTGGTAACCGACACGAACGTTGGTCTTGAACGCGGTTTGCGCTGCAGCTGAAAAAGCAAAGAAAAAAACCAATCCCGCAAAAATAATTACATTCGCGATCCGCGGCGCAGGCGTGGAAAAGCCCATGGCACACCTCAATTAGCGGCGGACTATAGCATCGGCCTCAGGCCGATACAATCTGGGCCCGAGCGCGAGGGTCCGGGTTCCTACCCGAAGGAAACCTTATTGCCAAACCTCACATCCTACTTCGGGAAGCTCCAGCGCTCGTCGTTCGACGGGTGTATACTCGATCTGGAGCCCGCCTCCGGGGAGGTTTAACTTCATGCCTTCATCTCGCTCTCTGACCGCCTTGGCCACCGCCACCTTTGCGACATTCCTTCTGGCAGGAGCGGCGGCCGCACAGTCTCAGGATTCCGGTCAATCCGGACAGGACCAACCAAGCATCAACACGCCAGCACCACAGCAGCCAGCTCCGCCTCCTCCGGACAAGAACGCCAAAAAGCAACCCGGCTCCGATGCGCCCATCAGTTCTCCGGACACCGTCAACCCCAAGAATTCCAAGGAAGACGTGGAAGCCATCGGCAATCGCGCGGTCAGCTGCCGCCTGAACTTCTACGGGCTCGACAAAGAGATCGCTCTCGGCAAGGGCCTGGCACAGGAGGTAGAGCGCTCAGCCAAGCTGGTGGACGACCCGATTGTCGGCGAATACGTTAACCGCGTGGGTCAGAACCTGGTGCGCAACTCCGACGCCAAAGTTCCCTTCACCATCAAGGTGATTGATTCGGACGAAATCAACGCCTTCGCGCTGCCCGGCGGCTTCTTTTACGTCAACAGCGGGCTGATCATCCGCGCACAGGAAGAATCCGAACTGGCCGGCGTGATGGCGCATGAAATTGCCCACGTCGCCGCGCGGCACGGAACCTGCCAGGCCACCAAAGGCAACATCGCGCAGATCGCTTCGATCCCGGCGATGATTTTTATTCCCTACACCTGGGCCGGCTACGCGATGTACCAGGGCTTGAACTTCGCGATCCCGCTGACTTTCCTGAAGTTTTCGCGCGACGCCGAACGCCAGGCAGACTTCCTCGGCCTGCAGTACATGTACAAGGCGGGCTACGATCCCAACTCCTATGTAACGTTCTTTGAGCGCATCCAGGCGGACGAAAAGCGACGGCCGGGCACCATCGGCAAAGCGTTTTCCACGCACCCGCCGACGCCGGAACGCATCGAGAGCACACAAAAAGAGATTGCGCGCATTTTGCCCGCCCGGCAGGAATATGTTGTAACCTCATCGGAATTTGATTCAGTGAAATCGCGGCTGCGCAACATCATGTTCGCCCGCAAAGCCGTGGACAACGGGCCGGGCAAGCCAACTCTGCGCACCCGCACCGAACAACAGGACAAAAAGAAAACGGACTCCACTCAGACCGATCCCGCATCCGACGACGATCGCCCAACGCTGAAGCGCCGCACCGATAATCCGTAGAGGAAGCTTCGGCACTTCGTTTTCCGCAATTCCAGGGATCAAAACGGGCGACTCAAATGAGTCGCCCGTTTTTTTGATCTCGACTGCGAAACTGTCGGCTGTGAAGTTCCCTATTGGTTGCGGCGATGCTCTTCGGGAGCGGCTTGCACGCCCATTTTGCGGAGTTCCTCAGTGTAGTATTTGCGGAACAGCACGTCCCACTCTTCGCTGCCTTCGAGGATTTCCTTCTTCTGCGAAGTGATCTTCTTGCGGACTTCAGCTTCGGCTTTCTCTTCTTCGCGAAGCTGATTGGTGAGTATGGTTACGATCTGCTGGCGGATGGTGTCACGGTCTTCGATGAAGTCCACGTCGTCGCTGGCCACCAGCACGTCCATGATTTTGTGCGACAGGCGCACGATCTTTTCCCGGCTGATCCTCATTCGCTCCCAGTTCCCTTCCCTCAAATCCCAGTCAGCGAGCTCTCCACTCAACGCAAGACGAGTTTGCGGTCGCGGGCGAGCTGCGCCTTGACCTTCTTGAACATGTCCTGGTATGAAATTCCCGAAGTGCGCATCTGGTCCTGATGCTGGATCAGAATCTGGCGGGCCTCTTCGCTGATACGATCCTCGACGGTGACCTCTTCGAGCATGGCCTGGCGGACTTTGTGAGTGATTTCCGCGGCGTTGTTCACTTCGATCTGTTGGCCCCCGGCCAGCTTCCTGACGACCTCCGCGGCCATATAGGTCAGCAGATCCCGGTTGATGAGCATTCGACTCCGTTCTTAGGTAGTAACAGTGCGTCGCAATTTGTGATGTTTGGGAGTGTAGCGGGTGCAGAGAAAAACATCAAGAAAGGCGGATCGGGGCGGCGGGTTCGGTCATTAGATTAGCAAGGAGTTAATACAGAGGCGAGTACTAAGTGCTTTCTGGCCGAAGGCCCTGGCGGCTGGCGCAGGTTCCGAAAGTGAGCGGGAGTAGTCAACAAGAGCGGAACTATGGTACTTTTTTGCACACCCTGGCCGAAAGGACAGGTCAAGGTACAGGTTCGAAAAATAAGCTGTTTGTTTTTAGCAGGATAGAGACACAAGGTACAGGTCCAGAGGCGCTTTTTTTGGCAGGGGGATTGCAAAGTACAGGGGGTGCGATCATGTCCCCTGATGAAGTGTGTGTAACCCAGCTTACGGAGGAAGGAAGAAAATGAAGAAAGCGATTTTTGTAATATCCCTAATAGCCATTCTGGCGTTCGGCTTCGCCGGAACCGCGAAGGCTGACAGCACGCAAGCCGGCGGGGTGGTTTATACCTTTACCGATACCGGAACGTGCGGTGCGAACTGCTTCCAGATTACGATGACGGTGGATACCACCGGGGCGACCGCGTCGGGCGTTTTCAGTTCGTTCGCGGTTCAGTTCACGGGTTCCAGCAGCGTGAGCTTCGACAGCGTTAGCAGCAACGCGGGCGGCCTGGCGAACTGGAGCGCAATGATTCAGGGCAACAATGGCGGCGGCAGCTGCACCGCGAGCATGGCAAACTTCTGGTGCTCGAATGCAGTATCCGGCATCACGGTCACCTCGGGTGGACCGGGTGACGTGTACACCTTCGTGTTCGACGCATCGGGCCTGGGCAGCGCGCCAACTACCACTCATATTCAGACCTTCCAGGGTCAGGGTGACTTGGCCATTTCCAACGACGTTGGCGTCGGTACCCCGGGCGTGCCAACACCGGAGCCGGCCAGCCTGACGCTGTTGGGTTTGGGCCTGCTGGGCGTGCCGTTCTTGCGGCGCAAGAAGTAAGCACTACAAACTCCGCACACACTTCGAGCCGGCGACCTGAGGGGTCGCCGGCTCTTTTTTTGGTTGGGCCTTCTCTCCTGGACAAACCCGATCTTTTGCCGTGCGGCCTTTGCGCGACGGCAATGCAATCTGTGAGCGATTCGCGAAGCTGCTGAAAGCGCCATTCGTTGACGGGCGTACGCGCTTCTTGTACCTTTTGTAAAGCGAGCAATTCTGGCGCGCTTCTCCGGTCCGGGCGGTTAGCTCAGTTGGTTAGAGCACCTGCCTTACAAGCAGGGGGTCGCAGGTTCAAGTCCTGCACCGCCCACCATCGTAAGGCGGTACCATGACCGAACGAATTTCGCAGTTCCCTCAGGTTGATCACTTCTCATTCAACGAAAAATTTGGCAACACCGTCGCCGAGCTACAGGTAGAGCAGATCGAAGGCGAAGTTCAGATGGACCGGTACGTGAAGGCGCAGACGTCTGCGCCGCAAGTGGTCAAGCGCATCAACGATCTTGAGAACTGCATCTGGCGGCTGTGCGACGAACTTTCGCGATTCGACCAACATAACCGCCTGCTAGACGAAGCGGCTCTGCTGCTTAAGAATCGTTTGGAAGTGGACGCCGAGGCTCATCGGTTTCATTCGCAACTCGGAAAAGAGTGAACGTTGACAGGCATAAAGACTGCCAGGGGCCGCCCGGGTCGCTGCTACACTCCCGACAGTTAGCTCCAAAGACGATCCCAGGAGCGTTCCTGGTCCCACTGCGGCGTGGGGCCGAAGTAGCCGGTGCCTGGAGCAAGGTGCTGGCGCACGACGTCTTCGTTCAGGGTTACGCCGAGACCCGGCCGGTCAGGGACGTCAATCCATCCACGATTCACGATTGGGGTCTTTGTGCCTTCCTGAACCAAGGAAGACCACCAGGGAACATCTAAAGAGTGGTGCTCGAGCGCCAGAAAATTCTGCGTAGCCGCGGCACAATGCACGTTGGCCATGCAGCTCACAGGCGTGCCGGCAAAGTGCATGGCCATGGGGACTCCGTAGTCTTCGGCCATATCACCGATCTTGTGCGTTTCCAGGATGCCGCCGGACGTCGCCAGGTCTGGATGGATTTTGCCGACGGCGTGTTTTTCGCAAAGGACCCGGAACGGTTCCCTTAAGTACATGTCCTCTCCGGTGAGGATGGGAGTCGGACTTTGATCTGAGATTTGCTTCAGCAGGTCAGTGTATTGCCAGGGAATGACGTCCTCCATCCAGGAGAGGTTGTATTTCTCATAGGCTTTGCCGAGGCGAATGATGGACTTTATGCCGAGGTGGCCGAGGTGATCCATGGAGAGAGGAATCTCCATGCCGACGGCGTCGCGCACTGCAGCAACGTATTGTTCGAGCATGGCGATGCCCTTGTCAGTGACTTCCATGGCCAACAGAGGATGCGGGAGCTGGCTGGCTTGCCATTGATTGATGTCGGTGGCGTTGGTGACGGTGCCAGCAGTGTCGGCGACCATTTCGATTCCCAAATCCATCTTGAGCCAGGTGATACCCATGACTTCTTTGCGCTCTTTCATGCGCTGCGCGTAGACTTTGGGATCCTTGGACTCTTCGGTGTCGGCGTAAATGCGGATTTTGTCGCGAAATTTGCCGCCGCCGAGCATCGCGTAGACCGGAACGTTGTAGATCTTGCCGGCGATATCCCAGAGAGCCATTTCTACTGCGCTGACTCCGCCTCCCTGCCGTGCGTGGCCTCCGAACTGTTTGATCTTGCGGAAAAGTTTGTCGAGCTGGAGTGGGTCTTCGCCAAGCAGGCGGCTTTTCAGAAAGAGCGCGTAGGTAGGGCTGGCGCCGTCACGGACTTCGCCCAGGCCGTAGACGCCCTGATCCGTGTCAATACGAATGATCGGGCAGGGACTCGGGCCGGGTTTGACGATGGTGGCGACGCGCAGATCGGTAATTCTCAATTTGGAAGGGCGCGAATTGGTGTTTGCGCCTGCGGGATAGGGTTCCGCGCCTTCAGCCCACAGCGCCGCGGCACCGCCAAGTGCGGCGGTCTTCAACATGCTACGGCGTTGAATTCTGGACGGTGGAAAAAGACCGGCAGACATTGGACTTCCTCCTTAGATGACTGAGGACGGATACTACCTCAAATTGGCTGGATCGATACGCGCCGGAACCGAATTGTTTTGACAAAGCAGAGATCATTTGAGAGGTTCAGGCGCACGGATGCGCATTTTCGGTGCCGAGGACACGCCATGCAAAAAAGCCGACTACAAACCGGAATGCTTAGATGGCTTTGGACCGTTTTGAGCTCCGGGATGCTGGCAATTCCATTTGCCGCGAGCCCTGTTGGGGCACAATTGCTGGATTTTCCTAAGGAGCGGCTGGCGGACTATTCCGAGGCCAATCCGTTCGACCGACTGGCCGATGGACGCCCGAAAGTGCCGGAGAACCTGATTCGGCAGGCACGCGAGCTGTCCGCCGAAGAAATTTGGGCGGTTCTGGAAGAGAAAGGCTACCAAAATCAATACGCCGATGGGTTCCGCATCTTACACCCGGACCAGCCAATGGTCGGGCGAGCGTTCACCGTGCAGTTCATGCCGATGCGCCCTGATGTCGATCAAGTGGCTCAAGCCAAGGCCAAAGAACGCGGTCTCGGGCCTCTTCACAATCAGACCGCGATTGATATGCTGCAACCCGGAGATGTGCTGGTTGTGGATCTGTTCGGCAAGAAAGTTGGCGGAACCATTGTGGGAGACAATCTTTTCTATTACGTGATGACGGCCACCAGGAGCGGCGGCCTGGTGGTGGACGGAAGCATTCGCGATCTGGATGGGATATCCGAAATTGCTATGCCCGCTTATTTCAAGGATGTTGATCCGACTCCGATCGGCAACGTAATGCTGACCGGAATTAATGTGCCGGTACGGATTGGTGGAGCCACGGTGATGCCGGGAGACCTGGTAGTCGGCGACCGCGAGGGAGTCTATTTCATTCCTCCACAACTGGTGAAAGAGGTGCTGGATCGGGCGGATGAGATTCGAGTACACGACGAGTGGACCAAGAAGAAGTTCGCGGAAGGAAAATATAAGTCGAGTGAGATTTACGGAAGTCCTAAAGACCCCAAGTTGAAAGAGGAGTACCAAGCCTATTTGAAGCGCCGTCTGGAAGAGATTCGGAAACGGCGAAGCACGGGCCAGGACAAGTGAGCCGATTATCGTGCGAGTGGGAGCGGCAGTAGACGCTCTTTTGACGCCGTTGCCTGTGAGGCGAACCCATCCCGCGTGTTGCGGGAGTTTTGCGGGCACGCTATACTGAAGGTGGTCGTGCTTTGCAAGAACGGCGGAATTGTGACAAGAGGCGCGGCTACACCGCTCAGAAACACAAGCCAATTCTGATTCTGAGAAACGTGGGGACGTAGTTCAGTTGGTTAGAACGCTGCCCTGTTCCCGCACACTGTCACGGCCGGCCTCGCTCCCTCTTCCATGACATCCCACAGTAAACGCGAATCGCAGGCCTTGATGCAGTGATGTATCTAAGGTATGATTCTGCATCATGCGCACGACAATCACTTTGGATGATCGTCTTCTGGAGCGGTTGAAGAAGCGCGCGGCGGAATCCGGAACCAGCGTCAGCGGGCTGATCGAACGTGCGGTGCGGCTGCTGTTGCAGGCCTCTGCGGCGCAGCGACGAGACCGCTTCGATTTGGTGACATTCGGCGATGGAGGCGAGTTCACGACATTGAATATCGATAAGACCGCAGCGCTGCTTGAACCAGACGACGTCGAGCGTTTTGGCAAGCAGCACTAGCCGATGCAACTGGCGGACGTCAATGTCTTAATCTACGCGCATCGGCAGGACGCGCCCGAGCACGAGCGATACGCGGCATGGCTTAGAGCCCTGGTCGAGGCGCCGGAACCGTTCGCGGTCGCTGAGATCGTGCTCGCCGGCTTCCTGCGAATCGTGACTAATCCCAAGATTTTTCGGCCGGCGACGCCGATGGAAACAGCCTTGGCATTTTGCCGCAGGCTCGTCGAGTGGCCACGAGCCGTCTTCGTTATGCCCAGTCGCACCCACTGGGAGCTGTTTGTGAAAATGTGTAACGGCATTGAGGGCCCCCTGGTCAGCGATGCTTATGTGGCGGCCTTGGCCATCGAGCACGGCTGTGAATTGATCACCACGGATAGCGATTTCGCCCGGTTCCAGGGACTGCGTTGGCGTCATCCATTGGGTGCGTAAGCAGCGCTAGCTGTGGCCTTGGTTAGAATCCCACACTGTCACGGCCAATTCCCTCCCCCATTTCCAAAACATCACACGCACAACGCATGTATATAGCGCGTTTTTCGGCAAAAGGGGAATTGCCAAGTTGTTGTTTAGTCGGCAACGAGTAGCTTCGACGTGCCTAGGGAGGATCGGCCGATGGCTAAACCGAGGTCAATTTTTTTGACAGACTCGAATTGCGCAGCCTCAGCGAAACAGCCGAGGCTGCCATTTTACGGTTCGAGTAGGCGCGCAGCCTGCTGGTCCCTGGCATCTTCACGACTCCCAACCTCCACCGAGATTTCTGTAGATCTCGACGAGCTCCAAAAGCTCGTTCAGTTGAGCCTGAGCGAGGCCTAGTTCGGCGTCGAATGCATTTGTTTCATTGGTCAGCACCTCCAGGTAATTTGTGGCGCCGCCCCGATAGCGCAACTCGGAGAGTCGCGCTGCGTCTTGTGCAGCAGCAACCAGCTCTTCCTGGTGTTGCCGGAATTCGTGACTTTTCTGGTATCCGACCAGCGAGTCCGAGACGCCACGAAACGCCTGTTGGATCGTTTGCTGATATGTCAGCACCATCTCCTCCTTACGGGCTTCGCTTAGCCGCACGCCAGAGCGAATCCTACCACCCGCAAAGATGGGCTGCGCGAGCGATCCTCCGAAGTTCCAAAATCCCGCCGGACCAGTGAACAAGCTGCTGAGCGCTGAGCTTTGGAAACCGCTGTTTGCAGTCAGCGTGATTTGCGGGAAATAAGCTGCCTTCGCTACTCCGATTTGAGCGTTGGCCGCCATCAACTGCGCTTCAACTGCTCGAATATCGGGGCGCCGCTCAAGTAATCGCGAAGGAATGCCTGCCGGAACCTCCGGCAAATGCGGCTGCTCGGTTAGCTTCATGCCACGCGCAACGGGGCCGGGATTGTTTCCGAGCAGCGTGCTGACGAAGTTCTCCTGTTGTTGGATACGTCGCTCTAGATCAGGGATGGTTTCGGCAGCTTCGGCGACCAACTGTTCAGCCTGGCGCACGTCGAGCTGGGTGCCCACGCCTCCGTTTGCCCTTGTGCGGGTCAGTTCGAGTGACTCCTGGCGAATTGCCAGGTTGCGGCGAGCAATCTCAAGCTGAAGGTCCAAGGCGCGAAGCTGGAAATAGGAGGCTGCAACATTGCTCACTAGCGTGTTAATGACGGCGCGGCGAGCCCATTCTGTAGCCAGAAGATTTGCCCTTGCCGCTTCGGTGGCACGACGATACTTGCCCCAGAAGTCGAGCTCCCAGGCAAAGGAGCCGCCCACGGAGTTACCATTCGTTTCGAACGCTTGGTTGGCGGGTTTTTCCTTCGGAACGCGCACGTTGACAGCAGAAGCCCCAGCGCTCACCGTTGGCAACTGGTCAGCCCGAGTGATGCCCAGCTGTGCTTGAGCTTCCAGGATTCTTGCCGCCCCTATACGAACGTCGTAGTTCTGCTTGAGCGCAGTGCGGATCAGCTCCTGGAGTTGCGGATCCTGAAAGACCTCCCACCACTTCTGATCGCCGAACGACGGTTCGGAGGGTGGCACCTCAGTCGGTTTGTCGGTGGGCTGCAAACGCTGGGG
>CAZQOB010000075.1:18188-25155 GCA_964594885.1 uncultured Acidobacteriaceae bacterium
TTCCTGCGACGGCGCTCCACGGTACGCGCCGGGGACGTCAACCTTGGGTCGCTTGTAATTCGGTCCGACGGCGCATCCGCTCGTGAAGAGAATCAGGATGAAAAGAACGATTATCTTTTTCATGTTAGTCAGCCTCCACTGGACTCGGTTCGGAAACATTCGGTCGGGAAACATTCGCGGGTGTGTGGGCACGGCGCTTGGAAAGGCTCGCGACCCGTTCCACGAGCACGTACAGCGCTGGGATGATGAAGATTGCGAGGCCTGTCGCGGCTAGCATTCCGCCAATCACGGCAGTACCCATAATTTGCCGCGCGACGGAACCCGCTCCGGTTGCGACAAACAGGGGCAAGCAACCCAGAATGAAAGCGAAGGAGGTCATCAGAATCGGCCGCAACCGGAGCTTGGCGCCTTCCAGTGCGGCGTCAACCAACGGTTTGCCTTTTTCATATTCATCCTTCGCGAATTCCACGATGAGGATGGCGTTTTTGGCCGCCAAGCCAATCAACATAACCAGCCCAATCTGCGAATAGACGTCATTTTCGATTTGAACCAGAAACGCGGGAAAAATCATTCCGAGGATGGTGCGCCGTAGCCATAGCAGCCCGAACGCCCCGAAGACCGCGACCGGCGTACTCAGCAACACACCGAAGGGCAGGGACCAGCTTTCATATAGGGCCGCGAGGATAAGGAAGACGAAGAGGAAAGACATCGCAAAGATGACCCATGCTGGAATCCCCTCGCGAGCCTTCTGTTCTTGACGAGAAATGCCCATGTAATCGAAACCCATTTCAGGCGGCATGGTCTGATGGAAGACTTCTTCCAAGGCCGCAGTAGCTTGATCGGAGCTGTAGCCGGCTGCGGCGCTGCCGATAACCTGCGCAGAGGAATACTCGTTGTAGCGCATCTTGAATTCCGGGCCATACCGCGACTCGAAACGAACGAGCGCCGACAGCGGCACCATTTCCCCGCGGCTATTGCGCACATAGAACTGACCCAAGTTGTCCAGACTCGATCGGTACGGAGCTTCCGCTTCCACATAGACTTGCCAGGTGCGGCCGAATTGATTGAAGTAATTGACGAACTGCCCGCCCATGAAGGCTTGGAGAGTCCCATAGACGTCTTTGAGGTTGACACCTTGCTTCAGCACCTTTTCTTTGTCCACATACACATACTTCTGTGGAGTGCTCGGGATGTAGGTGGTGTTTATGGTGCCGATCTCCGGCCGTTTCCGAGCTGCTTCCAGAAATTTATTCAGGTTTTGAGTCAGGAATTCGGACTCGCGTCCAGCACGATCCTCAAGAACAAACTGAAAGCCGCCCGAGGTACCAACGCCGGCGATCGCCGGTGGAGAGAAAGCGAAAACTGTTCCTTGCGGAAGAGTAATGAGCTTCGCATTCAACTTCGCTTTAATGACCTGGTACTGCTCGTCGGTTTTCTTGCGGTCATCCCATGGTTTCAGGGTCACCCAGAAGAACGCGTTGTAGCTGGTGCGAGTCAGGCTGAGGAGGCTGAATCCGATAGAGGTGGAGTAATACTTAACTCCCGGCGTGGATTTCAGAACGTCTTCCACGACTGCGGCTGCTCGCGACGTGCTCTGAATAGAAGAGGCTTCGGGCAGCTGCATCGAAATGTACATAAATCCCTGGTCTTCGTCCGGCAGAAAGCTTGACGGCAGTACTTTCGCGAAGAAGATACCTGCGACAGCGAAACCCGCGACCGCGACCAATGCAACTGCGCTCTTCCGGATGAGGCCGCCCGACATTCGGATGTAGAAGTTGGTTCCGGTTGCAAAGACACGATTGAACCATGCAAAGAACCGAGACATCAGTCCGTGGCTCTGTTCTTTGGGCCGTAGAATAAGAGCCCCGAGCGCCGGACTTAGGGTGAGAGCATTGAACGCGGAAATGACCACGGAGATCGCGATGGTCAGGGCGAATTGCTGGTAGAGCCGGCCTGTGATGCCCGGAATGAAAACGGTTGGGACAAATACGGCCGAAAGGACCAGTGCTATGCCGACGACCGGCCCAGTCAGTTCGTCCATTGCCTTTCGGGCGGCATCCTTGGGAGTCAGGCCGTCTTCAATATGTCGTTGAATGCCTTCGACAACGACGATTGCGTCATCTACCACTAGCCCGATGGCCAGCACTAGCCCGAAGAGCGAAAGCGTATTGACCGAGAAGCCGAAAAGTGGAAATACGAGGAAGGTTGCCACGAGCGAAACCGGGACGGCCAGCATCGGAATGAGCGTCGCCCGCCAGTCCTGCAGGAAAAGGAAAACGACAAGGATGACCAGCACGAATGCGATGACCAGCGTAAGGACGATTTCCTTCATCCCTGCCCTGACTGCATCTGTGGTATCGAGTGTAACCGCGTAGTCTACGTCCGCTGGAAAGCTCTCCTTCATCTTCGCCATGAGCTTTCGAACGCCCGCCGCCGCCTCCACAGCGTTGGAACCCGGTAGCTGATAAACAGCGACGAGTGCCGAGGGCTGGCCATTGAGCCGGCCTATCCAGTTGTAGTCGCGCGACCCCAAGTCAACCGTAGCGACATCCTTGACGCGGACCACGCCACCGTTGGCCCCTTCGCGGACGACAATTTCTCCAAACTCTTCCGGCGTCGTGAGCCGCCCCTGCGCGCGCACTGCGTAGGTGAACGGTTGACGGGTTATGTTTGGTTCGCCTCCGACCTGACCTGCAGGATTCACCGTGTTCTGCGATTGCACTGCGCTGATGACTTCATTGACCGTGACGCCGAGCTTCGCGAGTCGATCGGGCTTCACCCAGATGCGCATCGCGTACTCGCCTATGCCGAAGACTTGGGCTTGACCTACACCGTAAGCGCGCGCGATCGGCTCCTTGAGATTGATGTAGGCGTAGTTGGAAAGAAACTCCGCGTCATGAGTGCCTTTCGGCGAATACAAGGCCATCAGCAGCATGGGCGAAGTCAGGGATTTTTTCACGTCGATGCCGATCTGGTTGACCTCGGGTGGGAGCTGGCCGTTCGCCAGTTGCTGGCGTGATTGTGTAAGCAGAAGGTCTGTGTTCGGATCGGTTTTGAGATCAAAGTCGACATAGAGAACGGTTGTCGAATTATTGGTTGAATTCAGCGAGTACATGTAAACCATGTTGTCCACCCCATTGACCTGCTGCTCGATTGGAGTGGCTACCGCTTTCTCAAGCGTCTCGGCGTCCGCGCCGGGATACGGGGCCGCTACGCGTATTTCGGGCGGAGCGATGTTCGGAAATTGCGCGATGGGCAGATTCGTGATTGTTATGCCGCCGACGATGACCATCAGAATTGAAATCACAATGGCGACTATCGGACGATCGATGAAGAATCTAGACATGATTAGCGTACCTCCGCTTGAAGTTGTGTGGCTTTCGGTGTGATAGCAGCGCCGTCCTTCAGCTTCGCAATTCCTTGCACAACCACCTGGTCATCTGCTTTCAAACCATCATCGATGACCCAAAACGCCCCAACCTTCTCGCCGACTTTGACCGAGCGAATGGATGCCTTATTGCCAGCTCCCACAACCGCGACCTGATAGCCTCCCTGAAGTTCTTTGACCGCGCTCTGCGGAACTAACAGCGCTTGCTTCTTGGTGCTCGTCTGAATGCGCACACGGCCGTACTGGCCTGGGCGCAAGATGTTGCCTGGGTTGGGAAACGCTGCTACGAGGCGAATCGTGCCCGTGTTGCCGTCTACTTGACGGTCGGTCCACAGGATCTTGCCCTTGTGCGGATAAACCGTGCCATCCGCCAGGATTAGTTCGGGTGAGCTGTTGAACAGTTGCAATGGCTGTCCCGTCGAACTAACGTGCCTCGCCCGCAGATATTCCTGCTCGCTCACGGGGAAGTACACCTTAATCGGATCGACTTGCGAAACGGAGGTGAGGTGCGAGCTCGGGCCCACCAGGTTTCCCATCTGAACTTCGGCTATTCCCGCGACGCCATCGACGAGTGACGTGACCTTGGTCCACTCGAGATCAAGTTCTGCCCGCTCTACGGCCGCTTTTCCTGACACGACGGCGGCTTCAGCCGCTCGCTTTGCCTGGATTTCGTTATCCAACTTTTCCCTGGGCACAGCCTTCTGCGCGACGAGAGGCGTGTCGCGTTCCACGTCGATGTTGCTCTTGCTCAGTTGCGCTTCTGCCTGAGCCAGCTCGCCGCGGGCGCGATCGAGGACCGCTTGGAATGGCCGCGGATCAATTTCGAACAACACCTGTCCTTTGCGGACGACCGAACCTTCTTTGTAGTCCTGGCTGATGATGTATCCGGAAACCTGGGGCCGGATTTCGGCGTTTACATAACCATCCAGCGTCGCCACCCACTCGCTCTGCACAGCCACATCCTGCTGAACGGGAGACGCAATAAGAACCTCAGTATTGGGCCGCTTGGCTGCCGCCTGGCTACGCGAGCAACCGTAGAGCGCCAAAACCGGGACAATAAAAAGGATGCAGGCCAATGCTGCCTTGAGCTTTTGGCCGCGGAGACTTGTCAATGTGATGCCTGTGCCACCAAGCTCGCTCGAATGTTCAACTGCGGAGTTCGTCTTCATAGTTTTTCACCAACCTTCACCTAAATGCCGGCGCAATCGGGAAGGCATTAAAGTGGCCACTCCGAAATGGATTGAAGGCAAAGGCAATTAGCACGCTAAAGCGCTTTCGGACTGCGCCTTCGTCTGCCGAAAGTTCGGCATTTTGCTGAAGTCCAGGCGTGAGGTTCCTGGGTCAAATCCTTGAGCGCCAGCCGTTTACGAATGGCGTTTGAAGTGCACGTTCGCCGGGTGAATTAGAGAATCGTGATTCAGTAAACGATTCAAGGTAGACAAGGAGAAAGACGATGCCAAATAAACCGTCAGTACTGATTACCGGAGCCTCTAGTGGGATTGGCTCTCTCTACGCCGACCGTTTCGCCAAGCGCGGCCACGATCTGGTTCTCGTGGCGCGAGATGGGGCGCGAATGGAGACATTAGCGAACCGGCTCCGCCGGGAAACCGGCGTCGAAGTCGATATCTTGCGAGCGGATCTCACCGATACGCGGGACCTCGTGCAGGTGGAGGCTCGGCTCCGCGACGATCATCGGATCGGTATTCTAGTTAACAACGCGGGAACAGCCCCGGCCGGTGGCTTTGTAGATCAGAGTCCAGAGGAAACCGCCCGGATCGTCAGCCTAAATGCTACGGCACCAGCGCGTCTCGCCAGTGCTGTCGCGCCGCGATTCGCCAAAGCTGGTCACGGAGCCATCATCAACATCGGATCGGTCGTTGGGCTGGCACCGGAGTATGGCTCGACCGTCTATGGCGCGACCAAGGCGTTTGTCCTCTACCTGAGCCAGAGTCTTCACTTCGAACTTGGGCCCAAGGGCGTATACGTCCAGGCCGTGCTTCCGGCCGCAACGCGGACTGAGATCTGGGAGCACGCCGGCAAGGATGTGAACAAGCTGCCGGCGGTCATGGAAGTTGGCGAACTCGTTGATGCCGCCCTCGCCGGTTTTGACCGCCGGGAGACCGTCACCATTCCTCCGCTTCCGGACGCGACTCAGTGGAATGATTTCGAGGCTGCTCGCAAGGTCATTATTCCGAATTTCAACCAGGTCCATGCCGCCGCGCGTTATCGCAACGCCGCATGACCATACCCATCAGCTGTCCGTGCTTCAAGCGCGATAGAGTCATCAAGCATGTTGAAAATTGGAAAGGATTCCGACGGACGTGTAACCAGGCTGCGGCTAAGCGGCCGGATTCAGGCGGACCAAATCCCGAGCATTCGATCGGAAATGGGCGACGACTGCACAAGGAAGATCCTGGACTTGAGCGAGGTCACGCTTGTGGACCTTGGGGTGGTTCAGTTCCTGATTCAGTGCGAAGATGCGGGCATTAAACTGGTCCGATGCCCTTCCTATGTCCGTGAATGGATGATTCGCGAGCGTGCGGAGGATGTGCGGAACGATTCTTCGAATACCATCTGACTCAGTGACGTCGGACTTCCCAACCGAAGGACCTCCGGTCTGGGCAATAACGTGCAGTTCGAGCTGGACAGATACTATAATTCCGCTTGGCCGGAAGCAGCTTCTTCAAGGCTTGCCGGCTCGTCGGGTTCAGTAATGAGTACGAATGACAGCGTGACCTCCGACCAGAAGCCCTGCCTAAGCGAGGCGGACCTTCTTACGATCACCGATGCTATTCCCATTGGCATCTCAGTCCTCGCGCCTGATGGCACCACACTCTACGTGAACCGGCAGGCTCTTGATCGCATCGGCGTAACTTTGGACGAAGTGAAAGGTAAAGGGCACTTAACGCTAACCTGCCATCCTGATGATCTAGATCGGATACTAGACGAGCGTCGCATGGGGCTGTCGAAGGGAGTTCCATTCGAGTTGGAAATGCGCCTGTTGCCAAAGAACAGGGAGTATTGCTGGTATCTCACTCAGTACAACCCCCTAAAAGACGAGTGTGGCAAGGTCCTCCGCTGGTACGTTACGGCAACCGACATCGACGACCGCAAGCGCGCCGAGGAGAAGCTGCGGCAGAGTGAGGCGGACCTTCGCACGATCATCGATGCCGTTCGGCAAGCCGTCGTGGTGCTAGCCCCTGACGGTACAACGCTTTACGCGAACCGAGTCGCGCTGGAGATCACTGGACTCACCTTGGGAGAGGTTAACGACAACAGCTTTCTCACGCGGGCTTTCCATCCCGACGACGTAGACCGTATTCGAGAGGAGCGCCAGGAGAGACTCTCGCGCGGGGCTCCCTTCGAGCTAGAAATGCGCGTCGCATTCAAGAACGGCGAATATCGCTGGTACCTCAATCAGTACAATCCGCTGAAAGACGAACATGGCCGCATCCTCCGCTGGTACGTTACCGGAACCGACATAGACGACCAAAAGAAGACGGAAGAGCGACTCCGCAATGAAAATCTCGTTCTCCGAGAGGAAATCGATCGTTCTTCGATGTTTGAGGAAATTGTCGG
>CAZQOB010000076.1:0-24403 GCA_964594885.1 uncultured Acidobacteriaceae bacterium
AACTTGAAAAGTAGAGTGCGACGCCGAAGAAACCTGAATTTTCAACAAGCTGCTAAAGAAGTATTCGCTGCGCGAAGCCAGGTACACACAATTTGCTTCAAGACCAGCTGCCCGCGCCATCCCGAGAAACAGCCAGTTGATTTGCCTTCCGTTCCCATACCCGTGCTTCCATACGTCCTCGACGTTGTTATTGTCCTTCTCCTTGGCCCGCTTCTGTTCCTGTTCGGTCTTCTCGCGCTCCAGCGTCGTGTTTCGCACTTGCAGCACTCTCGCGTAGATTTTTTGCAGCTTGGTATCCGGGGAATCGCCCGCGGTCACGATTTCACCCACCGCTTGTTCCATCGCTTTTCGTTTGTTCACGAAATTCTCGACCACTTCATTGAGTGCCTTGCCGTGAGCCTTCCAAAATTTCGTGGAATCTTTTTCTGCACCGGAACCGTACACAAAATCCACTCTGGCTTTCAGTTCGTTTTCCGGAGGCATGAAGTCCTCGCTTAGGAAAGCGGCGATGTTGTTCACCTCGAGGGTGACCGGGGTCTTGTTAACCGGCGCCACGCCAGCCGGCAAGCCCTGCCACGAAAAACGGACAGCTGCTCGGGTATAAGGCGTCAGGGAGAACTTGGCGTGTTTAGTAAACAACTCCCCGCTCAAGATCCAGTGCGAGTTATACAGCTGGTTCTCATCCATCTGGTTCGTGTAGCGGTATTCGATGATGGATCCAACTTGAACGTCCGGAAGCGTAAACGTCTTGGCCAGGTATTTCACTCCCCGCGCCTTCACGATTTCCTTTTCATAGACCTTTCCGTCGAAATTCACGATCGAGCCGTCCGGCCGGATGGTCCGCGCTTTAAGCCCCTGGATGCTTTCACTGCCTTTCACGAATGGAATCTCAATATCCGCGTACTTGCGGCCTTCATCGGTCAGCACTTTGACTCGCACATAGATGGCTTCCCGCGAAATATCGTCGTTGCGGTCGACTTGACGGTACAAGTAGACTGCAGGTGCTCCCGGCGCTTCCGCCACACTGGTCATCTTCAGTTCGTCCGGGTTAATCGGCTGCCAGTCGTCGCCGCTCACCGTTCGCACATTGCAAACCGCCGCCGCTGCGCACACTACGGCCACCACGCACAACGCAGACCACCGACGCATGTTCACGAGTCGTTTCTCCAGGAAACTGTCGAGAGTTGTTTGCCGCCATGTTGCCTGCAGTCCAGCCAGTACCAAACTGCCTGCGGGCCAACCTCTGCCTTTTGCCGGGTCATCGAATGGAGTAATAACCTGGGTACCTGTATAGCCGCAGAAATTATCCTGCCGTACAGCTGCTGTCAAGAGAACTCGCACCCGGCAAATTCCCGAACGACACTCTTCCCTCCACCGCGCGCCTGCGGCATAATCCCCGCGCACCTTTTTCATTCCATTAAACTTGGCAGCGCTTGGAGGATTTGTGACCGATCGTCCCGGGAGTTCCACGGCTCGTCCTTGGAGTTCTACGGCTCCGCCGGGCGAATTTCGCACCTACATTTCCACTGAAGAAACGCTCGGAGAGTTTACCGTTCGCGCCATCATTCTCGGGGCGCTCTTTGGGCTGCTCTTCGGCGCGGTCACCGTTTACGTCGGCCTGCGTGCCGGCCTCACAGTTTCCGCATCAATTCCGATTTCAGTGCTCTCCATCAGCATTCTGCGCGCGTTTGGCCGACCTACCATTCTGGAAAACAACATTGTGCAGACCACCGGTTCCGCGGGCGAGTCGCTCGCAGCGGGGGTCATGTTCACCCTGCCCGCGTTGATTTTCCTCGGCTTCGGATCGCAATTCTCAACGGCCCGCATTTTCCCGCTCGCACTGCTCGGCGGATGGCTCGGCGTCCTGTTCATGGTTCCGATTCGCCGCCAACTTATCGTCAAGGAACATGGCAACCTTACCTTTCCTGAAGGCACCGCGTGCGCCGACGTCCTCGTCGCCGGGGAGCGCGGCGGTTCTTTTGCTGGACGCGTTTTCTGGGGACTCGGTCTCGGCGGCCTCTATACCTTCCTGATGAAGACTTGCCTAGCCTGGACCGAGCAACCTGAACACCGCCCGAGCTGGTTCCCGGGCGCTAGTTTTCGCGCCAACATCACCTCTGAGTATCTCGGCGTCGGCTACATCATCGGTTCGCGCGTCTCTGGAATTCTCTTTGCCGGCGGCATCATTTCCTGGCTCGTGGTCATGCCCGCCATTAAGTTCTATGGCCAGCTTGCGGGTAACGTTCCGATCTACCCCTCCACCGTTCCGATTCCACAAATGACTCCAGACGATATGTGGCGCAGTTATATTCGCCCTATGGGCGCGGGCGCCGTCGCTGCCGCCGGCCTGATTACGTTGCTCCGCACCATGCCCACCATCATTTCGGCACTGCGTGCCGGACTGAAGGACGTGCGCGCGGAAGGCGCCGGTGCTTCCACCGCAGCCAGCCGCATCGATAAAGACATTCCGATGCGCACTGTGGTCATCGGCTCTATCGTCATCATCGCCATGATGTGGGTTCTGCTGACCTTTCACCCCATCGAGGGCGCGGCGACCCGCTGGTACCAGAATCTTTTCGCGGCCGTCTTTGTCGTTGTTTTCGGATTTCTCTTCGTCACCGTTGCAGGACGCATCTCGGGCTTGCTTGGCAACTCGTCCAATCCCATCAGCGGCATGAGCATCGCGACATTGATGGCCACCTGCGCGATCTTCTTTGTCGCCGGCTGGACCGCCTCTAACTATGCGGTGCTGGCGCTGATGATCGGCGGAGTCGTGTGCATCGCCGCGGCCATTGCAGGCGCGACGTCGCAGGACTTGAAGACCGGCTACCTTGTCGGCGCGACGCCCTTCCGCCAGCAGCTTGGGCTGCTGGTCGGAGTTACTGTCTCGACCCTGGCCATCAGTACCACGCTCAACCTGATGAACAAAGGCTTGGAGAAATACATCCCGGCGCAGATTCCAGTAAATATCCAAGCGATGCCGGCCGGCACGAAAATCGAGCAAACCGGATTCGCTTACAAAGGCAAGAACTACACACTGATCAACGCGCTAGGCTCCCATGAAATCGCCGACGGCGAATATCTCTACGACTCCGAATCGCACCAGATCGAATTTCAATGGGCGCAAGGAATCGGCAGTGACAAGGCTCCCGCCCCGCAAGCCCGCCTGATGGCCAGCGTCATCAGCGGCATCCTGAATCAGCGTTTGCCATGGCGTTTGGTTCTGATGGGAGTCGCCCTGGTCGTGGCTGTCGAAATTTTGGGCGTGCGCTCGCTGGCTTTCGCCACGGGCTCCTACCTGCCGCTCGGCACCACGGCGGCGATGTTTGCCGGCGGCTTGCTGCGAATGCTCGTCGAAGCGACGACCAAAAAGAAAGATGAAAGCGAGGCCAGCCCGGGCGCTCTCTACTCCTCCGGCCTGATCGCCGCCGGCGGCGTGTTCGGTCTTCTTGGCATCATCATCAACCTTCTCCAGGATCCGGAGATCTCCAACCGAGTTCCTCACTGGCTCACCACTCTGTTGCGACTGCCTTGGCGCCCAGACCTGTTTTCGCTGGGCCCCAAGCTATGGCCGGGTGCCGCAACCAGCAACCTCTTCGCGGTCATCATGTTCGCGCTTCTCGGCGCATCGCTCTTCTACTTCGCCCGCAAGAAACTGGATTAACAACCAGCGCGACTGCCGGTGGCCCTCTTCTTTACTGGGCGCCTTTTCGCTCGTAAACTGAGCAGGTATGGCCGCGCGCTCGACTGTCAGTTCTTACCGAGTCAGCTTCGACTTTTATGTCACCTCGGGTGTGAAGCTGCTCCTGATCGCGAACTTCGCGGTCTTCCTGCTCGAGGCATTCGTCTTCTACTTCTACCGCCTAGCCGGCTACCACTGGCTTTTGGTCCGCTTTGCTTTGGTACCTTCGGCCGTCATTCCCGGACTTCGTATCTGGCAGCCTTTCACCTATCTGTTTCTCCATGACATCGGCGACATCTGGCACATCCTCCTCAACATGTTCATGCTTTGGATGTTCGGTCGCGAAGTTGAGCTGGCCTGGGGCCGAAACCGCTTCCTGCGTTATTACTTTTTGACGGGTGTTGGAGCTGGAATCCTCAACGTCATCGTCAAGACCATTCCGGCGCTTTGGACCCATCGATTTTCTGACGTCCCAACCATCGGCGCTTCCGGAGCCATCTTCGGAATTTTGATCGCGTGCGCGATTCTGTTTCCCGACCGTCGGGCATACATTTTCCCCATTCCCGTGCCGATCAAGATGAAGTGGATCGTCACCGGGATGGCCGCGATCACGTTTCTAGGCACGCTCGGTCTTGGCGAAGGCAGTGTCAGCCACATCTGTCATCTTGGCGGCATGCTGATCGGCTACCTGTATTTGCGGCGCGATTCCTACCTCTACCGCTTGCGCAATGAGGTTTCCGACTGGAAGTATCAGCGAAATCGCAAGAAGTTCGAGGTTTATATCAACAAGCACAAGAACCAGCCGCCGTCGCGCCCTGACCGCTGGGTCAACTAATTTTTGCTGTACGGCGGCCCGACGCCGCTTTGCGTTTGCGCTGACTAGTTCCTGCCTCTGCCGCTAGTCCCGCCGATGACGTGGAACTTCATGAAGTTTGTGCTTCCGCGCACCCCCATCGGAGTTCCCGCAACGATAGCGATGGTGTCGCCGTGGCGCACCAGCTTTTCCTGCAGCAAGCGCTTTTCGGAAATCTCCGCCAACTGGTCGACTTTGCGCAGGTCGTGAATCCCCTTAGGCGCGACCCCCCACACCAGGGCCAGCCGCCGCAGGGTCTCGGTTTCGGGCGTAAACGCGACCATCGGCACCAGCGGCCGGTAGCGCGAAATCAGCCGGGCCGTGAAGCCGCTGTGCGTGAACACGACAATCCACTTCATGTGCAGCTCGCGCGAAGCATGGCACACCAGCTCCGCCACGGTTTCCGCTACTTTCAGTTTTTCCTGGGTAGCCGGCCGCGGAAATTCAGTGATGCTCCCCTCGGCCTCGCAAATAATCCGCGCCATCATGCTGACGGCTTCCACCGGATACTTGCCGCTCGCCGTTTCCGCGGAGAGCATTACCGCATCCGAGCCATCAAAAATCGCGTTGGCCACGTCGGAAGCTTCGGCGCGCGTCGGCCGGGGATTTTCGGTCATGGATTCAAGCATTTGAGTGGCGGTGATCACCGGCCGACGGAACTCGCGGGCCCGGGCGATGATCTCTTTCTGCACCACGGGCACGGACTCCGGATTCATCTCCACGCCCAGATCGCCGCGCGCCACCATCACGCCGTCGGCAACGCGCAGAATCTCTTCCAGGTTTGCAATGGCCTCGGGCTTTTCCAGCTTGGCGATGACCGGGGTTTCTTTTCTGGCGCGGCGAATCAGCCGCTTGGCCAAGAGCACATCGTCCGGGCGTCGGATGAAGCTCACGGCGATATAGTCCGCGCCATGAGCCAGCGCAAATCTCAAATCCTCGCGATCCTTTTCGGTCAGCGCCGGCACACGCAACTTCACCCCGGGTAGATTAATTCCCTTGTGCTCGCCGAGCGCTCCGCCGTTAACCACGTGACAGCGGACTTCGCGCCCGTGTACCCCCTCGACACGCAGTTCGATCAGGCCGTCGGAGAGCAGGATGCGGTCGCCACGGCGCACCTCCTTCGGCAGCGGCAAGAACACCGTATTCACGCGCGTGGCATCGCCCAAAATCTTCGCTGTTGTGATGGTGAACTTCTGGCCGGAGCGCAACATAACCGGCCCTCCGCCGGCCAACGGCCCGGTGCGAATTTTCGGTCCCTGCAGATCGGCCAGAATCGCCAGTGGCTTTCCGAGCTTCTTGGCGATCAAACGCAGCGTTTGCATGCAGGCCAGGTGCTCGGCGTGGCTGCCGTGCGAAAAATTCAGGCGCGCCACGTCCATCCCCGCTTCTAAGAGCCGCCGCAAGACGCGCGGCTCGCGCGACGCCGGTCCGATCGTGCATACAATCTTGGAATGACGAAAATTCATGCCGTCAGTGCAGGCACCATTTTGCCTCACACCCGCGGCCACGCACCGTAATTTTCTTCCGCAATGAAATTAGGCCGAGCAATGGAAGCAAGCAAGGCCCCGCCCAGAGAGGCGGCGGGCGTCAATGCGAAGCCGCAAACTCGCCCAGCAGCCGCACTAGATAGTCCACGCCCTTGGCAAAGGCAGCCGCGGGGATGCGCTCGTCGTCCCCGTGCATGCGCTTGATATCTTCTTCGGTCAGCGGAAACGGCACCAAGCCGTAGGACTGCACGTTGTGCAGCCGCAACTGAGCCGAATCCGTCGCCCAGGTGGACTGGTAGGGAAGCACCGGAGCGCCAGCAAATTCTTCCGCTGCCGCTTTGCTAATCGCAGCGTAAAACTCCGATTCCAAAGACGAATCCGGAGCCGCCAGGCCCGCATCGGGTTGTATTTCCAGCTTCACCTGAGGATCCTGCACCAGCTTGTTCAAGTCGGTCAGGAGCGCCGTGATGGTATCGCCGGGCAGCAGGCGGATGTTCAACACGGCGCGCGCTTCCGAGGGAATCACGTTGGCTCGCACACCTGCACTCAACATCGTCGGCGAAATGGTATCGCGCATCATGGCGTTCCACATCGGATTGGCGTCCGAAATCACGCGCACCGCGTGCTCACCTCGGTCGGAGGTTTCGAGTGATCGTACCCACTTTCCAACTTCGTCGTCCTGCAGCGGAGCGATGCCTTCGAAGTAGCGCCGCACAATAGTCGTCAGATGCGCAGGAGCAGTATAGCTACCGATCTTTTCAACCGCCGCGGCCAAATGGGTGACCGGATTGTCCTTCAGCGGGATCGACGCATGCCCGGCGGTTCCTTTGGCAATCACGTTCACGCTGACGGCGACCTTTTCGCTGGCTTGCACCGCCACGTACTGCGGCTTTCCGTTTTTCACGTAGACGTTGCCGCCCTCGTTGATGGCGTACTTGGCGGCAATTTTGTCCCAATACTTCGCAATCAACATGCGGATGCCGGCGTCGCCGCCGCCCTCTTCGCTGTCGGTGGCCAGAAAAATCACGTCGCGGTTGAGCCGGGCGTTGGCGCGCTTTAGGGCAATAAACGACGCGAGGTTTGCAGCGAGCATTCCTTTGTCGTCCACCGCGCCGCGTCCGTAGATGTAGCCGTCCTTGGGCACCGCGCCGAAAGGATCGACTGTCCACTTTTCGCGCTCCACTCCGACAACGTCGAGATGCGCTACCAGCAACAGGGCTTTCGAGGGATCGGCGAAGGCCGAACTCTTCAACCGCGCCACCAGCGCGCTGCGGCCCGGGGTCATCGGCAGGAGTTCGGCGGTGATCCCCTCTTTCTGCAGAACGCCCGCAATGTATTTCGCCGCGGCTTCTTCATTTCCCGGCGGATTGGTGGTGTTGATCTTGATCAGATCGGAGAGCCAGGTCGTGGCTTCGCGCGCCAGCGCTGAAGTATCTCCCAGGGGCCCTGTCGTCTGAACCCCCGGCTGGTTTCCGATGGCCGGTACCGACCCCGCCAACTGGGCGCCACAATTCGCCGCCAGCATGGTGCCGAACCAGATAATCAACGACGCGCACGTCACCAGAACTGTTACGCTTCCCTTGCGTTTCACTTTGTTCTCTCCTGTGTGGGCTGGGCGTACGCGTCCGCGTAGTGATTTAGCAAACGTTTTTCCTTATTTCTGCTTCATACTAACATGCAAGGTACAGACACCGTCCCGCAGCAAGCGACGCGTGTTCCAAAGTTCTACCCGCGCCGGAGGCGATCAATCGCGCGGCGCCGGCTATGCACCTGCAGGTGAAAAAACGATCGGGCTCTGGCGCGCCGTTCGCACCGTTTTCTTGGGGGGACAGGATGATCCAGCGTTTGCAGTTTCGCCGTTTCGGATTGGCAGCCGCGGTGGCTGCGTTCTGCATCAGCTCGGTGGCTGCCCAGGCGCCCACAGGCCCCGCGCCGGGCGGTCCGCCGCAAACCACTCCGCCACCCGGACAAACACCTCCGGCCCAGGCGCAAAAGCCGGAACAGGGCGGCCTCTCGATCTCGGTGGAAGTTCCCATCGTCACCATGGACGTGGTGGCCACCACGCAGCACGGCGACATCATCAGCGGATTGAAGCGCGAAAACTTCCGCTTGTACGAAGACAACGTGCCGCAAACCATCACCAACTTTGGGCCGACCGAAGCACCCATCACGATGGTGATCGTGATGGAGTTTAGCGCGCGCTACTACGGCCAGTTTTCGTACCTCGCCAAATATTGGACCAGCGCCTTATTCCCGAATTTGAAGCCACAGGATTACGTCGCGCTGGTTACATTCGACATGAATCCGCGCCTAGAGGTAGACTTCACGCAGAACAAGAACGAAGTGGAGAATGCGCTGTACCATCTTTATTTTCCAGGATTCAGTGAATCGAATGTGTTCGACGCACTGCTGGATACGGTGGACCGTTTGAAGGACGTGCAGGGCAAGAAATCGATCCTGCTCGTGGCTACCGGCCGGGACACGTTTTCCAAACACACTTACGACCAGACCATTAAAGCCCTGCACCAGACCGACGTGCCGATCTTCATCGTCGGCATGAGCCGGGTGATCTCCAATGTCCGCGCCATGCGCGCGCCCCTGGCCAGCGACATTGACCTGCTGCAGGACGAAAACGAAATGAAAACCTTCGCCAAGGAAACTGGGGGCTTTGCCTGGTTTCCGCAATTTACCGGCGAGATTCCCGACATCTTCCACCAGGTGGCGGCGTTTCTGCGCAACCAGTACAGCCTGAGCTACAGCCCGACCAACCGCACCCGTGACGGAAAGTTTCGCAAAGTGAAGATCGACTTGGTGCAGCCCGATGGCTCGCCGCTGATCGTTGAGGACCAAAAAAAGAAGAAGCAAAAATACGTGGTGTACGCGCGGGAAGGGTATGTCGCGCCGAAGGGCATCGACTAGTAGCCGCGCGCCAGATCAACCCGGTTCGACAACTCTTTTCCGGCGAACCATTCATCGAGAAGCTTCAGGAGCAGTTCGGTTTCGCGATTCCAGAGCTGGTCGCTGATCGCGCTGGTATGCGGCGTAATGAACAGGTTTGGCGCACGCCACAACGGAGAATCCGAGGGCAGGGGCTCCACGTTGGTCACATCCAGTGCCGCGCCAGCGAGTTTTCCGCTGCGTAGTGCGGCCAGCACAGCCGCTTCCTGCAGCAGCGAACCGCGGGAAACATTGATCAAACGTGCGCCAGGTTTCATCAGCGTGAGCTGCTCTGCGCCTATCAAATGTTTCGTTTCTGAAGTGTCCGGTGCGGCGACGACCACATAGTCCGCGTGGGGCAGCGCTTCGTCAAGCTGCGCAATCGGAAGAATCTTCTCCACATGGGTCATGTCTCCGCCGCCCGACCGCGTCACTCCCCATACGCGCATAGCAAACGCACGCGCTCTTTTCGCCAACTCGCGGCCAATCGAACCGTAACCAACGATCACGAGCACACGGCCATTGATTTCACTGAGGCGCTGCGGCTTATCCCACAGCTCCTGCTGCGCCCACCTCGCCTGATCCTGATAGCGCATGGCATCGGGAAAGTTCCGGGCCAGCGAAAGGATCAAGCCCATGGTGTGCTCGGCCATCGGAATCGAAGAGATTCCGCTGGTGTTGGTCAGGATCACATGGGAGTTGCACAACTCGGGATACATGAGTTGCGACACGCCGGCTGCGGTTGAGTGAATCCACTGCAGGCTGTCGGCGTGGGCGAACTGCTCCGGCCGTAGCGAGGCACCCACGAAAATATGCGCGTCCGGCAATTCGGCGTTGAGCGTGTCGTAAGTCGGCAGGTGCACCACGCGCATTTGTGGCCAGCAGGCGCGAACCGCGTCCGCGAACTGGGACTTGGGCCGCCACTCGCTGAACCAGTGCCACACGCAAATCACCAGTTTGGTTTGCTCGGGCAGCAGTCTCGTCGGCATAAAGTATCGGCGGAAAGTATACGTTGAGATCCTCCGGCCGTGACCGCGCCGCCTCAGGATGGCAATGCTCCGACTCGGTCAGTTACGGCAGGACTCGCAGGTCGGTGCCGGTCATTTCCACGGGTCGTTTCTGGCCAAGGACGCCGAGCATCGTGGGCGCGATGTCCCGCAGCGCGCCACCCGATTTCAACTGCAGCTTGTCGTTCTCCGTCACCAAGATGAATGGAACTGGATTCGTCGTGTGGTAGGTATGCGGGCCGCCGGTGACCGGGTCGATCATCGTCTCCGCGTTCCCGTGATCTGCGGTGATAATCCAGGCGCCGCCACGCGGTCTTAACGCCTGATAAATCTGCGCAAGCCCCACGTCCACCGCTTCCACGGCTTTGATCGCCGCCTCCAGCTTGCCAGAGTGGCCCACCATGTCCGCGTTTGCGTAATTCATGATGATGGCGTCGAACTCGCCTTTTTCGATCGCTTTCACAACGGTATCGGTGATGCCCTGCGCGGACATCTCCGGCTTCAAGTCATAGGTAGCGACTTTCGGCGACGGCACCAGAATTCGTTCTTCTCCGAAAAACGGTTTTTCCACGCCGCCGTTGAAAAAGTAAGTCACGTGCGCGTACTTCTCGGTTTCCGCCGTGCGCAGATTCTTGTAATTCAAGTCGGCAAACGCTTGCGCCAGGATTTGTTCCAGTTTGTCTGGTTTGATCACTGCTTGCAGCCACGGCCAGTTTTTGTCGTACTGGGTCATCGCCACATAGAAAAGATTCTTCGGCCGTTGGGGATCGGCGAACTTGTCAAAATGCGGTGCGGCCAGTGCGTAAGTCATTTGGCGAGCGCGGTCCGCGCGGAAATTGGAGAAAATAACCGCGTCATCATCACGAACGAGGCCGACGGGCTTTCCCGCAGAACCTTCCTCGTCGAGAATTACCACCGGTTTGACGAACTCATCCGTCACCCCGGCTTCGTAGCTCGCGCTCAACGCGGCAACTGGATCGCAGGTGCGTGTTTCTGCTTCGCCGTGCACCAGCGCGCGATAGGCCATCTCGATGCGCTCCCAGCGATTGTCGCGGTCCATCGCGTAGTAGCGGCCAACAAGCGAAGCGACTTTGCCGACGCCCAGTTCGCGCATCTTTTGCTGCAGCTGCTGGATAAATTCTCGGCCGCTGTGCGGTGGCGTGTCCCGGCCATCCATAAAACAGTGTACGAAAACGTTGTCGACTTTTTGCTGTTTGGCCGCTTCCAGGAGTGCAAACAAATGCTGGATGTGCGAGTGCACACCGCCATCGCTGAGCAGTCCGAGAAAATGTAGCTGCCGCTGCCGGCCGCGCTCCAGCGCCTGCCGGAACAGCGGCACTTCGCCGACCGACTGGTTAGCCACCATCAGGTCAATCTTGGTAATGTCCATGCGCACCACGCGCCCCGCTCCGATGTTCATGTGGCCGACTTCGCTATTGCCCATTTGGCCCTCCGGCAAGCCAACTGCCGGTCCGGAAGTGTCAATCAGCGTGTTTGCGTACGTCTTGATCAGTTGGTCGTAGGTTGGCTTGCGCGCCAAAGCAACCGCGTTGCCTTTCGTCTCCGCGCGATACCCCCAGCCGTCCAGCACAGTCAAAACAATCGGTTTCGGTCGTTTGGTCATAGAAAATCAGGATAGCATTTGGTCGAAGTTTTAACTTGCTATCTGCGCATCCGGTTATGCGCTAGGATCGCTCAGGGAGTCTGTTCTTGCGGTGCCGGCGCGGACGCGGCCTTCCGAGCGGGCCCGGGTGGCAGCTCTTCCCGGATCTCCAGCTTGACGACTCTCCTGGCAGGGTCTTTTTGGTTGCCGGGCTTCGAAAACACGATCGCTTTCATACCTTCGAGGTGATGACACGGGGTGAAATGGTCTGCTCCAAACCAAAGGGTGTCAGAAAAACCCATGGCAAATCCTCCGGTCGCTTCGTAAGTTACGGTTTGACCCTCGCGGTTTAGCGCTACCGAATCGATGCCGCCATTTTCCTTGCAGCTGACTTGGACGATTTTTCCCTCCGTCTTTTGCACCTCGGCATCACGTTTTTCGACGTCGGTAACCGCCGAGCGATCACCAGGGGGCAACGACTCCAGGAAGTCACGGGCTTCGTCCTGGTCCGGCCCATTCCAACGTTCGACCACGTACTGTGCGACCTTTCCGGCATCTGCCGTTTGGCCTTTTCGCTGAAGCACGCGGGCCAACAGTAAGTGGTACCCGGCGCGAGTAGGTTCGAAACTCTCGGCGCTTCTGGCGTTGCTGGCAGCATTGTCAATCTCGCCCCATTTCAAAAAAAGCTTGGCCAGCTCGATATAAGCAGGCGCGAACTGGCGGTTCAACATGAGCACACGGGCTAGATTCTCGCGTAACGCAACTTGATCGGCATCCTGGTCCGAATGCGCGCTCGGCGACAACATAGTTTTGTAATACAGTGCGAGATAATCTCGGTCATTCAGTTCGAACGCTTTGGCAAACTCGGCGGCCGCTTCGGAATCTTTCCCTTCAGCAAACAACAGAAAGGCGTTGTCGTCGTGAGCCTCTGCGAGGTTTGGCGCGTCGTGCAGCGCAGCATCGATCATGTTTTTCGCTTCGGAAAAATCATGCGACCAGATGCGAAACGTTGCCAGCGCCGCTTCCGTCTCGGCCAGATCGGTGGTTCGCGCCGCAAATTCCTTTTGATGAATCTGCGGTGGATCGTTCACCACATACGTCGCGAACGCAAATGCCCGTAGGTAAAGCTCAAATTTCCTCTGAACGGCCTTGAAATCCCCGAATATCGCCTGAAAGGTCTTAACTTGGTCCTGTCCCCGTTCGATCTGGACGAAGAATTCGTTAAACTTTTTCCCCTGTTCCATTCCCTCGCCGAACAGCAGGAAGTGGATCAAGGCTTCGGATTCACCGTAAAACGTATCAATTCGCTCTTCGTCGCCTCGATAGGCGACATAGGGGTTCTGAATAATCAGCCTCTCAATCGGTATAAGCAAACGATTTCGCACGCGGCCCATTCGTAAGCTGGGAGCGCCGACATAGGTCTTGTTGTCCTGAAAGGCAGAACCGCCGTAATAATCGGCGAGGCCCTCATCAAGCCATTGCGGTAACCAGCGAAAATTAGCGTGCATCAGGCTGTGAACATATTCGTGGTAAACGACCTGATAAGCGCCGGGCACGTCCTGGTCGAGCCGGATGACCGCAAAGGTCTTCTCCCAGTGGTGACTGAAGTAGCCCGCCAGTTTCGGAACGTGCTTCCCCTTCCACTGCGAAGGGTTGAGAGCCTTCATGCTCTCCTCGTCGTGAGCCGCAAAAATAATCAGCGGTGCGGCGGTCTCCAGCCTCATATTCGGGAAACCGTTGGCAAAGACAGCCCGCATCTGTTCAAACTCGCGGGCCACCCGGCGGCCATCGCTGGCGGTGCTATCCGTAAACACGACGAAATGCGGACTGCGTATTTCCGTCCAAGGCCTCAGACCGGCATCGAGCTGAGAGGCAAGAACAATGAAGAAGATCCAGCAAACGCCTATTCGATAGCGCATCGGTAACCCCGCGTCGAAGCAAGCCCAGCCGCTAACGTCCTTCGCCGCAAAAGTTATTTAAGACCTGACGAACAAGCTAAGCACAGTAAGCAGTCTGTCCACTTCATCAGCGGTGTTGTAATGGACCAGGCCAACGCGGAGAACGCCGCCATGCTGTTCGACGCCCAGGCGTTCCGTGAGATTGAGCGCGTAGAAATTGCCGTCCCAGGTGAAGATGCCTCGGTCGCCAAGAAATGTAGCAGCCTCGGTCGGCGTGCCCTTCGCAAGCCGGAACGAAACCGTGGAGCAGCGCTGGCTGAAGCGGGCGGGATCGGTGATGCCGAAGAAACGCAAGCCCGGAATGGCCAGCAGACCCTCGAGCAGTTTTGTAACCAGCGCGCGCTCGTAAGCGACCGTCGAGCGATAGGCCGCGAGCAGGGCCTCGCGGCGCGTTTTCGCGGACGGATCGCAGCGCTGCCCGAGTTCCGCGATGTAGTCCACCGCAGCATGAATACCAGCGACCAGTTCCTGCACCTGGGTGCCAGTTTCCCAACATTCCGGAACCGTGTCGGTTGCCGGACGCACTTTGTACGGCTTGAACTTTTCCAGCAAATGCCTTTTTCCGTACAGAGTTCCCATGTGCGGGCCAAAAAATTTGTACGGCGAGCAGACCAGAAAATCGCAGTCAAGCGCTTTCACATCAATCGAGCCGTGCGGAGCGTAATGCACCGCGTCAATGTAAACCATCGCTCCAGCCCCGTGCGCCAGCTTGGTGATCTCCGCGACCGGATTGATCGAGCCGACCATGTTCGATGCGTACCCCACCGCAACCAGCTTGGTCTTGGCGCTGAGCTTGCTTTTCAGATCATCCAGGTCCAGCGTGCAGTCCGCTTCGCGAATGTCCGCTTTGCGGATCACGACGCCTTTTTCTTCCAGCGCCTTCCAGGGTGAAAAATTGGCGTCGTGGTCGAGCGTCGTGAGCAGAATCTCGTCGCCAGGCCGCAATTCACGGCCGATCGCCCGCGAAAACCCCAGGGTTATTGTCGTCATATTCTGGCCAAAAACGACTTCGCCCGCCGCGCAGTTGAATAAGTCGGCCATTGCCGCACGCGCCGCAAGAATCACTTCATTTGTCCGGCGGCTGGTTAGAAACGCCCCATAGGTATTAGCGTTTTGCTCGAGAAAATATTTTCGTATTGCATCCATCACCTGGCGCGGCACTTGTGTTCCGGCGGGGCCGTCAAGAAACGCGGCGGGCTGACCGTTGACCGGCAGTTTCAGCGAAGGAAACTGTTCGCGGACCCACGCCACGTCAAACCCGGACAAAAGTTTTTCGTGCAAAGCAGGTGTGCTCATGATGCTCCTGAGGCGAAATCAGAGAACGATAGTTTCTCACAGAGACGCGCAAACGGGAAAACAGCGCAACGTGCTAGCATAAAATCGAATTTCAGACACGCCGCGCTGGCGCCGGCTAAAAATCAAACGAGCAGTCTTGTCGCGCGGGACCGCGGCGGGCAACGACGCGCTCCGCGCCGCGAATCATCCCAGGAAGCCATGCCCGACCAATTTGCCGTCAGCGACCGCACCCGAGTGGTGCGCGAGGCCAACCGTGCGGTGTACGACCGCGACGCCATTTACAAGATTCTCGACGAAGGTTTCGTCTGTCATGTCGGCTTCACGGCGGATGCGCAAACCTACGTCATCCCGACGATGTTCGCGCGGGTGCAAGACGCGATCTACTTTCACGGCTCTGCCGCCAGCCGTATGCTGCGCGGCGTCGGCTCCGGCTTAAACGTTTGCATCAGCGTTACGCTGACCGACGGCCTGGTACTTGCCCGCTCGGTCTTCAATCATTCGATGAACTACCGCTCGGTGGTGGCACTCGGCAACGCAACCATCGTGGACGATCCGGCAGAAAAACTGGCGGCACTGCAAGCGTTCACAGAAAAACTTCTCCCCGGGCGCTGGAACGACGCCCGCCAACCCAATGAACGCGAGCTGAAAGCCACCAGCATTCTCCGCTTGCCGCTGACTGAAGTGTCCGCGAAGGTCCGAACCGGCGGGGTGGAGGACGACGCCGACGATTATGCGCTGAACGTTTGGGCTGGCATCGTTCCGCTGCGGCTCGTGGCCGATTCCCCCGTTCGCGAAGAACGTTGCGACGCGGCAATCCCCACGCCCGCTTACGCGCTGCACTTCCGGTCATAAGCCCCGGACGCGAACGGAGTTCGCGGGAGGATCTCAACCTAAACCCATTGCTCAACGTCGGCAGTTGAAATTTTTCGTCCCGATAAACCGAGAGCGACAAATGGCAGGGTAGATCGACTGCGACGTTCTGATTGAAATTCAAACAGCTTGCACGGCGCGAAGAAAATCCGCCAATAGACCGTAAGCCGTTGCATCAATTCCCGGATTGTGCTCCACGAGCGACAGTCCAAAAACATCCAAATCGAAATGAATCGCGGAACTCGTGCCTTCCAGATTCGCCAGTGGATCGCTCGCCAGCAGCAATTCCGGCTGAACGGAACACTCGACGGTCGCGCCTCGACGCTGCGCGCGGCAAACCAGTTTGTAGCGCATTCCAGCGGCTCGCGCGCTGCGGATCTTTTCCTCGCTCAGCCCGCGAATTCCGGTACGCTGCACCTGATCCAGTTTTACCGGCGTTCCCATCAGTACCACCGTCAGTGCGACGACTTTCACCGCCGCGTCCCAGCCGTCCAGGTCATTCGATGGCTCAGTCTCCGCAATGCCCAGGCTTTGTGCGCGTCTCACCGCGTCGTCAAACGAAGCGCCTTTCTCAATCTCGGTAAGCACTACGTTGGTGGTCGAATTCAACACGCCAGAGAATCCGAGCAGTTCGGCGGCGGGCAGACCCGATGGAAACATCGAAAAAATCGGCACGCCGTCCATCACCGTGGACTCGCAGAGAAATTTCTTGTCGCGCTCGCGCGCCAGATTCCGCAGCGATTCATACCCATGAACCACTGGACCTTTGTTCGCGGAAATGGCGTGCGCTCCATGGCGCAGCGCTTCCTCCAAGTGATCGATCGCCGGCCGTCCGGTCTGCGGCTCGAGCGAACTAGTCTCAAACAGCACCTCGGCGCGCGAATATTCCAGCCACTCCGTGCAGTTGCGGCAAATGGTCAGCGAGCTCCGTTGCGCCGGCCAGTGATTGTTCAGCAGTGCCAGCGGATTCAGCCCGTCGGGATCGGCTACCCATCCGGCGCGCCGCGTGGCGACACCGGTCAACCGCCAGCGCACGTCATAGCGGCGGCGCAGATCAACCTCTTTGGCGATCAGCAGCCGCAAAAACGCGCGCCCCACGTTTCCGAATCCGACGATAGCGAGATTAAAGAGCGGAATGGCAGTCCTCTTCCCTGGCAGAGGCGGGGCTTGGCCCGACCATCTCAGAAGCAGCGGTTTTAGCGCAAAGCCTCATCCAGTTTTTGCGCGATCGAAAGAATGTATGCCGCTTCGGTTTCCAGGACCTTGGCGGTCAGCACAATGCCAGCGTCCGCTTCTTTCCATTGTTTTTGTTCGATCGCTTCGCGCACAACCGGCAGAGTTTTTGCCTGGTATCCGGTGTACTGCCCCGGGGCGTCAACAAAATGCTTGAACCACGGCCGTCCCGGTAATCCCTGTTCGAGCGTGAGCTGGTGCTCGCTCCCGATCAACATGCGATTTACGTCATTCAGCGAAGCCCTCGCCAGCGCACCGCCGCCATTCGCGTCGGCTTTGGCCGATGCCTTGCCGAATTCCGCAGCCGCGTGATTCAGCGCATCGATGGCGTTCTCAAGCGGCGCGAAATTCAGAAATGGCGGAACTATTTCTTTGGAGGGTGCAGCGGACTTGATGCGCGGATTAACGGTTGCGCTGTAGGCGCCTTCCTCCAATTCGCGATTATTTTCGATGATCTGATCGCGCTCTTTTCGTGCCAGCTCCTGCAGCTCCTTCACATAGGTCTGGATGGTGTCGGCAAAATCGCCAAATTCGAACGGAAGCAGGTCGGCATCCGCAAGCCGCATGATTGCGGTGCCCGCCGTCTGCGCCAGCGCGCGGCCGTAGACAAACTCGCCGTCGCTAAAGTGCGTGTACCAGTAAAAATCGTCGTAGATGGAGTGATAGATGCCGCCGCCGTCCTCGCCGCCAAATCCGAGATTCAGCGCAGCCACGCCATCATGCTGCAAAAACGGCCCGTAGTCGGATCCTGAGCCCATCGAACCGATGCGCAAATCCGGCCGCGTACGCGCCTCTTCTCGCACCAGAGCATCTTCCGCAAAGCGGATCCGCGACAACTGGCGGCGCTTCCAGATCGACAGTCTTGTCTCCGGGTCCTGCACGTCTTTGGCAACGTCGTTGATGAACTTCTCCAGCGAATGCGAACCTTCCGCCCCGAAATAGCCGCGCCCGTTGGTATCGGAATTGATGTACACAACTGCGTGCTTCTTCAATTCATCGATGTGCTCTTCGGCAAATTCTGTGGAGCCGATCAGCCCCGGTTCTTCCGCGTCCCAGGCACAAAAAATTATGGTCCGCTTTGGCTTCCATCCCTGCTTGACCAGTTCACCCAGCCCGCGCGCCTCTTCCATCTCCGCAACCAAACCGGAGATCGGATCCTCCGCCCCATTCACCCACGCATCATGGTGGTTGCCTCGGATGATCCACTGATCGGCATTCGTCGATCCTGGAATTTTTCCGATCACGTCATAGATCGTTTTCAAACTCCAATCGGATTTGATCTTGAGATGCACCTGGGCTGGCCCCGGTCCGACTCGATAGGTGATCCCCAAACCGCCGCGCCAGTTGCGCGGCGCGATCTGCCCGCCAATCGCTGCCAGCAACGGCTCGGCATCCGCGTAGGAGATTGGCAGCACCGGAATCTTGGTGATGACCGGCGCGTCCTTGATGGCAAGGCGTTTGGCATCTTTGGTCGCGCCGACACCGGGAGTCAGCGGATCACCGTCGTACAAGACATCATCCGCCACGCTGCCGCGCTGCACGCCGTCGCGCGGACGCCACGCACCCTGCGGAAATGTCTGGCCCTGCTTGAATCCGTCGTCGTCCGGATCGGAATAGATCAGGCAGCCGATCGCTCCGTGCTCACCCGCAACTTTCGGCTTGATGCCGCGCCAGGAATGACCATATTTGGCGATCACAATCGCGCCCTTCACCGAAACGCCCAGACGCTCGAGTTGATCGTAGTCCTCCGGAATTCCGTAGTTCACAAACACCAGCGGCGCTGTTACGTCGCCATCGATCGAGTATGCGTTGTAGGTGGGAAGCTGCTCGCTGGTCTGGCCCGAAGTGGAATCTTCTGGGAGTGCCGGCTCCTTCAGCTTCGCTACAAACCGTGGTCCGCCATCGACCAATTCGACCGCGCGCTCCTTTGGCGTCGGAAACAGGATGTCGAAAGTCTCGATGTGCGCATCGAGTCCGAATTCCTTGAATTCGTTCTCGAGCCACTCCGCGTTGTCTTTGTCATACGCGCTGCCGACGTGGTGCGGCTTGGCTGAAAGCCGGTGCATGTATTCGCGCATCAAATCCGGCTTGGGAATGGCCTTGAACTTTTCTTCCCACTGCCGCTCGGCACGCGAAGCTTCTGCGCCGAAACCGGCCAGCGCTGGCTCGTCGCTGTGCGTGACCTTGAGCCACGGCGCGATGACCGCCGCAGCCAGCAGTAATCCAACCCACACCACAATTCGTCGCATCAGTTCCCCCTGAAAATTTGCAAGTTCGTTTCAAGACGCCGGCTGGTTCGGCAAAGCGCCGCGCAGCGCCCAATTTCCAATGATCGGCAATCGCACCCACTCGCCCTGATTCGCTTTGATTCCAAACACGATTCCCAGAATCAGATTCAGCAGCCATCCGCTCATCGCCAGCAGCCAGACCCCTCCAAAGATTCCAAAGAAGGCCAGAGGCGCAGCTTCCGCCTGGCCTTCATGCGGGTGCATCGGCAGCGTGAAAATCATGAAGACAAACAAGAGCATTACCCCGGCAACCGTAAGAGCCATGTACGCCGCTTGCCAGATCAGCAGCTGCAGCGCATGGAACTTCACAAACGGCGAATCCTTTTTCACCAGGAAAAAGATCAGCGGCGCCAGGAAGCCGGAAAAGATCCCCAACACATACACCAGCAGCGCCATGGTGCGATCGTCTTCGGTAGGCTGCGGCAACTGAATCGGCGTGGTGCTCATCTTGTGCTTCCCTGGATCTGCAAAGTCCTTTTTTCCGCCAGCGAAGGATTATTTCGCGTCCGGCACATTCCCGCAAGTTCGTCCCGGAGGCGCTATTGACACTACACTCTGCGCGGTCAAAATGTTTACTTATGGAAGTGACGCTAAACGGGCGGTTGACTATGATCACCCTGCCGGACACCGATGGCCGCGAACTGCGCCTCGGTTCTCTTTGGCTGCGCCAGCCGGCGGTGATTGCCTTTCTCCGCCACTACGGCTGAATTTTCTGCCGCCAACACGTCGCGCAGTTGCGCGCGCACGAAGCCCGGTTTCGTGAGCGCGGCGCGGCCGTTGCCGCGGTGGGACTGGGCGACCAGATCTATGCGCAATCGTTCAAGCAGGAGATGGACATTCACTTTCCGCTGCTGGTGGACGAACGGCGTGAAGCCTACCGCGCGGTCGAATTGAAAAACGCCAATCTGTTGCACATTTTCCGCAAGGACAACTCGGCTGCGCGGGCTCGCGCGAAGGCGGCCGGGCATTCACAGCACAAACTGGGAATGAATCCGTTTCAGCTCGGCGGCAGTTTCGTCTTCGGTCCCGGAGACGTGGACCGTTTCGCCCACATCAGCGAAACCTTCGGCGACAACGCCTCGATGGAATCACTTATCGCCGCACTGCCTTAAGTTGGCCTATCGGAGCTTCGGAACCAGCGCGCCCTCCGCAAACGGATCCGGTGTCGCCACAAACTCAATCGGAACTTCGGTGACAAACGTCTTCAGCCAGCGCACGCATTCTTCCATGCCGGACTGTTCGGACGGAACATGGCTCAGCACGATCAGCGCCTTGTGCCGCCCTTCGGTCACCGCGTCAGCAGCATATTCCACGGTTTCCCATTCGCGCGTTTCACCGACCAGCAGCACTTGCACGTCGGGCATCTCCAGCGCGGCGATTTCTTTGGTCGCGCCTCCTGCGCCAGGGCTTAGCGCCACACGCGTCACTTTCATGTCGCGGTCGCCGACAATGCGCATCGCGCTGATTCCGAACTTCTTCTTTATTTCTTCCGCGAGCCTTCTGACGGTCGTCTCCGGCAGCGTAAAAAGATACTGGTTCGCGGGGTCCTGATATTTCTCCCAGCCCAGCTTGTGCACATTGCCCAGTTCCACCTGATCCAACTGCATGCGGTGCTGGTGATCGTGAAAGCGCCAGATCACCAGATGATTTTTCTCGATAAATGCATGCTTCTCAGCCAGTACTTCGTCTTTCTCGCCTTGGGGAACCGTTTCAGCCCTGTCGGGATCGTCGTAGAAAGTCGGTTCGTGGGTGATGACCAGATTCTGCCCGTTGGCTGCGGCGCGTTTTAGTACATCCAGAGTTGCCATCATCGTCACCGCAATTCCGGTCACCGGAGTTTGCGGATCGCCCGCTTTGAACGTGTCGCGGGTTTTCGCCATCCACGGAATGCCGACACGCGTCTTGATCCGGTCCACCACTTCCTGCGCCGTTATCGATGGTTTCGCGGCTGGGTTCTGCGCCGCACAAGACCTGGCGCAAAACACTCCGATCAAAATCGCTCGTGCCAGTTTCATGATTCGCTCCGCGGCTCAGTGAAACCTTTCGACATGACCACAAAATGGCAAGGCATTTTCAGCTTGACTCCGGCGGGCATAGCTTCCGTTCCTGTCTGCTCATAGCCGAGATGCTTGTACATCGGCACCAAATCATCCCGCGCGCTGATGGTGCGCAGGTCCACCGCCTCGCATCCAACCCGCGCGAGATATTCTTCTGCACGATCCATTAATAGGCGCCCAAGGCCTCGTCCTTTCAGTTCCGGCCGCAGCGCCAGCAACCCGATGTAGCCGCGTGTGCCGCGCACTTCGCCGTAGACGCAACCAGCAATCCCGTCGCTGTCTTCCAGCACCAGAAACTTGCCGTTCGCAAAATAAGGCTGCAGTGTCGTGTGATTGACGCGGTCGCCCACGATGGCGATTTGTTCCGGCAGGAACGCAGCATTGATGAGCGGCACCAGGGCGTCGCTGTCCGCTGGTTCAGCAAACCGCGTGCGATATGCCGAAGTTGCCGCCGCACCCATTTTCGCACTGGTCATGGCACCGGTCACCGGGAGGGCCTCAGGCAAAGATCGCTTTGCCCGGAAAGCGCGCCGCCGCGCCAAGCTGCTCTTCGATGCGGAGCAGCTGATTGTACTTGGCAATGCGGTCGGTACGCGAAGCGGAGCCGGTTTTGATCTGGCCCGCCGCAGTCGCCACAGCAAGATCCGCGATGAACGTATCTTCGGTTTCGCCCGAGCGGTGCGAAATAATGGAGTTGTATCCGGCCTTCCGCCCCAGCTCGATCGCGTCGATGGTTTCGGTCACGCTGCCGATTTGGTTCAGCTTGATCAGAATTGCGTTGGCGACACCTTCGTTGATTCCTCGAGACAGCCGCTCCGTGTTCGTGACGAACAAATCGTCGCCCACCAGCTGAATTCGCCGGGACGGGCCAAGGCTGGATTTTTCCGGCGTTGGAATCACATAGGGGTTCGGATACCCACTGACCTGGTAGGTTTCTTTGCTTCCGGCCGCCGCCGAATGCGCCGAAGCACCGCCCACTGACTGCGTTAGCGCCTTCCAGCCAGCCCAGTCGTCTTCCGCCATGCCGTCTTCAATCGAAACGATCGGATACTTTTCCGTCCAGGCGGTCCAATAGGCCGCCATTTCGTTCGAGGAATGAGTGCTCTTGTCCGATTTCTTAAAAACGTATTTGCCGCTGGCCTTATCGTAAAATTCGCTTGATGCCGGATCGAGCGCGATGCTCACTTGCTCGCCCGGTGTGTAGCCCGCAGCGGAAATCGCCTCGACCACAATCTGGATCGCCTCTTCGTTGGATTTGCAGCTCGGCGCGAAACCACCTTCATCACCTACGGCCGTGTTATAACCCCGCTTCTTCAGCGATGACTTGAGGGCATGGAAAATTTCCACGCCCCAGCGCAACGCCTCGGAAAAATTCGGCGCGCCCGCCGGCATCACCATGAACTCCTGAAAATCGACGGAACTGTCGGCGTGCGCGCCACCGTTCAGGATGTTCATCATCGGCACCGGCAACAGGTTGGCGCTGCGGTCGCTAGAATACTTCGACAAATATTTGTAGAGAGGCTGCTTGGTCGCCGCTGCCGCCGCGCGCGCCGCCGCCATGGAAACCGCCAAAATTGCATTCGCGCCGAGCCGCGACTTGGTCGGCGTTCCATCGAGCGTGATCATCTTGTGGTCCAGCCCACGCTGATCCGCTGCGTCAGACCCCGCCACCGCCCGCGCGATTTCGCCGTTTACGTTGGCTACCGCCTTCAGCACGCCCTTGCCAGAATATCTCCCCTTGTCGCCGTCGCGCAGTTCCAGAGCCTCATGCTCCCCGGTGGAAGCCCCGCTAGGCACCGCCGCGCGTCCCTGTACATCGCCCTCCAAAATCACATCGGCCTCAACGGTCGGATTACCGCGCGAATCAATGACCTGCCGCGCATGCACCTTCGCAATCTTCGTAGACATCGCTACCTAGTCTCCTGCTTCAGGCTGAGCCGCTCATTGTAACAGGCAGGAGTTCGAAGAAACCTGACCGCGGATATTTTTCTGGAAAATGTGTGGAAACTAAAGGACTTGTCTCTAACCGGTTCGGCCGTGTCAAATGGTGGTTTTGGGTTTGGGCATAGACTTCAGCGTGCGCGCCGGTTTAGCTTGTGCGGCGAGGGGTGATCAGGCTCGTTCACGTGGGCTCGGAAGCAAGAAAAGCTCCGGTCGATGCAGTTGTGCTTTTTCTTGACTGCCCCTCTTATTGAACCTATCAGGAAATGGCGTTTCGGGTGTGCGATCCGCACGGACTTGCAGAATCAGTGCCTCCATGAAGTATTCGATCCAGCTACGCAGCGTGCCCTTGCCAATTTCCAGCCCGTGCCAGAACTGCGGCATCGGGTTCAGAAATCTAAACGCAACATAACTGCCCGCAGGCTGCGCCGCAACGGATACGACGACGCACTCTTGCGTCTGATCGTTTCCCTGGTTCGTTATCATTATTCGCTGGCCGGGTTGCACCTTACTTGCCATGAAGATCCATCCGCCAGTTCCAGTGATGGAGACGGTAAACGCCTCCTCGGAAAACGGATCGCCGCCTGGCAGAGAGCCGTAGATGAACAAAGGGAGATGGGCCTTAGTCCGAGTCATCGCGTGATCTGAGTGTCCGGCAGTGGATGTTTCCGTCATTTTGGTGTCCCTCCCTTCGAGCCCAATAACTCGACTCAATTTACGCCCGGCGTCCAAAGCAGGTCTACTGGTCCAGCGAACAGTTCGGGAAAATTGGGCGGCATGCCTTGGGCCTCGAGGAATTCGGCCATTGGCGGCGGAAAAGCGACTGGTACTCCAGGGCGTGGGACATTTGGGCAGGCCAAATTACAAGCCGTACTGGCCCTTCGACCAGTTGCAGTTTCGCGGACGCTGAGAGACGATTCCGGCGACTCTCCCGAATTTCGAGGCATGGCTTGTGACGCCCTTTATCCAATGTGGACGGGCAGCAGGAGGGTTCCGTGTCATCCACTCAGGTCGCAATCGCACCAAAACGTCGCAGTTCGCGCATTTCCAAAGGGATCATGCTGGCAGTGCAGAGCGTAGAAGGCTCCCGCGCACCCTATCACGAGGAAGTCACAACCGGCTCGATTAGTTGTCACGGTTGTACCTACAAGATGAGACATGAGCCTCGTCCTGGTGACGTCGTAGTCCTGG
>CAZQOB010000077.1:0-23095 GCA_964594885.1 uncultured Acidobacteriaceae bacterium
CCGCCGGGCCGCGGCGTCAGCGAAATTCGAATCGTGTCGCCGATGCCGTCATAGAGCAGCACGCCAAGCGAAGCGGCGGACCAGACGAGTCCCTTAGTGCCCATGCCGGCTTCGGTCAATCCCAGATGCAGCGGCTGCTCGGTTTTGCTGGCCAAGTCACTGTAAACGGTGATGAGATCCCGCGGACGGGAAGTCTTGCACGAAATGATGATTTGGTCATGGCGCATGCCCGTTTCCAGCGCCAGTTCCGTGGACTGCACGGCGGAAAGAACCATGCACTCGTTGATGATCTGTTCGGATTCCTTGCCGAGATTTTTGTCGGTGTTCTCCTGCATGTGCGCCATAACCAGCTCTTGATTGAGCGAGCCGCCGTTGACGCCGATGCGGACAGGCTTGCCGTTGTCGCGCGCGACCTTGCAGATGGTCGCAAACTGTTCGTCGCGGCGCTGGCCGGCGCCGACGTTGCCCGGATTGATGCGGTATTTGTCGAGGGCCTTGGCGCAGTCGGGATATTTGGTGAGCAGGACGTGGCCATTGTAGTGGAAGTCGCCGATGATCGGCACATTGCATCCGGCGGCCAGCAGGCGCTTCTTGATTTCGGGTACGGCGGCGGCGGCTTCAGCGACGTTGACCGTCCAGCGCACGATTTCCGAGCCCGCTTCGGCGAGTTCAAGTGTTTGCTTTAGTGTGGCTTCGACGTCGACGGTATCGGTATTGGTCATCGACTGCACGACGATGGGCGCGCCGCCCCCGACCTGGACGGGTCCAACCTTGACGCCGTAGGTCTTCCGCCGCGCGTGCCGCGAGCCCGTAGCGTCAAATCCTGCAATTTGGGTGAGTGACATGAACAAGAATAGTTTAGCAAGCGCGCGGGTTCGGGGAGAAGCGGCGCGAAAGGCGTGGCGGCGAGACTTCAAACAGAAGCCAGGTCGCGGGAGTTGCGTCCTGGCTGATTTGGAACAAGTTGATGACAGCCGTTGCGAGAATGCTGGAGGCCGCCGGCGTAGGTCTGAACGCTGGACAGAAGCGCCTGACGCTGCTACCAAGCTATTCGCGGTTGAGTCAGGGATTGAAGTCCGGTTGAATTCCGCCCCTTCGAGCAGAAGAATTTGCGCCACCAGGGCATCGCGTGTCGGGTGGTGTACGAAAATGAAAATTCACTTAGGCCTCTTTGTTGAAACAGGACTGGGAATCTCACTAGGTAACCTTCGGTCCGAGGAGGCCGCATTTACTCAAATAAAGAAGTTGTGTGAAATGAGCACGGGAAACCGCTTGTCGTGTCGTTCGTGATCTATCGAACTTAGCGACTTGGTCTCAATCCGTCGCAGGCATGGGGACGAGCACTCGTAGCGCCAGGATGTGCGCCTTGGCGTTTGGCACGTTCTGGTTATAAAAGCCGACCGTGCAGTAAGGGCGAAAGTAGTACGCATCGCCGGGCTTGGCTGGATGCAGGCCCGCGACACCGTCCAGGCCGCCGCCTGCCGCGATCTGACCCTCGCCATCTAGCACCAGATACACTTCTTCTGCGATTTCATGGTGATGAGGGGAATTCGTTCCGCCGGGAGCGAAGTCCATCAGAAAAAAATCGGCCACGGTATAGGCCGCATTGATGCGGTCGCGGGTGCCGGTGCGCGGCCCTATCAACAATTTGTACTGCACCGACGGCGGATGGCCTTCCACGGTTTGCTCTCGCAGTTCGCTCAAGTTGGCGACTACCGTCTTTGCGGGCGCCGCGGCGACGTTTTGCTGAATTTTGACCGTCGCGAGGATGAGATGCAGTGGTTTGTCGGATGGATTGGTGACGCCGTGTGCGACGGACGGTGCCAGATAGGTGAAATCATTCTGATTAAGCGGCAGTGCTTCTCCGCCCGAATGCAGGAGGCCTTCGCCGTCGCGGACGAAATATAGCTCCTCTTGGCGCGCGTAGGTGACGGTCTGGCACTCGCCGTGTGGATCGACGGTCACTTCCCCGAAGCGGGCGATGATCAGCGGCAATTGCGTTTCCACGTCTCCTCCGCCGAAAATCGACGCGTAGTGGCAGGTCGCGCTGCTGAAATCGGTCCGCCCTTCATGCAGGGCGGCGAGATCGCGATGCAGCCAGGTCGGTAGAACCTTCTCCTGTTGCGGATACACGGCTTCAGAGGCCAACAACGCCGTAGACAACAGCGAAAGCGCGGCAATTTCTTTCATGTGACGACTTTCACTGCAATCATAACCAGCAATCAACGCGCTGCCGAGCGGGCCGGAGCCGGGCGGCGCATCAGGTCCTGCCAATGGACGACCAAGTCGGCGAAGAGTAGAGAGAAAGCGATGCACGGTTGAGGCGAACATAGGCCAAGAGGGCCCAAAGGTACAGGGAAAAGTCAGCGGTGGTGTTCAATCCCAAGCGCGAGTTGCCGCTGATAATCCGCGGCGTCAAAGTGGCCGAGCGACTTCAGCAGCAAACCGTCGCTTGAGAGCGTCCATTCTTCGTATCCGCTGATGCGTACGTGGTGGCCTGTGCCGCCTGGGCCGGTGTTGTGCCCGTCGAGTGTCCAATGAAACTCCACGACTTCACCGTTGACCACGACGCTGTCCAGCACCACGCTCATATCGGGAAACGCGTCCATGAACCCGCGAGCAGCTTCCCCAATGGCGCCGCGTCCGACCGAAGGCGTTCCAGCGTTGATCGTCAGTGAACCGTTCGTCGCAAAAAAGGCAGCCACCGCGGCGGGATTCTGGCTGCACCACGCCGCGGCGTAGCGCATCGCAAAATCACGCAGATAGGACAACTCGAACTTCATAGAGAAACAATCTCGTCGGGGCGTCAGGCGTTGCCTCAAGCGTTAGGATTGGGTCCGGCGAGAAATCCGCCGTCCAGAACAATTTCATGGCCGGTCATGAAGGAGCTTTTATCTGAAGATAGCCAGAGCACGGCTTCCGCAATTTCCGTGGGCTTACCAAAACGCCCTATCGGATGCTGTGCCAGCACTCGTTTCTCGATGGCTGGATCGGCAAAGGCCCGCTCGGCCATGGGAGTTTCAATCACCGCGGGGCAGACAGCGTTGATGCGAATGCCAGCCTTCGCGTATTCGAGAGCCGCCGTTTTGGTCAAGCCCAGTACACCGTGCTTGCTGGCGATGTAGGTTCCCGCGCCGGCAAACCCGGTTAGCCCCGCCACGGACGACATGTTGACGATGGCCCCACCGCCCCCCTGCTTGAGCATCTGTTGGATTTCGTATTTCAGACTCAACCACACGCCTTTCAGATTAATCGCGATCACGCGATCGAAATCTGCTTCCGTCTGGTCAATGATGGGAATCCAGTTGCCCTCAACGCCCGCGTTGTTGAACGCCACGTCAAGCCGGCCAAATTTTTCGGCAGTCTGCTGCACAAACTTTTCCACGTCTGCAGCTTTGGAAACGTCTCCCGGTACAAAATGCCCTTCGCCGCCCGCCGCCCGGACCATAGCCAGGGTTTCGTGGCCCTCGGCTTCGCGCCGGCCGGTAAAGACGACCTTCGCACCTTCCTTGGCAAAAAGTACCGCCGTATGGCGTCCGATTCCAGAAGTGCCTCCGGTGATGAGCGCGACTTTTCCGGCGAGGATACCTTGCGATTGGGTGGCCATTGCGATCTCCGTGCGCCCTTACCAAGCGATGGATCCTGGTGTGAAGAGCGAGAGGCGAGTGTACTGCAAGAATCGCCGCAAGCAAAAGGCGAATTAGTCAGCGATGGAAACCTCGGCTTGCGGCTCCACGGGCAAGTTTTTCTGCGCACCCGCTCTAGAAAGCGCGGCCTCTTGCGCGACACAGACCGCAACAGTTACCGCGCACGCCAGCCAGCCTAGCACCGCTGACGCAAGAAATGAACTCGAAGCAAACCGCAGCGCCGCGAACCACGCAAGTAGCAACCCAAGTCCCAAAGAGATGGAACCAAGCCGGGATCGCGAATTCCAGGGAACCTGGTACCGGCAGAGCGCTTCGATCAGCAGCGCAAACGGAAACGCTGCAATCAGATCAATGAAATAGTGCTCGCCCGTCCCCATCGTGCTGGTTACGGTGAAGACCACGAAAAACATCACGATGGCGCGCTCCACTGCGGAAAGCCCGCGCGAAAACCACCACGCCAGCAGCACCCAACCCATGTGCAGCGACGGGATCGCGTTGCGCGGCCCGGTAACAGCAATCGGCTGCAGCAACACCCGGCGCACTGTCTCCAATGCCAGCGGGTGCCAGGGAAACTGTATTCGGAAAATGTGCGCCGGGCCCATCGCCGGGAAAAGATTGTAGAAAACGATGCCCACCGGCCCGGTGATCAGAAACGCCAGCATCGCCGAAATCGCCCGCGATTCGCGCTTTAACAAATGCCCGGAATACACAACGGCAATCGGAATCGGCAGCGCGATGTACGCCAGAATGCTGACCGTCTTGAACCAGTGCATGGTCTGAAACGCCTGGCCCAACAAAAACGGCAGCTGCACATGCAGGCTGGCATCAAACACGAAAAGATAAAGGTCCAGCACCCGCGGGTGCACCTTTTCCGTCCACGCCAAAAACGTCGCGGCGAACCAGTCCGATGAAACAAACAGCAGCGAGGGGATAAAGGCCAGAAACGCGAATCGGCGTTTGCCCGCGGGCGCCCACACCAGCCGCAGCGCCAGCACAATAAAACTGCTCAGGCCCATAAACGAGAACCAAGCCATCAACCGCGGCGTGTAGTGCAACAGCCGGAAGTCAATCAGCGGGAACAGCGCGGTGCCGCCCAGCATGGCTGTCAGGTCCGGCAGCGTGGGAAACAGCCGCAAATGGATGATGCACACGCTGCACAACGCAAACGCGAAGAACGCGGAAACCAGTGCGGCGTTATAGAACTCGGCCGACGAGCCAAACCGGATGCCGGCGGCCACAAGCAATCCCGAACTCGCGATTTTTGCCATTCGCTCGATTGGCATGAGAATCCCGCGGCGATGTTAGTGGCGCAAGTGGCCGCGCCAATCGCCCGGCGCTCCAAATAGTTCAACATGCCGCCGCAGGCGAAGGCATGCGCGAACGCACTCGCTGTGTCGAATGGGAAATCGGTTGCCTCAAGCGGTGATCGATTTTCGGCGATGCGATTTGGAGCGGTTAGCTGTTTTTCGTTGCCCCGCTTTGCGAATCATCGGCAGATTGGGCGGAATCCCCAGGTACCGCGTACCCCAGTGGCAAAGTTCGGTCATCATCGGAATCAAATCGTCGCCGGCCTGGCTCAAGCGATAGGTGACTTTTGGCGGATTCGACGATTTCACTTGCCGCTCAATCACGCCGTCGTTTTCCAATTGGCGCAACTGCGCGGTCAGCACTTTTTCACTGACGCCGGGCAGCAGATCGCGCAGTTCCGCGAAGCGCCGGGGCATAAAGCCCAAATGCCACACTAGCAAGACCTTCCACTTTCCGGTCAGTACGTTGATCGTGCCCTGAACTGGGCAGCCGAAATTGTTTTTCACAAAAGAACCCCGGGCGGGCAAACTCGCTAGCGTTCCACGTTTATAGCACTTCGCCTCACGTACCGCACTTCGTCTCGCTTACATATCGGCCTCGCGAGCTTACATATTTGTACGTACTTCCGTCGAACTGCGAAGAGTACTAGCATTTTCGGAGCGAGGGTCTTGGGAGGAAATTCATGATTCTGATTAGTGGCGCCAGCGGAAATGTTGGCAGAGAAGTTCTTCAAGCGGCATTGCGAAGCGGCGCAGAGTGCCGCGCGATGTACCGTTCAGCAGGAGAAGCTGCAAAAGCATCGGCCGGAACCGAAACCGTGGTTGCCGATTTCGCCCAGCCGGAGACTTTGGTTCCGGCGCTAAGCGGCATCGAAAGCGTGTATCTGGTCTGCTCGCCGATTCCGGATCTGGTGCAACTCGAAAGCAACGTGATCGACGCTTGCGTCGACGCCGGCGTAAGACACGTTGTGCTCAATTCCGCCCTGGGCGCGGGCGACTATCCCAAGTCCTTTCCCAGTTGGCACCGCAAGGTCGAAGACAAGCTGCGCTCGACTCACTTGTCCTGGACCATCCTCCGCCCAAACAGCTTCCATCAGAACACCGCTATGTATTACGCCCCGAGCATTCGTACTCAGGGCGTCTTTTACGGTTCGCTCGGCGATTCGCGCATGAGCTACGTGGACGTGCGTGATGTCGCTGCCGCCGCGGCCATAACTCTAACCGCCAACAGCCACTCCGGGAAGACTTATGAGCTGAACGGCCCCGAGGCGCTCACTTCCACCCAAATCGCCGACAAAATCGCCAAACATTCCGGCCGCGCCGTCAAGTATGTGGACATCCCGATGGAAGCACAGCGCAAGGCCATGCTCGATATCATGCCCGATTGGCAAGTCACGGCTTTGCTTGATCTTCAACAATATTACGTCAACGGCCGGGGCGGCGAACTGGACCACGTGCTTGGCAACCTGCTAGGGCGCCCGCCGATCACCATGGACGAATTCCTGGCCGAGAATGCTGCCGCCTTTCGCGAGCAAGCAGCCTCGGCATAAGCCCGAGAGGAGAACTGTCCATGGAAGGCGCAGCGCAAGCAGTCGAAGCGGTTAACCCAAAAACCGGCATGACCCATATCGAAATGCGCGAATTCATCCGCAACCATTTCGAGGAATTCGTCAACCGCAAGAACGTGGACATTGGCAACGTCAACTTCGCTCCGCATTTCGTGGACCATGGCGCCGATGTACCGCCGGGAATGCCTCCCGGCCCCGCCGGAGCGATCGCCTACGTCGCCGGAGCGCTCAAGAAGTTTCCCGATCTCCAAGTGACCATTGAAGACATGATCGCTGAAGATGACCGAGTCGTGGTCCGCAATCACTGGGCGGCAACCGACACCGAGGCCGGCAGGAAGCTTGAGTTCCGCGGCATCGTCATATGGCGGATCGCGGCTCGAAAGATTGTCGAGCGCTGGGCCTACCTCGAGGCGCCGCACCCAGCGCCATAAGAGTCACGCTATTCCGGGCTCGTCTTCGCGGTTCTTGAGCGCAGATGTCTCGATCTCTACTGCCAATTTGGCAAGCCATTCCAGCTGGTCGCGAAGCTGTTTCCAGCGCTCGCCGCCTAGTTTGGCCAGAAACTCCGCCTGCGCTTTCCGCCATAAAGGCACGGCAGCGTTGAGAACTTTTACCGCCTCATCCGTCAAATTGAGAAAGCGTTGACGCCGAGCCGACCGGGGGGAGATCTCCAGTAGTCCTTGTTTTTGCAAGAGCCGCAGACTCCGCGTGAGCGTGGTCTGATCCAGCACAAGGACTTCACTCAACCGGGTCATGGCAATCGGCTGGTATTTGGCGATCGCGGTCAGTATCGCGAACTGGGTGGAGCGGATGCCCGCAGGTTCGAGGCCGAGGTCGTAGAGACGAGTAACCGCCCTCGCGGTCCGGCGAAAGTTAAAGGCGGCGCAGGAGCCGGTACCGGAAAGGTCGAGCGAAAGGGCGAGTCCGCTCTTGACATGCATATGCATGTCAAGTATAAGTGGCTTTAACGTTTTGTCAAGCGAGTGTTTCTGCCGGCTCGGAGAGGCTCGTTCTAATCTCTTACCCGGCTCCAGTACGGTCGGTGACCCAGAGGGTGGGCCACATGACAATGCCAGCGATGAGCAGTTCCACTCTGAGTGCGCGAAGCCACGAGCTTCCAGAGATCAAAATCCGCAGCCGGTATGTCTGTTTTGGCCCGTTTCACGTGGACGTGAAACGGGAAGAGCTATTCAAGAGCGGATCGCGGATCGGCATTCCGGCCAAAGTCTATCAAGTCCTGCTGGCTCTGCTGGAGCGGCCGGGGGAAGTGATTACCCGCGACGACCTCCGCAAGCGGCTCTGGCCGGCGGGCACTTTCGTCAATTACGACGCAAACGTCAACACCACGGTGAACAAGCTGCGCTCGGCGCTTGGCGATGAAGCGGAAACTCCGCAATTCATCGAAACCATTCCCCGCCAGGGCTACTGCTTCCTGGCCAAAGTGGAACAAAAAGATGAGGTCGAAAAGCTGGCGGCCGTCGCCGCGACCCCCGGTTCCGCAATCGCATCGGTTGTGAATGGGGTCTCGCCAGCGAACGGCCAGTCCGCCGACCGCATCCTACAGCGCCTGCCACGCTTCCTAATGTCCGGCTGGGCCGCCGCCGTCCTGCTCTGCGGCGTCCTCATCGGCATGGGCATTGTCCTAATCACCCACCGCCCCTCGTGAACGCTCATGTAGTGGCCGTTCTCGAGACCGGTACTTCTCTCTTGATCTTGTACGGGCGGGCCTCGCCCGTCTTCACGACGCCCTGGCCGCCAGTTTCATAACTGGTCATTCCGGAGTCTCCGAGCGGAGGGCCGGCGGACCAGGCCGACGTTTTTTAATCGGCGAAGCGATTTTCGAACTGTTTAGTCCAGGAACGGTTTTCCATCGGGTAGTTTTGCTCGATGAATCTCTCTTTAGTTAGCTGCAGCGCCGGGGCCAGGACCTCGACCGGTCCGGTCGGGTACGCCCCATTTCGGCGCTTAGGAAGCCGTCGCCGTCAAATTCCCCCGCAAACCGAGCGCATCGCAATTCTCCCGCATCGCGGCAATACAAAACGCAATGTGCTCCTCAATCGGAATCCCCAACTCCACGGCGCCATTCCGCACATCGTCACGATTCACGCCCTTGGCAAACGCCTTGTCCTTCAATTTCTTTTTTACTGAATCCATTTCTAAATCCAGCACGCTCTTCGACGGCCGCACGTACACGCACGCCGTAATAAATCCTGCCAGCTCGTCGCAAGCAAACAGTGTGTGCTCCAACGGAGTCTCGCGCGGAATCCCGCAATAGTCCGCGTGGGTGATCACCGCGCGGATGATCTGTTCGGAATATCCCCGCTCGCGCAGAATCTTAGCGCCTTCGCTCGGATGGCCACTGTCCGGCGAGTGTTCTAGGTTCGGCCACCGCTCGTAATCGAAATCGTGCAGCAGCGCTGCGATCGCCCAAGTCTCGTCATCCGCACCCGCCTTGCGCGCGTAAGCGCGCACGCAAGTCTCCACTGCCACCATGTGTTTCCGCAGCGACTCCGACTGCGTGTACTCACAAACCAGTTTCCAGGCATCTTCCCGCGTCGGCACAGTCAAGCCCCTTCTAAGGAGATTCGATTTTGTGTAACACAGATCGCGCAATTAGAGAAACAACCATAATGGCCAAGGTCAGTAGCCCGCACCGTTTAGGCGGCGTCGTCAATCGGTTCGCGCCGTCGGCCCTTCACCTTGGGCCACCGTTTGCCGTTAAGCTCGAGCATGAGAGCCAACGAATCTACAGCTCTTGGCAGTTTCGACACACTCAGGAATTCCGGAAGGATGCAGTCCCACCACAAGCCTTGTGGTGACCTTGGAATCCAGACACAACCCGTTGCTGCCGGTTACGGCGGCATAAGAAACGCCTAAGAAAGAGGGCGAAACTCAGGCGTAAACCCAGTCCTAGTTCTCTGTGGAAATCTGACTTTTTTCCCAGAATCTCAAAATTTCTCTTGACAGTTTGTGGCGTACTAGGACACACTCCTCGTCGCGCCAGTATCTGCCTTCCCTCGAGAACGTTTCGAACGTTCCTCTCATCTATCCGCACGCGCCGAACAGAGTCAGCGAGGAGTACCGGTGTCTGCTATTACTGAAAAAGAGTCCTTGAACTCGTTAGAGATGGACAGGGAAGTCATCCGCTGCAAAACGTGCGGCCTGGTGCAATACCGGACTCGTACGGGCAACTGCCGCCGCTGTGTGCGCGCATTGCCGCAGAGACTGGAGTTCCTGATTCCTGAAGCGCCGGCGCTCGAGGAACAGGGCACGGAAACCGTGACCGACAAGTTCGCCAACCAGAAAACGGTGGAGAACATCGGCCAGCGGATCCGCCAGTTGCGGGAATCCCGCGGGATGACCCAGAGCCAGCTGCAGTCCAAGAGCAAAGTGTCTCGGTCCTATCTCTCACGCATTGAGAGCGGACAGATGACGCCCAGCCTCGGCACGCTGGAGAAGATCAGTGAGGCGCTCAACGTCGGCCTCAACCGGTTCTTTATACCCGAATCCGACGGCGAAGCCCTCCTCGAGGATCCCTTCATCCAGGGTCTGCGGCCATTCCTGCAGCAGCTCGATTGGGAGCAGTGGCAGTCGATTCTGAAGCGCCTCCAGGCTATTAGCGACCATGTCGGAGGTGCACCAGTAAATCTCCGCCCTATCGGTAACCCGTCGCGGCTGCCGCAGTCCACGGCGGTGCCAAACGGTGGCCCGTTGGGCACCGTGTCGTCGCATGCGGCGTACCGGCAGGCTCCGACGCCTGCGCTCGGCCACTCGCAAGGGTATCCGCTGCGCCGCGCGGGCGTTTCGCCGCTCTACTCCCGGCCCCTGGCTCGCTAACCGAGGGCGGGGTTTCATTGAAGGCAAAGATTCTGTTAACGGATTTTTCTGGTTGTCTTGCGCTCTATTCGCGGACGACGGCTACCTTCGCCGACGGCACTTCCAGCCGCATCAGCTTATGGCTCGAATCGAGCATCAGCAGGATTTCCAGGTCGCTGGTCGAAACGCGCAGCCCTTCGTAAGTCTTCCCGCCCGATGACGCTTGGCCAGTCGCTTCGACCGTGACCGTGCCGGGCGTCAGCTCCTGCGGGATCAACACCTGCAACTGTTGCTGACCCTTTTTGCCCCAGTCATACAGCCGCGCCAGGACTGCGTACTGGTAATAAAGGTTGTTATCCAGCACCGCGATCATCGGTGAATTGAAGGACAGATTCTGCTCGAAGGGTTGCGAACCTTGCAGTTGCAGCGTGATTTGCGCAACGCCGTTGGCAAACAGGATATGCGCTCCGTTGCTCTTGTCGGTCTGCGCCGTCCAGTCGTATGCCACGGGCGCGCCATCGGCCTGCAACGTGAGATTACCCGTAACTTTGGTGTCTGCGCCTTTCTCGGATTTTAGGGTGGTACTACCGCGCGCCACCCAGCCTGCGCCGTTCGGCGCAATTTCAAACTCTTCTCTGCCGATCGATTTCCCGTCGAGCAACACCGAAAATTTTCCTTTGTCCGGCTGCAACACGACCGAAGGCTTTTTCTGCGCGTAGGCAAACGTGAGCACGATAAAAAGAAAAAGAACAAAAGCCACGGAACCAAAAATAATCTGGCGCGAGCGAGGTGAAGCCATGCGATCTCCCAATAAACAGTCCAACAAATAGATTGGCATGTCGCGATCGTTAAGCGACGGGCAAAAGTGAGCTGTGTTGCTTGAAACGAACGATCAGGCGCGCGGTTCTTCCACTAGCAGGTGGGAGCTAGGATTCGCGCTGGGAAAGATTCCGAGGCGCAGAATATCCGCAACGACCAGCGCGGGATCGCGCGAACTGTCCACGCGATAGTCAGCCAGCTGATAGGAAGGCAATCGCTGCGCATGCAGCGCGCGAAAACTGGACTCGTCTCGAAACAGCGGCCGGCCCGTCATCGTCATGCACCGCGCCAGAAGCGTTTCCACCGGTGTATCCAGCCAGATCACCGGAACACCTTGCGCCTTCAGAAATTCCGGCGCGCCAGCTTGCGCGTAGGTGCCGCCACCGAGCGCCAGGACCGCCGGTTCGCTGAGCTCTTGCGCGCGGCCAAGCGCGGCGCGAAGCTGCGTCGCTTCCAGAAGCCGGAACGACGGCTCGCCGTGCCGCTCGAAAAATTCGCTGATCTTCAAACCCGCGGCTTCTTCGATGCGATCGTCGAGGTCCACAAAACGCCACGCCAGTTGGCGGGCGAGCATCTGGCCAACGGTCGTTTTGCCGGAACCCATGAAGCCGGCGAGAGCGACCACGGAACTGGAGGGTTGGCGAGTCACGAGGAAAGTGTAGTGACAAACGGGACGGGACGCAAAAAGAGCGCAGCTCAAGCGCGTTAATAAGCACACGGTCGGATTGTGCTTAGGCCGCTGTTTCGGGCGCGGGTTGCCGAGCTTGTGCCGCGCGCGTGCCAGGAACGCGCAATTGCACGTTCTGGACTTTGCGCGACAGGCGACGGCCAAATTCGATCGCCGGAATCTCGATCCAGCGATGGGTCACGATCGTGACGGCGACGACGATCGGCGCCATCAGCGGAATCACGAACGGGCCCGGCGCATAGGTCATGGAATTCAGCGCAATGTAGAGCAGAATACCGTGCAGCAGGTAGATGCCGTAGCTGATTTCACCGAGAACGATGCTCGAAGGCAGCGAGAGAATCCCGAAGTAAGAATTACCCGCGACGACCGGGAGAAAAAAGATTCCCAGCAGAATCGGAGGCCAAACCGCGAAGGCCGTCGGACAAAAAACAAATTCGCAGACGACAGCGACTAGACCGATCAGCGCAGCGTAGGGCGAGCGCAGAAACGCCGCGAATTTTGGAAATTTCACGGCTTCTGCGGCCAGCATGCCGACTACAAACAACACGTAATACCGTGGGCCGATGTAGTGCCGGTAGATCAGCCACTCGAAATAGAGGAACCCGCCGAGCAACAGAAAGATCGGGCGGATGCGTGCGCGAAAAAGATTCATCAGCCGCGACCAACCCGGCAGCAAGATGTAGAAACCCCATTCGTAAACCAGGCTCCAGGTCACACCGGCAATGATCCGTTCGGTGTGTGCGTGGCCGAAAAGATTAGGGGTTTTCCAGAATGTCAGCCATTGCAAGAGGCAGATCGCGATGGCCGAAGGCGGGCTGACGATCTGAAATTCATTCTGATAGAGAACGATGCCGCCCACCAGCGCGGTGGCGAACCACATCAGCGGAGTAAGCCTGCAGATGCGGGAGATGAAGTGGCCGATCCATTCCCCATCAGAGAGCCGGCGCAGAATTTTGGGATAGAAGAGCACGCCGGTGATCATGAAAAAGACGGCGACGCTCGACTGTCCAGCGTTGCTGTGGACATTCCCGTGCGGAGCGTTCCAGTCTCTTCCGTGCAAAACGTAGAGCCAGATGATGCAGTGATGAAAGAAAACGGTGATGGCGAGATAGCCGCGCAGGCCGTCGATGCAGCCGACACGGCGCTCCGGCGATGGAATAGCAATCCAGCCCACGCGGTAGACGCCGTAGGCCAGCAATCCGGAACCGAGCAAGGCGAGGCCGATGAGAAAGGCAATCCACATGGTGGACTCTTTTCTAATCGTAGAGGGCAATGCCGACGCTGCCCGCCGGAATCGCCATCCAGGGTGCCGATGAATCACTGTCCCAGGGAACAGTCGGTCAGCATTGGAGTTAAAACACAGAGGCCTAAATTCGCGCCGCATCGAAGGCGAATCTGCACCGAAAGCAATCTACTTGATTTTGGCCGTTGCCCGTACTGGCGACACCTTATAGGCTGGCGAGAGTTGCTGCCCTAGCGTGAGCGAGATGAGCGCCTGATCCCTTGGGGGCGACGAAGTCATCCGCAACATAGGAGTCGAAAGGGTGTTTAAGAAAGTACGGGCGAGAGGAGGGCACGAAATGAGAAGCGGGACATGGTTAAGAAACGCAGCAATCGCGTTGGGACTGCTGGCGGCAGTCGGCACGCTGTTCCCGAGCACCGCGACGGCCCAGGTAGCTGTTTCAATCACCGTAGGTTTTCCGCCGCCGGCTCTGCCGGTGTACGAGCAACCGATCTGTCCGGGAGAAGATTACATCTGGACTCCGGGCTTTTGGGCCTGGGACGACGACTATGACGACTACTACTGGGTGCCGGGTACGTGGGTGCTCGCTCCCGAACCAGGTTTTCTTTGGACGCCTCCGTACTGGGGCTGGAACGGTGGGGCCTTCGCGTTCTTTCCCGGGTACTGGGGACCGACGGTAGGCTTTTACGGCGGCATCGTTTACGGGTACGGTTACACCGGGCACGGCTATGAAGGCGGTCGCTGGGAAGGAAACCACTTCTTCTACAACCGCACCGTGAACAACGTCAACGTCACGAACATCCACAATACCTACAACACGACGATCGTGAACAACGTCAACGTGACGCGAGTCAGTTACAATGGCGGCAACGGCGGCGTGAATGCGCGGCCATCGCGCCAGGAAGAGGCAGCCAAGCGCGAACGACACATCCAGCCGGTTGCGGCACAGGGCCAGCAGAGGGAGGCAGCGCGATCAAGCCGGGAGCTGCGGGCTTCGGAAAATCATGGCAAGCCGCCCATTGCCGCGACCGAGCGGCCAGGCAACTTCAGAGGAAGCGGTGTAGTGTCCGCTCGCGCGGGAGAAAACTACAACCCACCGCCGAACCGGGGAAGGAATAATGGGAACCGTCCGGAAGACAACCGGCGGATGAACGACTCCAATCGACCGCCTAACGCAAACGTTGAAGGTCGGCCGGAGAACAATCGCAGAAACGAGAACAACCGTCCGCCGAACGCCGGCAATGCGAACCGGCCGGACTACGTTCATCCGAACGATTTGCCGAAGGTGAACCGTTCGGACCGGCCGCCTGCTTCGGGTAATCCCAGCGCCGACCAGAAGTACCAACGGCAGCAGGACAAGATGTATCAGAAGCAGGAGCAGGAGCACCAAAAACTGCAGCAGCGCCAGGATCAGGAACATCAGCGCGCCGAGCAGCAGAGAACCAACGACGCGCGCCGGCAGCAGATGGAACAGCGCCATCAGCAGCAGACGCAACAGATGGAGCAAAAGCACCAGCAACAGCAGCAGCGGATGGAACGGTCGCAACCGCAGCCTCGACCACAGCCACCGCCTCGTCAGCAGGAGAGGGAAAAGAAACCACCTGAACGATAGCCTTGAGCACTGGAATGCAGACGGCCGGACTCGATGAGTTCGGCCGTTTTCATTCTTGCCGGTTCATAACTGCGCCGTCCAGAGACTTGTGCCTGCAGGCGATAAGAAGTTGCACCGACAATAAGAGCGCCGACGTGAGGTAGAGCGTCCATCGAAACGGTGAAATGCGTTTTTCAATTTGCTGATAGGCGACGGCGTGCGCTGCGGTAAGAGCCGCGGCGAAGTAAGCCCATCGCTGCAGGGTCTTCCATTTTTTCGGGTCCAGTTTGCGCAGCGAGACATCATTGGAGAGAGTTAGGAGCAGTAAGAAGAGCAAGGCTGCGACCAGGCCAGTGTAGTTCCCAAAGCCAAACAGATCGCGACGCAAGCGGTGGTGATCATTCACAAAGTAAAGCCACATGCGCCCGCGAAGATGAACATTCAGGCCAACTATGGTGTGGAAGATGGCAAGAATTCCGGACCAGATGCCGAAGTCGCGGCGAAGGTTAAAGCTGACCGGATTAGGCTTGCGGCGTAGCAGATTGAACGGGCCCAGCAGCATGGTGATCGCCGTGAGGAACAGCGCGGGATAGGCGGTGCCAATGCTGAGTCGGGAGATCAGATCGCGTTTCGGAAACAGCTGCATGAAAATCAGGCTGCATGCGATGCTAGCGGCACCGATTAGTGAGTGCTGTAGAAAACGAATCCGGAAGCGGCTCGTGAACATGGGTTGGCGAGAAAAAGGTACGCGGAAAACGGTGACGGTGCAATTCCGCCGTAACCGGCAGGCAGCCCGAAGCCGACCGGCGATTGACACTTCTCCGCGGGGACAATAGAGTCGAGAAGATGATCAAGAGCGTCCCGAAGATCCAGATTGGCCAGCTTTGGAAGAAGGATGGAACCAACGAAACGTACCTAGTGACGCGGGTGTATGCGGAGGCGTTGAGCACCGTGGCCACGCTGCGCAAATCGGGCGAAGAGACGCAGGCCCAGGTCCGGGTGAAGGTAGAAAGGACGAAAGAAGGACAGACCCTGGCGGGGTTCTCTCCGGCGCAGGAAACGGAAAAGTTCTAGGAAGTCGGGGTTTACGAGCGACTTCCTCAGGGGCGGAAGCCCCGCTGTTCAGGCTCTAACGTCGAAGCTGCAGCTGCGACCCCCACACGTCTTATCAACGGTGTAGGCGCGAGTTTCTAGTCGCGCTTCAGGATGCGGATGGTTCCGCTGAAAGAAGAGAGCTCGACCTTAGCGAGGCCGTTGCCCACACTGCCGAAAAGTCCCTTGGCGTATTTTGAAGCCGTATGGCGGATGCCGTGCGAGTCAGGCTTCAGCAAGGCTTCGGCGCGGTTGTCCACGGTGCCGAGCGGAGTCTGGGCGTTGAGATCGAACGAATCTGTTCCGGCGAAGCGAACTTCCACCAGGCCGCGCCCGCTCTTCATCGTATAGACGCCGGTGCGAACAAAGTCTCCGTCAAACAGGATGTTGCCGGTCATGGTGGTGAGGTTGACGTTGCGCAGATTGGGCTGAAGAATTTGCGCTCCGCCGCTGACGGAACTGAAATCCAGCTTGCCAGAACACTGGGTGCAGACCAGCGAACCTCCAGCGGTGTGCACGATGATGTAGCCGGTAACTTCCTTCAAGTGAACGTCGCCGTTAACGGTCGTAAGCGTCATGTCGCCCCGAACCTGCTCGACGTAGATCAAGCCGGATTGAGTCTTGATCTGCAGTTCCGTTTCTTCGGGTACGGTGAGCACGATGTTCGCGGTCAAGTCGGAAGCGGGAGCGGAGGGGTCGAGAATATTCGCGGTGACCTCGATGCGATCCTCAGCCTGTTCTATGTCCAGCGATATCTTGCTGGAGCTCTGGGAAGCGCTGACCACGACTTCCGGATTCTTGGAGGGCTTTACTTCGATGCGGCCATCCGCGACGTTTTGAATTAACACTGACGGCCGATTCTTTACGGTGAAATGCTTTTCGATTTTTTCACCAGATCGAGCATTGGCGGCGTTGGCCGGAACTAAGAGCAGGCTCGCGCCAAATACCGGCGCCACAACGGCGACAACAGCCAGATGGGAAACCAAGGATTTGCGGATGAAGGGACAAAAGATCATCTTAATTCACGCTCCTGCCGCGTTCCATCATTGCGGCCAAAATTTCGGCTTTCTGCTGATACGCGGCGGCCAGATAATCGCGCGCCACCTGATCGTGGGGGTTGTCCTGCAGGCGCTTGCGGCACTCCTTGATGAAGGCGTTCAGCGTGGCGAGATTTTCGCGGAGAGCGTTGTCCACCTGGGAATCGCCGGAGACGCTGGCCTGCTGCGCTTGCGGGAGGCTCAGCTCTTCCTGATCGAGCGTCGCGCCGGTTTGGGCTAGAGGCTCAGCCGTGGCTTGCGGCTCGGTTATGCTTGGCTCTCTTGGTGTTCGAACACCATAGTATCCGGCGACCAAGACCAAGACGGCCACGGCGGCCGTAGCCATCATGCGCATACGGAGCATTTGTCCGAGGTGCTGCCACCACGGACGGTGAACCACGGGAACGGCGACCTGGGGTTCGCGAATAATGTTTTCGGCTTCCAGCTGGGCGCGCAACGCAACCCAAACGCGAGCCGGGGGTTCAACTTCAGCAGGAATCTCGTGGCCGACAGCGACAATGCGCTCAAAGTCCGCGATCAGAGTGGAGCAGGAGGCGCAACCGGCGACGTGTCCCTGAACTTCAGCGGGCAGCGCCGTGAAACCCTCGGTCTCGATCAGTTGTTCAACATCCCTGCACTGCATGGCTCTCTCCGCGAGGAAGAACTTCACCCCACAACATGGGCTGGTAACTTGCGCTGGGCCCTCGCGCCCACCACTTGAAAAAACTCATTCAACCTTTCGCGCCAGAAGCTGCTGCAGATCCCCGAGTGCCGCATAGTGTAGCGCAAACTCAATCCCGGTGCGGCGCTTGGGCCTTCGCTTCCTGGCGCTCGTTCCTGGCCTGGCTGCGGGCGTCTTCCTGAAGCAGCTCGCGCAAGCGGGTTCGCGCTTTATGCAGCTGCGACTTGGAATTGCCCACCGAACAGCCCATGATGCCGGCGATCTCGTTGTGTTCGTAGCCTTGAACGTCATGCAGAACGAACACGGTGCGGTAGCCTGGAGGCAACTGCTCAATCGAGCGTTCCAGGTTGACCCGGTCCACCGCACCACTTAATCCCAGGTCCGGTGCGCCGATGTCCTTGCGCGGACCTCCCGTCTCTTCATCAGGCTCAGTCGTCTCTTCTAAAGAAGCGGCAGGGAGGGTTTTTTTGCGCAAGCGCATCAGGACCACGTTGACGGTCATACGATGCAACCAAGTGGAAAAAGCTGATTCGCCGCGGAAGGTGCCGATCTTGCGGAACAGCTGCAGGAAAGCTTCCTGCATCAGGTCTTCCGCGTCGGCCGGATTGCCCACCATGCGCAAGCACAGGGCGTACACGCGGCGGCCGTGCATCTGATAAAGAAATTCAAATGCCGCAGCGTCCCCAGCTTGAGCGAGGCGGATGGCTTCCGCTTCGTTCAGCACAGCAGCAGGCTTTGCAGCCGCCGGCTGCCTGGGCTCGGTTGGTCGTTTTTGGGCCAACAGTCCAAATAACGGCGCATCCAAAGCGTCGGATGCGCGGTATCCCCCTAGGAGTTGTCCGGTTTCCGCAGCAGGGTTCGCCTAAGTAAACCCTGGACCAAGGAAAAAGTCGCCGTATCGTGAGCCGCTACGACGGCTTGGCCAGCAGGGCAGAATAGAAGTAAACACCCTCGTGAAGCCACCCAACGGTCCGCTGGAGGATGAGCAGGATGCAACGGCCCGCAAGGCTCTATCATTGTCCCGCGGCGAGTGAGATTCGTCCAGCGTCGAGCAGGCCGTCGGCAGAGGGGACAGGCCGGCGCGCTCGAGCCAGGCCTTTGACGGTGAAATCGAAGCTGCCAAGCTGGTCCTCGGGCAGAACCAGCAGGAAGGACTTCAGTAAAACGTCCGTTTCGCGGAGGCAGGTGTTCAAGTCAAAGTGGTCAAAATCCAGCGCTTGCAGGAGCCCCGGGGCGTCGAGGGTTGGGCAATCTTCGAGCTTCCTCACGATGACAATAAACTCGTCTCCGATGGCGTCAACCATCTCCTCCAGCGTGTTTAATTTGTTCAGAAACTGCGAACGCTCGGAGAACAGAACCCGACTCAGAACCTGATTGTGGCGGGCCCCGCGCTGGCCCCGTTCGCTTTTGAAGTTAGCGGCCTCCAGCGGGGCCAAATTGGGAACGATGCCAAAATGCCGCGCATGCTGCCACATTCCGTGAAGCACCGCATTGATCCGTATCGCCAGACGGGCGCACAGGGCTCCGAGAACTTCGATTTCGCGACAGTTTCTCAGGGACTTGCCGGCCCGGTGATAGTTCAACACCTCGTTCAGGGACACGCTCAACATCAGATAGTCGTTTTCGAGTTCTTCGGTGTGGTGAAAGAAGAGGCAGGCTCTTGTATCGGGCAGGAGCGCTCGCCAGTCATGCTGGACCGAATCATACCGGCGAGAGGGTGCGCGGGTACGCATGGGGCCTCTTTCCCGAGAGGTTATTATATAGAAATCGCAAACAAAGGGTATTGAAATTTTCTTCGGCGGGGGCCGGCGGATTCGCTGCGGCGGGGGATTAGACCCTATACTGTGCGGTCAGAGCTGACTGCGCTAGAGAGGACCAGAGCATTGCAATTTGAGCCTAAAGATCAGTTCCTGCAGCGGCAGTTGAAGCTGCAGAAGATTGTCGCGGCCGGGCACGCGGCGTACCCGCATGAATTCCGCTGGACGGCGTCGCTGGCGGAATTGGCGGCCAAGTACGCGCAGGCGACGGCAGCGGAATTGGAAGCTAACAAAGTGCAAGCGGCGATTGCCGGACGCATTGTGTCCTACCGGCTGATGGGCAAAGCGGGATTTGCACACCTGCAGGGCGGTGGCAGGCGGCTTCAAATCTACGTGCGGAAGGACGTCGTCGGCGAAAAAGGGTTTGCGTTGTTTGATCTGCTGGACCTAGGCGATCAGGTTGGCGCGCGCGGGCATCTGTTTCGCACCAAGACTGGCGAACTTTCCATTTGGGTACAGGAACTGACGCTGCTGGCCAAAGCGCTGCTGCCGCTGCCTGAGAAGTGGCACGGGCTGGCCGACGTGGAGCTTCGTTACCGGCAGCGCTATCTGGACCTGATCGCGAACGAGAAGTCGCGAGAAGTGTTTCTGACGCGGGCCAGGATTGTGCAGGAGCTGCGGCGCTTTTTTGACGCCCGGGGCTACGTGGAAGTGGAAACCCCGATGATGCACGCGATCGCCGGAGGAGCCGCGGCGCGGCCGTTCGTAACGCACCACAATACGCTGGACATTGATTTGTATTTGCGGATTGCGCCGGAACTTTACTTGAAGAGGCTGGTGGTGGGCGGGCTCGACCGCGTGTACGAGATCAACCGGAACTTCCGTAACGAGGGGATTTCCACGCAGCACAATCCGGAGTTCACCATGCTGGAGTTTTACGAGGCCTACAGCAACTACCAGGATTTGATGAAGATGTACGCCGCTTTGCTGGCGCAGCTGGCGGCGAAGATCACCGGATCCACCCTGGTGAAGTACGGCGATGTGGAACTGGACTTTGGGAAAGTTGAGCGAGTTTCGATGCGGGCGGCGATTGTGAAGTATTGGCCGTCGGATGCGGGTGCGGCTGCGACGGAACACGAGCTGGCGGCTCCTGGAGGTGCGAAAAGCGCCACTGAGCGCTACAACGTGTGGGCCAAGGCTGCGGGAGCGCCCTATGCGGCTGCCAGGGGAACGCTGAGCGATGGCGAGTGGACGGGCCTGTTGTTTGAAACGATGGCCGAGGACAAGCTGGTGCAGCCGACGATTCTGTACGATTTTCCGACCGACATTTCGCCGCTCTCCAAGCAAAAACCGGATGATCCTTCTTTGACCGAGCGGTTTGAAGTCTATGTGGCCGGAATGGAGATCGCCAACGGCTTCTCGGAGTTGAATGATCCGGCCGAGCAAGAGCGGCGCTTTTTGGCGCAGATCGAACAGGGCGGAGAGGGAGCGCCGAAAGTGCTGGATGTGGACTACGTGCGCGCGCTGTCCCACGGATTGCCGCCGACCGCCGGCGAGGGGATTGGCATCGACCGGCTGACCATGTTGCTGACGGACTCGCACTCGATCCGTGACGTGATCTTGTTCCCGCAACTCCGACCGGAGGCGCCTGCCGGTTCCGGCGCGGAAGCCAAGGATTCCAGCGAAAAAGAAACCGAAGGGCACGGCGGATAGCCGTGGCTGGCACTGATGCGATTTGAGTGGTTCGTCGCGCGGCGCTATCTGCGGTCGCCGAACCGGCCGGCGGTGCTGCGCCTGGTGACCGCTTTCAGCGTGCTAGGCGTGACCGCGGGCGTGGCGACTTTGGTGGTGGCACTGGCGATGAACACAGGCTTTCGCGAGACGCTGCAGGAACGCCTATTGGGAGTGACCGCGCACGTTTCTTTGACGAGGCCGGGATCGGGGGGAATCCGCGATTTCGAAGCCCTCGCGCAAAAACTTTCGGCGATTCCGGGAGTGAAGAACGTGACTCCGGCGGTGTATCAGACGGTGCTGATGACCTTTGGCGGCGAATCGCGTGGCGTGGTGACGAAGGGCGTTGATCCGGCCAGAGAAGCGGCGGCGGATGAAGCGCTGAACCGGCTGTCGGCGGGAAAACTTGATTTTCAAGCGGACCCTGATGGGATTGATGCTGTGGTTGTCGGCAAGCAATTGGCGGAGGACTGGAAGCTTGCGCCCGGCGACTATGTGACGATGACCAGCCCACAAGGCAGGCTTACGCCGTTTGGACTCCTGCCGCGCACGCGGCGGTTTCGCGTGACCGGGATCTTTGACTCCGGATTTTACGACTACGACGCAAACTGGTGTTTTCTGAAGATGGAAGCGGCGCAGACTCTTGCGGGCGCGGCAGACACCGTGAACGTCCTGGAGTTCCGGTTGAACAATGCGGATGCAGCGGCGAGCGTGGCCCAAGAGATTGAACGCCAGGCCGGACCTGGCTTTGCCGCGGCGACTTGGATGGACGAGCAGCGGGCTTTGTTCCGGGCGTTGCGCTTGGAAAAGCTGGTGACTTCGATTTTTGTCGGGCTGATCACGCTGGTCGCCGGGCTCAATATTTTGGTGGTGCTTTCGATGACAGTAACCGACCGGGCAAAAGACGTTGCGGTTCTGAGGTCTATGGGTTCGCCGTCCCGTCAGTTGCGGAATATTTTCTTATGGCAGGGATTTGCGATCGGGGCGAGCGGAACTTGTTTGGGGCTGGTTTTAGGATACTCCTTTGCGTGGATCTGCGGAAGATACCATGTGATTCCCCTAGATCCCCAAGTGTATGCAGTGGCTTACGTGCCGTTCCATCCGAGCCTGCTCGATGGGGTGTGGATTTCAGTGGTGGCGATGGGAATTTCGCTTCTTGCGACGCTTCTGCCAGCACGGGCGGCTGCGCGCCTGCTGCCTGTGGAAATCCTGCGTTTTGAATGACTTAAATCAATTGATGGTTCCGGCTGAATGGCCCTCAGGTTGCAGTCTCAACCGTCGGAGATTGACGGATTGGTCCATCCCGGAACGGGGTCGGGACCAACTCCCGCACGCGCCCGTGTAAGTGCTTGATTTCTGGGTTGTTAGAACAGGCAGACCGAGACGCTTTCAGGCACGGCAAAGACCAACAGGATCGACGGGATGTTTGAAGGAGTTTTTGGGAACGTTTCCGGAAACCCGGTGTCACAGGAAGAGGACAGTACCTGGGGCGCTGTTTTGCATCCAAGTTAATAAGATCGGGAGCGGGTCAGGCAGCAAAAGATGAGCGAAGCCTCTAGTTCCGGCGGAACAGCGATTCAAGCGGAAGCAAGTTCAGATTCCGGCGCAAAAATTGTGCTGGAAGGCCGCGGGCTGGGCAAAATTTACGGGTCTGGCGCGCGCAGCTTAAACGTTTTTCAACAAGTGAATCTGCAGTTGCGCCAGGGCGAGATGGTCGCCATCGTTGCGCCATCCGGCGCGGGAAAAAGCACGCTGCTGCATCTTCTGGCCTCGCTAGACACGCCGACAAGCGGTGCTATATACTTCGAATCGAAACAAATAGAAACAAATGATGAAGCGGCGCTCTCCAGTTTTCGCAACTGCGCCGTAGGGTTTCTGTGGCAAAGGCATCAGCTGCTGCCGGATTTTTCGGCCGAAGAGAACGTAGCGATGCCCTTGCTGCTGCGGGGGGAGTCTATTTCGAAGAGCCTGGAGAAGGCCCGGAATGGACTTGCGGAAGTGGGCCTGGCGGAGCGCGCCGGGCACCTCGCGGGAGAGCTTTCTGGCGGGGAACAGCAGCGCGTGGCGATTGCCCGGGCCCTCGTCACCAGGCCGCGCGTGCTGCTGGCAGATGAACC
>CAZQOB010000078.1:0-22726 GCA_964594885.1 uncultured Acidobacteriaceae bacterium
CCCAATTCCGCGAAGTTTATGACGTCTTTCGAACGAAGATTGGCGGTTTTGGCGTCACGGTCAAGACCATGTTTCGCAAGCCGACGACGGAGAGCTATCCTGAAGAGCCGGTAAATTTTCAGCCGCGCTATCGCGGAATTCATGTCCTGCAGCGCGACGAAAACGGCTTGGAGAAGTGCGTCGGCTGCTTCCTGTGTGCCGCGGCGTGCCCCGCGAATTGTATCTATATCGAAGCCGCGGAAAATACTGACGCCAATCGGATTTCTGCCGGCGAGCGCTACGCTTCGGTTTACAACATTGACTATTCGCGCTGCATTTTCTGCGGTTACTGCGTGGAAGCTTGCCCGACCGATGCGATCACCCATGGTCATGGATTCGAGCTCGCGCCCTACGACATCAACTCACTCGTCTACCGCAAGGAGCAGATGCTCGAGAAAGACATCCTTCCAAAAGCCGCATCTGCCAAGTAGGAATTCCGGGCACGCGCGCCGAAAACTCCGCCACTGATTTTCCTTAATACTTAATATCACTTCTCATAACTAATATAAAGCAGCCAAGGCCGAAGGTGGCCTGAGGGACGGCCCCTGTCGGGAGATGGCTGCGGGCGGGAGGATCCGGCGGGCGGAATAGTTTCCGTACATCAGCGGCAATCGGCCTGCAGCGCCTGCGCTGGAGACCACGAGGACCCGGATCGCACGGCCTAGACTGATGACGCGGGCGAAGGTTTGCCAGTGGCGGCCGATGGAGTTGCGGACGAAACTTGACGGCTTGGGTTGGGGATCAAGCCGGAGTCCGCGCTTGATGATTGCTGGGACGTTTATGGCAGGGCGCCGCCGCCACTGCGGCAAGGAACTGTTCTACCGCAGCATGTTTCCCGCCACGAAAGATTTTCGAAACGCCGATTAACTTACAGCAACACGGTGTCGCCGACGCGGAGGGGCTTGCCTTGTTCGCTGGACGGCACACGGGTGTTCGTGGCCAGGCGGTAAAAATGATCGAACCGCTCGACGGGTGACCACGCCGGCAGGGAAACGCGGCGCAATTCGCTATAGGTGCGGGAGAAGCCGACGATCTCTTTGCCGGTGCGTGGATTTCGCGGGGGGACTGGGCAGCGCGCGCAGGGATTGCTGCCCTCAAACGCGACGTCGCCAATCCTAAAGCGCACGGCGTAATTTGGATTTTCGCCGAAGAGCCTGTCTTCCCAGAACGCCGGAACACCGTCAATTTCAAGCGTGGTGCGAAAGCGTTCGCGGGCCTGCGCTAGATCGATCCCCGGAAACGCGTCACAAACTCTCTGCAGTGAAGCTGTGGAGACAATCGTCGGGCCGGGGGCCAGGCCGTCGTCTGGCACGCCTTCCGGTACGTGATGAACAACGACGTTTTGCCCGAAATACTCGGCGAACCATTTCGCCGCGCGTTGGTAATCCCCAGGAAAAGCAAAGCGCGCCGGCGGTATGGCCCGCAGCGGACCGCTCTGCGCGGCGTTCGCCGAAACGGACAGCTTGACCGACGTGATTAGCGGATCGTATTCCGCCCGAATATGATGAATCGCAGGGTTCCGTTTGCCGTTGATCCACCGCCCGTCCACGGTGTTGAGTACCCACACCCGGTCCAGCTCCAGTCCGCCGTTCGGGCCAATGCGCGCTTCCGGCACGCTGACCGGATCGAGCCCTTTGATGGGATGCAGTCGGAGATTCGCCAGCCACGCCGTAGAAGACGAAACGGACATGAGTCAAAGTCTAGCAGAGCAGGGAAGCACGACGGCACTACCGCGAATCAGGCTGGCTCCGGCCAAGGTGACAGAAACCAACGGCGCCTGCCGGGATTCGGGCAGGCGCCGTTAGTAGTGCAGCGAGAGAGGGGCGCGGGCGATTGCCCGCGCCCCCAAGGGACGCATTAGCGAGAAGTGGCGGACGCCGCTTTCGCTATCGGTTTATAGCCACACGTCGCGGCCTTCTTCATTGCGTCCAATGTTTCTGCGGTGGTCAACAGGGCAGTGGTGGTGGAATTCTTCACGGCGCCGCCGGCGGCAAAAGCCAGTGCGATGGCGGCTGCGGACACGTTGTCCGGAAATTCGGTTATCACAATGACATCGTGTTCGCCGAACGCGAAATAACCAAGTTCAATGCGGCCGCCGAGATTTTCAATCGGGCCGCGCACAGCTTCAAAACGGTCTTGCGGATTTGCGATCAGGCTGGCAATGGCTTCGGGTGTATAGCTTACCTGGTGCAGAAAATGCGGCATGTGCGGACTCCTTTCGAGCGAGGGTTTGACCGGGGTAAGGTGGCGAGATTGCTCCGTTGTTCTGCCAGAGTCAAGTTAAAACTTTCCAGTTTCAACAGCGTCGATAAAGTGCAGCTAATCCAGGCGGACTACCCTTGGCTGGCGATCAGAAGTCAAGGACTAAGGAGCTAAAGAATACCATTCCTAAACCGGCTCGTTCCGTCGCGGCCTGCGCGCCTCCGTGGTTTCCGAAGAAGGTGCCGCCCGCCAGCAGGATCTCGATTGCCTGCACCAGGTCTCGAGCGGCCTGGGACTTCATCACGTAACCCTGTGCACCGACTTGGCGAGCTTCCGTCGCCATTCTTTCCGATTCGTGCATGGTGAAAATCAGCACCGGCAGGGTAAGTCCCAGCTGTCGCATGCGGGCCGAGGCTTCGAGGCCGCTCATTCCCGGCATGGTGACGTCCAGGAGAACCAGATCCGGGTGCAACCGCTGCGCGAGCTCAATGGCCTGCGTACCATTGGTGCCTTCGCCGCAAATCTCCCAGTCGGATCGCGACTTGGCCAGCAACGATTTCACGCCCTCCCGTAACACTTCGTGATCATCAATGATTAGGATTCTTGCCGTCATGATTGGCTCCTGCGGTTAGCCGGAGTTCCTCCATATCCCGCTTTTTTACGCCGGAAGCGCTATCGGGGAGGGCAAAACCTCCGCTGGCACCGTCGCGAGCACCCGGGTGCCGGTGTTGTCGGAATCGATTTCCAGCGTTCCTCCGAGCTCTTGCACGCGTTCCGTCATGCTGCGCATACCGACTCCCAGCAAGCTCATCCAGTCCGGGCCACCTTGCGCACGCGGGGCCGGCAGCATTCCTTTTCCGTGGTCGGCGACTTTTAGCGCGACCTGATTCCCCTGCCGCGAAATGACGATATCGGCGGTCTGGCTGCCCGAGTGCCGCTGCACGTTGGTCAGGCATTCCTGCAGGACGCGAAACAACACCAACTCCGCCTCGCGCGAGAGCCGGGGAAATCCGCTCGTAATTTGCAGAGTGGTCTTGATTCCGCTGCGGCTGGAAAAGCCTTGCAGATACCAGGGAATAGCCGAGTTCAGGCCCATTTCTTCCAGCATCGGAGGATACAGGACGTAGGAAATCGTGCGAACTTCGCGCACGCAGTGCTCGACCAGTTTCACACATTCCGCGCACTCTTTCTCCAAGCCGGGCTTCGAACCCAGCGAGTCCAGCTTCATTTTTAGAACCGAGAGGTATTGCCCTAGGCTGTCATGAATCTCCCGGCCGATGCGCTTGCGCTCGTCGTCCTGCGCGCGCAACACATGCAGCGAAAGCGCCCGCAACGACCTTTCTGACGCCTCTAATCTGCGTTTCGCTTCGTGCAGCGATTCTCGCCCGCGCATCTGCGCGGTCAGGTCCCGGGTGACCTTGCCGAAACCGATGAGCTTCCCATCGCCATCGCGAATCGGGGTAATGGCCACACTGGCCCAAATTCGCGAGCCGTCCTTTCGTACCCGCCAGCCTTCTTCCTCTGCGTGGCCCGTCTGCGTGGCGAATGCCAGCAGCTTCTGCGGCTTGCCTGCGAGACGGTCTTCTTGCGTATAAAAGACGGAAAAGTGGTGCCCCAGAATTTCCTCCGCTTTGTACCAATTGATTCGGTGGGCGCCGTCGTTCCAACTCATCACGCGCCCTTCGGGGTCGAGCATTAAGATCGCATAGTCCTGTACTTCGTCGACGAACAGCCGGAGCATTTCCGGGCTCCGCTGCCAGTCGAGTGGCAACGTCGCATTTTGACGCATCTCTGGATTCAGAGCGGTGCTGGGTTTCACTGCCATTGTTTACTCGCACACGGCATCGTCGCGTAGGCGGGTGGCGACGTCCCCGCCCACAATCCTGTCAGCAATTACCCTAGACATCTACGTTATCCCGCTGCGGCAGCGCGAGAAATACGGCAGAACCTGTACATCACCGCCGAATCGGTAGTTAGCCTCTAGCTAGATGAAGGGCCGTCGTTTAGGACGAATCTAGTACGAATCTTTGACTTCCGGCGGGTTGCGCCGGCTGGCGGGCGGCACGATGCCATTAAGCCGAAGATACAGCGTCATTTGCCCGTAGTGATCGGCGTTGTGCCAGATCACCACTTCGGCCAGGCCCAGCCGCGTGTTCGGCCCGGCATATGGTCCTTCGATGGGATCGAACTGATTCTGTGTGGTTATTGCACCGAGCGATTTGCGGATGGCGGCAAAGGAATCCCGAAGGTAGATCAGCAGCTCTCGCTTTGATTTCGCTGGACTCGGCCCGCCTTTGTCGCACGCGTCGGGCGGCTTTTGGCCCTCAAGCTCGGCTGCAAAGCCGAAGTTGGCGCAGGCCACATGTTTCACCTGCTCGGCGAAGGTACGGACCTCGGCAGGTCCATACTCCGGCTTTTCCTCCTTGAACTTACCCTCAGCCGGGCGATAGGAATATTTTTCCTCAGGCATGGCTTCGGCTGCGGAGCGCACTTCGTACTCCTGGTATTGCAGTCCCCGGAGCAGGGCGGACGAGACGGTCTCCTTTTTGCTCAGCTCCGCGGCAGCGGGTTGCTGGGCCAAGACGGGCGTGGCGGACGCGATCAACGAGGCGGCGAGCAGTTCCAAAATGGGAAAATGACGGCACTCGAAAGACGACTGGATAGAGGAAAAGAGGCTCACTGGCACCTCCTCACAAAGAAGTTCTCGAAAAAATGTAGCACGGAGTACTGGAATGTAGAAAAAGGTCCGCTCAGCCAGACGCCCATTAACTGCCAAGCAGCTGGCTATTGGCCACATATCGCCGCACCATGCGGCGAAACGTCGCGAGCTCCTGCGGATTCGTGAATGCCGATTTCTCGATGACCTTGGCGATGTTGCGGTTGCTGTAAAACGTAAACTGCGAGGGCGTCTCTAGCGCGCCGGTGAATAAGTTCCAGGAGATGCCTTCGTAGTCGATCGCGCCGGGTTGCGGCGGCGATGCCGTGCTCTTGAAAGAATCAACGATCTGCTGTCGCCGGTGGCCCTCGATCTCCTCGTCAGCCCGATGCAGAACGTCGTCTACAAGCGGATCGCGCTGCTCGTCCACAGGCTTCGGCTTTTTGCCGTAGGTGTAGTTCAGCAATTTGACGAACAATCGCGCAAACATATCCATAGCCGTCCTGTGGAGAGAATAGCACCGTAAATGACGGTTCGATTGCGCTCCGCTAAGCGTTCAACAGGTTTGCCTTCACAACCTGTCCGCGTACAAGTTCGCGAAACGCGGCGACCTGCGCCGGATCCTCGAAGCATCGTTTCGGCAACATATAAGCGGCGTTTGTATTGATGAAGAGAAGAAAGGCCGACGAAGTCTCTTTTGCGGTTTGAACGACCACCCATTTCAGGTCCGCCGTCGCCACGTAAGTTTCAATACGAATTCCGGCGTCCCTGAAGCTGTAACTGAGGCCATTTTTGTAGCGAGGCTCGCTCTTTACTTTGGCTGCCGAGAGCAAGGGCAGCACAAACACAATTGCGGCAGCAATCACGAAAACCCAGCTAAGCGGCTTTGTCTGCAGCAAGATCTGCTGCCAGTCAGCATCGGTTGAGGGACGCATGGCGACGAGCACAACCCCGCCCAACCAGACCGCCCCAAACACCGCGATGCCGTACAAGAAGTGGCGAAGCACCCGCGCTGTCAGTCTGACTGCCGAGCAGTACGCTTCCCAATAGCTGAGCTTTACGAAGACTGTGATTGGTGTTTCGCTTTCGGCTCGCATCGGCGCAAAGGCTAACCCAGCTCCCATTCTGCTGCAAAGTGAGCCGACGGATTAAGGACGGCAATGGTACGATCAATTTTGAAAATGAAGCTGTTCTTCGTAGTCCTTGCGCTGCTGTTGCATCTCGTGCCCGGCACGGTCAAACCGCTGCGGTCTCAGCGCTCGCGCCAGGACGACATCGCCTTCAACTCCCGCGGAGCGACCCTAGCCTCAGCCAGCTTCCGCTTCTGTACCATGCCCGTCAGCGGACAGCCCTGCACGCCCCTTGCGAACATCCGCTCCGACTCTGCTCTCAATCAGGCCTTCGCCAATCCCAGCCCCTCCGGCAACAAGGGCGACCTGCGATCCAAAAACCGTTCTGTGCTTTCCGCCAGCGGATTGAACGACAATGGCATTACGCGGGCCATCAATCGCGACCAGCGATTTTCCGACCCCAATCCCTATTTCGACATTCGCTCCTTCGGCGGCTACATCTCCGCTACGAACAACACCATGACCTGCAGCATCAGCGCAGGCAGCACGACGCTAAGCTGCACTTCGAATCCGGACTTCAAGGACGCCAGCGGCATCCCGGGCTCGTCGTTCGGTCACGGAGTTGTTGTTCCCGGTGCGGGCAGCAAGCCTTCGCTCGCCACTCCCGGCACCCCCACGGTCACACCAAACCTGCTGAACGGCACAACAACCTGGAACTACAAGGTCATCGCCGAAGACTACAAAGGCGGCCTCACCGCAGCCAGCTCCGCAGGTACTAGCGCTACGGGCTCACCCGCGCTAGGTGTTGTCGGTTTCACCGTCTCCAGCGTTCAGCGAACGGGAGGCGTCGTGACGGTCACCACCAGTACCGCACACAATTTACAAGCAGGAAGCCAGGTGTACATCACTGGCCTTAGTGCGGATAACACTGCGAACGGAACGGTGACGGTGAATTCGACTCCCACGGCAACCACTTTCACCTTTACCGTGGGCCAGAATCCCCCCCTATTCGATTACGGATCGACGCCGAGCACCGGCACGATGCGAGTCAGGGCCTGCAACACTCTGACATTTCCCGCAGCCAGTTTCAGCGGCCAGGGCACGTTAAGGTATTGGATTTACCGGGCTCAGGGAGCTGGAACCTACTCGCTTGCCGGTGTGGCGGTTGGCCTCGATCCCTACTTTGTGGATTGCGGAGGAACAGCGCCCACGCCAGCGCCCGGTGTACCGGCTACTCCTCCTCCCTCAGCCCGGGCCGGATATTTGGCCACGACGATTACCAGCGGAGGCGGCACAACCACGCTGACGCTCGCCGCAAGTGCCAGCACCACCGTAACGAATGTTAGAGTGGTACACGACAACTCCTCCGCGCTCATCGCTGCTATGAACGCAGCAACAGGAAAGAACGGAGGAACGGTTTATATCCCGGCGTTCAGCGGCGAAACCCCAGGCAGCCTAGTTTACTGGCTATTTAACGCTCTGACCGACATGGCCACCGTAAGTGGTTCGTCTTATGTCACGATTCTGATTGATGGCCACATGGCACTCGGCCAGCCCTGGCGGCTGCGCAGCAACTTGAAAATCGAAGGAACCACAAAACGGAATTCCAGTTTCATGTATGCAGGGGGCGCGCTTATTGGCAGTTCCAACGGCTATCCGCTGCTCTACGCCAAAACTGCCAGCTCCATCGTGCTGCGCAACCTGTTGCTAAATTGCAGCGGGGCGCAATGCACCGACTTTTATTCGGACACCAACGGATTCGCCGGCGGCTCGGTCGGGATCATTGTAGAGAACACAGACTTTGCAAATCATAGCAACAGCAGTGGAACTGCCCGAAACGTCGTGATTAAAGGCGGATTCGACTATTTCTTCCGTCAGTGGACATGCGACCCTGGACTGGCAAGCGCTGTTTTGCCTGCACCTTGTATGGACGTCACCGACAGCTCCACGGCGGTAGAACGTCCATCGCAAATGGCCGGGCGCATGGTATGGAGCGACGGCTACAGCAACGGTTCAGGGATTCGTATCACCGATAGCCCAAACAGCAGCAGCCCGCAGGCGGCTGGTTACCACTTTAGGAGCGTTTTGGACGAAAGTTCTCTAACGCCACTTCTCAGGGTTCAGACCAGCGAGTACACATCGGACATCAGCCTGACGGATGTGATTTCCGCCGATGCGATCGCCGGGGCGGCCACGCCAATTGTTGACGGAACGGGCAGCGCAGTTCTAAACGGTGTTCTCATACAGGGCGGGTTCATCGGAACTCCGTTCACTCCGTTGTACATCGGGCCAGGAAGAGCGGCGCTGGTTGGAATTAACGCAGGCGGCAATCCGGCGAATCTCAATCCGGGTAATGCGCCGTCCGTGCTGCTGGGAGCGCCCGGCGGACAAGCTCAAACACTGTTTATGGGACAGCCGTTAAACATTTCCGGCGGACGGCTAAATTACTCTATGGCGATCCCGGGGGCGCTAGGATCGTGCGTAGTCAGCTCCGGCGGCTCCGTACCGGTTGGAACATTTTCGTATGCGCTGACCGCCGTGGACCAAGATAGCAACGAGACCGTTCTCGGCCCGCCAGTCAACGTCACCACCACTCCCGGCAATCAGACGGTCACGTGCGCGCTTCCGGCGTTGCCCTCAGGCGCTAAAGGATTCAACGGTTACCGCAACGGCTTCCGCTTCAACAGCGGCAGCTGTGTCAGCCCACAGCTGACCAGCGGCTCACTGGTGGACTTCAACTCCTTCGGTTGCGGCAACAGCGCGCCCCTGATCAACTCAGCCGGGAGCAGCATTCTTTCCAACACCGGTCTCTCCACCTATCAGTTGCGATTGAACGGCGCGCCGCTCACCGGCACCACCGGCAGCGGAACGTTGGCAACCTCTTCGCGCGGCTCCAGCGTGCCGGGCCATCTGCTCACCTTCGATGCCAACGGCAACCTGGTGGACACAGGCATCACGCCCACTAACGTCACAGACTTCTTCAATCGCGCCTCGGGAAATCTTGGCAGTGAACCCAACTCACCCTGGACGAACCAAGCGGGCACCTTGCTGGTTACGGCGGGCGGTGTCGGTGGCAACACCGGTGGCCAGAACTATGCCATCTTCACCGGCGTCGCTTTTCCCAACGACGATCAATCCGCCAGCGCCACCTGGGTAAAGTCCGGCGCGCCCACCGTCCAGAGCAATGTTCTGACGCTGCGCGGCTCGCCGACCGCTCTCACCAACTATCTTTGCGGGCCGAGCAATACCGGCACCAAGCTGACCATCGGCAAATTTGTTTCCGGCAGCTTCACTTCGTTGGCTTCGCAAAATACGACAATCCATAGCGGCGATATCGTTTCGTTCAACGTCTCCGGCACCAGCCTGAACTGCTACGTCAACGGCGTGCTCGTCGCTTCCGCCACGGACTCTTCCATTAGCAGTGGCTTTCCCGGACTCGGCGCGTTCCAGATCTACAACGCCAATGGCGCCAACCTGCAGTGGAAGAACTGGATGGCTTCGCCCGGCTACGTGAGCCTGCAACGCCCGCAGACCTGGTCGCAGATGCAGACCTTTTCACCGGGCATCGTGATCGGATCCGATCAAATCTCCGCCGGACCACGCGATCTCTTTGATACCTTTCTTCCCGGCGCGCTCACGTCGACTTGGACCGGCTCGACCGTCACGCTCGACAAGGCCATCACTGTGACGCGCCTTCAAGTGCAAGCCAAAACCGCTCCGTCCGGCTGCGGCACCAATGCGATGGTGCGTCTGACCGACGGCACCACGCCGGTGAACGTTACCATCACCGCGGCGGCCAACGACTCCGGTGCCGTTACCCAGAAATACTCCGCCGGCGCAACGCTCACCCTGAGTGTGCAAACCGCCGCTGCAGGCTGCACCACTGCGCCTGCTGACGCTGTCGCTGTTGTCCAGTTCCGAATGCAATAGCGCCTTGCGGTCTGGCAACGACCACTGCACGATACTGGAGGAATTCAAAACGGGTCGACGGTCAAATTTAACAGAAATGGCATCGGGGTAAGCGGAGGACTCGCACTTGAAAATCGCAGAGGTGGTCAGCTCCTGTTACCGCTACGATGCGGATCTGACAGGCATCTGCGGGGCCTGTTTCGCCTCATGAATGGGGAAGGGGAGAACCGATTGCCTTCGGCAGTCGATTCAGGCCGAAGCCCGCCAAGTAGCTGTCAAATTGCAGTACTTCTGCCGTACCGCGTAACCCTTTGCTTGTAGATAAGCGCAACAGTCCGCATGAAGCTGTGTTCCATGTGTTTCTACAAAAGCCCTGGGATGAAATTCGCTGAGCGTCTTCGCGGCTCCTTCAAGGACTTCCAGTTCTGCGCCCTCGACATCCACCTTAAGAATATCCGGCGGGCGCAAACCCGTTTCTCCATAGACGCAGGTATCTATGGTTGTTGAAGGAACGGAGATTTCGCCGTCGTCGGAAAGTCGCCCCATACACGCGTCCCAAGCGGCCGAAGAAAATCGCCGTGTTCCATCCCGATTGCAAACCGCCGCTTCCAAGACGAGACAATTGTTCACGCGGTTCAGCGCCAGATGGCGGCGAAGGTAACCCAGATTGCGTTTCTGAGGCTCGAACGCGTACACCATGCCGGTGGGGCCAATCTCCGAGCTTGCAACTAAGGAATAAATTCCAACGTTGGCCCCGACATCATAGACTACGCCGCCCTGAGTCAGGGCCGCTGCAAACTCGCGAAGACGTGCGACCTCATATCTTCCGACCCAATAAGCATTAGGACCCGAGCCGGCAACCCATTTCTTGCCGCGCAGGGGTACGCGCAGGATGCGCACTACAGTCTCAGCCGGAATCAGAGAAAAAGGCCATTGCAGAATCTTGCCGAGCACCGTTTGCGCAGGGGGCATCGCGAATGTCTTACCAAAAGAGGCCACGTATTACAAATTACAAACTCTTCCCTTGGAAAGACTGTATCATGCAAGTCGATCGGCATCTAAAAGCAACTCTGGCCGCGGCGCACAGCACTTACTTCCATTCGCTTGGTGATCCATCACTGGGCCGCCTTGCGCTGAGGCAAAACCTTGTGACTTCCAACGAAGTGAGCTCACGGCGTGAGGCACTGCCACCGAGGCGCCGCCAGAATCCGCTTGGCGCGGGCAGGATCCAGGGTCGCGAGGTAGCTCGGCAGAATATCGTAGGAACGTTTCACCGTGGAGCCGTTGGCAGCAGCTCGCAAATGGGGACCAAATAGGCGCTCTTCTAGGCCAAACACGGTGTAGCCGGCAGCCTCGAGCGCAGCATGCGACGGAGCGGGATAGCCTGCAAACTCCTCGTAAATGATGTCCCGCACGCGCCCCAGGTAACTTCCCATGCCCGCGAAGACCGCGGTTTCATGACCCTCCGCGTCCACCTTTACCAGCGCGAATTCGCGCCGCTCGGCAAAATACGAGGCAAAGGCCGTGAGCGGAACATCGATGCCGCCGTGGCCGACTTCGCCGGCGACCCGGGCGTGGCTGGCGTTGGGGTCATCCGGATGCGGCATCTCCAGAATGGCCGTGCCGTTCTTGTCGCTGACCGCAGCCTGGACGGCGGTCAGCTTCCCGCATCGCGGATCACGGCTCCAGCGATCCATGTTGCCTTTTAGAATTCCGTAGGTTCTTGGGTGCGGCTCAAAAGCAAAAACAGAGCCCTGGTTGCCAGCTCGAACCGCCAGAATGCTGGTCATGTAACCGATGTTGGCGCCGATGTCGGCAGCGCAGTCACCGGGCGATATCAGTCGCCACAGCAGTTCCGAGGTCACGATGTCGTAGACGCCTTGGCGAAATATGCCCTCGCTGACGGTGTCGGTGGGATCCAGCGCAATAGCCAAACCCCAGGGCAGTATCACCTCGCCACCCGCGCGCTGCGATCGCACTTCTTGTAAGAGCCGCTTCACGATCTGGATTGGCCGAAACAGGTATTGAGGTTTGCTCAGGCCTTGGACGCTGATCATCGGGCAACAAGTTTAGCACGGCCGTCGTGGGCCCTTGCCGCAGTCACTTTGTTATACTGGCGCCCGATGGATGGCCCGCGCGCAAGATTTCCCGTAACCGAAGTGCTACTTTGTGCCTGGGTGATCGCCGCACAATTCTGGTATGCCTGGCGGTTTCGCTCGTTGCTCGCGCTTCTCGCGTCCCGCTTTGTGCACAGGCCATGACCGCCTTGCATGCGCTGGGCTTGCTTGCGGCTTTCGTTTTTTCCGCGCTGGCTCTTTCAGGCACAGGAAGAGTTTTCCTCCGCATCCTGAAAGTCGAGTGCGAAAAGCCGCTCGATCGCTCACTGCTTTCGATTGCTCTCGGTGTCGTCGTGTTGGAACTGGCAGTCAGCGCCGGCGAATTCGCGCCGACCGTGCCCACCGGCGTCCGCGTGGCCTGCGCCGCCGTCACCCTGGTCAGTCTGCTGGGACTGCGCGGTGCTCTCGCGGATCTGCGCGAGTGCTTTCTTAAATTCGCACAGCTAACGGGCTCGCAGCGCATTCTCGCCATCGCCCTGCTTGCGGTTCTGGCGCTGCAGGCTCTGGCCGCGCTCGCGCCGCTCACCGGCTCCGACGCGTTGCACTACCACTTCGCGGTTCCGCAGTTGTACTTGCGCGAAGGTTTTCAAGCACCGTGGCCCCTGCTGCACGGCTTTTTCTGCGGCCTCGGCCACCAGCTGATTCTCGCAGGCCTCGCTCCGGGGAGCGGCCGCCTGGCGCAGCTTTGGCTTTTTCTCGGCGGGGCTGTCGCCGTTCTGGCTACGCTCCGCGTCGTCCAGCTCTGTGTTGCAAAAGCTGACCCTTCAAACACCTGGCCCTGGCTCGCCGCTTTGGCTTTTGCCTTGACGCCCGTGAGCGTTTGGCAAATCAGCGCTGCCGGTGCGCCCGACATTTGGCTCTGCGCGCTGGTTCCGCTTTGTTGGCTGAGCATCGTGCGGGCTGCCGAAGTCCCACAACCCGGCGCGATCGTGCTCGCCGGAATCCTTGCCGGAGCCGTAGCCGGCAGCAAGTACACGGGAATTCTTCTCGCCGCTGCGTTGCTTGCGGGATTCGCGCTTGCCGTTCGTTCTTTTTCGCGGAGTGTTTTATTCTTCGCGAGCGCCGCCGTCGTCGGGATCTGGCCGTATCTTCGCAACTGGATTTGGACCGGCGACCCGTTCTTTCCGCTCGCCGCGGGCTTGCGTCGTCCCGGCATCGGTTTCAATGCAACGGCTATCCAGTCCATTGCGGCGGATACCGGCGCGACTCATTCGTTTCGCCTGTGGGAGCTGATGAAGTTTCCGTTTTTCGCGTCGGTGGATGAGCAGCACCTCGGCGCGTGGCAGTTGCTCGGCCCCCTGGTTCTGGCCTTTGCGCCTATCGCCATCCCGCAACTGCGCAAGTCCGTGGCGGGACGTCTGGCACTGATTGTGTGGATCACCGGCGCCCTCGCCATTGGCGCTTCTTCCGGCATGGCACGCTTCACGCTGCCGCTTTTGCCGTTGGCGCTCGGCGCCAGCGTCGCGGGAGTCGCGCTGGCAACTGAGAATCGCTGGCGCGTCTTGCGCGCGCTTTCAGGACTCACACTGATCAGCTTCTGCGCAGCGGGCTTTGCGGCCATGGCCGGGTATTCGCACCGCGCCTGGTCCGCTGGACTCGGTCGAGTGTCCGACGAGGCGTATCTCGCGGCCAACGCGCCGGACTATCAGCGGTCGCAGTTTGTGAACAGGGAAATGCTTCGGCGCGCGGAAACGGGCCGCGTGATGGTTTTTTTCCGCCATCTCTACTACTTGCGCGTGTCGTATTTCAACGGCGACCCCAACGACAGCTGGGAAGTGAATCCGGCGACGCTAAATTCGTCCGCCGCAGGCTGGCAGGCAAGATGGCAAGACCTGTTTACGCTTCACCAGATTCGCTGGGTGCTGAAAGCGCCGGACGATCCGCCGCAGCTCAAAGATGCACTCCTGCAACTGGAAGAAAAAGGTGTACTGACCCCATGCGCGAGTGGTGAAGTTGAAGACTTCTCAGGCAATCGCATCGAGGGCATTCGAGTCCGCGTACCGATCACCCTGCTCTGCGTGCACCGGTAGCACAGGATTTTTCCATTGGGAAGGCTCGCACAATCTCATGTTCCTATCCACCGACCTCGAACGGACTTCGGAATCAGGCCGAACTGGGCGACTTTGGCGCGGCGACGGCGGCGCCGCAGGGAGCGACAGGCGGCAACGCCGGTCTTAATCTTTCCGCTGAACCGCAGGCCCGGGCCGATAAGTCCGGGAAGGGAACTGTCCAGCAGCGCTATTTAGCCTGATTCCCTACAACCGACGCGGCAGGGGCAGCAGAAGGCCTGGTGCTCGCCACAATCTTTCACTGTCACCAACCCTCACCTGATGTCTACGTTCGGATCATACGATCGCCCGCACGGCGTCTGGCCCCGATTGCCCGGACATTAGAAGCACGCGGCCTCAGAGAGATATCCACAGATCCACAAAGAAATCGCGCTTTCCTCTTGATTGTGGGTCCTATAAGTTATATTATGTTAATTACAAAAAAAGGCCCGAAATCAGCCCTGTGGATTGCCTGTGGACAAAACTCACAATAACCCCATGCCCAGGGCTTCCCTCTTGCGTGATAGCTAGTCTTTCTTAGTGTTGAGGTGCTGTAGCTCGTATCGAATCAGCTGCTCGAGTTGCGCGGCGTCGGCTCCAACAATCCGGCGCCCGTTTACAAACAGCGTCGGCGTGCTTTGTACCTCCATCAGCTTGCCGTTGGCGACGCTGGCATTCACCGCAGCCGCGGCCTCGGGACTGGCCATACAGGCCTTGAAGGTATCGGTCTTCAGTCCGAGCCTGCCGGCGTAGTCCACCATCTTGTCCCAAGCATTCGCCGCCGACACCAGGTCCTGATCGTCATATAAGGTGTCGTAGAGCTTCCAGAAGGCCTTCGGATCCTGCTGGTAGGCACAGCGGCCGGCAAGAGCCGCCGTGCGGGCCCAGGGATGGATGTTCTCAAGCGGAAAGTCTTTAAAGCCGAATCTCACCTGTGGGTACTTCGGCAAAAGGTCACGAAGCCCGTCGTGCATCCGTTTGCACACGGGGCATTCAAAATCCGCAAACTCGATTACCGTAACCGGTGCGCTCGGGTTGCCTGTAACCGGGGCGGTCTTGAGGTCCAGCTTGGCCCGGTTCTCGGCAAAACCGTCCTTGGACATATCCAGCATCTCGCCGCGCAGCAGGAATTTGCCGTCCTTGCTGACCCACATCTTGGCGTTTTCTTTGTTTTCGCCGATGGTCACTTCGATATTCGATTCCAGCAGGTCCGGAACGCCGGTCGGCTTGAAGTCGCCGACGCTAATCTTGACATCCGGTCCAAACGCAAACATGTACCGCAGATACCCATCCACTTTTTTCTTCAGCTCGTCGCCCGGAGGCGCCTGCGCCCGCGTCGCGCCGCCAAGTAGTCCGAGAGCAACCGTGGCGATTGCCAGGAATCTTGTGATCCGAAGCAGCACGTTGGTCACGAGAGTCTCCATGTACTGCCGACCTTTAGCTCGGCGATTTTTCTTCTTTCCTTGGTCCAAACTCTGTGTCTCTGTTCCTCGGTGGCAATCTGGCTCTCTACGGAACAAATCTCTGCGCGATCGGGAACGGTCGCCCAAATCCGAACGCTCGCGAAGTGATCTTCAACCCCGGCGCCGCCTGCTTGCGCTTATATTCATTCCGGTCTACGTGCAGCGCAATCTCGCGCACCAGCTTCAATTCAAATCCGTACTTGTCGGCGATCTCCTGCGGGCCGCGCAGATCCTCGATATACGCCTTCAGGATGCGGTCGAGCACGTCATACGGCGGTAGACTGTCTTCGTCCTTCTGATTCGGACGCAGCTCCGCGGAAGGAGGCTTCTCGATCGTGGCGCTCGGAATCACAGCCTTCGTCCGCCCTTTGAGTCGGTTGATGTACTTCGCCAGCTCGTAGACCATCAGCTTCGGCACATCAGAAATCACCGCCAGGCCGCCCGCCATATCGCCATATAGCGTGCAATAACCTACCGCCAGCTCCGATTTGTTGCCGGTCGACAACACCATTGAGCCAAATTTGTTCGACAGGGCCATCAAATAATTTCCGCGGATGCGTGCCTGAATATTTTCTTCCGTCACGTCGACTTTGCGTGAGCCAAACGCCGGCTGCAGCGCCGCGCGATAAGCATCAAACACCGGCGAAATCGGAATCGTCTTCAGCTCAATCCCCAGATTCCTGGCTAGGGCCGCCGCATCGTCTTTGCTGCCTTCCGACGAAAATGGCCCCGGCATCGACACACCGGTCACATTCTCGGCTCCTAGCGCATCCACTGCGATTGCCGCCACCACCGCCGAGTCCACGCCTCCGCTCAACCCGACCACCACCTTCTTGAACCGGCATTTATGCACGTAGTCGCGCGTGCCCAGCACCAGCGCCTCGTAGGCGTATGCGATCTCTTCCAGCGGCTGCTCGTGAATTTCGCCCTGGCCCGTAACTGTATCGAACAGCACCAGATCTTCTGCAAACGCCGCGGCTTGGGCCGCAACTTTGCCGTCCGCGGTCAGCGCTACGCTTGCGCCGTCAAAAATCAGGCTGTCGTTGCCACCCACTTGGTTCACATACACAACAGGCAATTGGTGGCTCAGCGCCAGTGAGCGCAGCATGTCCACACGCAGCGCTCGCTTATCAATGGTGTAGGGCGACCCGGAAATATTGATCAGCACGCTGGTTCCCTGCTGCGCCAGCTCCGTTACCGGGTCGCGTTCATACCGCCGCGTCGCCCAGAAATTCTTGTCGTTCCAAACGTCTTCGCAGATCGTGATGCCCAATTTCTCCGGGCCGACAGAAAAGGCCGTCTGCTGCGCCGCCGGCTGAAAATACCGCGACTCGTCGAACACGTCATACGTCGGCAGCAGCATCTTGCTCTGCTCGAACACCACTTTGCCGCCGCAAACGAGCGCCGCCCTATTGGAAATCCCGTTGCCGGTTCCCTTTTTGTTTTTGCCCACGTAGCCGACAATCGCCGGCAGCGGCAGCTTCGCGGCCAGCTGTTTCAGCTCTTTCTGATTGCGATCAATGAAGGCCGGCCGTTCGAGGAGGTCCTGAGGAAAATAGCCGCAGATGCAAAGCTCGGAAAAAACAGCAAGGTCCGCTCCCCGTTCCTTGGCCCGTGCCGCCAATTCCAGGATGCGTGTGGTATTCCCCGCGAAATCGCCGACGGTCGGATTGAACTGCGCCAGCGCAATCTTCATTCTAGGTATTTAGAATACGTTCCGCACTCACTGTTTGCAAATTGCCGTTGCTGCTTATTTTCAAGACAGCACCGTCGTCGCAATCCTGATCGCAGCCTTCAGTAGCGAGCGGAAGCTCAGCAGAAGACCCTCTTGTTGTTGTCACAACGGTCGGTACCGTGGATACCTGCGCTCCGGTCAATCTTATGTCGTAGGTACCCTCCGCTGCTGGCCAAAAATGGGAAAGGCTCCTGAGCGGAACCAATTCCCTTCTCAGGAGCCTTGAACTTTTGAACCCTTAAACTCTTGAACTGCTTTGGCCGTTACACGCTAAACGAGCTGCCGCAGCCGCAAGTGCTCTTCACATTCGGGTTGTTGAACTTGAATCCCGCGCCTTCCAGCGTCTCGATGTAGTCAATCTCCACGCCTTCCAGATACATCGAGCTCATCTGGTCCACGGCCACTTTCAAGCCGTCAAAATCCATCACCTGATCGGTGTCGTTGGTCTGGTTCTCAAATGCCATGTGGTACTGAAACCCCGAGCAACCGCCGCCAACCACCGCCACCCGCAAGGCGCTGGGTACTGGGTTCTGCATGCTCATGATTTCCTTGACCTTGGTGCTGGCAACCGGAGTAAGACTGATCATGACTTCTTTAGCCTCCGCTACATCCCCTGCTGTAGCTCTCTTCTTTACACCTTTATTTTACCACAAACGTCTTCTCTGCAAACTCTGCGCGCTTCTCTCCGTGTCTGCTGTGCCCTCTGCGTTGAGACCAACAGTCACTTCATCTCCGGTCGGCCATAAGGGCAGTGGGCAGCGCGGTTGGCATCTGGAACCAGCGCCGCGAACACACTTCGACAACCCGTCGCTGCTTCCCTACAATCAGATGAACCTATGAGACATAAAGTCACATTGCTTCCCGGTGAAGGGATCGGCCCCGAAGTCTCCCGCGCCACCCAGCGCATTTTGCAAGCCGCTGGCGTGCAAATCGAATGGGAAGAAATCGAAGCCCGCGCCGGCAACTCCGCCGAAGCCGGCAACGTTCTCAACGAAACCGCGGTCGAATCAGTCCGCCGCAATGGCGTAGGCCTTAAGGGTCCGATGGCCACGGCCGTAGCTGGAGGCGCCCGCAGCGTCAACGTCGCCCTGCGCAAAACGCTGGATCTTTACGCCAACCTGCGCCCGGTCAAAAATCTTCCCGGCCTTAAATCGCGCTTTGAAAATGTGGACCTGGTCATCGTCCGCGAAAATACCGAAGACCTCTACTCCGGCCTAGAGCATGAAGTCGTCCCCGGTGTCGTCGAAAGCCTGAAAATCATCACCGAAAGGGCTTCCACGCGCATCGCGCGCTTCGCATTCGAATACGCCAAAAAAGAAGGCCGCAAAAAGATTCACGCCATCCACAAAGCCAACATCATGAAACTTTCTGATGGCCTGTTCCTCAAATCGGTACGGGCTGTCGCCGCGCAATATCCGGAAATCGAATACAAAGAATTGATTGTGGACAACGCCTGCATGCAGGCGGTCCTGAATCCGCAGCAGTTCGACGTGCTGCTGCTGCCCAATCTGTATGGCGATGTGATGAGCGATCTCGCGGCAGGCTTGGTCGGCGGCCTAGGCGTGGTGCCCAGCGGCAATATCGGCGATCACGGCGCGCTGTTCGAAGCCGTCCACGGCACCGCGCCGGATATTGCCGGCCAGGGCCTCGCCAATCCCACAGCACTGTTGCTAAGCGCCGTGCTGATGCTTGACTATCTTGGCGAACGCTCCGCCGCTCGCCACATCGAAGCCGCCATCGAAAAGGTCTACAGCGAAGGGAAGCACACCACCAAAGACGTAGGCGGCCCTGCCGGCACCGAACAATTCACCACCGCCGTGACCGCCGCCCTCCCGCACTAGAGACTGCCGAGACTGTAAATCACGTCAATAGCGGTATCAACTTCGACCGGCTCCCCATCTAGCGTAGTAGACCGATATCGCCAGTTCCGAACAGCATCAAGCCCCGATTGCACCAACAGCGGATTGCCGGAGACTACTTCAAGCTGCCTTACTGACCCGTCAGTGTCGATGACGGCGTGTAGGCGCACCGTACCGCTAACATGCTGTGCTTTCGCGTTCGTCGGGTACTCTGGCTGAACTCTTTGGATTAACGATGCCGCGGTGACGGCCCCTCCTTGCTTGATTCGAATCGTCGGCACTCCTGGTATCCCGCGTACAACCCGATCGCCAAGAAAAAAGAGTCCCGAAAACCAGCCTTGCGGATTGGCAATCCTCAAGGTCTGCAATTCTGCCCTCAGCGCCGTAGCATCCTTCGATTTGATCGCTGAATTCCAGCGAGTGGGAATCTCGCGCAGGATTGCCATGAACATGGTGCAGGAAGGCAAGTGGGACAACCAAGCACAGGTTTGGAGAAAGCTTCATTGAGCACTCAAGGAGACAGGATCCGCAGAACCACGCCCTATCGTGCTCCTGGAGAAAGTTGGTACAGCACGACATATACAACCACACCGGTCACGCTCACGTAGAACCATAGCGGCAACGTCCACTTCGCAATCACTTTGTGTTTGTCGAATTTCTCCAGCCAGGCGCGGCGCAGGGTAATCAGAATCAGCGGCACGATCACTGCGGCCAGCACAGAATGGGAAAACAGCAGTACAAAGTACACCGGCCTGATCCAACCCTGTCCCTGAAACGGAATATGCCCAACGCGGTAGTGATACACCAGGTAGGAAACCAGGAATACGCAGGAAACGAAGAACGCAGACAGCATCAACGTCTTGTGGGCCTGGCGCTTCCCTGCCCGAATCGCCGCGTACCCCGCCGCCAGCAGGATCGCGCTGGTTCCATTCAGGGTGGCATTCAGGGCAGCGTGAGGAAAAATCATCGTGGCCAGGTCATTAGTCTTGCGTAGGGGCACGATACATCGCACCCTCCGTTCACTCTCTTTGGCGTTTCACCGCGCAATCTTGTCAAACACCATCAATCCCAGCAGCAGCGGGATATGCAGGACCGTCGCATGCATCAGCCATTTAGCGCGGACATTGCTCTTGTTCTTCGCAGCCCAGAAGCACACCTGCACCAGCGCCGCGCTCACAATCAGGGCACCAAAAAAGTACGTCACTCCGGTCATCCGCAAAACCGAAGGCAACATGCTGATCACCACCAGCATGGCCGCTGCGATCAGAATCTGCCGGAACGTCTGAGTACCGTCGCGGTCCACCACCGGCAACATCCGAATTCCCGCGCGCGCATAATCTTCGCGGTACATCCAGGCAATCGCATTGAAATGCGGAAACTGCCAGAAAAACAGAATCAGGAACAGCAGCCAAGCGCCCCCGTCGAGCCGGCCGGTTGCCGCGGCCCATCCGATCAGCGGCGGCACAGCCCCAGGAAAAGCGCCAACGAACGTCGCCCATGCGGTGCGCTTCTTCAACGGCGTGTAGGCCAGTAGGTAGCTCATGCAAGTCATGGCGCCGAGCAGCGACGGCAACCAGCCGCCCACCAGCAGCAAGTCCGCCGCGCCTGCGACCGCTAAGCCGACGCCAAACCACAGAGCTTCCGCAGGCCGCAACAATCCACTGGGCAACGGTCGCGCCGCAGTCCGTCGCATGTGGCGGTCGGTGTCGCGCTCGATGTAATGATTCAGCGCCGCCGTTCCCGCGGCAATCAGGGTCGTTCCAAAAACCGTATGGGCCAGCCGCAGCCAGTCTACCGGCCCGCGTACACCCATGTAGAATCCGGCGGCGGTTGTCATCACCACCAGGAACGACACGTCCGGCTTGGTCAGAGCCACGTAAGCGCCGGCGCGGCTGCGCAGCGTAAACGCTGTCGTGTGAAGGGTGCTCATTCTGTGCGATTTCCGAGGAGACAGTATATCTAAAGTGGCGTCTGGCAAGCGAATTTAGCCCGCGACGCTGAGCTCCTGAGTCCGATTCGTCGGATTCAGCGCTTTCAGCGTCACATCTTTCAGCGCTTCGATAAACGGCCCCGAGTCGCCCACTGCAGGCATCATGCGGAAACGTTCGATTCCCCAGTTCTTCGCATCCATCCGCCCGTCAATGTTGATTTCGTGCAGCGTTTCGATGTGCTCGGTAACAAACGAAATCGGTACCACCAGCATCTCTTTCACGCCTTCGTGGCCTAGCCGTTCGAGCGTACCCAGGAACGACGGCTCCAGCCATTTCATCGGTCCGAGCCGGCTCTGATAACAAAGCAGCTGGGTCTTCGGCCAGTTGGCGTAACGCTTGCTTCCCTGCTCATTCACCAGCCGCACGGTTTCCGCGATCTGCTTGGGATACGGATCGCCCTTTTCCACCAGGCTCAGTGGAATACCATGCGCGCTGAACAGCAGATGAATGCGCGAACTGTCCGCAAACTGCCGCAGGCAGACTCCGATTTTTCGCACGACAGCCTCAATATACGACGGGTGATCGAAAAACGATTCGACGGTGCGCTCCGGCGGCCCGCCTGTAGGTTGGCCATACCGTCGCCGCCATTCTTTTAGACTGCTCAACGTCGTCGCATAGGAATAGTGCGGGTAAAGGGGCAGCAAGACAATTTCGTCAAGCGTTCCCGCTGCCTTCAGCGCTCGGATCGCGTCCTCGGTGAACGGCTTCCAATACCGCATCGCCGTCACGACGACCGGATCGATGTAGGGTTTTAGCGCGGCTTCCAGCTTCACGCGTTGCCGCTCGGTCAGGACCCCGATCGGAGACCGCCGGCCAATCTCCGAGTAGCGTCCGGCCACGGGCACCGCCCTCTTTTTCGCGATGTATCGCGCCAGCGGCCCACGCAAAAATCCGAGAGGCCCCATCGGGAGGATATCCGGGTCAAGAAAGAGGTTTTCCAGAAACGGTTCTACGGCCTCCAACGAATCCGGACCGCCCAACTGGAAAAGCACCACGCCGACGCACTTCCTTTTCAGGGACGAGCTTTCCGCTCCGGTTGCCGCCAATTCACTTCTCCTTCGCGGTGTCCTTGAGCGCGGCTTTCTTCAGCCGGTCCACGTCGGCGCGGAGATCGTTGGAACGTTTGACGATGCTCGCGAAAAACACAAAGAAAACTCCCCAGCCGATCAAGTATGCGGCAAACACGCTGTTCAGATTCTTCACTGAGCCTCCGCTTCGCGCTGCAAAATCTCCACGTCGTGCTTGTTGCGCTCCAACAGGTAGCGTTCAACAATCAAAAACGCTGCCAGAACATGCATGGCCAGCACGTTGAACAGAAACACCTTGCGCATGGTCGGTTCCAGCCCGGAGTTCGGCCCGCCCATGATCACCGGCGCTGGATGCTGCCCGCGCCACCAGCGAATCGCGCCAAAAACAATCGGCACATCGATGAACGCAAAAATCCCGTAGAGCGCGCTCAACAACGCCCGGCGCTCCGGCTCGTCCACCAGTGTGCGCAGCAGCAGGTAGCAGACATACAGAATCCACAACACAAAGGTCGAAGTCAGCCGCGCGTACCAGGCCCACCAGATTCCCCACACCGGATGCGCCCAGATCGGTCCGGTAATCCGCACCACCGTGAGGCATGCGATGCCCAC
>CAZQOB010000079.1:0-22481 GCA_964594885.1 uncultured Acidobacteriaceae bacterium
ACCAGCTTGGCGATGCGATCGACGCGGTAGTGCCATTCCTCATACTGCTTCTTGGAATCGAGTTTCAGCCAGGTTTCGATTGCTGTCAGGCAGCCGATGATTTCTTCCTTTCCGGCCTTCATCGCGCGGCAAACGGCGCCCTCAAACGGGCACGAATTGCGCATCGCCGCTTCGATTAGATCCTTGCGGCCGAGCAGCACGCCGCTGCACTGCGGCCCGCGCAGACCCTTGCCGCCGGAAAAGGTGTAAAGGTCGAGTTTCATCTGGGCGTAAAGCTTGATGTTGTCAATCGGCGGAATACCAGCAGCGTCGTCGAGCAGCAGCGGTACGTTGTGAGCCTTGGCCATCGCCGCTTCACGCGTCAGCTTGTCGCCCAAATCGGTCGTGTAGATCATCGCGGTGTTTTCAGTAACTGCGTTGGCGATGTCGTCGGGCTTCTCTACCAACACCAGCTTCGCTCCTGTCAGCCGGATCGCACTGTCAAATGCACTGCGTCCGCCGACCATGATGACTTCATGTTTCAGCCCGGTGGTGTCCGGGAGCTGCCAAATCTTTTTGGGATCGGCGCCCGCGATGCATGCCGCAGTTGCCGCTGCCATCGCACCCGCCGCGCCGGAAGTAATCAGACCTGACTCCGCTCCAGTCAATTCCGCCAAACGCCGACCCACCGCGTGGTGCAGTTCAACCATGTTTACGAAATGCTTGCTGGCTTCGGCCGCCGCCTCCTGCACTTCGGGAAACTGCAACGAGCCGCTCAAATACGTCCAAGTGCCGCGGCAGTTGATGACCGTCTTGACTCCCAGGCGGCTGTACACATTCCCGCGCGTGTCCACTCCCAAAGCGGCTGCCGATTTTTCATAGAGCCCTTGCGCGGCGATCTGTGCCAGCAGAGGCGAAGCCGCCAGCAGTTTCATGAATCGGCGGCGGTCTGATGATCCTGTTGCACGCATGTCTTCCCTCCGTAATCTGTGATTACTTGTTGAAAATCAAAGTTCCAAAATGCTCGGGCACGTGATTCGGATCGCGGTTCACCACGCAGGTCGGCTGCCAGCACATGAAGTGGCGCACTGGATCTTCGCCCAGCCCGTCAATGCGATAAAGATTCGCGCGCCATTTGGTGCCTGGCGCAACCGGCTTCTCGCTCACCGAACCCAGCGGCACGCGCGCCGCCGCATACCAGATGTGTTTCTTCTCGTCGATCCGGCCCAGGCGCTGCCAGCCCGAATCCCACTTGGCGTCATAAGAGTCCTTGTTCAAATCGATCGCCAAATCAACCCAATCCCCCGTGGGCGCAATCTCAAATTCGCGGTAGTGCTTGATGTCGTTCCAGTCGTCACCCAGGAAAAATTCCACCACATCGCGGTCCCATAGCTTCAATCGGTCCTTGGAGTTGTCTGCTGGCAGCCACAGATTCAATTCCTGGTACGGGCAAATGAACAACAGGTACAAGTCCGAATCGGTCCAGAACGCCTTCACTTCGGTTTTCAGCTTGGGATAGTCGATCTGGTGTGTGCAGTCTTTGACGATCCACGTGGATGCTGTGTGCGCCCACGTTTTCGAGCCTGGATCAAGGTTCAGTTCCGGCGCTCTCGAAACGTGTGGAATCGAAAAAGACGCCATCGGCGTCGTGACTTCGCAGACCTTGCTGGCAGCGTTCTCCTGCACAATGGCCGGCGGCGCCAGCACTGGGCGTGCCGGATGGGTAGTCATTCCCCAAAGTAGGCACGCCGCCGACGCCAGGAGCGCTGCTGCTGAAGAGGCGATCTTAGTGGCACCAAGCATCGTTAAGGGCGAGGCGCATTCCGAAGCTCCGGGGAAATCTCAAACGCTTTGTCGAACTCGGCTCGCGACTCTGCCTCCTTTCCCAGTTGTTGAAGAGCCAGCGCCAGGTTGTAATGGGCCTCGGCGTAGCTCGGTTTTAGAAGCACCGCTTCGGCAAATTCCCCGCGCGCTGCGTTCGCATCGCCGCTTTGCAGCAACACCAGTCCAAGATTGTTGTGCCCCTCGGCGAAGTTCGGTTCGCGCCGCAGCAACTCTCTGAAGACTCCGGCCGCTCCGGTTAAATCGTTGTTCTGGCTCAGCACCAGCCCCAGCTGGATCCGCGCATCGGTGTATTTGGGATTCAGGCTGATGGCTTCCTTCAGCTCTTGCGCGGCTTCGCTCCACCGGCCCGACTGGGCCAGCGCGAGGCCAAGGTTGTAGTGTCCTTCCGGCAAATCTGGATCGGACAGCACGGCCTGGCGTAATTCTTCGAGCCCGTGAACGCGGTCTTCGTGCCGCCAATAGAGTAGGCCGAGGCTCGAGTGTACTTGAGCGTAGTCCGGCTTTAGCTCCAGTGCTTTCTGATAAGCGGCAACTGCTTTCAGCGTGTCGCCCTTGAGCTCATAAGCGACACCGAGGTAGTAGTGGGCGGTCGGCAAACTCGGACTTTGTTCGACCGCTTTCTGGAAAAGTGCCAACGCATCATCCGCTTTTTGCTGCCTGAGCGCATCCACGCCCTGCAGGATCAGCATTTTGGACTGCGCAAGGCGGGCGCGGAACTCGCTGAGCGAATTCAGCTCATCAAGCTCCTTCTTTCCCGCCGCTGCCTGGCCCTGCGCGCGCAACGCGATTCCCAAATTGTAGTGAGCCTTCTCGAAATCGGGTTTCAGTTCGATCGCTTTTTGGAACGCAGCAATCGCGCTTGCAGTATCGCTGCTGGCCTTCAACTCCATGCCGAGATCGTACTGCGCTTCGGGATCCTTGGGATCGATCTCGACCGCCCGGCGGAATTGCACGAGCGCCTCGGCATGTTTGCCTTGCCTGCGCAACGTGACTCCGAGCAGGTCATGCGCGGGTGCGAGCTGCGGGTTGAGGTTAAGCGCCTGACGAAATTCAGCAGCGGCGGCATCCAGATTACCGCGTTGTCCTTCGGTGATCCCTAGCTCGAAGTGCAGATCGGCAGACGGCTTCAGCTGCAGCGCCAGGCGCAGTTCACGGCTCGCGGCGGACAGATCATTCTGTGCTACATAGACCCGGGCCAGCAGACGGTGCGCGGAAGAGCTCTTCGGATTGAGTTTGAGCGTGGTCTGCAGCTCCTGGCTCGTGGTGGTATCGTCTTTAAGCTCAAAGGAGCTGGCCGCCAGAGCATAATGAGCGTCGGCGAAATTGGGCCTGAGCCGAATCGCGGTTTCGAATTCGTCTATCGCCTGCCTCGTATCGCCTTTGTATTTCAAAGCGAGCCCGAGATTGTAGTGGGTGTCCGCGTCATTCGGTTCCAGATCGAGCGCCTCGTGATACGCGGCGATGGCCTCATCCCACGATTTGGATTGCGAAAGCTGAACGGCTTGCTGGCGATACTGAGCGGCGGTCTGGGCGATGACCGGAGCGGGGGCGGCGAAGCTGAGGTAAAGGGCGATTCCCATAGCCGGGAGCACACGATTGAAGATGCTGTGGGTTTGTCGTGCAAATCTCATCCTAGTGATTTGACCTGCGGTTGAGCCGCAGGTCAAATCAAAAACGAGTTCACACTGCTGGAGATTACCAATAGAACTTCGCGCTGACCTGGCCAATGCGCGGGTCACGGGCGCCCGTGACGACGCCAAACGCCTGATTGCTGATATTCCCGCTCGGATTATTGAACTGAGCATGGTTAAAGATATTGAAAAATTCAACTCGGATATCAAAGGCCATTTGTTCTCGAATGGCAGTCCGCTTCAAAAAGCCGAAGTCGGTGTTGTTGAATCCAGGACCGTGGAAAAAGCGCCGGTTGACGTCTCCGAATGAGCCAAGAGTCGTGTTCTTCGCAAACGCATCCGGCAGGAAGTAGCATCCAGTGTTGTCGCCATTGATGCTGTTGGTGCAACCCGGGTTCGGTTTACGCGGATCTAAGATCTGAACCGGCCCCACCTGATTGGGCCGATCCGTGGACGAACTGCCGGCGAGAGAAATGTCGCCACGGGATTGCCTCATCTCGATGGGGAAGCCGGTAGCGAAGCGAGTGATGCCCTGCATCTGCCAGCCCTGGGTCAAACGCTTCGGCGCGTGTTTGAACGCGCGGTCAAAAGGAATTGCCCAGATGTAGCTGGCTACGAAGTTATGGCTGACGTCGGTAGAAGACAGTCCACGGGTGATTCTGGGATTCGCAAAACTGACGTAGTCGCCGTAAGAGGAAGAATTGTCCAAGGCTTTCGCAAAGGTATAGGCCGCAAGGAACGTAATGTCGCTGGCTTTACGCTCGATGGTGATCTGCCCGGCGTTGTAGATGGAATTGGCAATCGTGCGTGTAAAGGTGTTCCCAAAGCTATAGCAAAGCGCTTGGGCCCCAGGGCAATAGTTTGGATTCAGGAGCGTGTCTCTTGTGCCGTAAACGCATCCGGGATTGGCTGTCGCACCGAGGCACGACGTCGTAGTGCCTGGAAGCTGGAAAATGTCCTCTTCAGCGTGTGGTCCGCAGCCAGCGGAGCCCGTGCTGGTGTCGAAAGCTCCGATCGCGTTTAGGTTCATACATAGAGCGGCATCGCCCGGGTTCGCTTCCTCGGAGGTGATAAGTTTGTGCCCCTCGGTCCCTACGTACGCCAGCGTCAGCACCGTGGACTTATCCAACTGGCGCTGAATGGAGAAGTTGAAATGCTCGGCGTATGGAAGGCTATTGTGAGGGTCATAGCCGGGTGAAAACGAAATCGGCTCATAGATCGAGAAGTCCAGGGTCTTATTCGCTGGACTGCCCGGAACTGGCGGGCTGAAAGGGAAGCGCTGCCCCTGTGGTGTTCCGTCCCGGCGATTTCGGAAGGGTTCGTCGAACAGAGTGTTACCCGAACTCCAATATAGACCGAACGGGGCATCGGCTACTTCGAAGAACAGATTCAGGTCTTCGATCGAGGTGTAATAGAGGCCGAATGATGCACGAATGCTCGTCTTACCCGGCCCACCAAAGATCTTTCCCAGTACGCCTTCGCTAAAGCCCGGCGAATAGGCCAGGCCGGCGCGCGGGCCGAAATTGTGGTATCTCGTTGGGGTGAGGGTCTTGGGGACGCCGGGGTCGCCGGGGTATACGAAACCCTTAGGAGACAAGGGGAACAGGACCGACTGCTCGCCTGGAATGATGGATTGGATCTTGCCCTGCGTGTCATACCACGGAGTGCTCACCTCCCAGCGCAGGCCAAGATTCAGTGTAAGGTTCGGCTTTGCCTTCCACGAATCCTGGATATATGCGCCGCCATACTTTGTTCGAGAGTCCAGGACCTGTAGCGCTGCTTGGGTGTAGCCGCTGCACCCCGCGTCTGCGCCCAGCAGGTAGTCGGCGAAGTCCACGCCGGTGATGCTGCCATCAAACACGAAACCACCATTAGGGTTGGCGTAGTTGCGCTCGTTCACTTGCAGGAAGCGGTATTCGCCTCCGAACTTTAGAGTGTGCCGGCCAAACGACTTGGAGAAACTGTCGCTCACCATATAGGTTGTGTTCGGCTGGAAAGTATTTAGCGACGGCTCGCCGATTTCGAAGTTGTTAAAGTAAAGTTGCGGAACATACTCTTTGTAACCTGCTAGCGGGATAATGCCGAGCCCATTGTTATTGTTGAAGGCAAGCGAGGAAAGGCTGGCAAAACTGGCGCCCGGATTGTCCTTATGCACGACGTTTCGGAAGACGCTGAGCCGCGCTTCGTTCACAGCGGTAGCCCCAAACGGCTTTGTGTTACTCATGACAAATTGCTGAGCGCGGGAAGGTGTGGTGGAAGAGAAGCCCGGCACGCTGGCTTCTGGAAGGGCGCTGAAGACGTTCGAGTTGTCCAGATGGTAGTACCACGACCAGTTACCCGTTTTTTGATTGTTGAAATCTACTCGTTCTCCGTATTTGTTGTCATTCGCTATATTTCGCTGGCTGTTGTTCGAGTAAGTGCCTGCTACGGGGTCGATGTTGGGCAGAGGAAAATACGGGAGGATGGCTTTGGCCGGGGCTGACCAAGCAGCCTGGGGAATCATCGCTAGTCCAGCCGCATTCACGGGAAACACGCATCCAGTTACGGGGTCCGTGCTCGCGCACCCGGGGAAGCTGTAGGCCTCATTGTTCACTACGGTGTAGCCCAGCCTTTGTGTGAGAAGCTCGGCCCAGCCGCAGTCGGGACAAGTTCCCGGCTGGCTACCATCGACCGTACCAGTCAACAATGAAGGGTCAAAAAGTCCCTGATACTGAGCCGCAGGAGGAAGGGTAACCAGCCCAGTTTCGGCACCTATCACTTGTCTTGTGCCCTGATAGTCCGAGAACCAGAACAACTTATTCTTCCAGATCGGGCCGCCAGCGGCATAACCGAACTGATTGCGCCGCAGCTCACTCTTCGGAAGCCCTGCCAAATTATTGAAGAAATTGTTTGCGTCCAGCTTGTCGTTACGCAAAAACTCAAACACATCGCCGTGAAAGCCGTTAGTGCCTTGTTTTGTGATGGCGTTCATCACCGCGCCACTGAATTTTCCGTACTCGGCGTCGAAGCTGTTTGTAATCAGACGGAACTCTTCGACGGAATCGAGATTGGGGACCAACCCGGCTCCGAGGTTGCGACCTTCGCTGACGTCGCCTCCGTTTACGAGGAATGCGTTTGCGGTTTCTCGTTGACCGTTAACGGAGATGTTGCCGGCATTCAAGATGCCCGAGACAGGGCGGTCACCGCCGATGGTGCCCGCCGTCGAAGGTGCCACGCCCGCTTGCAGACCTAGCAGGTCGATGTAGCTGCGGCCGTTCAGCGGCAGCGACAGCATCTTCTTCGAGTCAATCACGTCGCCGAGCTGCGTATTTTCCGTCTGCACCTGAACAGCGTTAGCGGTAATCTCGACTGTTTCGGTGATGTTGCCGACATCGAGTACGACCTCAAAACGCAACTGATCGTTGACGTTAAGTTCGATGCTGCTCTCGACAAACGGGCGAAAGCCGCTCGCTGTCACACTCAACTTGTAGACTCCGACAGGCAGCACGAGGAATCGGAACGTGCCGTCCGTCGCCGACGTGACCTCCTGCGTGAAATTTGTAGCTGCGTTCGTGACCGTAACCTTGGCTCCGGCCACTACGCCTTGCGACCGGTCATGCACAACCCCCAAAATTGATCCGGTCACATCGGCACGCAATACCGCCGGCAAAGCCAGATTCATTAAAACGATTGAAACAAACGAAATAAGACACAAAAAGCGTTTGCTCATGGAACACCCCGTATGCCGCTCAGCATACGACGCGCGCTCCTGCAAAGCAAGCAGCTTTTCGTTTTGCTTCTTTTGATTTCGTTTTACTGCGCTCGGTCGTACACTTTCTGTGCGGTTTTTGGCCGCCTGATACTCGCTTTTTTCTGGGGAATTTTCATGATGATCCATTCACAACTCATCCGCGCACTCGGGACCTGGACGCGAATCGGGGCGGCAGCGATCTTCGTTGTCTGCGCCGCGGCTGGTTGCCAGCGCGGCGCGGAAAAAAACGCGCCAGTTTCCACCGCCCAACGAACATCCACTGTTATTGTCGAAAAAGACGCGGACCAGATTGGTCTCAAAACGCCGCAAGCGGAATTCGTCTTGCGCAAAGACGGAAACCTGGAAGCGCGTTTGCTGAGTGCGGGCCAGCCCGGTGGTTTGGACGATGCAACCCAAGTGCCTGCAATCTCGGTAACCAGCAACAAGCAAATCGTCCAGGATTTTGTCCGCGATTTTGACCACTCCACGATTCGCGAAGCCACTGGCAAGCTCGGCGCTGCCGGAAAACATCTCGAGGTCACCGGTCACAGTCGAACGACCGGCTTGGATGAACTCCTAACCGTCGAAGTCTATGATGATTTTCCTGCTCTGGCTGTGCTTTCCGCGAGTTATCGAAACGCGAGCCAAAAGGCCCTCGCACTCGATAGCATTAGTTTGCAAAAACATGTGCTGAACGCGACGCTCGCCGACAGCAATACAAAATCCCACGACATGTGGACCTTTTCTGGATCCAGCATGCAATGGGGTCTGGACGAAACTTTTCCTGTTCCCGCAAAGTTCAGCCGGCAAAATCCGTTCGGCGCTCCGGTCGGTACGGGCGACGACCCGGGCTCCGCCGGCGGCGGCATTCCGGTCCTCGCTTTTTGGACTCGCAACGCCGGACTCGCTATCGGCCACCTGGAAACTCTGCCGCTGACGCTTTCCATGCCCGTCAAAACCACGGGCGAAGGAAAGGTCGAAGCCTCGGTAGACCTTGCCGCCAATGCCACGCTGCAGCCCGGCGAAAGTTTCTCAACTCCGCGCACGTTTGCCATGGTGTTTCACGGCGACTTTTTTGAACCGCTACGCATGTGGTCGCGCGCCGTCGAACGCGAAGGCCTGGCCCAGCCCAAAAACAACGATGAAAACTATGCCATCAGTTGGTGCGGCTGGGGCTATGAATCAGAGGTCACGCCCAAGCAGATGGTGGATACGATTCCCAAGCTGAAGGAAGTTGGAATCCACTGGGCCACGCTCGACGACCGCTGGTTCAGCAATTACGGCGACTGGCAGCCCCGCGCGGATACCTTTCCCGGCTCCGCCATCCGGGGAATGGTCAAGGCTTTCCATGCCCAGGGAATCAAAGTGCAGCTCTGGTGGCTGCCGCTCGCGGTCGAAGACGGCAAGTTCAAGTACGAATCGCATCGCTATGGAATTTCCGATGTCGTCAGGCAACATCCAGACTGGCTGGTGCTCGATGCAAAAGGCCAGCCCGCCCGCATGGCCCGCCACCTCGCTACCCTTTGCCCGGCCGTTCCCGAAGTGCGCGAATACTACCAGAACCTGACCGAACGTTTCATTCGCGACTGGGACTTCGACGGCCACAAGCTCGACAACATCTTCTCGATTCCGCCCTGCTACAACCCTAAGCACCACCACAAGTCGCCTTACGATTCTGTCAACGCCATGGGCGAAATCTACAAGACCATTTTTGAAACCACCCGCTCGCTCAAGCCGGACAGCATCACACAAATCTGCCCATGCGGCACTCCGCCCAGCCTCGCATGGCTCCGCTACATGGATCAGGCGGTCACCGCCGATCCAGTCGGCTCGGTGCAAGTCCGCCGCCGCATAAAGATGTACAAAGCCCTGCTCGGCCCCAATGCCGCCATCTACGGCGACCACGTCGAGCTCACGCGCATCCGGGGAGCCAACACCGGCAACGAGGAGGACGTCGGCGACGATTTCGCCTCCACGTTAGGAACCGGCGGCGTGCTTGGCACCAAATTCACTTGGCCGGACTACGGCCCGAAACTGAAGAATGTTTATTTGAATAGTTCGAAAGAAGCGCGCTGGAAAAAATGGACCAGCCTCTACAATGGGAAAATGCTGTCGAAAGGAAAATTCCTCGATCTCTATACCTACGGTTACGATTCGCCCGAAGCCTACGCCATCGAAAAGGATGGCGCGATGTACTACGCCTTCTACGCTCCGGAAAAGGCAAGCAACGCTGGTAAGGCGCGAGGCGGTTGGAAAGGCGAAATCGAATTGCGCGGCCTCGGCAACAAGACGTATCACGTCACGGACTATGTCAATGGCAAAGACTACGGCACCGTCGCCGGACCCGTGGCCAAAATGTCGGCTGAATTCACTGGAAGTCTGCTGCTGGAAGCGCGCTGAGCCAAACGGCCCGCCAAAACATCACACCGACAAGAACCGCTTGCGATGTTCCGCATCCCGAAACGCTTCGGTTCCACCACTGCGCGTGGTTGAAAAAGCTCCGGTCAAATTTCCGAACCGCAAACACTCTTCGACGCCTGCGCCGCGAATGAACCGGTGCAGGAAGCCCGCGTCGAAGCTGTCTCCCGCACCGATGGTGTCCAGGGCATCCACTTTCAGCGGCACTGCTTCTGAAACATCAGCGCCCAGCTGCGCGATCGCGCCCTTCGGCCCGCGCTTCATCACCACCAGCGGCCCTTTCATCGCCAGCACTTCCAGGGCTTGGATCGGATTATCGCAATGCGCCAACCGGCAAGCTTCGCGCTCGTTGGGCAGCAGCACATCCACCCACGGCAGTACATCGAGAACATCCGACGCCCAAGCGCCTTCCGGGTCGTCATTGGTGTCGAGCGACGTCGACAGGCCTTTCTCCTTCGATAGGCGAAACAGTTCCACAATGCGTGGCCGCAGGGCGCACTGCAAGAAATACGAAGACAAGTGCAGATGGCGCGAGGCCAAGATTCGATCCAGATCCAGGTCCTCGAAGCGCATCTCGGCCATCACGCCGGGATAAGTCAGGATGTAGCGATTCACTCGCTGCGGCAGGATTACTGTCAGTCCGGTTTTCTGATTCGCGAATCGCCGCACTGCGGAAACATCAGCGCCGCTTTCCGCGAGCCGCGCGAGGCAAATTTCGCCCAAAGGATCGCCGCCAACCGCGGAATGGAATAAGACACGATTGCCGAGTAGCGCAAGGTTGTGCGCGAAAATCGCCGATGAACTGCCCAGCGTCAGACTGAAATCCGAGGCCAGATGCTCGCGGTCGGGCTCAAACTGTTCTGGCAGCCCGGTCAGCACCAGATCAAGGTTCAGCTCGCCAACCACGCTGACAGCATTTTCTTGGGATGGGTTCATCGCCGCCGGCAATCCTACCGCATCAATCGAGGATCACCACGCGGCTCAGGTTCTTCGGCTCGTCGGGGTTGAGCCCTTTTTTGATCGCGGCATGAAAGCCGAGCAGTTGAGCCGGAACGATGGACGCCGCAGCCAGCAGTGGCTCCGGAACGGTCAGATTGAATTCAAACAAAAGATCGCAGGAACGTCGCACTGCGTCAGTCGTGCGGTTACAAATTCCAATGACCTTGCCGCCGAGCGCTTTCATTTCACTCAGCACTTCGCTCTCGGCATCCATGCCAGACTCGCTCAAGAAAAACGTCAAGCAGGTCTGCGGACTAACGACCGACTTCGGACCGTGCCGGAACTCCAGTGTGTGATAGGCCTGCGCATACGAGCACGACATTTCCGTGATCTTTAGGCAGCCTTCCCGGGCGATCGGGAAAAACGGTCCTTGCCCGAGGTAAATAAAGTCCTCAAACGAATGTTTCGCCACAAACGACTCAACGCGATCGCTGTAAGAATCGATCTGCAGTCCCAGCCGCGAAGAGAGTTCGTCGAACGCCGCCGAAGTGTCGTTGGTTTCACCCAGCGAAGCCGCGAGATAAGTCAGTGCGAGCAGCATCGAAGTGAACGAGCGAGTCATCACCAGACTTTGTTCGTCGGCGGCTGCGATCGCAAGCGTGGATTCGCAAACCCTGGTCAAGTCGGAGTTCGCAACACACGTGATGCCGAATGCCGGAACGCCACGGTGATTCAGAACCTCCGCAGCGCGCACCGCCTCCGACGTTTTTCCCGAACGCGAAATAACAATCGCCTGCAGCCCCGTTGCGTCGAGCTGCAACAGATCCGGAAAGAGCAAAATTTCGGATGCGGGAACAGCACGAGCGCGGCGGCCCGTCAGCATCGTCCAGTTTGCCGCCGCAGCTTCTGCGAGATAGTAGCTGGTACCGCAGCCGACGAAGAGCCACTCTTTGCGCCCGGCCGCATTCGCCAAGAACGACTTGCAGGCTGCACTTCCCGGAAGTTCCGCCAAAACCTTCCGCCACACTTCCGGCTGCGAAAGGATCTCGGTTATGGTGTTCAGATTTTGAATAGGCAAACGGGAAACGGTCATTCCACTCCTCGACAACCTCACTCCGCCAGCAGCACCCGCAAACTTGCAATTTACGATTTCTTACGGATTCGTTCGTTTTATTTCCTTGGCATAACGATGCCACAACCGCGCCGCCGTGGCAAGCCGCACTCTTACCTAAGGCAGGCGCTCCACCTGAATTTCGGCGAGATATTTCTCGACATCGGAAGCGCGTACTGCGCCGGGCGAGTCCGCGACGCAATTCGCTGACCCGCACGCTGCTGCCAGGCGGATGGCCTCCTCCGGCGACGCATCCGAGGCAAATGAACGGGCGAATCCCGCCAGTGCCGCGTCGCCGCATCCAACCGTCGATTGCGTTGCCAGCGAGAGCGCTGGCGCAAAGTAAATCGGCGCGTCTTTTCCGGAGCCGTACAACATTCCTTCGGCACCTAGGCTCAGTGCAACGCTGCGCGGGCCCACAGTCAGAATTTGCCGAAGCACATCCGCCGCGGCTTCGAGCGACTCGATCGGTTTGCCGAGAAGCGCTTCCGCCTCGTCTCGATTCGGCTTGATGAAAAACGGTTCAGCCGCAAGAGCCCCCTGCAAGGGTTCACCGCTGGTGTCCAACAAAGTGCGGCAGCCGGAAGAATTCGCCTGCGCGACCAGCCTTTGGTAGAGATCGGGGCTCGCGCCCGAAGGCAAGCTTCCGGAAAAAATGACCGTGGCGTTCTCACCGCCCGCTTTGAACATGTCCGCGCAAAGATTTTCAAGCTCTGTAAGCTCTGCGGCCGACAGTTGCTCTCCAGGCTCCAGAATCTCCGTCACGGTTCCGGCATCGTCCAGAATTTCGAGATTAGTTCGCGTCATCCCGCGCGCAGAAATCGGATGGGTTTCAATTCCCAGCGCCCGCAGGCCGCTCAGCAGATCCGTTCCGGTTGTGCCGCCGCTCGGGCCGATCCAGTGGGTCAGCTCGCCCAGCGCGCGCAGCACCATGGCGACATGGGCGGACTTGCCGCCGGCATTCGCCTGCACCCTCCGAACGCGGTTAATTTTTCCTGGAATCAGGCGTTCGACCACCAGCCGTTTGTCAATCGCCGGGTTTGGGCTGACGCAGATGAACATTAGCGGACTCTGGCTTCAATCCCTTCCGGAGGCGGCAGCCGAAAATTTTTCATGCCACGGACGCGCAGCCGATAAACGTGCATTCACGCGCGCAATGTTCTGCGTGCCGGGTCCGCGCAGCCACTGCTCCAAAGCCACGGAACCTTGCTGCACAAAGATCGGAACGCCGTCCTGCCAAGTCGCGCGGCCACACAGGACGCCGGAAAACCCCGAGCCGGCTTCGGCAGCAACGCTCAGCGCATCGGAAAAAAGCTCGTTCGGAACTCCTTCGGAAAGGTAAATGAAGGGCAGCGATGAGGCATCGGATGCGCGGCAAAAATAGTTCGCGGCCTCGGCGCGCGAATAGAGCGCTTCGCTGCGCGGGACGTTGGGCGATTCGACGAAACTCATGTTCACCGGCACACCGACTTTGAGAACGTCCACGGCGTAACGCGGCTTGCAAAATTCTTCCACCGAGCGCGTGACCATGTCCGGCTTGATGCGTGCGAAGTCCGGGCCTTTTTCGTCCAGGTCGTCGTGATAGCTGACCAGTTCCAGAAAGAAGGGGACATCGGCGGACAGGCATTCTGCGCCCACGCGCTCGACCCAGTCGTGCTTTTGTGTGTTTATGCTGGCGGCGCTTGACGGAGAGTAATAAAGGAGAACTTTCGCGGCGTCAGCACCGGCCTGTTTGAGCCGCGCCACGCTGAAACCATCCAACAGGCTCGGCAAACGTCCCGGCACACTGGTGTCGTAGCCCGTGTTCTCATACGCGAGCAGAAGTCCTGCATCCCTGTCGCGTTGTGCCGCTGCGGGGAGCCCATATTCAGGGTCGAGCAGAATCGCGCTGGCGTGCGGCGTCAGGATGCGGCTGACGTGCTCCTTGAATTCGACCAGCATACGCTCCGGCACATCGTTTGGTGGACTGCCCAGGGCTTTCGCGAACAACTTGCGAAGAGCGCTGCGCTGATCAATGGCCAAAGCCGCGATCACGCCACGTGCGTTGGAGAGCGCTTCCAGACTCTTCCGTTTTCCTTCCGATATTTTCACCGATCTCCCCGGTATTTCGTTCGAGCCTCTACGATTCGCCGCTTTCGATTTCCTTCTTTTTGATCTCTAACCTTTTTCAAGCTAAGAAATCAATCAGCTAAAAGCCTCACACCAGCTTCACTTCGACTTCCGTGTCGCGCAGCGCTTTGAGATCGTTGCGCGGAATGCCGCGGTCGGTGATGACTTCGTGAACGGACGACACCGGCATGATCAGCGAAAGGCTGCGGCGACCGAATTTGGACGAGTCGCACACGACGATGGTGCGCCGGGCCGCGTCGGACATCGCGCGGTTAACGCGCGCTTCCAGTTGATTCGGCGTGGTCAATCCATAGTTCACGTCGAAGCCGTCCACAGCCAAAAAGAGCATGTCCGCGCTGAACTTGCGCAGCGACTCTTCGGCGACCGGGCCAACCAGCGAATAAGACTGCTTGCGCAGCGAGCCTCCGGTAAGAATCACTTCAACGTTGCTGTCCGCCAGTTCCGCCGCGATATTTGTGGCGTTGGTGATGATCGTCAGCCCACGCAGGTGACGGCAACTGTGCGCGAGGGCGGTAGTCGTAGTGCCGGAGTCGAGAATAATCACTTGGCCTTGGCGAATCATTCGCGCGGCGGCCGCGGCGATGCGCAGTTTTTCCTTGCGATGCAACTTTTCTTTCTGCTGCAGCGAGGGATCCTGCAAAGCGCCAGCCGGCAGCGGCAACGCACCGCCGTGGGTCCTCTCCAGCAGGCCGCGATGATGCAGCGATTCCAGGTCCTTGCGAATGGTGATCAGCGAAGTGTGGAAGCGCCGGGAAAGGTCGCGCACCAGCACGCGGCCGTCGTTGCGCAAGAGTCCGAGAATTTCACGGCGCCGTTCTTCGCTGAGCACGTTGCACCACCACCGGTCCGGCCAAGTCTGGCCCAATCCAGCCAAGTCGGCAGGTTACGAAAGGTTTCCTTTCAGGTTCTCAGACTTTGCGGGTATTCACAAGCCAGCCTCTCCAACCGGCCGATCGAAAATGCAGCGATACGACTAGCGAGCGGCGTCCCGTTGTAAAACGAAGGCAGTCGGGAGGGCTGGTAACTCAGCGGTTTGCGCAGCGGACTCATCATTCGGATTGCCCTTCTGCACGGTTCTGAAAACTTCCGACTATATTCTGTCGTGTCAACCTCTTAGTCAGACCGTTTCCAATCACGGGATGAAGAATCCAACTGGAGGTCATTCATGTTCTTGTAGTCGGTCCAGTGATAGACTCGCGGACCTGTCCTCGCAAATGTAGGTCTGCCCATGCCAGCCCAGGAAACCAGTCCCAGAGTTGCCCGGTTCGGTATCTTCGAGCTCGACATCCAGCAGGCCGAGCTACGCAAACAAGGCGTCAAGGTCAAGTTGCAGGATCAACCGCTCAAGATCCTGCAGCTGCTATTGGCCCACCCCGGTCAGATCGTAAGTCGCGAAGAGTTGCGCAAGCACATCTGGTCGTCCAATACCTTTGTTGAGTTCGATCACGGTCTCTATAGCGCAATGGCTCGTCTGCGTGACGTCTTGAGCGATAACGCCGACAGTCCGCGTTTTATCGAAACGGTAGCTCGGCGCGGCTACCGCTTCATCGCATCCGTTTCGCTAGCGCCCGCCACGGTCGATGCCAGCGGGAGGGCGCCGCAGGGCGAATCGAGTGAAGAGACGCAAACCCCTTCCATATTCCGCCGATCGTTCGCAAGCCTTCTCGGGGGACTCATGGGCGGTGCTCTTCTGCTGAGCGTCGTCGTCGGGTTCAACTTTGCCGGCGTCCGCAGCTGGCTGCGTAGTCGAACCGCACCTATCCGTTCGATTGCAGTGTTACCTCTTGAAAATCTTTCCCACGATCAAGAGCAAGAATACTTTTCTGATGGAATGACTGAGGCGCTGATCACGCAGCTCTCCAAGATCGGCACATTGCGGGTGACTTCTCGCACCTCTGTGATGCGCTACAAGAATACTCGCAAGAGTCTGCCGGAAATCGCTAGGGAATTGAACGTCGATGGCATTATCGAGGGCTCGGTGATGCACTCAGGCAATCGGGTCCGAATCGTTGCTCAACTCATTGAGGCCAACACGGATCAGCATCTCTGGGCGGAGGCATATGACCGCGATTTGGGCGATGTATTGAGAATGCAGAGCGAAGTGGCGCAGGCGGTTACGGAGAGGGTTCAGATGCATTTGACTCCGGCGCAAAAGGCTCGACTGCAGTCCGCGCCTGCTGTGGATCCTCGGGCATACGAGGCGTATCTGAGGGGACGCTCCTTTTACAGGTCCGCTGGTACCGAGGCAACTATCAAGCAAGGGCAGGCGTATTTCCAGGAGGCTGTTCAAAGAGATCCTGGATTTGCGCTCGCCTACGTAGGGCTCGCGGATTGCTATATGGATCTAGGTACGTACCGCTGGGTGGATCCCCACGACGCCTACCAGCAAGGCGCAGAGGCCATTCGTAAGGCTCTCCAACTGGACCAAAGGCTCGGAGAGGCCCATAGCTCGCTCGGATATTTCAATTGGAACTATGCATGGGACTGGCCGGCGGCCGAGAAGGAGTTCCGAAAGGCCGTCGAACTAAACCCAAACTATGTCGAGGGCCACGAAACGCTCGTTTGGTACTTGGCCTGGAACTGGCGCCGCGATGAGTCCAAGGCGGAGTTAGAAACGATTCGCCACCTTGATCCGGCCTTCCCGCTTTTTTCCATTGCCGAGGCAGGTATCTACTACCATCTGCGGGATTACAAGTCCCTGGTTGAGGCAGGGCGGAGATCTGTCGCCGCGAACCCCAATCTGTGGACAAGTCATTATTTTCTAGCAGTAGGGTTCGAGGGTACTGGTCAATTCAGCCAAGCCGTCATTGAGTATCAGCGGGCAGTGGATTTGTCCCAAGGGGACCAGGATGCTAGCGCAGGGCTTGCGCATGCGTACGCGGCAATGGGTAAGAGAGGGGAAGCTGCGACAATTCTGCGCGAATTACAACATCCATCGAGAGTCAAGTACACTTCGCCTTATATGATTGCGGCCATCTATTCGGGACTGGATAAGAAGGATAAGGCTTTTGAGTATCTGGATCGGGCGTACCAGGAGAGGTCGCCAGACTTAGCGTACTTTCTGAAGTCCGACCTGCGAATGAATGCCCTGCGCCGAGATCCGCGGTTTGGAGATCTCCTACACAAGGTCGGACTATCGCGCTGATCGAAAAGATATGTGCTCAGTCTTCGTCCTGATCCGTAATGCCGGCTCAACCGCTCAACCGGTCGATGCAACACCAACTAAATTGTTGATCCCAGAGTGCTGGCCCTACCCACATGGACGTTGCCGAACTTGCTGGGAGTTACCCATCCCGTTCGCCACGCTTGGGTAGCGAAGTATCTTTGCGGTAGTCTCTTGTGCGAATATGAGACGATTAGCACGGTTCTTGTTTATCAGCTGCGTAATGGCTTCCCTATTGAACCGGACCGGTGCCTTCGGTCAGGAAGTATCTTCAGCAAAGATTTATGTCGTTCTCTGGTTCGACACAGAAGACTACATCCTACCTGCCAGCGATGACGCGGCGAAACGGCTGGCGACATTTCTAACCGAGCAGGGAATCCGGGCCACTTTTAAAGTGGTCGGCGAGAAGGCGCGCACACTGGAACGCCGGCATCGCACTGACGTAATTGCAGCGCTCCAGAAGCATGCCATCGGTTATCACGCCAATACGCACAGCCAGCATCCAACTCCGGCGGAGTATGAGTCGCTACTGGATTGGGAAAGCGGTTCGGCCGAGTTTACCCGGCGCGAGCGCCCTGGCTTTGACGACGTACAGCGCATTTTCGGGCAAAAGCCGTGTTGTTACGGGCAGCCGGGCAGCTCATGGACGCCGCAGTCATTTCCCGCACTGGCGAGTTGGGGTGTGAGACTGTATCTCGATGAGGCGGAGCATGTCGGGCTAAACGGTCAGCCCTTTTACTATGGCGGGCTTCTTAATATCTTCAACACCAGAGAGGGCCAGCAACTTAGGCCCACTGAGGATTGGAACAACCTCGAGGAAAGCAAGGCCAAGTTCCACGAGTTCTACGAACAAATGAGCGGCAATGGCGGCGGGTTAATCAGTATTTATTTTCACCCGTGCGAGTTCATCCATAGCCAGTTCTGGGATTTGAACTTTGCAGCCGGGGCCAACCCTCCGCAAGATCAATGGCAAATTTATCCCTTGCGGCCTCAAGATTCGCAAGAGCGCGCGTTCAGGTGGTTCGAGCAACTGATCCGCTACCTGAAGTCGTTCCCGCAGGCTCAGTTCATTACAGGGCCGGAGGCTATACTCCTCTATGCCGATCGTGCTCGGGAACGCAAATTCAGCCGTAAAGAAATTGCCGAGATTGCCACCCACGTCGAATCGGAAGTCAACTTTCAGGATAACGGAAGTTATACGCTCTCGCCCGCTGAAGTGATGGCGCTGATCGCCGAACACATCGCGCTGCAGCGGAGTGGGGATGCGACAGTCGCTCTTCCTTTTACTGTATTCGGGCCGAGCTCGCGCTCGGCGCGATTTACGGAGTCAGTAGAAGTGTCGTGGTCGCAGTTCGAACGCAGCGTAAAGGACCTGTACAATTTCATTCAGCGTAATCACCAAATTCCCAATGCCGTGTGGCTGGGCAGCACTCCGGTTTCTCCCGAAGCGTTTCTTGTGGCGATGGCACGAATCGCGAAAAACGACACTGCGAACGGCAAAGCACCAGAAATGCTGAAAATTGCGCCCGCGCGGCTAGCTACGGAAAAGTACATCGCAGAGGACTCCCCGAAATTGTGGTCTTGGCCGATCTTCCCAGCGGGATTTCATTCTGAGCATTTGATGGAATTGGCTCGACTTCAGGCGTGGACGCTCAAGCCCGCGAAGCGCAGCGAGTAACAAGAGGTTGGTGAATGCTGGCAGCCCACATGAACTAACCGCACGCAGCCTGGTCTGTGCTTTTGAGAACGTATGTGATGTTCGGTCGAAGGGGCCGAGTAGTCCATACCGTAACCCACAAAGTTGCCTCATTCTACCTTAGGGATTACTCAAGCGGCTTCTTTATCGACCTACTCCGCGAGAGGGATTTTGCGCCAGTAATCGTTCTTACAAGAAAACGGATGATGGGTAGAGGCCTTCGAAGAAATCCTGCACGCCGAAGGTGTTCGGTGATCAGACGATTCATTGCCTCAAGCAATGTAAGCACGCCGTCGAACCACCGAGCCTAGCCAAGTAGCGGTCACCATTGGCGGGCGCTCTACCCAGTCTCCGCGCAGACCTTGACCGACCAATTCCCATGCCCCCGCTGCGTTAGATGGCTCCGCAGCGCTTTGAATGAAATCCGCGGCGCGTTGCGCGGCGGCGGTGAGCACGGCGCGGTTGACGTTCTTCAGGACTTCGAGCCAGTTGGCGATACGCCGTGATGCGGTGTGGAGGACCGGACGGTCCGATTTCGTTTGTTTTCTGCCTTGAAGTTTCCTCCATTCAAAAAGGTTTTGTGCCCGAAATCACTATGGGGTAGGGGGCAGGTGTGCGTACTGCGGAGAATAATTCCCCTATTCTCCGCATCTCGTGCGGAGATTGTGCTTGCTCTGCGGAGATTAATGGCTATAATCTCCGCAGAGTGTGCGGAGATTAAAATGTACTTGTATCAACGAGATGACTGGCCGCAGCTCCGTTCGGACAACGGGGCACTCGCGGAGCTGCTGGCGGATGTGCGCCACCGCCAGGGGCGGTTGCTCGGAGAAATGAAAAGTCTCGGGTTTGGACTGCAGGAAGAGGCTGTCCTACGAACACTGACAGAGGACGTTGTCAAGTCGAGCGAGATCGAGGGGGAAAAACTAGATGCTGAGGCAGTGCGTTCATCCATTGCCCGCCGCCTGGGGATGGACGTGGGCGCTTTGGCCCCGGCCGACCGGAACGTCGAAGGCGTCGTTGAGATGATGCTCGACGCTACAAGAAACTACGACAAGCCTTTGACAGAAGAGCGGCTGTTTGGCTGGCATGCCAGCCTCTTTCCCACGGGACGAAGCGGGATGCGACGGATCACAGTTGGGGCGTGGCGCGATGATCACGAGGGCCCCATGCAAGTCGCGTCGGGAGCGATAGGACGGGAGCGTGTTCACTTTGAAGGCCCGCCGGCGGCGCGGGTTGCGGAGGAGATGCGCCGCTTCCTTGAATGGTTCAACGGCGGACCGACGATCGATCCGGTTTTGAAGGCGGGAATGGCGCATCTGTGGTTTGTGACGATCCATCCTTTCGATGACGGCAACGGGAGAATTGCACGCGCCGCCGCCGATCTGTGCTTGGCGCGGTCGGAGCAAAGCCCGCAGCGCTTTTACAGCATGTCGGCGCAGATCGGGCTGGAGCGGAATGACTATTACGCCGAGCTGGAAGCGACTCAAAAGAGCGGCACGGACATTACGCCATGGCAGAGGTGGTTCCTCGGCTGTCTGGGCAGGGCGATTGAGGGGGCGGAGATAATGCTCGGAAACGTGATGAGGAAAGCGCGGTTTTGGGAGCGGGTCGGGTCGTCGAAAGTGAACGAGAGACAGCGTCTGGTCCTGAACAAGCTGCTTGATGGCTTCGAAGGTAAGCTGACCACCTCGAAATGGGCCAAGCTCACGAAGTCATCGCAGGACACGGCGTACCGCGACATATTGGAACTTGTTGACCGCGGGGTTCTCGCGAGAGGTCCGGAAGGAGGCCGCAGCACGAGCTATGTTTTCGGCGACCGTTTTCGGTGATGCACGATCACGTGGGCTGTTGGTTTCAGGCTGTCGCGCTTCCGGACCAAGCCGCTTCGCGTACGCGCGGGTGTCGCCTCCGTTGTGTCGGTTAGGGCCTTTATGCGGAGCACGATCCGCGCTAGTGGTATGAGTTTGGAGCAGCTCGCCAGCGTTAAGGGGCCGACCCGCAAGATTGGCCCTCGAACATCCGACTGGCACTAAGACTAGCACTAGCGCATTCTCGGCAGATTCACGATTCACAAGGAAGTTGGGCATTTCCACTAAGCGCTTTCAGGGTAAGATGTTGCGGTGGACGTGGGGCCCGTAGCTCAGCGGTTAGAGAAGCGGACTCATAATTCAGTTTGCCCTTCTGCACGGTTCCGAAAATTTCTAATCATATTCTGTCGTGTCAACCTCTTTGGCTGTTCACCGTTTGATTGGTTCTGATTCGTTCTGCCGCGATTTGAACCGAAAACCATGCCACTTTTATGACCCTCGCTGGGCTTCACGGTCACGGCGACTCCACTGTCACCCAAGTGAAGCCTTGCATCGCTGCGACGCTCGCTTCACCAGCACCTTTAAAGGTGCTATCATATCCCACTGTGAGGGAGAAAATGTTTGACATCAAAAGAGACATTCAAGCAATGACGACGTTTCGACGCAATCCGGTGAAGTTTCTGAAGCATCTTAAAATCACGAAAGAGCCGCTCGTTCTTACGATAAATGGTAAGGCGGAAGCGGTGGTGCAGGACGCCGAAGCGTATCAGCGCCTGCTCGACGTCGCTGCGCAAGCCGACGCTTCAGAAGGAATCCGGCAAGGTCTGGAGAATGTAAGGAAAGGCCGTTTACGTCCGGCCCGTGAAGCACTGGAGAAGTTCCGGCGCGACCATGCAATACCTCGTTAGGCTAACTGACCGGGCGCTGCGGGACATGGAGAGCATCTATGAATACGTTGAACTCGCTTCCCTTGAGTCAGCGTTTTCCTGGTTCAATGACCTTCAGGAAGCAGTGTTTAGTCTGGAGCGCTACCCCGAACGGGGCAAAGTCATTCTGGAAAACAAGAAGCTTCGTCATTTGCTGTTCGGCAAGACACCAACGGTCTACCGAATCATCTACGTCGTCGACAAGCACAGGCTCGTCGTTAACATCGTTCATATTCGTCACGGCGCGCGTTCCGCCCTGCGCCGACTTCGTACACCGTGACATTGCACCATTGTAGTGCAGTCGATTTCCTCGCCGAAGTTGGTAACTAATATAGAATCAAGAGCTTAGTTCTCTCGGGGCTCGTAGCTCAGCGGTTAAAGCAGCGGACTCATAATTCAGTTTGCCTTTTTGAACGGTTCTGAAAACTTTTGATTATATTCTGTCGTGTCAACCTCTTAAGTGGTCGGCCTCCTGACTGGTTCTGATTCGTTCAGCCGCGATTTGAACTGAAAACCATGACACTTTCATGACACTCGGTTTTTTGTGACGCGAACGAGCCCGCTGCAAAGTGGCTTCGTGGTGCAAAGTGTGTATAATTAAAGCTGACACTACACACCGAGGTTTTCAATGAAAAGGGTAGTTTCTCGCACCAATCTGCTGCTTGATCTCAGTAAAGTTAGAAAGCTTCGCAAAACGCTGCGTCTGCGAAGTAATTCCGAGGCAGTCCGCCGCGCAATGGACGAACGTCTCGCGGTCGAATCCGGTCTTGACGCTCTGCGAGAACTTTGCGAACACGGTGGTTTGGAGGACGTCTTCGGGAGAGTGTCTGTCAAAACCAAATGAGCCTACTTCCTCCTGGACTACTTCTGTTCGATAGTGGAATCTATATCCGGTTCAGTCGTCGAGAGCGTTACTTGTGGCTGGGCGAGGATGTCAGGGTCTTTCAACGTACAATCTTGAGCACAGTAGTTGCCGCCGAACTCTACGCCGGCACCCGTGACCAGCACGAAAAGCGAGTTCTGGATCGGCTCTGTCACGCCCATTCTGCCCTAGCAGCTTGTTGAAAATTCAGGTTTCTTCGGCGTCGCACTCTACTTTTCAAGT
>CAZQOB010000080.1:0-22423 GCA_964594885.1 uncultured Acidobacteriaceae bacterium
GTGATTCTATCTTGTGTGTCGTTGCACAAGATCTATTCAATAGACGGATAGTCCTTTGGGGCGCCCGATCTAGAGGACGCGCCCTTTCGACAGTTCGGCTTAGCGAGCTTCCGTTCCGTCTGACCAACGTTGCACGCCAATCGCGAACTCAGTCAGCTTCTCCCGGTCGTCGCTAACAGCCATGATGGGAGAACCCGGCAGATTGGCTCCCCAGGTTGCCGGGTCGATATCCGTATAGAAAAACATGACGTGCGATGGCCAGTGTGGGGCGCTGTCGCCGCCGTATCCTTGCTTCGACATCATGTAGCACATCGCCCCGGGTTCCATCGCCGGCAGTTCTTTTTTCGCGACGGCGGCGGCGATGGCATCGTCGATCTGAGCTTTGCTGCGTCCCGCCAGCACCAAGTCGGTCGTTTTGATGGTGCGTAGAAGGTAGGAACGCGCGGCCGCCGCATTATCGCAGATGGGGACTCGCACCTTGGGATTCCAAAAGTCAGGATCAGGCGCAGCCGTCCACCCACGCTCCACGATGCACACGAATCCGTTTTTGCCTTGGACCGCCGTTGCAAAACCGTGCCGCCCGAAAACCAGGACTTCGGCGTCGCGTGAAATGGCCTCTGGTGCTGCGCTGCGTGCCAGCGCGATCTCGGCAGTCCGGTCCATCAGATACTGCTCGATCGGAGCCATGTTCGGATAAGGTGTCTTGGCATCCTGTGCCATCGCGTCGTACGCCGTAGCGAACACAAGAAGCAGTGCGAAGCATTTTATTGCGATTGCGCTAAGCTTCTTTTTCCGCATTGTTTTCCTCTGCAGTGGCCAGATTGTTTACTTGCTTTCGCCGGGTCCTTGTTCCGGAGCCGGGTAGAAAAGAAGCTCGCGCACCTCGCCCGCCGCATCGCAGGAGATGGCACCCTTGCGCGCCCACGCGAGCGCCTCGTCCATATCGGCGGCTTCCAGGATCCAGAAACCGCCTATGTGCTCCTTAGCCTCGGTGTACGGCCCGTCGGTGACGAGCACCGCACCACCAGGCTGCTTCCGCACCGTCTTTGCCTTGCCGGCCGGGGAGATTCCGCAGGCGAACTTCCTCACGCCGGCAGCAATCATTTCGCGGTTGAGCGCGTGGATCTCTTCCATCATCGCTTCGGTTACGGTGGACGGGTCGAAGTCGTCAGGGAGGTAGCTAGCAACCAAATATTGCGGCATGAAGATCTCCTGTAATGGTTTTCGAGTGGGCAGGTTTGCCCTGCCTTCACTATAACGTCGAACGGCCGGACCGGAATTCGACAGAGCGTCCAAGAAATTCTCCGGCCGCTGGACGCCCACGCAATTTTATCCCCGCCGCCGGGGTGTATCGCGTTGATACACCCAGTTTGTCTGCCCGAAATCCACTTGTTCGGTAACGTTTATCGGGACCTAGTGCATTCAAGAGCGGGCAAATCTTTCATCAACGTAAGGGCGCCATAGAATGTGCGGGAGGCTGATTTTGAATCCGCGACGAGTGTGTCCTAGGCAGGGGAATCGGGCCAGCGAGCCTTTGTCTGTCGCTCACGTTGGCTTTGTACCGCTATGTTGACTTACCGACAAATGCGCCCTAATATCCGCGCTTCATGGCTAGTAGCGATCCTCTGATTGGCCGCACTATCTCGCATTACCGCATCAGCGAAAAGCTCGGTGGCGGCGGCATGGGCGTTGTCTACCGCGCGCAAGACGTTGTGCTCGGCCGGCCCGTCGCCTTGAAATTCCTCCCGCCGGAATTGGCTCGAGACAAACAATCCATCAGCCGTTTTATGCGCGAAGCCCGCGCCGCTGCAACCTTGAACCATGCGCATATTTGCACGGTCCACGAAATTGCCGAGCACGAGGAGCAGTCGTTCATCGTTATGGAGCTGCTCGAGGGCGAAACGCTCAAGCACCGAATCGCAGGGAGATCGCTAAAGGTACAGGAAGTACTCGATTACGCCATCCAAATCGCTGAGGCGCTCGACGTGGCGCATTCCCACGGCATCGCTCATCGCGACATCAAACCCGCAAATCTGTTCGTCACTCGGTCGGGCCAGATCAAAGTGCTGGACTTTGGCCTTGCAAAACTGACACAGCGCCTCAAAACCGAGACCGTCGGAGCGACAAGCGAAGGTACGGTAGACGCTGAGGAACACCTGACTAGTCCGGGCTCGTCGCTGGGCACCGTCGCCTATATGTCGCCTGAGCAAGCCCTCGGGGGCGAACTTGATAATCGGACGGATCTGTTCTCCTTTGGGGTCGTACTGTACGAGATGGCTACCGGGAAATTGGCCTTTAATGGGACCACGACTGCCGCGATTTTTGATGCGATACTCAACAAGACCCCAACATCGCCACTGCATCTCAACTCCGAAGTCCCAGCGAGACTCGAAGAGATCATCAGCAAGGCCCTCGAAAAGGATCGTGACTTGCGGTACCAGTCGGCGTCGGAAATGAAAACCGACTTAAGACGCCTGAAGCGCGATCGTGATCCTAGTTACCGAGCGCAGGCACCGCACTCGGGCGCCCTTGCCATCCCCGCATCGGCGGCGACGCCGGTGGTGGCTGAGAAATCCATTGCCGTGCTCTACTTCGAAAATCTCAGCGGGGCGAAGGAAGACGAATATTTTCGTGATGGAATGACCGAGGATGTGATTACTGAGCTGGCTAAGGTCACGCGACTTCAAGTCTTTCCCAGGGCTGCGGTGCTGAGTTATCGCGACAAAGCTGTCACCGCGCCGGAAGTCGGCAGGCAACTAAATTCGGCGTATGTGTTGGGTGGAAGCGTTCGCCGAGCTGGAAATCGCCTGCGGATCACAGCTCAACTGGTGGAGACGCGGACCGGGCATACCATCTGGGCCGATCGGTATGACAGAGAAATGAAGGACATCTTCGAAGTGCAGGACGACATCGCTCGTAGCATTACTCAGGCACTTCGGATTTCTCTCTCTCCACAAGAAGAGAAGACGATTGCGCGCAAGCCGACTGAGAGCCTGCAAGCGTACGACTATTTTCTACGTGGCCGCAACTATACGCGGCGAGAAAACCTCGAATTTGCCATGCAGATGTTCGAGCACGCGATTCGGCTCGATCCTAATTTTGCCTCAGCACACGCGGCAATCGCAGACATCTGCGGGATTCAATTCGAACTTCATGGCCGCGATCCCCGTTGGATCGAAAAGGGCCTGGCCGCTGCTAAGAGAGCTTTTGAGTTGGATCCTCAGTCGCCCGAGGCTATGGCAGGGCGAGCCCGCATATGCCAGGGTCAACACGAATACGACGAAGCGATCAAACTCGCCCGAATGGCGATTGACCGAAAACCTGATTGCGAGAGTGCCTGGGACGTTCTCGGACGAGCGCTCTTCTCGTCGGATCGCTGGCAGGAAGCCAGGGACCTGGCCGATCGTGCCCTAGAAGTGGCTGGGGACGATTACAATGTGCCCATCCCATATATCAATGCGGTGCAAGCGTTGGGCGACGAACAATTTGCAAAGAGACTTACCGGACGGCATGTTAGGGTGCTCGAGCAGCAAGTCGATACCGTTCCCGAAGACGCTCGCGCGCGTATGTTGCTTGCCAGCCGTTACGCGGCGTTCGGAAGAAAGGATGACGCCTGTCACCAACTGGAAAAAGGGGTGGCGATGCGCCCGAATGATCCAAACACCCTTTACAACGCGGCCTGTACGTATGGAAACCTACAAATGAAACAAGAGGCGCTGGCGATGATAAGGCGCGCTGTCGAGACTGGTTTCACTGATACCGAGTGGATCTCACGTGATCCAGATCTGACTTGCTTGCATGACGATCCTGAATTTGACGGTCTCATCGACAGAAAGAAGCGAGAACGCACAGCTGGCAACGTCTGAAAGACTCAGATGGCATGCCGGGCGTCGTCAGCATGGTCGGAGTCTACCTCTCGCGATTTCCCTCGCGGTACTGGCTCACAACTCCGATGCTCAAGTGGCGAGCGACCGTTTGCCGAGAGTTGTGCAGCCTTACGTCGATGCCCAGATGTTCATGGGCAGTGTGCTGGTGGCTAAACGTCAATTGATCTTTACCTGATACATGAAGAGTTGGACGAAGTTAGTGGACATTTATCCGAGCTGTCATCAAATGTCGCTGACCTTGCTGGCCAGGATGGAATCCCGTATGCGCAGGCTGCGGCCAAGGCGAATCTCTTAGCAGTTAATTTAGGTCAAGAAATCAAAGCGCGCATTATTACGCAGGACGAAAAGCTAGTTCGTTGCGTCCCCGCGAAGTAAAAACGCGAACGTGTCACGGGTTCACAACGCAGCGCATTTCTCACGCAATACTCTTCTTTAGAATGAAATCCCTTTTAACAAGGATTTAGTGCGTGGTTAGCGCAAGACCCCGCGGACAAGGCCCAGGTGTATCACTTTTCCCCTCTCTATAAGCTACCCCCAGCGTTTCTTGACCCTGTTGGCGGCGGGCAAGTAAAATCGTAGATTCGAAATGAGCCGCTGAGGCGGCTGTGCATTGGTGCGTCGGCGCGCAATTCCTGCCTGCGGCCATGCGTATAGAAGATGGTATAGAAGAAGAGGGGGATTGCTTTGCCAAAGCGCACATTTCAACCGCGCCGGAGACGCCGCAGCAAGACGCACGGGTTCCGTTCGCGCATGAAGACCGTTGGCGGCCGGAAAGTGCTTGCGGCCCGCCGCAAGAAGGGACGCCATCGCCTTACACCCGAGTAGAACGGGGCCGGAAGCGGAACCGCAGTGCGCAGATTCGCAAACGGGAAGGTCTGCCGTTATCGGCAAGTCCACCTCGGCGGGCAAGCTGGCGCGCAAGTCCGAATTCGACGCGGTTTACCGCAACGGAAAACGCCGCACCAGTTCTTATTTCACCGTATTCCTGAAAGCGAACGGACTGCCGCAGAGCCGGTTTGGATTCAGCATCAAGCGGACCCTGGGCGGGGCGGTGGTGCGCAACCGCATGCGGCGGCGCATGCGGGAGATCGTCAGGCTGCATCGCGAGGAGATTTCCCCGGGATGGGATTTCGTCATACATCCGAAGGTGAACGTGGCGGTGGGGGAGTTTGCCGCGCTGGCCCTGGATTTGCTGAGACTGCTCAAGACATCTCAACCGCAATGAGAACAAGGCAGCATTTCGGCGTCAAAATCGCACTGTTCGGGCTAAAGGTTTACAAGGCGTATCTGTCGGTCTTGTTCGCGGGGACCTGCCGGTTTGAGCCGACCTGTTCGCAATACGCTTACCAGGCCATTGAACGATTTGGCGTGCTGCGCGGTGTGTGGCTTGGAACGAAACGGCTGGCGCGCTGCCATCCGCTTTCCGGAGAATTCGGCTACGACCCCGTGCCGGACGAGTTTAACGAAACGATTTCATCAGAAGAGCCGCACGACGAGAGGAAAGCCGATCGCGCCGCGGGGAGCCAATCGCTGCGCCATGTTGCGACCGCCAAGGACGGAATACGTTTGTGAGCAATCCCGGAAAAGATCAAGGCCTTCGGCCGGAACTACGCATTTTGATCGCCTCGTTGTTGTCGATGATCGTCATCATCGCCTGGGCCAAATTCTTCGCACCCAAGGCTCCTCCTCCCTCGCAGAGCAACAATCCCGCAGCAACCGCTCCCGCGACACCTGGCACATCAGGACAAGGTGCGCCCGTTACGCCGATTGCCGGCAGCGCCGCACCGAGACCGCAGACTGCAACTGTGGCGGCAGCTCCGCCCGTTGCGGTGAAGGGCGATTCGCAGGAGCGTTCGGTTGTTGTGGAGAACGGCCTCTACCGCGTGGAGTTTTCCAACCGTGGCGGCGTGGTGAAAAGCTGGCAGCTGAAGAGGTACAAAGATGACGCGAAGCCGCCGCGGGTGCTGGATTTGGTTCATGCCGATGCTTCCAGCGAAGCCGCTACGTGGCCGTTAAGCGTTACGCTGGGCGACGCCACGCTTGACTACAACGCGAACAACGGGTTGTACCAGGCGACCAGCAAGGGCGAACCCATGGCGACGGCTTTAACCGCGCCGGCGGAGTTGAATTTTGCCTGGAGCGATGGGCACCTTGAAATCACCAAGCATTTCAAATTCGATGACAGCTACGTCGTGCAGTCAGAAATAACTGCGAAACTTGACGGCAAGCCCGTCACGGCGGGACTTGCCTGGCTGGGTGGCTTCGGCGATCCGACCGTCACCAACCCGATTCCAGTCGAGACCGTGAGCACGTTCTACAGCGAAAGCGGCGGCAAGCTGAGCACCTTCGTTCACAAAAGGTTGGACGACAGCGGCAAGTGGGGCACCTCGGTCTGGCAAGGCGGCAAAGACTGGGCCGGCATCGAAGATCGCTACTTCACGGCGACATTCCTTGCACCGGTTGGCGCACCAGCCGGCAGCATCGAGACTCGCTATTGGAAGTACTGGCATACGGCGAAAGGCACGACCAACGACGGTAAAGAAGAAAGCCACGCCGAACCGGTCCCGCAGATAGCAGTGGCCACGGCGGCCCAGCCGATGGTGCTGAGGATTTTCGTCGGGCCGAAAGATTACGACGATCTGAAAAAGATGAATCCGCCGCTGCAGTCGCTGGTGAACTTTGGCTGGCTGGAGATCATCGCCGACCCGCTGTTTCACGCGTTGAAGTGGCTGCACAACTACATTCCCAACTGGGGCTGGGCGATCGTAGTGCTGACGGTCGTCGCCAACATGCTGCTGTTTCCCCTGCGCATCTCCAGCTACCGAACCACGTTGAAAATGCAGCGCGTGGCGCCGCAAGTGAAAGCGATCAACGACCGCTACAAGAAATACAAATTCAACGATCCCAAGCGCCAGGAAGCCAACCAGGAAATCATGGCGCTGTATCAGAAAGAAGGCATCAATCCGGTGGGCGGATGCTTTCAGATGCTGGTGCAGATGCCGATCTGGATCGGCTTGAACCGCGTACTGGGCTCGGCCATCGAGATGCGCCACGCGCCGTGGTTCTGGTGGATCAAGGACCTTTCAGCGCGCGATCCCTATTACATTCTTCCGGTGGTAATGGCCGCTTCGATGTACCTGGCGACGAAAATGACGCCAATGACCACCACCGACCCGCAACAGCAAATGATGATGAAGTTCATGCCCATCTCGTTCGCGGTGATGTTCATGTTCTTCCCGATTTCCAGCGGCCTAGCGGTGTACATTCTAACCAGCAGCGTCATCGGCATCGCTCAGCAGTGGTACCTGAACAAGACTCATCCCATTACGGCCGTGGAAAAATCGAACGGCAAGAAGAAATCCTGAGTTCCAGCGCGTAACTTAGCGTAGGATATTGGGACGCGTCACGTCCCCGATGCCCGTCAACCTGATTGAAAATGGCCAGCTGAATCGCGCCGCCGCCGCCGAATCCCTGCAGAAACTCCTGCACGGCGTGATCCGCGCCGCAAGGCTAGATCTCAACGTCAAGGTTCACGCGCTCAAGCCGGAGTCGGTCCCGGACGAGGGCGGCGCGGAAGTATTCGCCGAGCTGAATGGCCGCGACAGGGATTTGCTGCTCGAACGCGGTGCCGAGCTGCTTTTCGCCTTTGAACATCTGGCGTTGAAAGCGTTGCGCCTGGAGCCTCCTTATCAGGACAAACTGTTTTTCGATTGTGCCGGATTCCGGGCGATTCGCGTCGAAGAGTTGAAAATGACCGCGCGGGTGGCGGCGGAACGGGTGCAAAGTTCCCGCCAGCCTTTCAAATTGAATCCGATGTCCTCGCGCGAGCGGCGCATCGTGCATTTGGCGCTGCAGGAGTTTCCCGGCGTGCGCACCGAAAGCGCCGGCGCTGGCCCCCATCGCCAAGTAGTGATCTATCCGGCCGAAGCCGCGAAGCGCTGAATCTGCGCGCCGGTTCTGCGCCAGTAAACCTTACCTCCGCACCCAGCCTTGCGCGATCACCGCACCCGCGGCATCGAAGCGCACGCGATAGGTGAAAGCCGCGGGACGATCCTGACGCACCGCGGGGAAGCGCATATCGAGAATCTCCACCACCGAGTCGGTTCCTTCCTTATGAAAGCGCGTGACCGGAAAACGATCGAACCACAAAACCTTTTGCACTTCGGGAAGTCGCAGCGCCTGCTGAATCGACCCGTTCGGCGGAGCATCCGGAAAATATCTGTAAGTGAAGGGAACTTGCGTGTCAGCCGTTGCTTCAGAACCTTCCCCTGGAATGCCTGATGGCTGGCCGAGGTCCAGCCGGATTTCGTAAACGCCGCGCGGAGTGCGTACCAGGCCATCCCAATTCCAGATGGAAGGAGGAAACGGCAGGGCGGCTAACACTTCTACCTGGGCCCCTTGGAATTTTGCGAACTTCCGTACGCGCTCGAGCGCTTGGTGGTGAGCGAAGACGGCCAGCGCTAGGTAGGCGCAGGCGCCAGCAAAACCGATGCGATTCCAGGTCAGCGGGCTTGGCCGCCAGCTGGCGGCCCGGAACGCAGGAACCAGACACAGCACCGTGAAAACAAAGATCGCAATCAGCGTGGCCTGCGGTGAAACCGGCGCGCCGACAATTCGTCCGATCGCCGCAACGCCCAGCGTCGCAATCACCGAGAGCAGCCAGACCAGCATCGACCGCAAACGTGCCTTCTCGGCCTGGCCATGGGCCCATGCGAGAAACTGCGGAAGCAGCAGAATCGCCGTGAACGAAAAATCCACGATGAAGATCAAATCCCAGGCCGGCCGCGACCATCGCAGCGGCGACCAGATCATCGTGCCGAACGTCGTGACCAGATCCAGGAGGATGTGGCTCAGGATGCCAATTGCGTAGATGCCTGCTAGTGCGGCGAACGATGGTGCTTCCCATGCGAACTTGTGCGCCAACCGCCGCGTTAGGGCTGCCAGCAGCAGCACCCACAGCGGCAGCAGCAGCAGCGAGTGCGTGTAACTCCGGTGCCAGGTGATAATGAGCAACTCGTTGTTCTTCGACAGCAGGTCCCGAAACACGTCACTGTCCGGGAAAATCGCACCCAGCATTAGCGCCCAGGTGACGATTCGCGCGCGGTTCATCGGCTTTACGGGGAACATCTCTTCGCCGCGGCACAATGCTTTTCCCACAAGCGCCCCGGCAATTCCGTGGGTGATCGTGTCCATGTCTAAATGGTTCGCTGCTGACGATTCATTTTCATATCGAGCGCCATCAACAGCATTACCTGACAAAAATCAGCGGTGTCCGTTTTGGATGCACGGTGCCGACCTGGCGTGCCAGCGCGCCGCGCTTTTCCAGGGCCGCCCGTGCAGCGGTCGCCGTTTCCGGCGCGATCGCAATCAGCAAACCACCGGAAGTTTGCGGATCGAAGAGCAGATCGCGGCAATCCTGCGGCACGCTCGCGGCGAACTCTGTGCACTCACCAACGAACTCGCGATTGTTTTTTAGACCACCGGGAAGGTGGCCCTCGCTCGCGGCCTCGAATGCTCCCGTTAGATACGAAAACGCGGCGTGGTCGAACTCTAGTGAAACCACGGGAAGGTTCTGCTGCGGATTTCCCAGTGCCATTTCGCGGGCGTGGCCTAACAATCCGAAGCCCGTGACGTCGGTAACCGCGTGAATGGCGTCGCGCCACTTTGGCTGCTCTTGAATTGCGTGCAGTGCTTCCGCAGCAGCACGGTTCAGTGTGGTCATCGAATGAATTGCTGCAGCAACGGACTCTGCGCTCGCTTTTTCCTTCTTGATCGCAGTCGAAATCACGCCCGTTCCGAGCGCCTTGGTGAAAAGCAATGCGTCACCCGGACGCGCGCCGACATTTTTCCAAACTTGCTTTGGATGGATAAGGCCGGTTACCGAATACCCGAACAACACATCTTCATTGCGGATCGAGTGACCGCCGATAACCGTGCATTTGGCTTCCATCATTTTTTCCAAGCCGCCCTGCAAGATCTCACTCAGCAGTTCGGGATCGCCTTTTTCCGGAAAGCCGACAATGGAAAGCGCGGAAAGCGGCTTGCCGCCCATGGCGTACACGTCGCTCAGCGAATTCGCCGCGGCGATCATGCCAAATGTTCGCGGATCGTCCACGATCGGGGTAAAAAAATCGACCGTTTGTACTATCGCCGTCTTTTCGTCGAGCAGGTACACCCCGGCGTCGTCACTGGTTTCAAAACCAACCAGCACGTTGGGATCAGTTTGTCGCGGCAGTAGCCGCAGAACAGAGTCCAGCGTCCCGGGACTCAGCTTGGCCGCTCAACCTGCGGCTTTGGCCATCGCCGTCAACTTGACGCGATCCACCATCGAGCCTCCTTAGGCGTTCGCCCACATTATAGAGAGGATGCCGCAATCTTGCTGCGAGACGAGCCTGGGCCGACTGCGAAGTTGCGCAAGCAAGCGTTACGTGCTTACATTCAGGCCCATGCCGTGGGATTTCTGGCTCATCGTTCTGGTTCTCGCTGTCGTGCTTCCGTGGCGCGGGCGGGAGAGAATGCGTGCGCTCTTGGCTTTGCCGGAAGTGACCAGTCGCGAGCGGATTCGCCTTTATCTCTCCACAATTGCTTTTCAGTGTGCGCTCGCCGCGCTCGTCGCCTGGCGTGCCCAAGCGCGCGGCCTTACCCGCGTCCAATTGGGCTTGGTTCCAGGAGAGCCTCTTATTGTGACCGCAGTGACCGTCGGCGGCGCGGCAGTCATTGCTTTCGGCCATTGGAAAAATATCCGAAGAATGGCAGCTCTGAATCATCCGGCGGCGCAGCGCCTGCGAGCGCTGGCCGAGCGCATTTTTCCCCGTACTCCTGGCGAGGTTCGAATCTACATCGTTCTGGCTTTAACCGCCGGCATCTGCGAAGAGTTCATTTTCCGGGGCTTCCTGCTGGCTGCCCTGCTCCGCATGGGCTTGGCTTCCGGGGTGGTCGTTCTTGCAACGGCAATACTCTTTGGCCTGGCTCATCTCTACCAAGGCGGGGGCGGCAGCATCGGAACGGGAATCCTGGGAATACTTTTTGCCATCGCCAGAATCGCGTACACTAGTCTGCTTCCCGTCATGGTCTGGCACTCAGTGCTGGATGTGGTCGCCGGAATCGCCGGTGCGCGTTATCTGCTTCGACCGAATTCCACAGCCCCGGGACCGGGCCCAAAATAGTTACTACTATGACAATTAATGGATCTATAGAGATCTCCGCGGGTGCCATTCAGCGCGCCGCGGGTGAGTTTCGGCTCACCTTAAGTGAGATACAAGTCCGGCAAATTCAACAATATACAAGACTTCTGCTGGCCTGGAATGAAAAAGTTAACCTGACAGCCATTCGCGATCCCCTGGAAATTCTTTATCGGCACTTCTGCGAATCGATGTATGGGGCCCAGTACCTGTCTGAGGAAAACTGTCGGCTGGCCGACGTTGGCTCCGGCGGCGGTTTTCCGGGCATTCCACTAAAGATTATTCGCCCAGACATGCATGTTTTCTTGGTGGAATCGAACCTAAAGAAGGCCACATTTCTCGCGGAAGTCCTGCGAGATCTGCATCTTACGGACATTCGAGTGCTTGTCAGCCGCTATGAGGAGCTGGGAGAAGACGTTGCACCGCTCGATTTTGTGTGCACTCGAGCGCTGGGAGGCTTTCTCGAGTTGCTCGGATGGGCTCGTTCGCCTCAAGTTGGGGCCCGGCATGCGCTGCTCTGGCTGGGTGGCCGTGACGTTGACGAAGTTCGAGCCGTTCCTGGCTGGACCTGGGAAGACCCAAAGCCGATGCCCAAGTCAATCCAACGCTACTTGCTGCTCGGCAAGTCTCTGGCGTCGTAGCTCGACCGGCAATGTTTCACGTGGAACACTCGACTGGTGGTTGCGGAATCAACTCCAACCTTCGTCTCTAGGGAATGTTCCACGTGGAACATTCCGAAGCCACCAGATCTTTCCACAGACGACCGAGTGTTCCACGTGAAACATCTTGCACATCAAAATCGACTCTGCTAAGTTCTCGCCCTGGGGCGCGCTTCTGGGGGCAGTTTGGCTCGAATCATCGCGGTTGCAAACCAAAAAGGCGGAGTTGGAAAGACCACGACGGCAGTAAACTTGGCGGCTTGCCTCGCCACGGCCGATCAGCCGGCGCTTCTTGTTGACTGCGATTCCCAAGCAAACGCCACGGCTGCGATCGGTTTCGCCAAGGATCCTTCCCGCCGCACGCTCTACCAAGCCTTGATTCTGAATGAGCCGGCCGAGAGAATTTTGCAAAAATCCCAGGTGGATCATTTGGCAGTGATACCGGCTGACAAGAACCTCGCCGGCGCTGCCGTCGAGCTGGTAGCGGCCGAAAATCGCGAATATCGCCTGCAGGCATTCCTGGCCCCGTTGCTCTCGAATTATCGTTTCGTAATCCTCGACTGTCCTCCTGCACTGGATCTTCTGACTCTCAACGCGCTCGTCTGCGCCAATTCCGTTCTCGTCCCAATTCAGTGCGAATACTTAGCGTTAGAGGGAGTTTCTGAACTCCTCGACACACTTATGCGCATTCGCCGCACGCTCAATCCCAGCCTGGAGATTGAGGGCATTCTGCTGACGATGTTCGATGATCGAACCACACTTTCCCGCCAAGTCGCCACGGATTTGCGTAGCTTCTTTGGAGCACAAGTCTTCCAGACGGTCATTCCTCGTAACGTTCGGCTGGCGGAAGCACCGAGTTTCGGTAAGCCGATTATTTTCTATGATATACACAGCAAGGGGGCTGAGGGATACTCCCAGCTCGCTCAGGAGGTAATCACCAATGCCGAGAAACGCCTTGGGACGGGGGCTCGGAGCGCTCATTCGGGAGCCTGAGCCGCAGCCCACGCCACAACCTGCACCAACAAACGCCCCGCCAATTGCTGTTGCTGGCGCCGCAGCCGTTGTACCGACTCGCGAAGCCCTCCTTGCGCCGCATGAAATTGAAATTGATCTCGTCGATCCGAGTCCCTATCAACCCCGTACCCGCTTTCGCGAAGAAGCGCTCGATGAACTGGCGCGGTCCATTCAAGCCAGCGGAATCATCCAACCGATCGTCGTTCGCCCAATCCGGAATCGCTTCGAGTTGATTGCTGGCGAACGGCGCTGGCGTGCCGCGCAACGCGCCGGACTGCACCGCGTTCCAGCCATCGTTCGTCAGGTTGCCGACGAACTGGCTCTGGAAATGACGCTGGTTGAAAACATCCAGCGCGAAGATCTGAACGCCATGGAAGCGGCACGCGCGTTTGAGCGCTTGATGGACGAATTTCAATTGACACAGGAATCAGTGGCAGAACGTACCGGCAAGGACCGCACTACCGTCGCCAACGCAGTTCGTTTGTTGAAGCTCGAGCCCACGATTCAGGGCTGGATCGAAGAAGGGAAGCTGAGCGCGGGCCACGGTCGGGCGCTGCTCTCCGTGCTAGATCCCCAGCTCCGCATTCGTTATGCCCAGCGCGCCGCACGCGGGGGACTGACCGTTCGACAAATCGAGCGCCTGGCCTCCCGCCACGCGCGCGGCCGGAAAGAAAAAACTGAACCGCACGTGGACCCGAATGTCAAGGAAGCGATCGCGGAACTCGAGCGCCATCTTGGCACCAAGGTTTCTCTGCGTCAACGCACCAAACTGCGCCCCGGCCAGCTGGTCGTCGAATACTACGAAGATGAACAGTTGATGGGACTCTACGATCGCCTGATGAAGTAGGAAAGAAACAGAACTGCGGCAAAGCAGAATCGCACTGTCCATTCGTTCAGTCGATCCATTCGACAACTTGCTCCGGTTCTCGCGTTGACTTGGGCGCACATCGCGCTACAGTTGCAGACGGCGCCCTCTGGCGCGTGGGGAATAAATCATGGCGTGGAAGTGGCCTGGCGGTTCGTCGACAAGCGGCAGCGAAGAGTGGACAGGATTTATTGACCAGGGCGTGACCCTGGAAGGGACGCTGCAGCTGACCGGCACGTTCCGCATTGACGGCAACGTAAAGGGCAACATTATTTCGGAACAGACTTTGATCCTCGGCGAGAACGCGAAGGTCGAAGGGCAGATTGAAGGGAATCGCGTGGTCATCGCCGGCCGCTACGACGGCGTTATTTTCGCCAAGGGCCGAGTGGAGATTCAAGCCAAAGGCGTTGTCACCGGTGAAGTTCATTCGCCTTGCCTAGTGATCGACCCCGGAGGCATTTTTGATGGCCGCTGCCACATGCTGGCTTCGTCGGACACCGCAACCAGCTCCAGCGTGACCATCCCGATTCGCGCGCTGAGCCAGGCGTAAACATACTATATTTTAGTATATATATAACAAGGTAGTAATACAATAGCCGTGCCCTCGGGCGCCGCCGCGGGACCCGCACTGCATAAAGGCCCGCGCCTCGCCGCGGGATTGACACCTCGCCGACCCCCGACTATCGTCAAAGCTGAGGTCTTCTCCATCGTAGGGGAAACAGACTCCTTGAAAGTTCTGGTCATCGGCGGTGGTGGGCGCGAGCACGCGCTGGTCTGGAGGCTGCGCGAAAGTCCCCGCGTCGAAAAGATCTGGAGCGCGCCAGGAAACGGCGGCATCGCCGAAGAAGCAATTTGTCTACCGATTGAAGCCGGCGATATCGAAGGGCTGGTGGCCATTGCCGAAAAGCTTCGGCCTGATCTGACCGTTGTCGGCCCAGAACTGCCTCTGGTTCGCGGTTTCAGCGATGCCTTGCGTGCGCGCAACCTCGCGGTGGTCGGCCCCTCACAAATCGCGGCACAGCTCGAAGGTAGCAAAATCTTCAGCAAGCATTTCTTGATGCGGCATTCGATCCCAACCGCCCAACTCTACGGCGAATTCTCGGCGCCGAACGAAGCCTACGCCACGCTCTCCTGGGTTCCTTATCCCGTTGTGGTGAAAGCGGACGGTTTGTGTGCCGGCAAAGGCGTTTTGTTAGCGCAAACCACAGACGAAGCCCGAGACTTCATCACCCGCGCCATGCTGATCCAGGAATTCGGCAACGCCGGCAAACGGGTGATGCTGGAGGAGACGCTGAAAGGCGAAGAGCTCTCCTTCATCATCGTCACTGACGGGGAAAAATACGCTGTCCTGCCGCCGACCCGCGACCACAAGCGTGCGTCTGACGGCGACCGCGGACCGAACACCGGCGGCATGGGCGCGATCTCGGTTGACAACTTAATTACGCCTGAGCTGCGCGCCAACATTGAACGCACTGTAGTCGAACCAACTCTGCGCGGCCTGGTCGCCGACGGCATCCGCTACCAGGGCTTCCTCTTTATCGGCCTGATGTTGACCAAAGACGGCCCGAAGGTTCTCGAGTTCAACTGCCGGTTAGGCGATCCCGAGACTCAAGCTATTCTGGCCCGAGCCGACTTTGACTTAGCCGAAGCGCTGAGCGATCTCGCCACTCGCCGCTTCCAACCCGACGCGTGGAAATGGAAGCCCGGCGCAAGCGCCTGCGTTGTAATCAGTTCCGGAGGCTATCCCGGCCGCTTTGAGACGGGTCGAATTATCTCCGGGCTAACCGATATAGACGGAACTACCGGTTTGAAGGTCTTGCACGCCGGGACCAGGAAACAGGGCGATGCCGTAGTCACGAGCGGCGGTCGCGTTCTGGGAGTCACGGCCTTTGCCGAAACCTTGGAAAGTGCTCTCGCGTCTGCTTATGGTGCAGCATCGAAGATTCACTTCGAAGGTATGCACTATCGGACCGATATCGGCGGCGGTGTGGGCCGCGCACGATCGGCTGGAGAATAGCCCTTATGGCCGCCGTTGCCAATCTGTTTCGAGCGCCCAAAAGGGGTTTGCCCATGGTCGAACTGGAAGCCGCATTAGCGATTGAGGGCCGCGGCTTTGCCGACTGTGCGCATGGCCGCCCCGGCAGCAAGCGCCAAGTGCTTTTGGTTGACAAAGAAACTCTGGACGCCATGAATCTGGCTCCGGGCATCATTCGCGAAAACATCACCACGACCGGAGTCAATGTCAACGGACTGGTGATCGGCGAGCGCTTGCGTATCGGTCTGGCGCTGCTCGAAGTCACTTCGGTCTGCACCCCGTGCGACCTGATGGAGATAACCCGGCCGGGGTTGCGACGTGAACTTTGGGGCCGCCGGGGCATGCTCTGCCGCGTCCTTGAAGGCGGCGCGATCCGTAAAGGCGATGCGATTCAACGTGTGCCGATCACCGTTTCCGCATAAGAACGCACCTCTAACCTGGTGGGTCGATTCTCCGCCGCAAAGTAGGAGCTTCCGGCGGCCGGTTCTTCTCTTCCTTGGCTTTTTCTATTTTTTCAGGCGGCTCAGTGGGCGGCACGATCCAATTAAACCCGTGCTGCTCTTCAAACATTCCCATAATGTAGTGGCGGTCCGAATAAAGCTGCGAAATCGCCTGCTTGAGGAACCCGGCAGCGTCGGCCGGCACGGCCTTTTGCGCCTGCCCTTTGCTGATCAGATCCACAGCTTTGAAGTACTTAGGATCGGATCGCGCCAGTTTCTCCAGCGTCGGCTCGTTGCCTTCGATCAGCGCCTGCAACGCCGGCCCTTTGCATTCGCCGGGGTAACAGGTCTCCACAATCTTTCGCGGCGCATGTTTTTCTGGCGGATAAATCTGCGTAAAGCGCGGTCGCAGCACCCGCGTCTGCCAATAATCGCTGCGCGAAGCGATCATCGCTTGGGCCATGCGATATTCCGCGACCCAAACTTCCGGTCCATAATCCTGTGGACCAAACCCGATCACCACGAGTTCAAACAGCGGCTGGTCCGCCGGAAAGTCCAGCTTGTGATGCAGCCGCGCGGCCAGTGGCGTCAGCTTCTCAAGAAACGCCACGCCGATGGTTTCCAGGTCCGGCTCGGCTTCACCGTTGTAGCTGCCCCGATACGCCGGGTCCTGCCCGCCAATGTGCGGCGTATCGCGATCCAGCCGGATTGGCTTTGGATCGGCCGGTATTCGCCACTCCGACGCGCCCAGCAACACGCCTACGTGATGCGTATCCAGCGAAATCACGCGCGGCGAGGCCGACCCCGTTTCCATCGGCTCATCCAGCACCGCGAACGTCACCACCTCCCGCGTCGCATGCACGATTACTCGCCCGCCGGTCAGGGTCGCGACAATCTCGTCGTCCTGATCCTGTGCACGCGCCGGCACACACATCAGCAATACGAGCGCCGCCCACGGAAGTAGAGCACGAAACAAGCGCTGCATGAGCACAGTTTACTCCTTGCGGCAGGGCAGCCCAAGGAATCGTATGCCCAACTGGGGACGTCCTAAAAACGTGGCTTCCAAGGTTCCGCCCTCGCGTTGCTTCCGCTAAAATAAAAGGACAACTCCAATAGCGAATCGAGTGCTCTATGGCATTTAAGAAGACTTCCAGCATCACCCACGGCGGAAAGCGGGTCAGCGAAATCCTGCAGGCCCACGAGCGGTTTTTTTCCGGCAAGGAAAATGGAATTCGCGCCGACCTCAACGGAGCCAACCTAAGCGGTGCCGACCTGAGTGGCGCCAACTTGAGCGGCGCCCTGCTACAGGGCGCCAATCTCGAGGGCGCCGACCTGCGCCGCGCGAAGTTGACGCATGCAGATTTGTCGGGTGCCAATTTGCGCAAAGCCGATCTTCGCAACACCGACATGACCGAGGCCGCATTGCCCGGCGCCAACCTCGAAGAAGCCCAGGCCAGTGGTGTGGAATTTTTCCGCTGCGATCTGTCCAGCGCCAATTTTCAGCGAGCTCTGCTCCGCAACGCCAATTTCCGCTTGGCCAACGTCAACGGGGCAAAATTTTCAGGCGCCGATATGGGGGTGGCCATTCTGCGCGAAACCGATTTGACCGGCGCCGACCTCTCGGGTGTCGACCTCTCCACTACGCTGATGCCGCGGAACTATACGCCCGACCAGACCGCTCCAGCCAAAGCCGACGGCAAGTCCGCGTGACCTCCCGGGCCGCTTTAGGCAAATTCGTCTCATAGCCATCGGCGTGGCCGCGTGATAGCCTCTCGCTAGTTCCCCTTTTGGAGTTCCGTGGCGACACCGAGCGCACAACTCGACCGCACGGCCGTGCGCCAACGCGTGCTCGAACTTCTTCGCGGCCTGCTGACCGAGCTGGGCAGCGAAGGCGCATTGGCCATGCTCGGCCCGAGTTCGCAATTTGACCGCGACCTTGGTCTGGGTAGCCTGGAGCGCGTGGAACTCCTGGCGCGCCTGGAAGCCGAATTCGGTGTGCGTCTGCCCGATCGTGTGGCGGCCGAAGTCAACTCGCCCGAGGAACTCGCCGCCGCCGTGCTGGCTGCACCGGGCAATGAGTCCGTCGAGTCGGAGCCGCTCTCCGCATTGCGGGCGTCCGCGACGGCGCAGAAGCTGCATCGCGAGGCCATCGACCAGGGCGTGTTCGCCGCGCACACGCTGATTGATGTGTTGCGCTACCGCGCGCAGCACGATGCCAGCCGGCAGCACCTACACATCACCGAAGACTCCGAAACCGGCGAAGAAACAGTTTCGCTGACTTTCGCCGAGCTCTACGAAGCTGCGCAGCGCTGTGCCGCCGAGCTTGCACGACGCGGCGTTCCTCCAGGTGGGCGGGTATCTCTGATGCTGCCTACATCCCGCGCGTTTTTCGTTTCCTACGCCGGAATTCTGCTGGCAGGCGCGATTCCCGTGCCGATCTATCCGCCGTTTCGCGCCGATCGCATTGAGGAATACGCCGGCCGCCAGGCCGCCATTCTGAACAACGCCGGCGTCTGCCTGCTGCTGACGTTCCGCAGGGCCGAAGCCGTCGCCAAACTGCTCAAGCCGCGCGTTCGTTCGCTCGAATCGGTCGCCGACGCCGAAAAACTTCTGGAAACCGCGGACAAGGCTCCGCCGCCTGCTCCTGGAGCGCTCCCAGCGCATCTTTCCGGCGCCCGCGTGCGCAAAGCTGGCGACATCGCGCTTCTGCAATACACTTCCGGCTCAACCGGCGATCCCAAGGGCGTCACGCTTACCCACGCGAATTTGCTGGCCAACATTCGCGCCATCGGGGAAGCCGCACAACTCACCCCTGACGACGTCGGCATCAGCTGGCTGCCGCTCTATCACGACATGGGCCTCATCGGTGCATGGCTCACGCTGCTGCACTACGGAACTCCGCTGGTCGTCCTGTCGCCGATCGCCTTTCTCACCCGCCCGGAGCGCTGGTTGCAAGCTTTTCAGAAACATCGTGGCACGATTACTGCCGCGCCAAATTTTGCCTACGAACTTTGCGTTCGAAAAATTTCCGACCAGGCGATGGAAGGGATCGACCTCAGCTCCTGGCGCGCGGCGTTGAACGGCGCCGAGCCAGTCAATCCCGAAACCCTCACACGCTTCGCCGAGCGCTTCGAGAAATACGGTTTTCGGCACGAAGCGCAGTTGCCGGTCTATGGTCTCGCCGAGGCATCCCTCGCCGTTACTTTTCCGCCCCTCAATCGCGGCCCGCTCATCGACGTTGTGGATCGCGAAATCTTCACTTCGCAAGGCCGCGCTGTCCCTGCCCGCGAAGACCCAAGCGCCATCCAGTTCGTCTCATCCGGCAGCGCCGTCCCTAATCACGAGGTCCAAATTGTCGATGATTCGGGCAACGAAGTGCCCGACCGCACCGAAGGGTTTCTCTGGTTCCGCGGGCCTTCCGCCACCAGCGGCTATTACAACAATCCCAAAGCCACGGAAAAACTTTTTCCAGCCGGTCATGGGAGCGAAAACGAATTTGCCTGGGTCAACAGCGGCGACCGCGCCTATCGCACCGCCGGCGAAATCTTCGTTACCGGCCGGGTGAAAGACATCATCATCAAAGGCGGGCGCAACCTTTATCCGCACGAAGTGGAGGAACTGGCCTCTCGCGTCGAGGGCGTTCGCAAAGGATGCGTCGTTGCCTTCGGCCTGAAGGACCAGGACAGCGGCACCGAAAGACTGGTGGTCGTAGCCGAAACTCGCGAGGCCGACCCGTCACGCCGCTCCGCCATCGCGGCCGCCGTCACTCAAGAAATTACGCAAGGCCTCGGCCTGCCGCCGGACCGTGTCGAACTTATTCCGCCCGGTAGTATCCCCAAAACTTCCAGCGGCAAATTACGCCGCGAAGAGACTCGCCAGCTCTACATCGCCAGGGTGTTAAGCGCCAAGAAGCCGCCGGCTTGGCTACAGATCGCGCGTCTAGGCGCTTCGGGAACGGCCAAAAATCTCTTGCAAGGTGCTATTGCGGGCGCGCGCCGCGGATTGCAGATTCTTTATGGCGTCTATTTCATCCTGCTTTTTGCGATCTGGATCGTCGCATCCTGGCTGGGCGTTCAACTGATACGCAATCCGCGCACTGCGGGCCGCTACACCTCGGCGGTGCTGAAGCTTCTGTTTCTCTTTTCTGGCACCCGAGTCCGCGTCGTCGGCAAGGAACACATGGATGCTCCCGGTGCAAAAATCTACACCTCGAATCACACGAGTTACTTTGATGTGCTCGCGCTGATGATGGGCCTCGGCGTTCCCTATCGCTTCGTTGCCAAAAGCGAAGTCCACAACATGCCGTTCATCGGCACGTTCCTCCGCAAAATGGGCCATCTTTCGTTTGTCCGCACCGATTCCGATTCAAGGCGCGACGCCGTTCAGCAGATCGAAGCCAGTCTTCGCACAGGCGAATCTGTTTTCGTTTTTCCCGAAGGCACTTTCGTTCCGGAAGAAGGCATCCGCCCGTTTCAGCTCGGCGCATTCAACGCTTCGGTAGTTACAGGCGCGCCGATTATTCCCGTCTCTCTTGCCGGCACGCGCCGGTTTCTTCGCGACGGCACCATTTTGCCGCGGCCGACTTCGGTCACCATCACCATTTCACCGCCGATCTTTCCGCGAACGTTCGAAAGCGGCGCAGAGGATTGGCATGAAGTGGTCCGTCTGCGCGACGCCACACGCCAGGCCATCGCGCGCCACGCCGACGAGCCTCTGGTCTAAACTTTTTCCTGGTCCAAGCGGACTACCTGCTCACGCGCTTCAGTGAACTCGGCCTGGTCGCGCAAAACCAGTTTAACCTCCACGTCTCCACGGGGTCGTCTTTTGCTTCTGGCCGCTAGCTTTGCTCGGAATTGTCGTTCCTAGCGCTGCGAGGAATCTGCTGTTTCCGTGCCTCGCTGACTTCAAGATCGTTGCCGGTGCAGGCAAGAAGGGCCCATGCGGCAGGCATGGGCCCCTTCGACTACTGCTGCAGCGTGTAAATCACCGTAATGTAGGTATCCACTTCCACCGCCTGCCCATTCAAATAAGTTGGTCTGTACCGCCACTGCCTGACAGCAGCCAGAGCTGACTGGATGAAGATAGCCTCGCCGCTGACCACTTCCAACGATTGCACCGAGCCATCCGTCGCGATCAATGCGTGTAACTCAACTTTGCCTGAGCGACGAATCTGCTTTGCGATTGGCGGATAGACCGGCTCCACGCGATTGGTAAGCAATGCCGGGTCAACGCGCGTCATATGTACCACTCGAGGTTGTGATGGTGGAGTTTCCGGTTTCGCGGGCTGCCTGGGATAATAGACATTTAATCCTGTGTTATCAGGACCGACCGGCTTTCCGATGTCGATAGTGTCTTCACCTGGTTGCGAGTTTGTTGTCCCAGTTTCGATCCGGCCCGTTTGCGGTCTGGTGTTCAGAGCACAGACGAAACAGGGGCCCGGAGTCGGTCGATGCGCCGGGTCGCCGTTGACTACTTGACGAACGGGGCGACTGCTGTAAATCGGCATCGGCGGCGTGGTTCGCATCGCCAGCTCTGCTGGCCTCGCCAGCATCGGCGCTATCCCGAGCGCCGTCAGCCCGATGGATTGCAACGAAATGGAAATCGCCAGCGCCCGCCGTTTGATCTTCCTTTCGCGCGCGTTCTGTTCCACGTTGCCATCCACCAGGCACGCGCTCAAGCTGCCCGCGCAGGGCTCCGCCTTCATTCGCTCTTCGAGCGCCATCACACACCTCCTAGTTCATCCACGAGTCTGGAGAATTTGCCGCGCCGATGATTGCAGGTTGCCTTGCAGCCGCCGGCGCGGCACTCGCAGGGATGTGAGGTGCGCGCGTCCTCCCACATTTGGACACCGCCACACAACTTCGGTTCCCGGACCTGGCTACTTTGCGTTTACCTTTGGGTTATGGGTCTCCAACAGCTCTGCCTCTGCTCCTGCTTTCCTGTCCATCATCTCTCCTCGGACGGTGAACGGAACACCCTAAACGGTTCGCCCACACCAAGAAGCGACGCCCGTTAGCTAACTTCCTTTTTTGAGCCCGCTGCGAAAGCCTTTGTAACTTCTTCGCCCCTCGCGCATCTCTATCCATAAAAGGACGTGGATCCGCTTGGAGGTACCCATGGAACGGCAGAATCCCGAAACGCTCGGGGTGCGCCGCACCGGTTGGGCCGCTCTGGACCGCGATCCGCAGCAGGACACCATCGAGTTTCTCTGTCCCCACTGCGGGCAGCGCGACCACAAGAACGCCCGCCGCGAACGCACTCTCTATCGATTCACGGATGGCTTTCTACAGGACTTGCAGGGCGAAGTGACGCAGTGCCACTCCTGCAAGAAGTATCTGCGCG
>CAZQOB010000081.1:0-21229 GCA_964594885.1 uncultured Acidobacteriaceae bacterium
CTCCTTGTTGGGCCGGTCCTTCTCGGGGAACTTCATCCCCTCGAGGGCCTTCATCGTCAGTTCCGTGATCGGGATCTTGAACGCCTGGAAGCGATCCAGCGTGCCGTCCTCCAGCGGGTTCGTCGCGCAGTTGGCCTTCTTCAGGTCCACCTCGCCGAACGAATCCGTGTTGACGATGACGACGCTGTTGTCCGGCATGTCCTTCAAGTTGACCTTGAGCGCGGCCGGGTTGAACGCGATCAGCACGTCCGGACGGTCGCCCGGCGTGTGGATGTCCGTGGAGGAGAACTGGACCTGGAATCCCGACACGCCGGGCAGCGAGCCCGCCGGGGCGCGGATCTCGGCCGGGAAGTCGGGGAACGTGGCCAGGTCGTTGCCCAGCACGGCAGACGTATTGGTGAACTGGCTGCCGGTGACCTGCATGCCGTCGCCGGAGTCCCCGGCGAAGCGGATGACTGCGCGTTCGAGCACCTCACGCTTGTGTTTAGGCAGCGGAATGTCAGTGGTGGTGGCCATACGTTACTGCAAATCCCCCAATGGACCGAACGGATTTCTGGTGCGCCTCCTCCTGTGAAAATCCCCCGAGGAAGCGAGCTTTCTCGGGCGGAACAGCGCCGAACCGACCGAAGCGAACCGCCATGAGCTTGAATGAGCAATGATAGCACAGCGTGGCGAAGAGGGAGTGAAGGTGCGCGGCTAGTGAATAGAGCAGTCGCTTGTTAGACGGAGCCAGACTTTGCCTCTGATGCTTCGAGGAAACGGTGCCGGCAACAGAAGAGCAGGACGACTACGGCGGCCGCAACCAGAAGGCCGACGTACATCGCCAACCGAGCCTCGCTGAAGTGCGGCCCGTACCCCAGGCTCGGAGGCAAGTGCAGCGATTGGATGATGTGCTTCTGCACTGCCTCGAACTGAGAAGTGACGCCGGGATTAAAAGCAGTGACGATACCGCTCGTAAGGAAAAACAGCTGGACGAAAATTGTGGCGGTGTAGGCCCAAGGCTTGAGTTTGAGCAGGCCCACGCCCAGGCCCAAGAAAACAATGCACAGGACGGCATAGGAAATCGTACCCGCTCGGCCGTAGATAAAATGGCCGAAGAGAACGAGGGGCATCGAGAAGGGCAAGAACGGGAGCAGCACCGCATGAGCGGCAGTGGTGATAAAGATCCAAGCGAGGATTGCAATCGGCAGCGGAGGCCGTGGCTCTAGCGATGCCAGGAACTCCGGCTGGCCCATGAACTGGAACTTGATCGTTTCTCGGCTGAAGAGAATGAGCCACCAAATGCCTATCACGGTCGGCGCACCGTAAATGAAAAGCAGGATCAGACGCATGCTTTCGAGCGTGCCCGCAGGCAGTTCGGAGCCGCCGGATGCGGGCGCCAAGGGCATCAGGAATGCGGCCAGGCCCCCAAGGAGCCCGAAAGCGACGGCGAAACCGCCCCAGATCATGACCGAAATGCGAGCCCATTTGCGCAGGAGCACCACACCAAATCCAGTGATAATGCCGAAGACGGAAAGTGCAGCAATGATGGCCAGGAATGCCAGTGCAGCATTCTTGAAAACTGGTGGGAAATCCTGATTGGGAAGCTGGCCGCTCCCGGTCATGATGCCCGCAAACGCGAGGGACATGGAAACAAGAATGAACAGCCCGAGTATGATGGCGGCAATTCCGGCGGCGATGACCGAGGCAGAAGGGCGGCCGGCTGGGGTAGGTTGCACGGCTGAATTCATTGCGCGCGCATGTCTTCGTCCGATCGACTCGTGGGTTGATTTGGGTCTAGAGCTTGCCGCAAGGCGCGAGAGGCACGGGTAAGCAAACCGACCGCGGCCCAAAGACAGAGCAGAGCCGCTAGAACTCCACCAAGCAGGACCGGAGTGCCCCGGACGTGCTCAACAGAAAACGTATAGCCCCACATGGCCGCATATGCTCCCGCGAATAGCATGGCACACGCGAAAATGATGCCGATTACTGAGCCGAGAATGGATCCAGCGCGCTTCAAGCTAAATCTCCGTGCAGCGCAGCTTTCTAGATCATATCGCTCAAGGACTCCGGCAAAGGAAGAATTTTGTCGGTATGCACGCGGGGAGAGGGCCTGAGAAACGAACTCCAAAACCGTGCTTGACACTTCGCTTTACGTTCGCCTACAGTAGCTGTGGAAAACGTCGCCGTCAGGGTGACAGAGCTCGATCTCAACTGACGCGAGTGCACAGCCCAGAGTGGCCGTGCTACGGAGGCAAGCCCATGGCCCTCACGAAAAGGCAGAAGGAAGTTCTGGATTACCTGGTTTCGTTTGAGACCAAACACGGATACGCGCCGAGTTTTGAAGAGATCGGCAAGGGGCTGAAGCTGACCTCTCTGGCGACAGTGCACAAGCACATCAGCACCCTGGAGAAAAAAGGATTCATCCGTCGCGGCTACAACCAGAGCCGGTCCATCGAAATCTTGCAATTGCCCAAGCCGGTGAAGGAGCAGGTGATCGAGCGCAGAGTGCAGGAGCTGCCGCTGCTGGGAAGAATTGCGGCGGGCCGTCCGCTGGAGGCAGTGGAGGAGCGCGAGACGATTTCCCTGGGCGACTTTGCGCGCGGCGGAAACACCTACGTTTTGCAGGTAAAAGGCAGCTCGATGATTGATGACCATATCATGGACGGCGACTTTGTGGTTTGCGAGCAGACGCAAGTGGCGAACGCGGGTGAGATCGTGGTGGCCCTGGTGCGAAATGAAGAAGCTACGCTGAAGCGGTTCTATCGTGAAGGTTCGGGCAAGATTCGGCTGCAGCCGGCGAATTCGGAAATGGGGCCGATTATCGAGCCTGCGAGCGACGTGAAGATTCAAGGGCGCGTGATCGGAGTGTTGCGCAAATACTAGTTTTTGCCGAGTCTTAGACTATCCTATCCTATCCGGCGATTCGTACCGGGTTATCCTCCTCCAGGCTCGCAGAAAAATCAGTTAGAGTGATGGAATGAAGCGAGCTTCTGCCTGTTTGCTGATTGTCACAATGCTGGTTAGCGCTTCGCCGAAAAGCGAGGCGTATTCGGTGATGTCGCACCAAGCGATTATTGATACGGCGTGGGAATCGGACCTGAAGCCGGCGATCCGGAAAAGATACCCGAATGCCACGGAGCCGGAGATTGACCGGGGGCTGGCGTACGCCTACGGCGGAGCGATCATTCAGGACCTCGGCTATTATCCTTACGGAAACAAATTCTTCAGCGACCTGACGCACTACGTGCGAAGCGGCGACTTCGTGCTGGCGATGCTGCGCGACGCGCAGGATGTATATGAGTACGCGTTTGCACTGGGGGCCATGGCCCACTACGCTGCCGACAACAATGGCCATCGCGTGGGAACCAATCGCGCGGTACCTGTGCTGTATCCACGCTTGAGGCATAAGTTCGGAGATTTCGTAACTTACGAAGAAGACAAGCTGGCGCACGCCAAGACCGAATTTGGTTTCGATGTGCTGGAAGTGGCGAAAGAGCGGTACGCGCCGGAGAGCTATCACGACTTTGTGGGGTTTGAGGTTGCGCCGCGTGTTTTGGAAGAGGCGTTTGAAGAGACCTACGGGCTGGACCTGCGAAGAGTGCTGGGCGATGAGAACAAGGTTCTGGGGTCCTACCGGCATGCGGTGAGCAAGCTGCTTCCGAAGGCCACACGAATTGCGTGGCACTTGAAGAAGGATGAGATCCAGGCCGATCAGCCGGGAATGACCAAGCGGCAGTTTCTCTATAACTTAAAAAAAGCGAAATACGGCCAGGAGTGGGGAACGAATTACCAGAAGCCGACATTGAACGACAGGTTTCTGGCGTTTCTCTACAAGTTGCTGCCGAAGTTCGGGCCGCTGAAGATTCTGCAATTTAAGACGCCCACACCGGAAACCGAGATGATGTTTGAAGCCAGTTTCAACCAAACGCTCGATCAGTACCGCGCGCTGCTGAAAGAGCAGCGGGAGAGCCAGAGCCCGGAGCTGAACAACGGCAATTTTGATACCGGCGGGTTTACCGCGCCCGGTCAGTATAGGTTGAGCGACTTCGCACACGCCAAGTTGCTGGATGAGCTGGCCGGTCAAAAGTATGCGGGAATGACGGCGGAGATTCGCGAAGAGCTGGTCACGTACTTTGCTTCGGCGGATTCGCTAGCAGCCATAAAAAAGGACAAGAAGGCGTGGGCCAAGCTGCAGACCGAGTTATCAGCGCTGAAGAATCAGGGGCCGGCGCAGCAGGTCGCAGGCAGCGCTCTCAGTGATCAACGCCCAGTTCAGCGCCTTGCGGTATGCGACGAATCGAAGAGAGATTCCGCGACCACGCAGGCCAGCTCTGGCTCCGCGAGCGAAGAAAAAGCATTAGCCTGCTCCACCCGGAGTGACACGGCTCCGCGCTAGAGCCCGCAGGCGCCATAGCGGTCTCTGCAGCAAAATCCTGAGTTTGATCCATTGAAAAAACTGCTGTAGTGACCGACGCTGAGCGTGAAAGAATGTTCGGCTGCACTCAAAGCCCGGGCGAGGGTGTGGTGGTCTCTGCTCAGTTTTCCGTCTTCCGCAGGGAAAGAGGAGTTCAGGGCTAGTTTCGCGTTGCCATGAGAGGGCCAAAGCAAATCCAGAAACTGCTTGCGGCGAACCGCAGCGAGATCGCCATACGGATTTTCCGTGCGGCGAATGAACTCGGATTGCGGACCGTAGCTGTCTATTCGAAAGAAGATCGGCTGGCGCTGCACCGGTTCAAGGCCGATGAAGCATACCAGGTGGGTGACGGGAAAGGACCGGTTGAGGCCTACCTGGACATTGCAGGAATTGTCGCGGTCGCCAAGCGCACCGGCGTAGATGCGATTCATCCGGGATACGGATTTTTGTCGGAGAATCCGGCCCTGGCCCGTGCGTGCGCGAAAGCCGGAATCACCTTTGTGGGACCGACACCGGAGCTGTTGGAACTGCTCGGCGACAAGACTGCGGCCCGCGGCTTGGCGATTTCGGCGGGTGTGCCGGTTTTGCCTGGTACCGAGCAGCCGGTAAAGAATCTTGACGAAGCGGCGAAGATTGCTGCAGAGATCGGCTATCCGGTGATGGTGAAGGCCGCAATGGGCGGCGGCGGACGCGGAATGCGCGTCGTGCGCGACGTGAGCGAACTGCAAGCGCGGCTGGAAGAAGCGCAAAGCGAAGCGAAGTCTGCCTTCGGCGATGCGTCGGTATTTTTGGAAAAATATTTGGCCCGGGCCCGGCACTTGGAAGTGCAAATTCTGGCGGACACGCGCGGAAACCTGTTGCACCTGTGGGAGCGGGATTGTTCGGTGCAGCGGCGGCACCAGAAAGTGGTGGAAGTGGCACCGGCGGCGAATCTTCCGGAAAGCGTCCGGAATGAATTGTGCGCTGCCGCGGCGCAACTGGCGCGCAAGGCGAAGTACCGCAATGCCGGAACGGTCGAGTTCTTATACGACGTCGATTCGATGAAGTGGTACTTCATCGAAGTGAATCCGCGGATTCAGGTCGAGCACACGGTCACGGAGATGGTGACCGGTATTGACCTGGTGCGCGCGCAGATTCTGGTAGCGCAGGGTCATTCGCTCGATGACGACACGATGCGGCTGCCGAAGCAGGAAGCCGTGCCGTTGTACGGAGCGGCGCTGCAGTGCCGCGTGACGACCGAGGATCCCGAGAAAAACTTTGCGCCGGATTACGGCAAGCTGACGACGTACCGTTCGCCGGCGGGATTTGGCATTCGCCTGGACGGCGGAACCGCGTACGCGGGCGCTTCGCTGGCTCCTTATTACGATTCGCTGCTGGTGAAAGTGACGGCATGGGGCACAAATCTGCCGGAGGCCTGCCAACGGATGGACCGCGCATTGCGCGAATTCCGCATCCGCGGCGTGAAGACCAACATTCCGTTCGTCGAAAACGTGGTGAATCATCCGAACTTCCGCAGCGGCGAAGTGTCGACAAGCTTCTTGGAGCACCATCCGGAGCTGTTCCGCTTTCCGAAACGGGGCGATCGAGCAACCAAACTGCTGACGTACTTGGGCGACGTGATCCTCAACGGCAATCCCGAGGTGAAAGGAAAGCCGGTTCCGTCGGGCTTAGAGACCGCGAGTATTCCGCCGGCGTCGAATGCAGCACCAAAGCCCGGAACCCGCCAGCTGCTGCAGAAATTGGGGCCGAAGAAATTTGCGGAGTGGGCCGAGAAAGAGAAACGGCTGCTGATTACAGACACGACGTTTCGCGACGCGCACCAGTCATTGCTGGCGACGCGGGTGCGCACCTACGATCTGCTGGCCACAGCGCCTGCAGTCGCGGAGCGCCTGCCGCACCTGTTTAGCCTGGAAATGTGGGGCGGCGCCACGTTCGATACCGCGTTGCGGTTTTTGCGAGAAGACCCGTGGCAGCGGCTGCGGCAGTTGCGCGCGGCAGTGCCGAATATCTGCTTCCAGATGTTGCTGCGCGGCGCGAACGCAGTCGGCTATGCGTCCTATCCGGACAACGTGATTCGCGAGTTTGTGCGCCAGGCGCATGCTGAGGGCATGGACATTTTTCGGGTGTTCGATTCGCTGAACTCGATTGACAACATGCGCGTTTCGCTGGATGCAGTGCTCGAAACTGGCGGCGTATGCGAAGCGGCGATCTGCTACACCGGCGACATTCTGGACAAATCGCGGCCAAAATACTCGCTGAAATACTATGTCGCGCTGGCCAAACAGCTGGAAAGACTGGGAGCACATTTCCTGGCGATCAAAGACATGGCGGGGCTGTGCAGGCCCTACGCAGCGTATGAGTTGGTGAAAAAGTTGAAGGAAGAGGTTGCGCTGCCGATTCATTTTCATACCCACGATTCGAGCGGGATTAACGCCTCGTCGGTGCTGAAAGCGGCGGAAGCTGGAGTGGATATTGCCGACGGCGCGGTGGCGGCGATGAGCGGTGGGACGAGCCAGCCCAACCTGAACGCAGTTGTGGCGGCGCTGCGCAACACGCCGCGCGATACCGGGCTGGATCTGGCGGCGCTGAACGACTGTTCGGACTACTGGGAGACAGTGCGGACGTATTATTTGCCGTTTGATTCGGGACCAAAATCAGGGAACGCGCGATTGTACGAGCACGAAATTCCCGGCGGGCAGTACACGAATTTGCGTGAACAGGCCGTAGCGATGGGACTGGGCCATCGCTGGCGCGAAGTGGAGCGAATGTACGCCGAAGTGAACCAGCTTTTTGGCGACATTGTGAAAGTGACGCCGTCCAGTAAGGTGGTCGGCGACATGGCGCTGTTCCTGATGGTGAAAGAGATGACGCCGGCGGACACACTGAAACTGGACGAACATCATGATGTGGCGTTCCCGAATTCCGTGGTCGAGATGTTTTCCGGCGTACTGGGCGTTCCTCCGGATGGCTGGCCGAAGAAAGCGCAAAAGATTTTCCTGCGCGGCGAGAAGCCGCTGAAGGGACGGCCGAGCGCCAGCATGCCCGCGGCGGATTTTGCGGCGGAGAAAGAAGCGCTGGAGAAAAAATCCGGGCACCCGGTAAGCAGCGACGATTTGCTGAGTTACTTGCTGTATCCAGAAGTCTTTCTGAAGTTCGACAAGTTCCGGCAGGCTCATGCGGACGTAAGCGTGCTGCCGACGCCGGGATTTTTCTACGGTCTGAAATCGGGCCAAGAGATCACCGTAGAGATCGAAGCGGGGAAGACCCTCATCATCAAATACATGACCGCGAGCGAACCGCACCCGGACGGGACGCGCACGCTGTTTTTTGACTTGAACGGCCAGCCGCGCGAAGTGAATGTGCGCGACCGAGCACTGCGCGTGGTGGAGCGCGCGCATCCCAAAGCCGACGCAGCGGACGCCGGTCAAGTGGGAGCGCCGACGGCGGGCGTTATTAGTGGAATTGCGGTGCAGGCGAATCAGGCCGTCGAGCGCGGTGCTAAACTAATGACACTGGAAGCGATGAAGATGCAATCAAACATTTATGCTCCGATCGCCGGGCGCGTGGTGAAGCTGCTGGTATCGCCTGGCCAAAGCGTAGAAGCGAAGGACCTGCTGGTGACTATCGCGCCGTGAAAAAGGGTGCGCCAAGAACAAAGACGCCCTGTGAGTGACCGAGAGCTCCGCAAACACGAACATTTCCGGTCGAAGTTCTTACGCAATCAGCGCAGCTTGATTGTGTATCTGCCGCCTGGCTACCACGAACAGCCGCAACGGCTGTTTCCCGTGTTGTATCTGCACGACGGGCAAAATCTTTTCGACGGTGCAACCTCGTTTGTTCAGGGACAAGATTGGCACGTCGGACAGACGGCAGACGCCGAGATCTTCGGCGGGCGAGTCGAGCCGCTCATCGTCGTGGGAATTTACAACACCGGCAAAGGACGGATACGCGAGTACACGCCGACAAAAGTACCGCGGCTGGGCGGCGGGCGCGCGGACCGCTACGGAAAATTTCTGCTGGAAGAAGTGATGCCGTTCGTGCATCGGGAGTACCGGGCAGAAGGCGGGCCGCAGCGAACGGGAATTGGGGGATCGTCACTGGGCGGGCTGGTTTCGCTGTACCTCGGAATGTGGCGCTCGGACGTTTTCGGAAAAATTGCAGCGCTGTCGCCGTCGGTTTGGTGGAATCAGCGAATGATTCACCGATTTGCGGAAAGCGTGGCACTTCATTCGCGGCCACGGATCTGGCTGGACATCGGAACCAAGGAAGGCGGGCGCATCGTGGAAGATGTCGAGCGCTATCGCGATGTTTTGTTGCGTCGCGGCTGGCAGGCCGAGTGCGATCTGCATTACGAACGTGTCGAAGGCGCGGAGCACAATGAAGTGGCCTGGGCCAAGCGCGTGGCGCCGTTCCTGCGGTTTTTGTTTCCGGCGGGCTAGGGGCGGAGTATACTTCGCGGCTCATAGGTGTTGCGGGGGTTCAGCTTGCCGGACCAGCGACCACTCACCATTCTGTGCGTCACTTCGTATGAAAAAGGCCAGGAGTTTCTGCGCACTTGCAAGGCGATTGGCTGCCGGGTGTATCTGCTGACGGTGGAGAAGCTGCGCGAAGGCGACTGGCCGCGCGAAGCGATTAACGAAATGTTCTTCATGCCGGAAGAATTGCCGCTGCCGGCGCTGCTGAACGCCGTGAGCTACGCGGCCCGCACCAGGAAAATCGATCGCATCGTGGCGCTGGATGAGTTCGACATGGAGAACGTGTCGGCGATTCGCGAGCACCTGCGCATTCCTGGGATGGGGCTGACGACGGTGCGCTATTTTCGCGACAAGCTGGCGATGCGAGCTCGGGCCAAGGAAGCTGGCGTCAACGTGCCCGAATTTGTGCACGTGCTGAACTACGACGAGCTGCGCGAATTCATGAGCCGCGTGCCCGCGCCATGGCTGCTAAAGCCGCGCTCGCAGGCGTCTGGAATCGGCATGAAAAAGATTCACCATCCCGACGAGTTGTGGCCGTGGCTGGATCAACTGGGGGACCAACAGTCGAATTTCCTGCTGGAACAGTTTGTTCCAGGCAGCGTATTTCATGTGGACAGCGTGGTCAGCGAAAAGGCGGTGTTGTTCGCCGATGCGCACGCGTATGGTGCGCCACCACTCGATGTTTCGCACGGCGGAGGCGTGTTTACGACTCGCACTCTGGAACGCGATTCAGAAGATGCCAAGGCCTTGCGGGTAATCAATCAAAGGCTGGTTGACAAGCTTGGCTTGCTGCGCGGTGTCACCCACGCCGAGTTTTTGAAGGCCAACGCGGACGGCCGGCTCTATTTCATTGAGATTGCAGCCCGCGTGGGTGGCGCGTACATATCGGACGTGGTCGAAGCGGCGAGCGGAATCAACTTGTGGCGCGAATGGGCCAAGCTGGAAATAGGCGCGGGAAAAGATTCGTACGCGCTGCCGGCCACGCGCCAGCACTATGCCGGGGTGATCGTTTCGCTGGCGCGGCAAGAGCAGCCCGATACTTCGGCCTACAGCGATCCAGAAATCGTTTATCGCGTGAAGAAATATCACCATGCGGGATTTGTGGTGAAGTCCGACGATCCGGCGAGGGTGAAGAGTCTGCTAGATAGTTATTCGCGACGGTTCGCGACGGATTTTCTGGCGTCCCAGCCGGTGCCCGACAAACCCACGGCGTAAGAAACGGCCTGCCGAACACCGGCCACGACCAAGGCGATTTAGCGCCTGCCCCTGGGCCAGTAACAGGACTGTCCCTTTGGGTAGTTACTTTCACGCACTTTCCACAGATACGCTGTTTGCAGCGCTCCGCACACCAGAATAAAGTCTTGATTCACCCCGGCAGAGTCTGAAACCGGGATGCCATTCCTGGGAGGATCCATGTGGGGGAATAACGTCAAGAAGCCGGAAGCGCCGCAACCGCAAGCCGCGAGGCCGGAACCGACAAATTTTGTTTTAAATCAGAATCAGCCGCCGAAGTCAGCTCCGGCGACTTGGGAGGGAACAACTACGATGAGTACAAGTCCATTGGGTGCGACCGGCGACCGCGCTACCGCAAGACTCGGCGCCAGCCTGCACGTAAAGGGTGAAATCACCGGGAGCGAAGATCTTTTGATCGACGGCTCGGTAGAAGGATTGATCCAGCTGGATGAGCGCAAGCTCACCGTCGGGGCGACCGCGAAACTGACCGCTGACATCATTGCCCGCGAAGTGGTGGTGTACGGCACGGTCAAGGGCAACCTGCGTGCCAAGGACCGGATCGAGATCAAGAAAGACGGCTCGGTGAATGGTGACCTGACCACCGCGCGCATCATGATCGAAGACGGTGCCTACTTCAAGGGCTCGATCGAGATTGACAAGAGCGCCGAGAAGGAAACCACGAGCGCTTTTGCCAAGTCCAGCGCGCCGGCAGCTGCCGCCGCGGGACCGAAAAGCATCTAAGCACTTTTGTTTTTGGCGCAGGGAGCGCGCGGCGCGGACGCAAGTCTGCGCCGTTTCTTTTGTGTGCCGGCCCCGCGGCGAGCCCCAGCCATCACGCGCGGTCTGACTTAACTTTTCTCTGGCTTAAGCCATCCAATTCAAAGTAAAGGTTCAAGGTAAAGGAATCGCCGTGACGACTTCCTTGGACGAGGCGACGCATGGAAACCCGCAAACTGGGCAACTCCGATCTGCAACTGAGCACAGTGGGATTTGGCGCCTGGGCCATCGGAGGTGGCGGCTGGGAATTTTCCTGGGGTCATCAGGAGGATGCCGATTCGGTCGGGGCAATCCTGCGCGCTCTGGAGATTGGCGTGAACTGGATTGACACGGCGGCGGTGTACGGCACCGGCCATTCGGAGGAAGTGGTGGCCCGCGCGCTGCAGGAGTGGAAAGGCAAGCGGCCCTACGTTTTCACCAAGTGCACACTGCGCTGGGACGATCAGCGCAAGGTCTATACCAGCCATGCAGCCGCTTCGATTCGCCAGGAATGTGAAGAGAGCCTGCGCCGCTTGCAGACCGATGCGATTGATCTTTACCAGATGCACTGGCCGCCGAAGGACAACGGCCCGAGTCTGGAAGAAGCGTGGCAGGCGCTGAGCGCCTTGCAGAGAGATGGCAAGGTGCGCTGGATCGGAGTCTCGAATTTTGACCCCGCACAAATGGAGCGCGCGGCGAAGATCGCTCCAGTAACTTCCAACCAGCCTCCTTACAGCCTCACTCGCCGCAAGATCGAAGCGGAAATCCTGCCTCATTGCCTGAAGAACGGAATTGGCGTGATTAGCTACGCGCCGATGGCTTCCGGTTTGCTCACCGGTGCGATGACCCGCGAGCGTGCGGCCTCGCTGCCGCCTGACGATTTCCGCACGCGCAATCCGGAGTTCAAGGAACCGCGGCTTTCGCGAAATATCGAACTGGTGGAACGGTTGCGAGCTGTGGGAACTCGTCATGGACGTGGCCCAGGAGAAGTGGCCATCGCCTGGGTACTGCGGCATCCGGCAATCACCGGTGCCATCGTCGGCGCCCGCAACGCCAAGCAGGCCGAAGGCGTGATGCGCGCCGGAGAATTGAAGTTGAGCGCCGCAGATGTTGCCGAAATCGAAGGCGCAGCCGCCGCTTCACTCGCCGCGGCTGGCTAACTCGAGTCCGCCGCTTAGATGCGCTGATAATCCGCGCGCCAATTCTGGATCAGCTGCTTGACGGTCTTGCGCTGTTCGATTTTCGCGTCCAGGACTTTGCGCGCCAGCGTTGGCAGTTCCGCGTCACTCGCAAATCGCAGCGCTACGCACTGATTGATTGTGAACTCGCCGATGCGCGGCTTCAGATCCCCCGGCAGCAGCTGCTGATAGCGCAACCGCTCTTCCAGCCTGATCACCCGATCCTGCACGCCGAGAGCAAACAACCGCGCCAATAGAGCCAGTACCACCAGCGCCAGAGCAACTATGACCTGGAACGCAAGTCCAAAGATTATCCAGGAAGTCAAACGGGCGGTGAGCCCCAGATGAACGCCTTGTACGACGGCCCAGACCAGATTCCCCGATAGCGCCGGCAGCACAAAAAAGTGAAACGCCGGGACCAGCCTCGCGTGATTGGCAAAATTCTGCGGTTTGCTCATCGGATCTCCTCCGGGAAGGCATAGATCGGCTGAATATCCACGGGAACGTCAGACAGCTTTGCGAATGCCGCTTTCAGGTGATCGGGCAAGACCGCGTATTTAACGAACCAGGCGGCAGTGCGGGTACGATCACCGGTCGCCTCCTGCTCCAGCAGTTCCTTGGCGAGCGCAGCAAAGGCAGCCGGCATTTTTTCCAGAACGACGGCGTAGCGGCCAGAGACAGGATCGCGGGTCACCGCGCCTCGTTCCAAAAGGTAATTGAACTCCATCATTTCGCCACGCCCGTGCGGCTCCGCTATTCCGAAGCGGATCGTGCGGAAGTTGCCGGCAACCTCGGAGATGTAGTTTTCGTCGAGTTGTTCGTGGGTAATCGCGCCGTGATCGGCCAGCCACTTCAGGCAGACCATGCCCACCACATCGGCCTTGGCTTCTTCTAGGGCGGAAAACTCCCCGCCGATTGCTTCGCGAATTTCCCGCCTGCCGGTCGGCGTTCGCGCATAGTCCGGCCCAAGCTCGTGAGAAATCTCGTGTGCCAGCGTTGCGGCCAGATAGCCATTGCCGCTCGCCCGGGCGGCTTGGTCTTCGCGCAGCAGTCGCCGGGCGATCGGCAAGATCACCACGTTCACGCGCGCGTCCATGAAATTCTTGAAGAAAATCTTTTTGCTGCCCTTGGCTTCGTGCACGCGCGCATCGTTCGGCAGGTTGTCTGCAACAGACTGATACCCGTGCAGCAGATCGCCGGTGCGGAACGGAGCGTCCATCACCTCCATCGGCGTGACATGCCCGCGCTTGGAAGGCAAATCTTGTTTGGCCAGCGGAAGGGATTCCTGGAGGTCAGGAACGTACTTCTGAAAGACGGCAAGTTTCCTGCTCTCTTCTTCGTTGCGGATCAGCACCGCCGCGCCATAGGAGGTACGCACGCCGAGCAGATTGTCCAGATATGTCTCGTACGGAGCCAGAATCAGATCGAATTTCGGATCCTTCAGATCCAGCCAGGCTAGATCGCTGGCGAAGTAGTCATCCGAAAGCAAAGCGTCCGCGCGCATGCGGAGAAATTTTGCGAACATGGCATCGTCGCTGAGCGCCGCAGCTTCTCGCAAATTTTCTGCGGCCCTTTTCAGGAAATCTGCGAACTCGGTGCGGTATGGAGTCGCCACCAGCTTTTTTCCGTGGCGCCGAAGAATAGACCGCTCGTTGTAAACGTCCGCCTTTTCTAAGGGATGTGCCGCGACGTAAGCCTCTGTTTCAGCGACGGTCAAGTCGCGCGGATAGAGCTCGCGCCCTGGCGGTGCGGGCTGCCCGCCGACGAAGGGCCGCAGCTCGTCGACCAAGTCGTAGCGGCTGCCGTTAATGGTCATGAACCGCAAGACCTTCTGGTCCAATGGATCGTCGCTTTTCAAGAGTTGACCGTAAAGCCTCAACCCGTCGGGATCGCTTTGCCGCCAGTAGATTTGTTCGATGCAGTTCGCCGCATCCACCAGTTTCTGTACCATCCGTTGCTCGCGCTCGCTCAGGCTGGTTTTGTCGAAGGGCATTTCGAACGCCTTGAAGCGCGCCAGTCGCGCGTCTAGATCGGGCGCAACAGCCAAGTTCGCAGAAATACCTGTTGTGGGCGGAATTCCGCTTGCCTGGGTGCCGAATAAAACAGGAACGAGTGCAGCACCGGAAATGAGAATCAGAATTGCCAAAAGTCGTCGGAGGTCCATACGCAGAATTGTAGCAAAGCGTCGGCGCGAGCCGGCAAAAGCCCGAGGCGTTGGTCCAATCGCAAAATGATCGGCTCGAAACCTTTCGGGTTCGATTGCATCCAATACCAGAACTCGGAGAAGCTCATGGCAAAGGCATTTTGGGGTGGAAAGCTCATCGCAGAGAGTAATTCCTGTGTCTTGGTGGAAGGGAATCAATATTTTCCGCGGGAGGCAGTGAAGGAAGAATTTCTCAGGTCCAGCTCGCACACTTCCGTCTGCCCATGGAAAGGCACCGCACACTATTATCATGTCGAAGTGGACGGGATGCGTAACGATAACGCCGCGTGGTACTACCCGGATCCAAAACCGGCCGCCAGCCAGATCTCTGGGCTCGTCGCCTTCTGGAAGGGCGTGCGGGTCGAGGCGTGACGCACGCCCCTGTTTGGCCAGCTCGTTCTTGAACACGCTCCCACCCTTGATCACAAACCGCACCTTCGAGCGTTCCTGGATGTCGATGACAGCAGGCAGGCCGCGGGTGTCAAAATGGACTTTCAGATTTCGACCTCCCAAAAAAGAACGCGGTAGCCTGCGCGCACGGCGCCGCAAATTGCAAACTCAATTGTGCGGTTATGTTCCCAGCAGATTGCCGCGGATACGCGTATAGCCGTGCTCGTCGGCCCACAAAGCCAGCGGAATCGCCGCCAGATCGTCCACCACTGGAACCGCGTTGCCATCCTTGGTCAAATCAACCGTTCGCAGAAAGTGCCGGCAGGTATCGCAGGCTTCGACGCGGATGTGCGGAAACTTCTCGGCCACAAACACCGGCAGGGATGGCTCGCGGGTCTCGCCGCAATAGGCGCATAGAATCCGGCGGAACTCCCACTCGGTCCCGCAGAACGCGCAGAGTAAGAATCGCTTTCCGGCGTCGCCCTCGACGCGCAGCACACCAGCGACCGGCCGGCCTTCGCATTTTGGGCAAAGATTTCCCGCAACGGCCCGCTGGGCGTCGCCGCCACCCGCGGCCACCAACTCGGCGTAGGGTTCGATCACCACCCGCACCAGCAATTCCATTCGCGAGTCGTCGGCAGCCTCGTCTTTTCCGCCATGGTCTATATATCGCTGCAACGCGCTCGCTTGGCTGTTGGGCGAACCACTTACGAAAGCCAAAACTGATTCCGCGACCGGCTTTGGTGCTGCCGTGGAAACGCCGTTCAGCAGTTTTCCGGTGAAGGGTTGCACTACCTCAACGTCCAGCAATTCGCGGAGATTTGCCCCGGCCTGAATCGGGTGGATTTTCGCTGCGAAGCGAATTTCGGCGGCCAGAGTCTGCTGCAAGGCGCAAACTCGCTCGTAAAACGTGAGAATTTCCGCTGCAAAAGGATGAATTGTCCTCAGGTGCCGTGCGCGTTCGATGCGAAGAGAATATCTGGCTTCAAACGACGCGGTCATTTGCGCGGAGCAGCCGCCCGCCGCGTGATCTCGTCATACCAGCCCGGGTGATAACGCTTGGCGAACTCCAGCGAGACATCGCCGCGGACTACCGAGCCAAACGCGCCGCGCTCCGCAAAGACGCTCATATAGATGTGGATCATGAAATTTGCGATGGTCAGCAGCGCCGCCACCGGGTGCAGCAACACTGAAAAGTACCGCAGCCAGCGCCAGCTCCACGGAATCTGTTCCGGGAACCAGAGCACCAGACCCGTTAGCAGCAGCATGATGGCGCTGTAGAAAAAGCTCCAGAACAACGCTTTCTGCCCGGCGTTGTAGCGCCCCGCCGGCGGCATGTGTTCGTCTTCGTTCCTAATGTAGTGCCCCAGCGATTGCCACCACTGCTTGTCCTTGTCAGTGCTCTTCATCTGCGGCGACCAATATCCGTACATGCGCGCCACCGCATAGAAGAAAAGCAGTCCGATCCACGGATGGAGCGCGCGCGAAACCTGCCCGCCGCCCAGCAAGCCCGCAATCCAGAAACACCAAGGCGACCAGAACGCCAGCCCCGTCAGCAGCAAATAGATGTATGAACCCGCGGCGATCCAATGGTTGAGCCGCTCGGCAAATGAATAGCGCAGCACTCTCCCGTGGGCCAGGAGTTGATCTGCCTGATCGCTCACGATTGCGCTCCCTCCGGTGTATGCTTTTCTTCCGGATCACGGTCTTTTGGTCCGAATTTCAAGTAATGCACAAACAGGCCGATCAGTCCGCCGACCATCGCTATGTTCCCCAGCCATTTCAGCGGGCCCTTCCACAATTTCACGCTCAACGGCACTGTCGGATTCTTCGGCAAGCCGCCATATAGTTCCGGCTGGGTCGCATCATGTAGAACGTAAATGACACCGGTACCGCCGACTCCCGCCGGATCGTAAACGCCGGCATTCGGGAAATTGAAATGATCCCGAAGCTGCTTGGCGCGCTGCTGGGCAAGCTCCGTCATGTCGTCCTTGCTGCCGAAGTGCAGGCAGCCTGTCGGGCAAGACTTGATGCAAGCCGGCTCCAGTCCTTGGCTGACGCGGTCTGAACACAGCGTGCACTTGTACACGCGCTTGGTTTCCGAATTGAACTTTGGAATGTTGAACGGGCAGCCGGTTATGCAGTAGCCGCAACCGATGCATTTGTCCTGCTGAAAGTCCACGATGCCGTTGGTGTATTGGATGATCGCGCCATCCGCAGGGCACGCTTCAAGGCAACCCGGCTCGGCGCAATGCATGCACTGATTTTTCCGCATCAGCCACATCAACGAGCCGTCCTCTTTTTCGTGCTCGTTGAAAAGAATCAGATTCCAGTAGTTCCACCGCGTCTCGGGCATGGTCTGGTAGGTGTTGTCGAATGTCGTTGGCGAAAAGGGCATGTCGTTCCACTCGACGCACGCCACTTCGCAGGCCTTGCAGCCGATGCAGGTCGTCGTGTCAATCAGCTTGGCTACGGTGAATTGCCGCTGAGTGTCTTCGCCGGGAACACTACCGGCGTGGCCGGAAACTCTTTGCACCCGTAGAGTCGCTTGGCTCATGGTTCCTCTAAGCCTTTTCCACTTTCACCAGGAAGCCCTTGTACTCCGGTGTCCAGGCGTTGGGATCGACCACCGTCGGCGACAACAAATTGGCCGGAGTTTTCGCCGTTTTCTTTTCATCCTCGGCGATGCCGCGGTAACCCCAGTGAATCGGAATTCCAATCTGATAGGTCTTCTTGCCGTCGATCATCATCGGCTTGATGCGCTTGGTGACCATCGCCTTCGCAATATATTCACCGCGCACACTGCTCACCTTTAACTTCTCTCCGCCGCGGATGCTCATGTCATTGGCCAATTCTGCGGGTATCTCGATAAACGGCTCCGGCACCAGCTGCACGTTCATCGGGTTGTTCTTGGTCCAGTAGTGATAGTGCTCCGTCAGGCGATAGGTGGTGCAGACCACGTTGTAATCTTTTCCTTTCGCGAACTTGTCATCATCGGTCTTGAACCTCTTGATCACGGGATTCGTGGACTGTTGCGGGTGCAACGGATTTTCGACCGGGCTTTCGACCGGCTCATAGTGTTCTGGAAAGGGCCCGTCGGTTACGGCGCCAATGGGGACAAAGAGCCTTCCTACGCCCTCGGGGTTCATGATGAACGGACCCATGTGGTCTTTGGGATGGGAGTCGGCCTTGAAGTCCGGCACGTCGTTGCCGGCCCATTTCGCTGTTGCTTCGTTCCACCAAACTTGCTTGCGAGAGGGATCCCAGGGTTTCCCGTCGAGATCGCACGAAGCTCGGTTGTACATCACGCGGCGATTAGCGGGCCAGGAGAACGCCCAGTTGGGATAGATCCCCAAGCCTGAAGGATCTTCGGTGCCACGGCGAGCCATCAGATTTCCGGCTTCCGTAAACGACCCACAGTACAGCCAATTTCCGGACGAAGTCGTGCCATCGTCTCTTAGCCACGAATATCCAGGCAACTGCTGCCCAGCCTTTATTTCCTGTCCCGTCTTGTCGTCTTTTAGATCGGCGAAAGCCTTGCCGTTAATTTCTTTCGCCACTTCGGCCAGCGAAGGATTAAACGGGTTCGTGTAACCCCACGTGGCGCGCAAGATCGGATCGGGAAATTTGCCACCTTCCTTCTGGTAGAGATCGCGCACTTTCAGAAAAATTCGGGCTAGCACTTCCTGGTCCACCTTCGCCTGGCCTGGCGGAGGAAGCGCCGCATTTTTCCATTGCAGCCAGCGTGCGGAATTGACGAAAGTGCCGTCCTTCTCCGCGAATCCTGCGCAGGGCAGACGATAAACGGTCGTCTGAATTTTCTTCTGATCGTCCGCGGTGATTCCCGGCGATTTCCAAAATTCGCTGGTTTCGTCCGGATAGATCTCGCCCACCACCAGCCAGTCCGCCTTCTTCAACGCATCGATGTTTTTCCGCGAGTCCGGACCGATGGCCACACCGTTCATCCCAAAGGCGAACATGCCTTTCACGATGCCGCGGTACATGTTGTCCCAGATGTAGGTCCAGGAAAAATTGCTGTTTATCTTCGGCAGGTAATGAAACGCCCAATCGGTTTGTTTGGTGGCCGCGTCGCCATACATCGCTTTCATGTAGCTCACCGCGAATTTGGGTGTATTTGACCAATAGTTGTACGAGTCCCAAATGTGCGGTTTCGAAGCTTTTGGCGTGATGCGTTCAATATATTTATTGAAATCGGTGTCGGTTGGATTAGGCATTTTGAGATAGCCGGGCAGAATTTCGTAAATGCCGGCCATGTCGGTCGCGCCCTGAATGTTGGCGTGCCCGCGAAGGGCGTTTACACCTCCTCCGGCGCGCCCGACGTTGCCCAGCAGCAACTGCAGCATCGCCGCAGCGCGAATTATCTGCGTACCAAACGTGTGCTGCGTCCAGCCCACGGCGTAGATGATGCTGGCGACCTTTTTCATGTCGCCGTCTTTGCGGACCGAAGTAAACAGTTCCGCAACTTTCAAGAATTGATCCCCGGGAACGCCCGTAATGCGTTCAACCATTTCCGGCGTGTAGCGCGAGTATTGTTTGCGGAGCAACTGGAACACACACCGCGGATTTTGCAGGGTCAGGTCGTAGGCGACATTTTCGGGAAGGCGCGGAGCCGGCGGGGGCGAACCGGCCTTCGCGGGAGCGGCACTTTTGCCGCCGCCGCTCGCGTCCTCGTAGTTCCACGTGGTTTTGTCGTACGTGTGTGCCGTAGCATCGAAACCGGAGTACAGCCCGTCCTCAGGAAGCTTGAATCCGTCTCGAATCAGAAAGGCCGCGTTCGTGTAGTTGAGTAGGTAATCCTTCGCGATGCGATTGTTTTCGACCGCGTAATGAATCAATCCACCCAGGAACGCGATATCCGCTCCGGCACGAATCTGACAGAAAAGATCGGCCACTGAAGCGGTCCGCGTGAATCGCGGATCAACAACAATGAGCTTGGCGTTGCGATTGCGCTTGGCTTCCACCACCCACTTGAAGCCGCAAGGATGATTCTCCGCTGGATTCCCACCCATGATCAGCATCATGTCGGTGTTTTTGATGTCTACCCAGCCGTTGGTCATGGCCCCGCGTCCGAATGTTGGTCCCAAACTTGAGACCGTGGGGCCGTGTCAAACCCTGGCCTGGTTTTCTAAGTGCACCACGCCCAGACTTCGCATGGTCTTGACGACAAGATAGTTGAACTCGTTGGTGTCCGTGCAACCGCCGGTGAAAGCAATGGATTCCAGCCGGTTGACCGTGGCACCCGTAGCGTCTCTTTCGATGAATGTTTCATCGCGCGTTTTCTTTACGCGGGCTGCAATCTCGTTAATCGCATCGTCCCACGATATATCTTCCCAATCGGTTCCGCCCGGTCTCCGCACCTGCGGTTTCAGTAGCCGCCGGTCATTCAAAATGTCCTGCTCCAGCGAAGCGCCTTTCGGGCACAGCGTGCCGCGATTAATCGGATGATCCGGGTCGCCCTCCACGTGCACGACTTGTGGCGTCACATTCTTCGCGCGGTCCCCGATCGTATAAATAATGACGCCGCAACTTACCGAACAGTACGGACATGTGGAGCGGGTCTCATTCGCGCGTGCAATCTTCAGCGAACGCAGTTGGGCGAACGCGGGCTGCAGATCAAATCCAAAAACGGCCGCGGCCGTTCCGCCTACCACTCCGATTTTCAGGAAATCACGACGCGTGGACGCCATCCAGCCTCCCGTTCAGGAGAGCCATCATCGAGCGCGGCCTAACTAATAACGCCCCAGCCGTCTGAAAGCAAGGAGAACTTTTGTCGCGGAAGCTGTCAAGGCCCAGGATAAACGCTGTAGGCGCTGCTATGCCGCTTGGCCCGGCGGCGAGGAGATCGACGTATCCGTAATGTCTACGGAATTCGGATCGCGGTATCGCACCAGCAAAAGCGTCAGATCGTCTGCTTGACGCGCGCCGCGCGCAAAGTTTTCCACCGACTCCAGCACGGTCTTTTGCAGATGATCCAGTTCCGCACCATCTTTGCCCGCCAGAACTTCGCGCAGCCGCGGCACGCCGAACATCTGCTCTTGCGGATCCATTGCTTCGGTTACGCCGTCGCTGAACAGCACCAGCGTGTCGCCCGGCAGAAGTCTCATACAGGTTGCGGTGTACTCTGCGTCCGGTACCAGTCCCACTGGATACGATCCTTCGGTGAACGCTTCCTCTACTACACCACCGCGAATCAGCATCGGCGATGGATGTCCGGCATTGATGAATTCCAAATGGCCCCCAGGATCCAGAATTCCAAAAAACATCGTGGCATAACGTCCCACTTCCGCGTGGCCGCACAAAAAGCGGTTCAGGTGATTGAATACGCGCGCCGGGTCAGTGCCCAGAGTCATACCGGACAGCGCGCCCTGCAGCATTGTGGTCACAATCGCTGCGCCCAATCCCTTGCCCGATACGTCGGCAAGCAGAAAAGCGGTTCGCCCGTCGCCAATCGGGAAAACGTCGAAATAAACCCCACCGACCGCCCAGCAGGGGGATTTTGATCCCGGAACCGCCAAAGGCGGGGATTCGTTGAAACGCTTGGGAAGAGACGCCTGCAGGAAGTCCAGCCTGCTATTCA
>CAZQOB010000082.1:0-20848 GCA_964594885.1 uncultured Acidobacteriaceae bacterium
GATATTGTTCGACGAGTTTGGGATCGTCGCGGAGGAGGAGGACTGAAAAGGAAGGACGATTGTCTACAAGGACGCGGCCGTCGCGATCGAGCATACGTCCGCGCGGGGCGATGATGGGAATGGAGCGGACACGATTCTGTTCGGCCATCTGGCCGTACTTGTCGCTGTCAATGACCTGCAGCTTCCAGAAGCCAAGCAGCAAGAGACCGACCATGCCAACGATGATGTAGGAGACGACGGCGAGCCGCGTCTGCGGGAGTCGGTTATCACTGTGAAACGAATACGACACGAAAAAATCTTTCTAAATTCTTTCGTTCCGGGCCCGCAAAAGCGACCCTGCAAACGTGTGCTGGAAGGGCTGTTCTAAAATCAAGTGCCGCGCCCGCGACTTTTTTAACCTAGCATCTGGGAATCGCAGAGGCAACTTGTCCGCGAGTACAGGTTTCCGTTGGAACAACCTAGAAGCGTTGCAGGCCTGGGTGAGGGTGCGTATAGTTGCCGAAAGAGTGACCGCAGGAGCGGACTGTGAAACCGATGACCGGAGTCTTGTTGCTGGTATGCGGAGCGTTGGCAGCTGGACAAGAGCCGGCGAGTCAACAGCAGGGCGGACAGGAAACGGTCCTTGCCGGACCGCCAGGGTTACGGTCTTCGCCGCCCCAGGCCGCGGGGCAAGGAACCCGCGTCAGGATCGGAGGAACGGTTGCGGCGGGCAACATCATCAATAAGGTGAATCCGGCGTATCCGCCGCTGGCGCGGCAGACCCGTATTTCCGGCACGGTGAGATTGCACGCCATCATTGGAAAAGAGGGATCGGTGCTGCAGCTGGAGGTGATGTCGGGGCATCCATTGCTGGTGCAGTCGGCGCTGGACGCGGTGCGGCAGTGGAAGTACAAGCCGACCCTTTTGAACGGCGAGGCGGTGGAGGTGGACACGACGATTGACGTGATTTTTGCGTTCAATGAGGACCCGAAACAGAGCGCACGCAAAGCCATTGATCCCGTATTGCGAGAGGATGTCTTGCAACTGTTGGAGCTGACTGGCGGCATGAAGTCTGCTGAGACGGTGATGAGGAAGATGTTTGCGGGAATGCGGCCGATGATGTTGAAACAGTTCGAGGGGCTGCAGGACCGCGAAAGGATTGTAAGTTCTTACGAGGACAAGCTGGTGGCGCTGGTGCAAGGCGAGGAATTTCGAGAGGGAACGGTGGCGGTATACGCGAAATACTTCACCGACGAGGATGTAAGAAACCTCCTGGCGTTTTACAAGACACCAACCGGCAAGAAATTCAACGAGGCGCTTCCGCAATTTTCGGCCGACGCTGTCGAGATGGGGCAATCGCTGTTCCTGGCCAAGCTGCCAGAACTCATGAAAGAGTTATGCAAGGAGTATCCGGAGCTCGGAGGAAAGTTACCGGAGTGCGCAATGTCGGATCCGGACAAGAAAAGTGAGTTGCTGACACCGCGCGAACCGCAAGGTTAGAAAAGAGCGGTGGAGCGACGGGCCCAGGATTTGGATTTTTCCTTGGCGATTTTTTCGATGTCAGCCACGTGTGACCCAGCTTGGGTTAGAACGTGGTGCAGGTCGTTGCCGATGCTGATGAAGGTGAAGCCTTTGTCGAGGAACTCACCGACGCGCGAAGTGCCAAAGAGGAAAAGGCCGAGGATGACGTTGTTTTTGCGCGCGTTGTCCACGAGGCTTTGCGTGGCAGCGTTGAGTTCGGGCGAAGTGTACATGTGCGGAAATTCGTATTTTTCGTACAGGCCCATGGACATGCACAGATCGTTCTGGCCGAGGAAAAGAATGTCTACGCCGGGAACGGCGGCGATTTCAGCGATGTTCTTGATGCAGTCCGCGGTTTCAACCTGCAGAGCGACGATGCCGTTGTCGTTCCAGTTGCCGGCGTAGCCGAGCAGGCCGGCTTTGTTCATGCTGCGCTGCGGGAAATAGACCGAACGGGTGCCGGCAGTGGGATATTTGGCGCAACTCACGGCCTGGCGCGCTTCGCTGGCGTTGTTGATGTACGGGATGAGCACGCCGTCGGCGCCGAGGTCGAGAGCCTGCTGGATGCCGCCGCGGTCGTGATAGCCCTCAACCCGAACCAGAGATTTTGCGCCGTTCGACGAGATGCCGCTGAGCATCGCGGAAAGTTTCTCGAAACCCATGGGACCGTGCTGAGTGTCCACGAGCAGCCAGTCGTAGCCGGAGTGGGCGAGCTGCTCGGCGATCGTGGGGCTGTGAGAGTTTAGAAAAAGGCCCATTTTCGGCTGACCCGCGCGCAACTGCTTTTTGAATTCGGCACCGCTGATTTGTTCGGACATTTGTCGCTCCACGAAATGCAGCGCCCAGGCGCGGCAGGACTAAGGCCCGAAGAGAGTACATGGTGGTGGGACGAGGCGCAACTCCTTGAAAGCCCGCGATGGGGCAGAATCTTTTCTTAACGCCGAGGGCGCGGACAAGAGGTGGGTTTCCTTTTGCACTCTAGCAATTTTTCTGATAGGTGAGCGGGAATCTCGCTGCTTATAATTATAAGGATGAGAAACGATGCCTTAAACCAGCCGGGGCATATGGTGCACCGGCACACCCTCCTGTGGATCACGCTGCCGGTGGTGGCGATTGTGGCCATTGTGGCGATAACGCTGGGCACTCCTCGGCTGAAGTCGGCGACGCCGATTGTGGATCGCACGGCAATCAAGATTGAGACGGTGAAACGCGGGCCGCTGGTGCAGCACGTGCAAGGGTTGGGTGTGCTGGTACCGGAAGAGACGCGCTGGATTGCGGCGGCAACGGACGCCAAGGTGGAGCAATTGTTTGTGCGGCCAGGCTTGCGGGTGACACCGGAGACGGTGGTGCTGCAACTGAGCAATCCCAACGTCGAGCGGCAACTGACGGATGCTGAGCTGGCGACGAAAAAGTCCGAAGCGGAACTGGCGAATTTGCGTGTTCAACTACAAGCGCAGCTGCTGAATGAACACGCGATGGAGGCGGAGCTGCAAGCCGATTCGACCGAAGCAAAATTGCAAGCAGATCGCGATGAAGCGCTGCTGAGTCAAGGGGTCGGCACGGCGATGAGCGCCAAGATTTCGCGGGCCCGCGCGGAATCGTTTGCGACGCGAGTGCAACTGGAAAAAGAAAAACTGGCGATCGCCGAGGAGGCGCGGCAAGCGCAGCTCTCGGCCAAACAAGCGGAAGTGGCGCAGGTACACGCGCTGCTGGATTTGCGCACGCAGCAGAAAGAGGCGCTGCAGGTGCGCGCGGGGCTCAGTGGAGTGCTGCAGAGCCTGGCGGTGAGCGTCGGGCAACAGGTGGGCGCAGGCGCGAATCTGGCGTGCATTACCAGTTCGGACCGGCTGATGGCGCGCATTCACATCCCAGCCTCGCAGGCGGACCAGGTTGCAGTGCGCCAAAGGGCGATGATCGGGCTGAAGGACAAACAGGTGATGGCGCGCGTGGCACGGATCGAACCGCTGATCGAAAACGGCACGGTGAATGTGGAGTTGAAGGTGGACGGCCCGCAGCCTGCGGGAGTGCGCCCGGATTTGAATGTGGACGGCACGATTGAGACTGGCCGCGATATGAACGCGATTTACTTGGCGATGCCGGTTCCGGTACACGCGGATGAGCCAGTGCAGTTGTTCAAGCTCTCTGAAAATGGATCGGAAGCGACGCGAGTGACGATTTCGGTAGGACGCGTTACGGAAGATGGTTGCGAAATTACCGCGGGATTGCAGCCTGGCGATAGGGTGATTGTCTCCGACATGTCCTCGTGGAACCGCTACGACCACGTGCGCCTGCAATAGTTTTCTTCCTCGGCGAATTTCATGAACAAATCTTTGGCTGATTTCGGAAACGTGTCTGCGAACGCGCCGCTGCGGCTTGCACTAATTGGCATGTCGGGAGCAGGGAAAAGCTTTTGGACCCGGCAGTTGGCGGGTGCGGGCGTTACCGCGGTTTCCTGCGACGACGTGATTGAAGAGAGGCTTGCGCCGCGATTGCAGGCCGGCGGATACGCAGGCATCAACGGCGTGGCTGCGTGGATGGGCTGGCCGGATTCGCAGACCTATGCGGAACGGGAAGCGGAGTATTTGCAGGAAGAAATCGCGGCGCTGAGCGAGATTTTGAGTGAGCTGGACAAGGACCGCGCCAAGTCTTTGGTGCTGGATACGACGGGCAGTGTGATCTATGCGGGCAATCATCTGTTGATGCGGCTGCGGAAGTTGATGACGGTAGTGTATTTGGTTGCGAGCGACGCGGAACAGCAGCTGCTGGTCGAGCGATATTTGAGCGATCCCAAGCCGGTACTGTGGCGCGGCGCGTTTGTGGCGAAGGCCGGCGAGAACCCGCGCGATACGGTTGCGCGGTGCTATCCGCATTTGATTGCGGCGCGGCGGCAGAGTTACGCGGCGCTGGCGCATGTGACGCTGAAGGTGGCGGAGCTTCGCCAGTTGCCGCATGCCGCCGAAGCGTTTTTGAACTTGCTGCGCGGCACGGGCGGCGCCGCGAGAGTGCCAGGAGGTTCTGACGTGGGCCCCGGCAAGGAGCCGGGTGAAAAACGATGAGATACCGCAGCACAAGCGGAAAGGCACCGCTGACCTCGTTGCGCGGAGCGGTGTTGCGCGGCCTGGCGCCGGATGGCGGGTTGTACATGCCAGCGGAGATTGCGCGGCGCTCGCCGGAAGAGCTGGAAGAGTTTCGCGCGCTGCCGTTCACCGAGGTTTGCTTTCGCGTGGTAAAGCCGTTTGCCACGCCGGATGTGCCGGAAGAAGTGTTGTGGCAGATCGTGAGCGAAGCGATGAATTTTCCAGTGCAGCTGGTTTCGCTATCGCCGGGGCTGCACATTCTGGAGCTGTTTCACGGGCCGACGCTGGCGTTCAAGGACTTTGGCGCTCGTTTCATGGCGCGGCTGATGGGCTATTTTGTGCGCGGGGAAGATCGCGCGCTGACGGTGCTGGTGGCCACATCCGGGGATACGGGAAGTGCCGTGGCGCACGGTTTTTTGGGTGTGCCGGGAATCCGCGTGGTGATTCTTTATCCGTCCAAACGGATCAGCGAAGCACAGGAGAAGCAGTTCACGACCCTGGGAGAAAACATTACGGCGCTGGAAGTGAGCGGAACGTTTGATGATTGCCAGCGGCTGGTAAAGCAGGCGTTTGCGAATGAGGCGCTGAACAAAAAAGCGTTTCTGACTTCAGCGAATTCGATCAATATCGGGCGCCTCTTGCCGCAGATGTTTTATCACGTGGCGGCGTACCGGCAACTGCCGGTGGCTTCGACGCCGCTGGTCGTGTCCGTGCCGAGCGGAAACTTCGGCAATCTGACCGCGGGAATTTTTGCCAAGCGAATTGGTTTGCCGGTGGCGAAATTTGTGGCGGCGACGAACGCAAACGATGTGGTTCCACAGTATCTTTTGAGCGGGAGGTACGAACCGCGGCCGGCGCAGGCGACATATTCGAACGCGATGGATGTGGGGAATCCGAACAATTTTCCGCGTTTGCTGGATCTGTGCCGCGGACGGCTGGAGTACGTGCGGCGGGAGATTTGGGGACACGGCGCGAGCGACGAACAGACGCTGGCAGAGATGAAAATGGTTTGGGAGAAGTACCGCTACATTGCTGATCCCCACACGACGGTGGGGATTCTGGGCTGGGAAGGGTACAAGAAAGAGCATCCCGAACCGGCGCAGGGACTGGTGTTGGCCACGGCGCATGCGGCGAAGTTTGCGGAAATTGTGGAGAAGGCGATCGGGATTGCGCCGCCGCTGCCCGACCGTCTGGCGAACTATTTGAAGCGGCCGAAGTTGTCAGTGCCGATGACCAGCCGGTACGACGATTTTAGGCAATTCTTGCTGGAGCACTGAACTTCATTCCGCGAATTCTATCTAACAGCTAGGTCTAGCACATCGAGGAACCATTTGCGGTTTTTTTTCAGGATTTGCGCAGGCGGTCGAGGAGGAAGTAGAGGAAGACGGAGAGGACGGAGTTGACCAGTGCCGCGACGAGCAGGCGCACGTTGAAGAGCGGCGCGGATTGCGCTAGCAGGAGTTTTTGCACCAGCACAACGACGGCCTGATGGACGAAGAAGAAGGCGCCGGTGAGTGCGAAGCGCGCCAAAGGATGTTCGGTGTCCAGGCGCGCGCCGATGGATGAGGCGAGATAGCCGATGATGGTTTTGGAGATGCCGAAAAGGCCGAGCGGCGTCTTGCTGAGGCTGTCCTGCAAAATGCCGATGAGCGTGCCGAGCAGCAATCCAGTGGAAGGATTGCGGCGGCTGAGCCCGAAATAGATGGTGATGAGCAGCGGAAGATCGACGACGGCGGTCTTGGGAAGGTATACCGGCAGGAACGATTGCAGGATCAGGGCGATGATCATGGTCAGGATGATCGTGCCGCCGTAGAACTTGTGGACTTCGATGTGCGATTCGCCGATGCGGAGATCGAAAGCCTCGTTCATGGGTGTTTCTCCGCAGGCTTGGTGTTGGGCAGACCGGAAACGGACTGAGCGGGCGCGGCGGGGGATTCAGCAGCCCCAGCGGGTTCGGGCTTGATGGCCAGCGGATCGGTGGTGAGCAGGACGATGACTTCTTCCAGTTTTTCAATGTTGGCGGAAGGGCGCACGCGAATCTGCTTGTGCTCGCCGCCCTGCTTGACCGAGGCGATTACCCCAACAGGTAAGTCCTTGGGAAAGATGCGATCCATACCGCTGGTGACGACGCGCTGACCGACGCTCACCTCATCATCATTGCCGACATAGTTCATGGCCAGCAGCGGCTCGCCGGTGCCGCTGACCGGGCTCTGAATCCGCGAATTGGCGATCATAGCGCCCACGCCGCTGTAGCGGCCGGTAATCAGCACGATCTGAGAGGTGTCGCGAAAGGATTCGATGACCTTGCCAACGACGCCTTCCGGAGTGATAACGCCCATATCTTTGCGAACGCCATCGGTTTGGCCACGATCTAGAATGCGCACCCCGCTGTTTATCTCGGGCCCAAATCCAATGACTCGCGCGGCAACCATCCGTACTTTTGCCTGCTGCTGCTTGAAGTTGAGCAGAGCGGCGAGGCGGTCGGCTTCTGCGGACTTGCTCTGCGACTGCATAAGCTCCAGCTTGAGCTGGCCGTTTTCGCGGCGAAGTTCCTCGTTCTGACGCGCGGCGTCACTGAGCGCGAAGTAGTGGCGCCAGACGCCGCGGATCTTGCCGATACCCCAGGCGCCGCTGCGCTCGAAGGGCGAGACTGCCGAAACCGACCACACGCGGATGAGACGGCTGGAGTCGCCGTCGTGAGAACCGGCCGGCGCCTTGCGAATTTGTATCGCGAGCAATAGAACCTGTAGCAACACGACTCCGCTGAGGAGGAAGAGCGAGCGATGGCGAGAAGGTAAGGCGACCATGGGGACAGTTTGTAAGTTCTAAGTTCTAAGTTTCCAGCTAAAACCAAGCTCGTGCGGAGTGACTAGCAGAGAGTGGCTGGGGACTCGTGACTAGTGACTCGTGATCTTCGAAAATCAACTCGTGCCTGCGACTTCTAAAAGCAGATCCCGCGCAGCGCTCGGGATGACCATCGTCGCCGGGCCTAATCGATGCAGACCTGGCGCAAAAGTTTGAAATCGCTGAGCATTTTTCCAGTGCCGAGCACGACCGATGCGAGCGGATCATCGGCAATGGAAACGGGCAAGCCGGTCTCTTCGCGGATGCGCTTGTCGAGATTCTTGAGCAGCGCGCCGCCTCCGGTGAGGACAATGCCGCGGTCACTGATATCTGCAGAAAGTTCGGGCGGAGTGCGTTCGAGGGCCACGCGCACTGCATTGACGATGCTTGCGACACATTCGCTGAGCGATTCGCGGATTTCGCTGTCGTCGATCGTGACGGTGCGCGGCACGCCTTCGATCAGGTTGCGACCTTTGACTTCCATGGTCAGCGGTTTTTCCAGCGGATAGGCCGAACCGATTTCCATTTTGATCTGCTCGGCGGTGCGTTCACCGACCAGCAGGTTGTACTTGCGCTTGAGGTACTGCATGACTGCCTCGTCCATTTCGTTCCCAGCCACGCGAACCGAGCGCGAATACACGATGCCGCTCATAGAGATGACCGCGATGTCGGTAGTACCGCCGCCGATATCCACAACCATGTTGCCGCTGGGCTCTTCGATGGGAAGGCCGGCGCCGATGGCGGCGGCCATGGCCTGTTCGACCAGATAAACTTCGCTGGCGCGAGCGCGATAGGCGGAGTCCTGTACGGCGCGCTTTTCCACAGGCGTGATTTCGCTAGGAACTCCGATGACGATGCGCGGATGCACCAGAACGCGGCGATTGTGTGCCTTCTGGATGAAGTAGGTCAGCATTTTTTCGGTGACTTTGAAGTCGGCGATGACACCGTCCTTCATGGGTTTGATGGCGACAACGTTGCCGGGAGTGCGGCCGAGCATGTCCTTGGCTTCGCGGCCGACTGCGACGACTTCACCGCTAACCTTATTGATGGCGACAATGGAAGGTTCGTTGACGACGATGCCTTTGCCGTGGGAAAAGACCAGGGTGTTCGCCGTCCCTAAATCAATGGCGAGGTCGGATGAAAACAGACTGAAAACCGACCTCATGTTGTAACCGTTCTTGTTCATTCCCCCAGTCCTTTCACGGCATTGCCGGCGAGTCAGCCCCTGCGGAGGGTCACAGAAATTTCAGCGCGGGCAATAACTGTTCATTGTTACCGAAATTTGCAGTCCGTGCAAAATCGCCCGGCTGCGGAAATCATTTGGGCACGACGATCGGTACCTGCTGCTTGGCAGTGCCACCGCGGCGGTTCTGTCCGATGATGACGATCGTGTGTTCGCCGGGCTCCAGCGGCTCGGTGAAATAGCGGAAGTTGCCATCGGCACCGATGGGCGGAACCGACTGGCCGTTGATAATCAGGGCTGCACCAGGCTCGGTCTTCCCGGAGATTTCCACCACGCGGCCGTGCAGCTGGGTGCCGGTAATCTCCAGCATCATTTCCTGGGTGCGGCCCTGGGCCACGATGGTGAACTTGAAGGTTTCGCTGACGTCGCTGTTCTGCTTGTTAGAGTCGGTGGCGATGACGTTCCAGAAATAGTCACCGGCATCGAGGCCGCTCAGGTCAGCTGTAGTGCCTGACACTTTGGCCTGCTTCATGATTTTCGTAAACATGGCGTTGGTGCTGACGCGCAACGAGTAAGAAACTGCGTCCTTCACCGGTTTCCATTCGAAATGGATGTTCGCGGTGCGCGGCACCTCGACAATGATCGGCTGAAGATTCAGAGGCTGCGCCAAATCGGGAGGCGCAAGAAGGTCCGACTTGGTGATGGGACCGCTGGACGGGACGGTTGCTTTTTGATGTTGGCCCAGTTCGACCCGTTCGTTGCCGCGTTGCACCTGGGCGCTGCCGACCGCGACCTGAAATTCGGCTTCCTTGGTCTTCGGATCCGATTTGACCGACGCCCGGCTGTTCGGGTTAATCTGCGCGACGGTATCTTCCACGCTGACTGCGGTATGCGAATTCGGAGAAGTGGCGGACGAGAGATCGACCTGGCCGACATTGATGCGCACTGCGGTGGTCACTTGATCGCGGGAAACGTTGTTTTCTTCCACGGTAACCAGCGTATCCGCTTTGATGGTGTAGGAGGTGTTGTCCGCGAAGGTGATACGGGCCGCGCCATCGGAGGCCGTCTGAACCAGATCGCCCTTATCCAGAGTGGTTTGGTATGAGGCGTCAACCCACTGTACCGAGCTCACTTTTTTGACCTGGACCCGACCGTCCAAATTTACAAATTTGGCTTGGGTGTTCGCCAAGGCGATCGTTTCTTCAGGTGCGCTGGCAGCGACTACTTTTTTTATGAGCGCCTGATAAAAAGAGGGACTGACAAAATAAAGCGCGCCGACAATCAACAGCAGGCCAATCAGGGCGTACGCGATAAGTTGCTTGTAAGAAACGGCGTGCCAATAGACTTCGACGCGCTTGACCCGTTCGGGGCCGGCCTGTTGGCGGGGATTGTTCGAATATTGGCTGTTCATTCCGCTGCGCACACCTGTGGCGCTAATTTTGCAATTTAACATACGCCTTGTGCGGCGCGACGGCGATGGAAAGGGTCGTTGTCAAACTGCAAATAGCGAGCACGTTACAACTGTGGATTCTATAGTGGAGCGAACCTGTCCGAAAGGGCAGGATGACGCGCCGGGACTGCACCCAGAATGCGCGGAGGAGCGCGAGCCCGAACGAAAATCGCCGCCCGACATTCGCAAACCTGGCGCGAGCAGGACGCGAGCTTTCTTTATCAACCGCTAGAAGCGAATGTAGGGACCGAACGCCACGCGCAGATTGTTGTGCTTGCCGTGGTTGAAGTAGATTTCGTCGCCGATATCAAGGCGTATCCCGATGGGGCCCGCGTGGCCTTCGAGCCCGCCGCCCGGGTAGAGCGTGCCCATCACATCCATAGCACGCAGATTCGCGACGCTGCTGGTAAACGTACTGACCGTCGCCGGGGCCGGATCGAAACGGGTATTCAGCCCGCCGCCCTTCAGCGTCAGAAAGGGATGAAAATTGGAATGGCCCAGGGCAACCTGGGGCCCAAAGAGACCGTGCAGGAGGCGGATATTGGACCGCTCCACGGTAAGCGTCGTGCCATTCGAAAAGCTCTCGTTAAACACCTGGTTGAAGTCGTAGCTCATTTCCGCTTCCAGCATGGTGTGACGTCCAACGCCGACTCCCAGGCGGCCGCCGAGTCCGGCAAAGTTGGTGTCGGTCTGATCCAGGCGGAAATAATCCACGAAGGCGCCAACAGCGATGTGATCCTGAGCCGTTGCCCAAGGCGCGAGCGCGGTAGACGAGAGTAGGAATAGCAGCGCGATACGCTTCATTCTGGTCTCCTCAGTCGTTGTGATTGCAACAGAGAGCCGGTGGACGGGTCAGCGGGCTGGGAAGGACGGCTCTAGGGCGGTTAGATGTTGGCCTGGTCCCGGATTGTTGCTAGTGGAATTCCATGAAACAGGCAGGTGTGAAGCATGTAAGTTTGCCGTTGACGGCGCAAATACAAAGTACTAGCGTACCAATGCTGGGTGGGGTGTTCTGGTACTACTCCTCTATTGCCGGTCCCCAGGGCAATTGAGAGCATGGCTGCGAGGAACGTTGCGGTTCCTTTCCGCAGCAGGTTACAAGAACGCGGCGCGGTTGCCGCATCTGCTTTTGATGGGCCGAGCTCTGTCAGAGGCGTCCTCAAGATCGAAGCCAGCAGGAGCATCGGGCCTAGCCATGTCCCTACTACATTTCCGCTGTAAAGAGCGCCGCCGCACGCAACGAGTCTCTCTGTGTGTTCCCCTGACCTTGCAAGGGCAGACTGAGGACGGCCAGAAGTTCTCCATCCACGTCAAATCCAACGCCGTCAGCCAGCATGGCGCTCAAATCGAAACCGAATATCCAGTGGTGGTAGGGCAGAACCTGCTGGTTCTTAACGAGAACAACGCTCGCAAGGTGGAAAGTCGTGTGATTTCGATCCAGCGCAAGCGCGACGGCAAAACCTACGTCGGGGTGGAGTTCCTCAACACCGAAATCAACTTCTGGAATATGACTTTTCCGATGCCGGGCGCCAAGCCGCTGCGTCGCTCGGTTCCCAAGGTCCGAGAGAATAAAGTTACCGCGTAGCCGGATTCGCCTTCAGATCGGAGCCTCAGCCTTTGCGCCTGCGCTTGTTTGGCAGCGCTTTTTTGTTGCGCTTCGCGGAGTGCTGCGGCTGTTTTGCCAGCGATTCCTGCATCCTCTTCGGCAGCTTGGCTGCCACCATTTCGTAGGAAGTGTGCAGCAACTGGATCAGCTCATTTCGCGGGATCGCGTTGCTAGTCTCCAGCGCGACCCACTTGGCGCGAGCGAGATAGGGCGCAGGGATCACATTTGGACGCTCGGTCAGCTCGGCGAACGATTCGTCGGAACACTTGAAGGTAAGGCACACCGGCGCCGGCTCCAGCGGAGCAATGGCGAACATCTTGCCGCCTATTTTGAAAACGAGATCGTAGCCCCACTGGATCTGTTCGGTGGTGTGAGGGAATGCCAGGCAAATCTCGCGCAGCCAGTCGGCGTCCATCATGATGCAAATTGTAGTGTAAGCGCTGTCGCGAAGCGACAGCGGCGCTGGCCTTATTTGGTGCGGCGGAATTCCGCGTAATCCCGCCCCGCGTAGAGCCGATACATTCCGCCGGAGCCTTCAGTGACCTGCAACGGCACGGGGCGTTTCATATCGTTGTCCTTATGCGAATCCGCTGCGAAGAGATCGTTGGCGGCAAGGTCCAGCACCACGAATTTGCCGCCTTCGACGAAGCCCACGCCATAGGCCCCCGGTTTCAGAGTTTGTGAGCCAAACTGTAAGGTGACTTCGGTAATGAAGTAGGCCTGATACTTCTGGCGGATGCCGCTGGAATAGCCCGAGTTGTCCACGAGACCGGCGAGCACATACAGGTCGTCAGAAAAATGGATGCCGCCCGTATTGCGCATCTGCGCGGGAGCGGTCTGGCCCCGGAAGAAGACAAACTCCGGGAACAGTTTCGGTTTGATGTCTGCAGCTTTGAGGACCGTATCTTTATCCGGCTTGGGCAAAGCGGATTGGGCCGTCAAAGCGAGCGGACTCATGGCGAGCAGCAAGGCAGCCAGCAGCGCGGAACCGAACAGGTTTGCGGTAATTCTCATTTTCCCCCACCTCAGATCAAAATTTAGGGAAAAGAGTACACCAGAAAGAGCAAAACGCTGTGACCGGCTGCACGGTTCCGCGGCGAGCTCAGCTGCCTTTTTGAACTGGGTAGCCCTTTTCAACCCAATCCACGTTAAAGCTGGTCGGCAAGAGCAACACGCGCAGCCGGGCAAAGCCGAACTCGTTCATCGCGGAGAATGCCGGCCGCAAATTCGGGCACTTCTCCAGCGGGCAGCAGCCACAGTACAACACGACGTCCGAATTCTTGGGCAGCGACGCGGCGTATTTTTGAAGCGCGGCGATTCCTTCTGGCGTCGAGCCGGCGCCGAAGTACAGAGCGCCGGGAATGTGTGCGCCCTGGTACAACACCTTTGTGCCGACGTAAATCACTGCCGGATACGGATCTTTTTCCTGTTGAAGCTCCGCCGCCAACTGTGCGGGCTTGACGGTCTGTCGTTCTGTCCACGGACGAGTTCCCGCCGACCCGCCCAGACTGGCAGTCTGCCTAAAGCCAATGGGAAGGGCGAACAAGAAAGGAATCAGAATTAGTTTCGCGACTCGGGTCTTCATCTATTTTATTCCTGCTTGGCCGTGGCGCGCTGGCGGATCAGCTTTAGCGCAGAAGACCGCAGCGTCTCGGGAATGTTCTTGCTCATGCTCAGTTTCTTTAAGTCTGCTGGATTCAGCATGGGCAGCATCCCCAACGTGGCGTCGAGCGGTGCTTTGCCGTTGTTCATCAGATTGCGTATCACGTTGTAGTTTTTGCGGAAATTGCGATTCCTGCCGATCAGCCGCAGGATTTCGTCGGTTAGATTGGTCATCGACGCGAAGCCTTCCACTTCCTGATCGGTCAGGCGCGGAGACTGGAGTACGGCACGTTGCACTACTTTGTTGGCATCGCGGATCAGCGTGCGCCGGGCGTCGGATCCGCCTTTCATGGCAAATTTCACACGCTGCGATACGGTCATCCGGGAAATCTGCTGCAAGAGCGTCTTGCGACGCTCGTCGTCCGGCTCGGCATCGAGCGCAGCGTCTTTCAACGCCGCGGGATCGGGCAGCGCATCGCTCAGCAACTCCTTCAGTTGCTGGCGCTGATCCATGGTCACGGAACTGGACTTCTCCAGGGCCTCGGTAAGCTGGCGGGAATCGCAGACTCGGTCCAGGTCATCCATCAAAGACTGAATGCCGAGCGCGGAGATATGATCGACCAGTGGCACCAGATGTCCCGCCGCGCAATTTTTGTTCCGGATAAGCGCGTCGGCGATGCCCGGCTTGGCCGCGAGATTTTTGGACGCAAATTCGAACAGCGGCTCCAGCGCCTGTTGGCGGTGCAGTGCTTCGACAAAATTCTCGATAGGGAGCTTCAGTACCGCTTCTTGCGCGTGGCTGGAGACCAGCGGATCCGAATCGAGAGCGAGCAATGCTAGGATCTCGGCCAGATCGGCCGGCGGCAGGTCGGCCCCGCCCGTGCATACGGCCAGTTTGTCTTCGCGCCCGGCTTTGCCGGCTCGCAAAGCTTGCAGAGTTTCAGGGGTGAGTTGCGGCACCGTCGGTCGCCCTCAAATCTTTGCTGGTCAAAGAAATTGTACCGGAGGAACCGGGCAGGCCGATGGGCGGAAGTTCGTGTCCGTTCAACTCCAGCAACACCGCGGAGGAATTGCCGGCAGTCACTTCGAATTTGTCGGTTGCGGAGAAGTGCAGAGTCTGCCCGGAAGAAATGGCGGCATCGTAAGCAGTCGCGCCGTCCGCGGCGACACGCAGCCTGGTTGCCGCGGAAGTCGCGACGGTGAGTTCGAGCGAGGCTGGTTTGGCCACGGAGGCGGAGGAAGAATCGGTTGCTGCATTGGGGCTTACGTTGCCCCGGCTTAAAGGCGTGACGCTGACGTTTGTGGAAGCTTTCTTCGAGCCGCGATGGGCCCCAAAGGCGCGCCAGACGTAGCGTCCGCCGATCACCAGCCCTGCCAGAACGGCAATAAGCGCGAGCACCAGAGCGACCGGAATCCACTTTGGCGGCGCGGGGATCCGCTCTTCCGATTTGGGCGGCGCCGGTGTACTGGATTCGCCGCGCACCAGATCGTACTCCGAGAGCAAGTCTTCCTCGTTCAATCCGAGATAGCGAGCGATGCTCCGGACAAATCCCCGCCCAAAAACGCCCCCGGGCAGCTTGTCCCACTGTTCGTTTTCCAGGGCTTCCAAGAATCTTCGTGCGATTCGGGTGGCTGACGAGATTTCCTCCAGCGATACTTCGCGCAGCTCGCGCTCGCGCTTCAGTCGCTCTCCAAAGATGCCTTTGGCCATTTCCTGGAACCGATCCTGTGCTGGATTGGATGCCGGGGCGTCGCGGCGGCGCGGGCAGCCAAGCAAAAGCGAAAAAAATTTGTCTCACGCACTATAGGTGTGGTCCGGAGGTGGTGTCAAACGCTCGAAAACTCGGCGGTTGATGGTCGTACCGAATTCGATTCAAAGGTAGGCGTCCGGGAGGCAGCGACGTTAGCGCGGATGGCGAGATGGCAACGCCTGTACCACGGACGGGTTGCGTCGGAATTTGCAGCGTGCCTATACTGGCCAAGAATTGGCACTCGTGTGCCAGTATCCGTCGCTGTGTGCCCAAGGGAAAGGGCCGCGCAAACGAGAGGGACTCCCAGACGTGGAGGAAGCGAAACAATTTCCAGCGGTTGATCGTCGCCGCAGCTCCGGGCAGGCGGAGCGCCGCGAAGCGGGCGAAATCGCGGTCTTCCAGGAGCTGGGCAAAGCGCTGACTTCGTCGCTGCAGCTCGATCAAGTACTGCGCACGATCATGGAAAAAATTGACGAGTTTCTGCGGCCGGACAACTGGTCGCTGCTGCTGTTGGATGAAGCGAAGCAGGAACTGTACTTCGAGCTAGCAGTAGGCACCGCGTCCACGGCTTTGAAAGATGTTCGCGTAAAGCTGGGTCAGGGCATCGCAGGATGGGTGGCACAACACGGCGAAACCGTGGTGGTGCCGGACACTTCCAAGGACACGCGCTTCTTCTCGCAAGTTGACGAGAAAACCAAGACTGAAACGCAATCGATCGTGGCCGTGCCCGTGAAATTCCGCGACACCTGCCTCGGCGTAATCGAACTGATCAACTGCATGGGCCCGGAAGGCTTCGATCCTCGCGACTTGAAACTGCTGGAAGCGCTTTCGGACTTTGCGGCCATCGCGCTGGAGAATGCGCGGCACGTGAAGCGGATCCACGAATTAACGATCACCGACGACTGCACGACTCTCTATAACGCTCGGCACATGAGCTTTATCCTGGAAACGGAGATTTACCGTTCGCAGCGCTACAACTACGAATTTTCACTGATTTTCATTGACCTCGACCACTTCAAACAGGTGAACGACACACAAGGCCACCTGGTAGGTTCGCGGCTGCTGTGGGAGATTGGCAACGCACTGAAAGCCCATTGCCGGCTGATCGATTTTGCGTTTCGTTACGGCGGCGACGAATTCGTGTTGCTGCTTCCCCAGACTTCGAAAGAAAACGCCATGCTGGTGGCGCGGAGGCTGCATCGCATGTTGCGCGAAACCAAGTGGCTGCCGGGCGAAGGACTGAACATTCGGCTTACCGCCAGCATGGGCGTTGCGTCGTATCCGGTGGATTCACGCACGAAGGAAGGCTTGCTGCATCTTGCCGACGAAGCCATGTATCTAGCGAAAAACACCAGCCGCGACAGCGTGGCTGTGGCCAACGTCGGCATCCTCGAACCTCTTCCCGCCACCAGCGCCGAGGCAGCCGGCTAGCAGCGCTCCTCAGGATCTAGGAACTATAGAAAACATAGGCACGCCTGATTACCAATCGACGTCGGCGAGAATCACGGCGTAGGTCTCGATGCCTTGCCACAGATTGCCGAGGCGCAGATTTTCGTCCTGGCTGTGCTGGTGATTGTCGTAGTTAACGATGGGCACGCCAATCCAGGGCAAGCCGAGGTCTTCAAAGATGTACATGGGAACGCTGCCGCCGAGCGTAGGAGCGACAACGGTCTGGTTACCGCTGGCTTCCTGCATCAGCCGCACCAGCGCTTTCGAGACCGGCAAGTCCATCGCGGTGCGCGAAGCGCGATAGCCGAACGCGTCGGGGACGACTTTCGCGACGCGGGGATGCTGACGGCGTTCGTCCATCGTCGGCTCGCGGTCCACCACGAAATATCCCTGCTTGCCGATGAACGCGACGATCTGTTCGTACTTCGCCTTCGGATCCTCGCCCTTCACCAGCCGCGCGTCGAGCGAAGCTTCCGCCTTGTCCGGCACGACATTGTTGGCCTGTTCGCCGACGTTGGCGCTGCGCAGACCGCGCACATTGAGGGAAGGCTCCTGCAGCAGTTCGACCAATTTTTTGCCATTGCCATCGGGCTTGGCGATGCCCAGTTCGGCTTGCAGGTCAGAGTCATTGTCGGGCATGGCCGCGAGCGCGGATTTCTCCAGTGGTGTGAGTGGAGCGACATCGTCGTAATAGCCGGGAACCAGCACGCGGCCGTTTTCATCCACCATCGAAGCGAGCAGTTGCGAGAGCCGCATTGCGGGATTCGGCGCCCAATTTCCGTAGTGGCCGCTGTGCAGCGCGCGGACCGGACCGTACACGGTAATGTTGATTCCGATGTCGCCTCGATTTCCAAAAAAGACGAGCGGCCGGCCCGATTGATGCACGGGACCGTCGCCGGTGATGAGCAGATCGGCTTTCAGCAAATTCTTGTGAAGCCGCAAGGTTTCTTCCAGGTGACGCGAGCCGGCCTCTTCTTCGCCTTCCAGGATGAACTTGAGATTTGCAGCCAGAGGGATTCTTTTTTCGCCCAGCGCATCGAGGGCCGCGAGAATCGCCACAATCGGCGACTTGTCATCCGAAGCGGATCGCGCGTAGATCCGCCAGTTGTCCGGAAAGGCCGCAGCCCTGCCGGAAGCCGGCGGAGATATGACTTTTCCACCGGCTTCGATGGCGTTGTCGCGGAGCACTGGGGTAAACGGCGATTTGTCGGTCCACGCTTCCGGATCGACGGGCTGTCCGTCGTAGTGCGCGTAGAAGATGATTGTGCGCGTCGCGCCAAGCGTATCGAGCTTGCCGAAGACCACCGGTCCGCGGCCTTCGATCGAAAGAAGATGCGTCTCGACGCCGCGGGCTTCCAGCATTTCTTTAAGATGTACGGCGTTTTTCTGGATGTTGACCGTGTCGCTGGCGACGTTGGGGATGGAGAGAAATTCCCGCAATTCACGAAAGATCCGGTCCTCGCTCGCCAGTCGATAATTCCGCACTTCTTGCACAACCCGTTTGACGTCCGGCAACGCGCGCCTGGTTTCGACATTCCCCCCAACATTCAATTGCGCCCGCGCCGATGCGCCGCCGATCGGGAAAAGTGCAAGAATCGCTAAAAGAAATTTTCGCGCCATCTCTTCTTTCACCCGATCTAGGCTAACAAACACGCCGCCGCTTTGCTTGTGTTACCGTAAACGTCGAAGAACCAGATGGCGCAACTGACCTTCAATCTGCAGCCCCTCCGGCGGTCGTTCACGGTCAGCGAGCTGACCGCGCGAATCCGCGACCTGCTGGCGAAAAACTTCACCGACATTTCAGTGGAAGGCGAGATTTCCAATTACCGCCCGGCGCAGTCCGGCCATTTGTATTTCACTCTGAAGGACGAAAAGGCACAGATTCGCTGCGTATGGTTCAAGCAGCAGACGCGTGGGTTGAGATTTCGCCCGGAAGATGGGTTGAAAGTCAGCGTGCGCGGTTCCGTGAGCGTTTATGAAGCGCGTGGCGAATATCAGATTTATGTGGAGTCGATGGAGCCGGTCGGCCGCGGCGCGCTGCAACTGGCGTTCGAGCAACTGAAGAAGCGGCTGGCAGAGGAAGGACTATTTGATGCGCGGCACAAAAAGCCGCTGCCGCTGCTGCCGCGGCGCATCGGACTGGTCACTTCCCCCGGCGGAGCGGCGGTACGGGACGTAGTACGGATTTTGCGAAGGCGATTTCCTAACGTTCATCTGACCCTGTTTCCGGTGCGCGTGCAGGGCGAAGACGCTCCGAAGGAAATCGCCAAGGCGATCCGGTTTTTCAGTCAGCAGGGATTGGTGGATGTGCTGATCGTGGCTCGCGGCGGGGGGTCCATGGAGGACTTGTGGGCTTTCAACGAAGAGATTGTCGCGCGCGCGATTTTTGAATCGAAGATCCCGGTGATTTCCGGCGTGGGCCACGAAACGGACTTCACCATTGCCGATTTTGTTGCCGATGTGCGCGCTTCGACGCCTTCAATGGCCGCGGAAATCGTGGTCAACACACGCAAAGAGTTCGACAAGCACATTCGGGATTTGCAGACTGCTCTCGGCGAGCAGATGCGCTATCGCATTCTGGTGCTCAGCCGCCGCGTGCATGAGTTGGCCGGGCGCCGCGGTTTTCGCCGTCCGCTGGACCTGTTGCGGCAACAACGGCAGAGGGCCGATGAACTGACTGCGCGGGTTGCTCTCGGACTGAAAGCCCGACTAGACCAATCGCGCAAGCGATTCACCGCAGCTCATTTGCGCATCACGCGTTTTGATTTTCGGGCGAAGATTGCCGCGCTGCGCCTGCGCCTGGAAAAACGCAACGCCGAGATGAGTGTAGGCGCCGAACGTCTGCTGAATGTCAAGCGTGAACGCCTTGCGCGCGTCGCGCTACAGCTTCAAGAACGCAGCCCGCTGAAAGTGCTGGAGCGCGGCTACGCTATCGCCACCGACGCCGCCGGGAACGTACTGCGCGACGCAGAACAAGTGACCATTGGCGATTCGGTTTCGGTCACACTCCATCGCGGGCGACTGACCACTGAAGTAACGAAGAAGGAGTAGGAAGGCGCCTAGCAGCTTGTTGAAGAATTTGGTTTTCGAGGTTTTTTCGTTCTCAGTTTTGAGTTTTCGCTGAGTGGTAAGGGAGTGGTTTGGGTTTTTCTGTCGACCGAGCCGGCTTGTCGAAGCCGCGTGTCACGTTCTGGCCATCAGGTTTCGCAATCGGCACAGGTTGTAGGCCGCCCCAGTAAAGGTAAACAGCCACCCCACCTTGTCGATTCCGCTCAACTTCACCTTCTTTAGCATCCCCACGATCTTCATCCACCCGAACGATTGCTCCACTCGTTTTCTCTTCCGCTGACTCACCTCGTACCCCGCATGTCGGGTGGTCCGCTCGTCTATCGCGCTCCTCCGATTGGTCGTGTTCTGCGCCACATGCGGGGTGATGTTCATCCCGCGCAGTTCTCGCACGAATTCTTGGGTGTCGTAATTCTTGTCTCCTCCCAACGTCACTCGCTTTCCCTGCGGTACGGCCTCGGCCATGAGCAGCGCCGCATCTCGCTCCGCTCTTCCGTTCGCCTCGGTCAGAAAGGTCTCGACCAAAAGCCCGTTGCGGTTCTCCATCATTACATGTCCCATGTAGCTCAGCTTCGCCTCGCGGCCTCGGGACTTCGTCCACAACCGGGCATCGGGATCCGTGGTCGATTCATGCGTCTCGTTCTTTCGTTTTTGCCCTTTAAAGTCGACCTCTCCTCCCTGGCCAGCGGGCTTCCCACTCCCATCCTTTGGTCGGAAACTCTTCTGACTGGCCCACGCCTCAATCAGCGTTCCGTCCACAGTGAAATGTTCATCCGACATGAACGGCCTTGCTCGTTCCAGCACCCGCGCGAAAAATGACGCCGCGATCTCCTCGTTCAGCAATCTCTCCCGGTTTTTGCTATGCACCGCGTGATTCCACACCACTTCGTCCATCTCCATCCCCACGAACCACCGGAACAGCAGGTTGTACTGCAGCTTCTCGATCAGCATTCGCTCGCTGCGTACCGAATAGAAAATCTGCAACAGCAGGGGCCGAAACAGCCGCTCCGGCGCTATCGATGGCCGCCCCACATCGGAATACAACTTCGCAAACTGCGGCGACATCTCTTTCAGAATCTCATCCACCATCTTGCGGATCGGCCGCAACGGATGATCGGCTGGTACTCGCTTCTCTGGAGAAACGTAACTGAACATTGCTTCTTGTTGGTTATCGTCTCCGCGCATTCGCTCGTCTCCTTGACCTTCTTTACTTCAGACGAGTTCTTTCAATTAAAGTTGCAGAAGAGATGTTTTTTCGCCCAACTGGGTTCTTAGTGGGTCCCAGGAGCCAGGTCCAGACCTCCACAGTGGAAATAGATC
>CAZQOB010000083.1:0-20118 GCA_964594885.1 uncultured Acidobacteriaceae bacterium
CTTTGACTTTTCCTTGCGCTACGTAATCCAGGGCTTCGTAGAGATATTCGGGGCCGTTTTGCTGGCTGCCGATGATTTTGATGCGCTTGAAGAGCAACTCGATCAGCGAGAGCGAAAGCGGTTCCGCGTCGGCGCCCATAACGATGAACCTGCCGTCAGGGCGCAGGCCCTGAATGCTGTCCACCATAGATTTGGTAGAGTTGGAGGTGCTGAGGATGATGTCTGCGCCGCCCGCGGCGCTAAGGCTCTTTCCGTCGCGAACAATTTCATCCGCGCCAAGCTCGCGAATCATCTTGTCCTTATCGGGGGAGTGTGAAATCGCGATGGTCTCGAAGCCTGCAGCCTTCGCGTATTGCACCGCCAGGTGCCCAAGCCCGCCGATTCCAAGTACGGCCACGCGCTCGTGCGGCTGCGGATCGGCCCAGCGGAGCCCGCTATAAACGGTATACCCGGCGCAAAAGATTGGTGCGGCTTGCTCGTAGGAAACCTTGTCAGGAATCAGGTATGTAGCGTCGGCGTTCATCAGCATGTACTCGGCGTGACCGCCTTGCGCATCACCCCCCGTGCCCTTAAGAAAGGGACAGAACATCCTGCGGCCACGCTGGCACCATTCGCAGCGCCCGCAGGTGGACTGAATCCATGCCGAGCCGACGCGGTCGCCTACCTTGCGGATGGTGACGTCCGGAGCCGCCGCGACGATCTCCCCCACCGGCTCGTGGCCGAGGATTCGGGGAAATGGTCCTGGAAGGTGTCCAAGCGTTTGGTGCACATCGGTGAAGCAGATCCCGCTTGCGCGCATCTTCACCAGCACTTGACCTGGACCGGGTTGAGGCTGAGGAACATCTTGGATTTGCCAAGAGCTGCTCTTGGCGGGTACGACTGCGGCTTTCATACGTTGCCCCTCCTAGCGCGATTCGATGCGCATGCCTTCATGGCCGGTGCAACAATCTTGGGCGCTCGAATTGCCGGCCGCAAGCCTAAACAAGCCGGTCGCGAGCCTAAACAAGGGACTTACAATCAGCCTGCGAATTGTCGTGAATCCGAGGATGCCCCGCGTTTAGTTTCAGGGATAGCAGGCACTCTTCCGGTAAGTCCACGCAATCGGGGGTTGGTGCGCCTTCTGCATTAGTGATCCCGCTTAGCGCGCGGTCGCGTTCATTACTCACCCGGGAAGCAAGTAAGGCGATATAGAAATTTAACGGGGAAGCCGGATGGCGTTCCTTTTGAGACTTTGAATTTCCACTCTCGTACAGTAGTGACTGCCGCATCGTCGATAAGTGAGTCGGGCGGTCACGTGATTGGACTTGACTACTCTTGCCCATTGCCGTGGCGTGCTCGACTTCACGGAAGCCAACTGCTGTTTGACGCTCAAACCGTCCAAGTCGCGTCAGCACATGGATGGTAACCGGGCACACCGACAAATCTGTTGTGGCGCTAATGCGGATTATTGGAGTTTGGCAAACTCCGTTTTGGCTTCTTTCAATATGGGGATGTTGGGATCGGCGTCTTTCCAAAGCGCGAGAAAATCTTTGTAAGCGGCAAGGGCGCGAGTGCGGGCAAGGTCGGCATCGGCGCCCTTCGAAGTTTTGGCTTGCAGGGCGTTGGCTCGCGCCATACCCAGATGTGCCAAGGCTCCCGTCCAGCAGTTCCAGACCACTCCGCTGTGATCAAGAATCCTTTGAAATTCTGCCGCCGCTGATTTTCCGTCGTTCGCTGCCAGGTAGGCTTGCCCACGAATGTAAGTAGGATACAAGCAGGAGGAGTTAACAGCGAAAGGGATCGCTGCCAACTCAATGGGAGGCTTCGTGGGGTGCAAACTGCTGATGGCTAGGTCAGGGTTCTTTCGATTCAGGCCCGCGTGTGCTCGAATGGCGGGCAGCCATAGCGACTGTACTTGCGAATCGAGCGGAAAGCGCTTGTTCAAGTCTTGTGCCATGGATTCGGCGCGTGCCGTGTCGGCGGCCATGGCATAAGCCAGCGCCGCTTCAACGTTGACGGCTTGACTGGTGGGCGCCAGTTTCAAGCCATCGGCCGCCGCTTGCCGGGCTTCAGCCAAATTGCCAAAGGCCGCTTCGCGCAGTGCCGCGTTCTCGTGCCAGATAGCTGCGCCTTCTTTGCTGTCCGCGTGGATGGCGGATTCGGCCGATCGTTTGGTTAGTGCTCGTGCCTTGCTCAAATGACCCGCATAGGCTTCCGTATCGGAGGCGACCGAAAGGCCAGTGTTCTCGTAGTTGGGCTGGCTTGCGTACCACTTCTGCTGCTCTTCCATGGCTGACGAATCCGAGCTGAGAAAGGCCAGGGCGTAGAGCGCATTGCGCAACACGAGATCATCGCGTTTTCTTGCTCGGGCCTGCTGGATCGTCTGCCGCGCTTCGTCGAGCCGCTGTAAGGCAATTAGCCCGTTGGCCAGGTTTGCATAGGGAATGGGATTTTCTGGTTCGAGTCGGAGGTTCTGGCGATAAGCTTCGATTGCCTTGTCGAACTGACCTAACGTGCTGTATGCGATGGCCAAATCGTTATACCCGTTGTACTGCCGCGGATAGCTGTCCAGGTATTCCTGATAAGCTTGCACTGCTTTATCCTGCTCACCGGTTACGCTCGAATAGTAGTCGGCAGCAATGTTCAGCTTTTCCCGCTCGCTGGCGTGTTCCCGCAGTTCGAAGGCCTTGGTAAGGTACTCGCTGGCCCGCTCTGGCTCGCTCATGCCTAAGTAAATGTCGCCCACCGCTCGATACGCCTCGGCAAAGTTCGGATCGAGTTGAATGGCGCGTTGAAAGTGGGGCAGTCCGTCAGGATCGCCCTTATCTCTGCGAGCCTTATTGCCGACAGTGAGAGCTTTCAGTGCCTCCAACGACGATGTGGTGGCCTCGGCAAGTGGCACATCGTATTTCTGCACCGAAGCCAGCGACTCGCCCAAATTCTCGCGCAATTTGGTCGCCGCCTCGCCTACGGCGTCTAGCACCTTCTCTTTGGACGGAGAAGTGACCTGGTCCTGAGCCAGGACGTCCCCGCTTTGGCAATTCACAGCTTTCAACGCCAACACGTATTGGCTGCCGAGGCCCGCAATCGAACCGGCTATGTAGGCTTTGCTTCCGGCTCGCTGACACAATTCACGCGCAATTTCTGGCGTGAGCCTAGCATCTGGTGTGCGCGTCATCATCTTCAACGTCGCCGCCACCTTGTTCTCAGCGAGCACGTCCAAAAAGGGCGACTGGTTCAGGGAAACGTTAAGTGCGGTTTTCAACGTGTCGTCAAAGACTGGATCGCCGGTATTGTTGGTGAAGTCGGCTAGGACCACAGTGTCTTTGTCGGTCAGCGGCTTCGCACGATGCGAACGCAGATACAGCGCGCCCGCCGTCAGCGCGACGAGCAGAACCGCCGCTGCGGGAATAGCGATTTTCCAAACACTCCGGCGCGGCGGCTGGTTTTCCGCAGCAACCGCAATCTGAGCGGTCGAAGAGGCGGAAACACCGGGAACCGATCCGGAGGAACTAGCCGCCGCGGGTATCGACCCGGAGGATACCGCTACGGCTACAGATCCCGAAGCAGCCGGAGCCGCTGCGGAAGCCGACGAAAGCGCCGGCGCAGCTGCGGGTACTGACGCGCTTTCGCGCGCGACGGGTACCGAACCGGAACTGGCAGCGGCAACCCGGCCAGTGTCGGTGTCACGCTTCAGGCGCATCAACTCCGAACGCATCTCCGAGGCATGCTGATAACGCAGTTCGCGGTCCTTTTCGAGGGCGCGCAGAATGATTCGTTCGAGCTCGGGTGGCAGGTCGGGATTCAGTCGCAGCGGAGGCGCCGGAGCGCGGTTCAGGATGGCTTCAAAAATCAGTCCGGTGCTTTCGCCGCGGAACGGCAACTGGCCAGTAGCAATTTCGTACAGCACCACGCCAAACGAGAAAAGGTCCGTGCGCGTGTCCAGTTCCTTCGCGCGAACCTGTTCCGGCGACATATAGGACACCGTGCCCAGCGTGCTGCCAGGGCTGGTCAGATGATCCGCGTCGATTTCCGCAGTGGCTTCGGTATTGCCGCTGGCCATCACCGACTTGCCGGCAGCGACTTTGGCCAAGCCAAAATCCAGAATTTTCGCATGTCCACGTCTGGTGACGAAAATATTCGCCGGCTTGACGTCGCGGTGCACAATGCCTTCCGCGTGCGCAGCGTCCAGTCCGTCAGCAATTTCGATGGCGATGCCGAGAAGCTTTTCAATCTCCATGGGACGGCCGACGGAGTACTTCAAGGTTTGCCCATCGAGGAACTCCATCGCGATGAAGGCCTTGCCGTTTTCTTCTCCGATGTCATGAATGGTACAGATGTTGGGATGATTCAATGCGGAAGCGGACTTGGCTTCGCGCCGAAAACGCTCCAGGGCGTGAGGATCGCGTGCAACATCATCCGGCAGGAACTTCAGCGCCACAAAACGGTCCAGGCGCATGTCCTGTGCTTTGTTCACCACGCCCATTCCGCCGCCGCCCAATTTTTCCAGGATGCGGTAATGCGAAACGGTCTGGCCGAGCGGAGCTGGAGGCTCTGTCATTGCCGAGCATTCTATTCATGCAAGCCTGCAAGGTCAACGACAGCGGATAAGCCTGATAACGCTTACGGGACAACTCAGAATCTTCAATCTTCGCCTCTTCTCCCTCCAAATGATTCGGAACATTTCTCCAGTCAATTCCATATCCCACGTTCAGAAAGGTAAGGAAGGCAGTCGTCATGAATTGGCCAAAGCTGATCGTCGAATACGGGCAAGCCGCTGCATGGGCTGCCATTTTCCTCAGCGCCCTCGCCATCCTCTATACCGTCGCGGTCACGAAACGTACTCTGCCGCCCAAACTCATGAGTTTGGGAACCTGCTTTGTCGCGGTTTTTGGCGCCTACAAATCAATCGGATTTCTCCACTGGGCAACCACCAAAGTGAATCCGCTGAAGCCTGTTTTCCAAGATGCCGACAAAATCGCTCCCGAGTTCGAGTTCAAGCTCGTTGCTGACGAATCGTCACGCACCCTCGCGGACTATCATGGCAGAGTTGTGGTCCTCAATCTTTGGGCCACGTGGTGCCCGCCCTGCCGCGAGGAAATGCCTATACTTGAGCGCCTACAGCAACGCTACTCTAAAGACGGCCTGGTCGTCGTCACCGTATCAGACGAGTCCAACGAGCAACAGGCCAAATTCACCGCATTTGCACGCATGCCTTTCGTCAAAAGCCGCATTGATCCAAGCTCCCGCGTTTCCGGACTCTACGGCCAACCCGATGTTGCGCGCCCCGACGCACACATCATGGACCGAAACGGTGTCCTTCGCGAAACTCTCATCGCCGGCCAATCCTACGAGTCTTTCGAGTGCAACATCAAACCATACTTGTGACACCGGGATACTCCTGGTAGCGCCGGAGAGTTGGATGATCCACTTTGCCGATAAGCCACCCAAAGTTGGAATAGAATGTTCCGAGGCAGCGTTTATGAAGTTGGGAAAGAGACTAGGGCGCATCGGATTTCTAATCGGTTTTGTAGGCCCGCTTTTGTTTTACGCGAGTCCTGCTTCATGGCTGACATGCGAGTCGCACTTGCTCTGCCCTTGGTGCCCCTACATCGATATCTTCTTCGCGACCTGGCTAACATGGGTGCAGGTTGGTCTCACGATGGGATTAGTTTCCGGGTTACTGCTTGCGCTCATTGGTTTTTTTGCCGGCTGCTTCGTTACTTTGGTGCGGCGTAATACAGGGGTCGATCCACGACCCGATTCGCTACAACCTTCGTCAAGTTCAGATTAAAGATTAAGTTATATACCACCGAAGTGCGTACTAGAATCTGATAGACGCTTCGACTCGTCTCGTCGGGACTCTGTCACATGGAGGAAGGGACTTATTAGTGCGGGAAGTTCGCCGCATTTTGGACTCGCTCTGCTTGCAGCAAATGACGGCGTTCGTGGCTCACAATGATCTGCAGTCCAGTCCCGACTGTGAACCGAAGTCCTGGGATGAAAGGATTCCAAAAGCGAACGCGATTTACGTTCTTACTTCCAGCGCGGACGATGATGTCGCGGCACGATTGGTTCCCCGACAGGAAGCGATCGAGAACAGAGACTTCTACATGCGACGCGGGTCTGATCTTCTCAGGAGCGCGAACGCGCATGCTGCCCGACGTAGGCTCGGCAAAGTTGCGGATAAACCAACCTCCTAACCATCCAGGAGTGATCTGCTCTACCGGAGATTCGGGTTTCTCCTTAAGCGCGGCGGATATTGGCGGCAGGTAGACCGCGTTCATTATGCAGAGATGGTCAAGACATTGACCCACGCTCCACGAGCCCGGGGCCGGCTGCCAATTGAGCTGTTCTTTGGTAAGTCTACGAGCAGCCTTTTAGCAGTTTCGTCGTTTGCCAATAAGTCAGTGGCAAGCCGGACCGACCAAGCGGGCCCAATTGTTTCGTGTTGTTCGGCCAAGAAGAGATTCCTGACATTCTAAGCTAACATGCCCGCCGGGCCGATCGGTAAAGTCAAGTGCTGACAGCCATTTTTCCGATGTCCCGACTTATTAGACGGGACTATTCGCGATTCTGGTGTTCTGGACTGACACCTAATGTATCCCTCCAAATAGTCCTGGCTATTCTCGGAGACTACTGCTGCGGCGGCACTGCACTGCGACGGGAAAGCGGCATGGCACGCAAACCGGCGCACCTGAGTAATCGCCTCATCGCATCAGCTGACAGCGCGAGCTTGGCGTCCGGCTTGCTTTGTTCATCACCGTCAAAACTTCTCCTAGCTGCATCGAATAGGCTGTAATCGCAACCTTCGATGTTGGGGTGGTTTTCGTCGCAAGGAATGAGCAAAACCGCGTGAGAATCGCCATTGGGAAGCGACCCAAACGCGCCGATAATCCCTTCATCATCGATATAGGGCGCCCAGTACAGCGACAACTCTGAGCCCGAAGAAACCAGCGTGTTTAAATCAACGATGGATCCGTTTTCCCACAAGAAAGCGTCAAAAACCGAGTTGTCGCAGGCCCAAGAACCACCCACGACCTGCGTGTGAGAATTGACGAAATCGGCCCGGCTCAAGGATGTTCCGGCGACACTACCCAGGTCCGTCATCGTGCCGTTTCTCCACAAAAAACCATGCACCACGTCGGACGGAGATCCCGGACATTGCGTCGGAAGGCTGGCAATACCGACAACCTCACCGGCCTCGTTTATCCAGTTGGCCTCGCCGTTCCCGGTTCCAACGAACGGCGGCGTGGCCAGATCAATCAGTTTCTCTCCGTCCCAAAGGAACGGATTATTGACTTGGTCTCCCGGTAGATCCAACCCACCGACAACTTCGCCTCGTTCATTGAGACCGTTCACCGATGCGGTCGCTGCGCCGCCAAAGCTCCCGAGGTCTTGCATTCCTTTGCCTTTTTCCCAAAGAAATGGATGGAAAGGCGGGAGCCCTATATTCGGGTCAGGCGTCGAATTTATGTAAGAGAACCCGGCGACCTGTCCGCGTTGATTGATCAAGGACGGTAAAGCATCGGGACCGCCCAACGTGCCCAAGTCCTGCATTCCTTCTTTTTCATCCCACAGGAATGCGCGGGTCTGGGTTCCGTTTGGGAACAGATTCGGAAACGTGTAGAGGAAAACGTAATAATAGGAAAACGGGTCCGAGACCTCATTCAGCGCGAGGCCAGTGATTTGGCCCCGATCGTTCATCGCCTCAGCGAAACTGCTGCTCCCTCCAAGCGTTCCCAGGTCTTTAATCTTTCCGTCTTCCCAAAGCACGGCTCGAATTTCCGGCAAACCGGGAAATGCTGGATCCGTTCCTCCGTTTTGCGAGTTGCCGGCGACCCATCCCTTGGCGTTGATCCAGAAAGCTGCGCTGCTTGCACCGCCGGGCAACGCACCCAAATCGGACGTTACACCATTTCTCCATTGGAAGGCGTGAGCGACAGAGCATTCCGGCACGTAGCAGAATGCAGGGAAAGGGTCCGGCGCGGAGGTATCCGCAAATCCCACAAAAACGCCCTTGCCGTTGCGGACCTGAGCGTTGCTATAAAACGCCGTGCTGAAGCCGAACCCGTCAGTGACCAGGAGAGTATTGAAGTAGCTGCTCGGACCTCCAAACGTCCCGACGTCGATGAGCTTGTAGTGATGATGCGCGGTTGAAGGAGCGACGCCGGAGACGGCCTCTGCATGTTTGTCGGCCGCGGTTGCCGCGGCAGCGATCGTAATTGCATAAACCTTTGTTGCCGTCACCGTTCCAAACTGCACGGTAATCGCGACATTGTTAAAAGTACCCGCCTGAGTCGGGGCGCCGTAGATCATCCAAGCGGCTGATCCTCCAGGACGGCAGTCTGGTCCCGCCGGACTGGGGAGAAACGATCCGATCTTTAAGCCGGGCGGCAGTGAGGCTGCCGTCCAGGAATAGAATTTCGCGACACCTCCGCTCGCGCTCAGCACGAAGCCTGTCGGCAGACAACTGTTCGTGGGTCCGTAGTCCTGCCCCACGGTGCCGTTTGGAGGGCTTCCCGAAGTAATTTTGAGCGGCGAAACATTGATCGAATTGGACGTGCCGTTGATTGAACCGCTTACCGTGTCTGTCGCGGTGATGCTCTGACTACCCAAAGTATTCAGTGTGGCTGAAAAATTCCCGCTGCCGTTTGATAGTGCCGAATTGGCAGGAAGCGAACCCAGCGGATCGCTGCTTGTGAAATGTGCCGTGCCCGAATATGTGGGCGCCACGTTGTCCGCTGCATCTACCGCGCTGACAGTAAAGCTAAACGCGCTCCCAGGAAACGCAAATATTGGTGCGCTCACGGAAAAATGAGTAGGCGCGCTGGTTCCGACATTAATTGCACTCGACGTGCCACCAATCGAGGCAGTCGAGGTATCTGTCGCCGTAACAGTCTGGTTGCCTAGCGTCTTCAATGTTGCTGAAAATGTCGCCGTCCCATTCACTAAAGGGGCGTTGGCTGGCAGCACCCCCTGAGCGTCGCTGCTGCTGAAATGCACTGTCCCTCCATAAGCTGTAACCGTATTGTTCGAGGCGTCTCGCGCGGTGACCGTAAGGTTGAACGCGATTCCGGCGGTGGCGTTGGAAGGGGCTGCAACCGAGAAATGCGCGACCGGAAGAGCTACGGCGATTGGGTTTGATGTGCCCGTGATCGATGCACCGTCTTGGGCCGTAATCGTCTGCGCGCCCGCTGTCACCAGCGTCGCGAAAAAGTTTCCGGTGCCGTCAGTCAAGTTCGCGGAGTTCGGCAGAACCGCTTTCGGGTCCGAACTTGTAAAGCTCACCGTCCCTGAAAAAGAAGCAACTGCATTATTCGAAGCATCGAGCGCTGTAACAGTGATCTTGAATGAAGTTCCCGACACGGCGTTGTTCGTGGCCGTGACGGAAAAATGGGTCACGCTTGACTGAGTCATTCCGCTGACGCTCGCGCTCCCGCACCCGCTCACCACGCGCAAGCAGTAAACCGAAATCAAAATCAGCAATGCCTTCTTCATGGCTCCCCCAAAGTCACGGAAATCGCGGATGACATCTTGCGTCACCAGCGGAACAGAAATCGCAGCCGACCCGCTGCGATCGCACCTACCAAAGCCCCTAAAGCCATTGCGAGAAACAGAATCGTGATCCGCCACTTCGTCGTAGGTCTCGCGGTTGTTGTTCGCAAGGTCTTCCTTTAAATTCATGTGGAATTACCATCGCCGCCAATGGTATGTCTTGAGCTAATGTTGATTCTTTTCTGATAGAATCCCGAGGTCATAAGTAAACCCCGATGAATCAAGCGCCTAAGAGCCACTTCGTCTTTGGCGAATTTCGCCTTGATGGTGCCGAAAGGCTGCTGCGGCGCGGCGAAACTGCGGTCCCTCTCGCGCCAAAAATCCTCGATACGCTTTTGTTACTTGTGGAAAACAGTGGTCATCTCGTCGAAAAAGACGAGTTCATGAAAAGGTTATGGCCGGATACTTTCGTGGGCGAAGACGCTCTGGCGCGAAACATCTCGATCCTGCGAAAAACTTTGGGCGAGACCAGCAGTTCCCAGGAGTTTATTGCTACTGTCCCCACCCGCGGCTACCGCTTTGTAGCTCCCGTGCAAAAACTGGAAGACTCAGAAGCGCAGCCGCTGGAATCCTCGGATGGGATCGCGATTGGCATTTCTAAAGAGGAGCCCTCAACTGAATTCGGACATAACAACAACTCGGAACACCGCCCCCCGACGACGGCTGTCGCGCCCGGCGTCTCAATCCCGCCCGGTCTCTCAGCTCTCCGCGGGACTGCTCGTCCGTTATGGCTTCGGCAAGTAGCGTTCATCACTTGGGTGCTAGGCGCGGGCTCAATCGCTGGCATGGGCATGTTCTACCTGCTCTCTCCCGCCCCAACGCCTCACCTGCTCCGTGTCGTGCCACTTACTGACTCCGCTTCCGTACATGGCAATCAAAACCTTCTAACTGACGGACCCAGATTGTATTTCTTCGAACGAACTCGCGGACGTTGGGTGCCTAAGTGGATGCCCTCTTCGGGTGGTGCTACGGTTCCGATTGAGCTCCCGTTTTTCGCCGACTTCCAGGACATTTCGCCCGATGGCTCTGAGCTTCTGGTCCGTCAATTGCACGAACCATGGGACGCGTGGGCAGTTTCAACGGCAGGCGGCACATTCCATCGCATGGGTGTGCCGATTGAAGCTGCCGCTTATACTCGCGACGGCCACCAAGTGCTTTACTCTCTCGGCTCGGATGTTTTTATGTGCGAGCACGATGGCAGCAATAAACGCCGCATCGTTTCGCTGCCGGGCGAAGTCTTCGGCATCAGCATCTCTCCCCAAGGAGACCGTTTGCGCTTCTTTGTCGGTCAGGGGCCGGATGAAGGTGTGGTTTTGTGGGAATCCCGGAGTGATGGCACGAATTTACATCGTCTGATTGCGGAGTCACCGTCCCCGCGAGATGAGTGGGGTGGAGGTTGGAGCCCTGACGGACGGTGGTTTGTCTACAGCGCTCCGCGAGGCGCCAATGCCTTAAGAGACGTGTGGCTGCTCCCCGCACCCACGTTGTTTCGTCGAAACGCTGCTCCCATTCCGCTCACATCAGGGCCAATGGATTTCAGCCGTCCCATCTTCAGCCGCGATGGAAAACGTATCTTCGTAGTTGGAGACACTCGGCATGGCGAACTAACGCGCTACGATTTCTCGACTCGTCAGTTCACTCAATTCCTGGGAGGCATTTCCGCCGAAAATGTCGCGTTCTCACCGGACAAGCAATCTCTGATCTATGTCTCGTATCCGGACGAAGGACTCTGGCGCGCCCGCGCCGACGGCAGCCGCTCCATGCCACTAACGGTCGCACCCATGAAAGTCGGCCGCGCCTCGTGGTCGCCGGATGGTGCAAGAATCGCTTTTGAGGCTTCGCCCAGGCGCGGCGCAAGCTGGCAGGTTTATGTCATCGCATCAACCGGCGGCGCTGCCGAACCCGTGGCTCAAGTTGCCGGACATGGCGGCTTAACTTGGCGCAGCGATGGCAAATCACTAATCGTCGGCAAAGTTGGCCGGAACTCAGCTTTGCAGATCGTCGATCTTGAGCGCCACTCTGTCACCGCCCTACCCAGCTCGGAAGGCGGCCACGAGCCGTCCCTCTCTCCCAGCGGCCGCTATCTCGCTCTAAAGGAGGATGACAGCTTGATAGTGTGGGACATGGCCACGAACCGCAAGAAAGTCTTGGCGAAAGTGTTCAGGGAGATTAGCTATCCGGAGTGGTCTGCGGACGAGCGCTATGTCTATTTCAACTGCTTCATGGATACGGCGTCGGCCCTCTACCGTGCGAGCATCTCCGACGGTTCTGTAACTCGCCTGATGGATTTGACGCAGTTCTCCGCTACCGGAAGCTGGGGCACGTGGAGCACGATAACTCCGGACGGTTCCCTTCTGCTGCTGCGCAATCTCGGCGGAACAGACGTTTACGCTATCGAGTACTCGGAGCACTAAGCAAAGGATTCGTTCCGCCGTAGGTCAAGATCTGGAGAACACCGCGCCCAACTCTTAGCTCGGATCTGACGCCACCTCAGCCGGCAATTTATTTTAGTTTGGCGTATTCGGACTTGGCTTGCTGAAGGATTGGGATTTCGGGGTCAGCGTCCTTCCAGAGGGCGAAGAAGTCCTGGTAGGTGGAGCGGGACTTGGCAGAGTCACCCTGAAGGGCGTAGGCGCGGGCTAGGCCGAGGCGGGCTAGGGAGGCGAGGGGATAATTGGCGACGATGGTGCGGTGGTCGATAAATTTCTCGAATTCTGCGGCGGCTTCTTTGCCTTGATGCAGGGCGAGGTAGGCTTGGCCTCGGACATAGGCCGGATAGAGCGTGCCACCTTCAGCGTATTGCGGGTTGGGGAAGGCCAGGTCGTAGGGGATGGCATCCTGCAGAAGAGTGATGGCTTGGGTTGCGTGGCCGGAACGAAGCTCGATGTAACCGCGAATAGCGGGCAGCCAGAAGTGCAGGATTGAGGTGTTGAGCGGGTTCTGCTTTTGCAGTTCATCGGCGACGGTTCGGGCCCGCGGCAGGTCACCGATATTGGCAAGCGCCAGAGCAGCGAGAACGCGGTTGTCGCGAGTGGCGCCAAGCTGAAGTCCGGAATTGACTTCCTGACGGGCTCGGCCGGAGTTACCGAATTCGGATTCGCATAAAGCAGAACTGAGGTGATAAAGCGCAGCCGTTTCTTTCAAATCGTTGCGCAGTGCGGACTGAATCGCCTGAACTGAGAAATCGTGAGCCGCTTTCAGTTGCCCGTGGAAGGCAGCGGTGTCGGATTGACGCGAGAACAAAATGTTTTCGAGGCCAGGTTTGCCGGTGACAGCAGCGACCTGGCGTTTCATTTCTGGCTCGTCGTTTTCGAGGAAAGCAATGTTGTACCGGTCGTCGTGGAGGAACTGGAATTCCAATTTGCGCTCGATGGCCTGACGGTAGAATGACTTCGCTTCATCCATTCGATTGAGTGCGATGTAGCCTTCCATTAGATTGGCGTAAGCGGCACCAGCCGTCGCCGACAGCCGAATGGCCTCGATTTCCTCCGCTACTTCGCCGTCATACCTCGCGATAGTCGCATACGTGTAACCAAGATTGACGTGCGCAGCCGGATTCCGGGAATAGGCCTTGGACCACGATAAATAGGTCTGAATTGCTTTATCGACTTCGCCAGTTACGAGGCCGTAGTAGTTAGCGGCAATGCTGAATTTCTCCGACTCGCTGACCCGGTCACGCAAGTCGAAAGCCTTTTGCAGCTCGTCGGCCGCCAAGCCAGGCTCTAGAAAACTGGTCGCATACGTCACGCCTAGCTGGTCGTGCGCAGTTGCAAAATTAGGATCCAACTCAAGGGCTCGCTTCAGGTAAGGCACAGCGGCACTAGATTCTTGGGAATTCATTGCGTTCACGGCCAAGCTAAAGGCCTTCAAAGCCTCCAAAGAAGACGTGGAAGCCTCGACTAGAGGCACATCATATTGCTGGACCGTGGCGAGGGACTCGCCAAGCCTTGGCCGCAGTTTGGTGACAGCGTCGCCGAGAACTTTCAATACGTCTTCCTTGCGAGCGGCCTGAACCTGCTCCTGCGCCAGCGAGTCGCCGCTACGGCAGTTCACGGTGTTGAGACCGACGACGTACTGATTGCCAAGGTTGGAAATCGAGCCCTCAATGACCGCGGTACTAGCGGTGCGCTGGCAGATTTCGCGTGAGACTTGAGACGTGAGGCGATCATTGGGGCTGCGGCCCATCAGCGTCAGCGTGTCATTGATTTTTTGCTGGGGCAGCAAGGTGAGAAATGGGGACTGCTGAAGGCTGATGGTGAGGGCCTGCTTCAGTGTGTCGTCGAAGACGGCGTCGCCAGTAGTGTTGGAGAAATCGGCGATGACGATGGTGTCTTGGTCGGTGAGTTTAGGGGTGCGAGCGGAGCGCCAGTAGAGGCCGCCAACGATCAGTAAGACCAGCAGAAACGCGGCGAAAAGCAGATTCCTCGCTGCGCTCGGAATGACAAAACGTGATGGCGTCGCAACCGTGCTGCCGGAGGGCATGGCATGCCGCGGCCCTACGGGAGAAGTTGCGGGTGCGATGGCGGCGACGGAGCGGCTCGAGTCGGAGTCGCGCTTGATGCGTTGCAGGTCGGAACGCAGGTCGGCGGCGCTCTGATAGCGGAGGTTGCGATCCTTTTCGAGAGCTTTGGAGATGACGTCGGTCAATTTTTCGGGCAGGTCGGGATTGAGGCGAACCGGAGGAACCGGTGCGCGTTCGAGGATGGACTGGAAGATGAGCGCGGAAGTATCCCCGCGAAAGGGCAGGGTGCCGGTGGCCATTTCGTAGAGAACGGTGCCGAAGGAAAAGAGATCGGAGCGGGCGTCGAGTTCCTTGCCGGCGGCCTGTTCGGGGGACATGTAGGCAACCGTGCCCAGCGTGGAGCCGGGGCTAGTGAGGTGTTCGGAGTCGACGGTTTCGGCCAGGGAATCGTTGGATTGAGATTTTTCTGTCGAAGTGATTTTGGCGAGGCCGAAATCGAGAATCTTGGCGTGGCCGCGGCGGGTATCGAAGATGTTGGCAGGCTTAATGTCACGATGAATGATGCCGGAGGAGTGGGCGGCGTCGAGAGCGTCGGCGACTTCAATGCCAGTGCGGAGCAGCATATCGGCGTCGAGCGGACGGCCATTGATTTTGTGCTTCAAGGTGACGCCGTCAAGAAACTCCATGGCAATGAACGGCTGGCCATCGTGATTGCCGATTTCGTAGACCGTGCAGATATTGGGATGGTTGAGCGCGGATGCGGCACGGGCTTCACGGCGGAAGCGTTCGAGTGCCTGGGGATCGCGCGCGAGAGCTTCGGGAAGAAACTTCAGGCTGACAAAGCGTCCGAGCTCTAGGTCCTCAGCTTTGTAGACGACGCCCATGCCGCCGCCACCGAGCTTTTCCAAGATTCGATAGTGCGAGATGGTCTGACCGGTGAGTGGGGAAGTGTCGGTCATGGATGGGCGAAACTGACCCGCTCTGGCTGGATGCAGTTGGCGGAGATGTTATCGTGTGCGGCGGAAGTGAGTCAACGCGAGCGTTTTACAAAGAGCAGATTCGGACTTTGCTTTCACGATGGGAATTCGCCCATGTCCCAATTACGCATAAACCCCCAAAGTGAAGCCTGGTTACACGAGTCTACTCGCGCTTGCTAAGAAGCTCCGCCGGACTCATTTTTTCTTCAATTCCGCATCCCAGTTCACCACCAGCGTGATCCCGCGGCCCGGCTGCTCCGGTAGATAGTTGACAAGAAACCTTTGCCCGTCAGGCGTAATGTCATAGACCCATCCGCCGGTCCTTGACGGTCGCGTCTCAAAGAGCGGCTTGGCCGTGCCAATCTGCAAGCTCGATGCCGCTTTCCTAACATCCGCGGCCATAATCTTGTTGTCAGTTGCCACATAAAAAATCTCTTTGCCGTCGCGCCGCCAGATCGCCTGGCACCCTCCATCGCTGGAGATCTGCCGCTTGCTTGTTGCGCTTGGAAAAGAAACCACATAAACCTCCATTCTTCCCGACTCCGCCGAACAATATGCCAGCCATTTACCGTCGGGTGAGAATCGTCCAAAAACCGAGCTGAATGGCAATTTCACAAAGGGGTATGGCCTTTTGTCGCCCGACATCGGCAGCATCCAAATGTTCCACACGCCCTGAGCCATTTCGTAGTACGCGATTTGGCCATCCGCGGACCAGTCGGTTACGAATCGTGGCTGGTCGCCGGCTTCCAGCAGAATCTCTTCATTCCCGGAGCCATCCGCTGCCTTTTTATAGAGACCGTACTTCCCTCCTCGGAAGGAATCGTAGGCAAGCCAGCGCCCGTCGGGCGACCAAACTGGCGACTCGTCCGATTGCGACGATGCCGAGCCGAATGTCAGTCTGGTCTTAACGGCGCGTGAGATGTCCTCGATCCAGATGTCTCTCCCTCCGGTTTGCACAGTCAGCGCCAACCGGTTCCCTTCGGGCGAGAACCGCACATCGTCGTACGAGTCCGCTCTGGTAAGTTCGCCTAGGTTTTTTCCGCTCCGGTCGAGCCAAATCAGCTGTCTCTTGATACTTCCGAAACCTTCGGCGTAGGTGAGCAGTCCATTTTGCGACGCGGAAAAAAGCCCATGGGCCCGCGGCTCGTCTTCCTGCACGTCGTTTGCGACGGGATTCGCCTCGCCTGTCAACTCCATCCGCCGGGCATCGAAAGCCTGTGCCATCAAGCTATTCTGCCGGAGAAATAGCAAATGCCCCGACGAGTAAGTCGCCTCCGAGCGCGTGTGCAAAAGCAACTTGCTCTCTTTGGAGTCCAGCGAACCTACTCGAATCTCGTTCGAAGCGGCGTCCTTCGGAACGTACGGACTCCCCGCCAGATACAAAAAATGCTTGCCATCCGGCAGGAAGAATGGCCAACGGTTGCTGCTTTCGCCTCTCGACGAATCGAGTTTCGTCACTTCGGTCGCTGCCCCTCCGGCTGCGTCCACGCGATACAGAGGCGCGTTGCCGGAGGGAGTAAACACAATGACTCCTGCTGCGTTCCAGGTCCCGCCTCGTCCCGTCAACGCCTCGCACAGGACAAATGGGGGGCCGCCACTTGCATCAATTTTCTTCAGCTTTCCATCTGCAAAAAATGCAATGAAACGGCTGTCCGGCGACCAGAACGGATGCCCCGCACCCTCTGTCGAGGCCAGCGGTTGAGCCGATGAGGCATCCATCGCGCGGACCCATAAGGCCCGCTTTCCATCCGGCCGGGACGCAATGTAGGCCAACCGCTTGCCGTCAGGCGAAAGCGCGAAACCGGATGCATGGCCGTCCAAGCTGAAATCCGAATTGGCTGCCGGCTGAATCGTCGCCCTTATGACTCGCGCCGGATCCTCAGCTCGGTTCACATACAAGAACCCAAGAATCGCCGCAAGAAAAACCGCCCCAGCCAGCGCTCCCATCAGCCGATGTTCACGCGTACTTTTTGCCTCTGGCGTAATCGTCGCCTCGGCCTCCGCGTCGCCGCCGGGTTTCTCCAGCAGGATCCGCGCTTCGCCAATCGCCTGCAGCCGTTGCTTCACGTCCTTTTGCAAACACCTGTGCAGCAGCTCGCTGATCCGGCGCGGAACGGCCTTTGGCAACAGCTCCCACTCCGGTTCGGCCCTTACCACCGCAGCTAGCGTGTCGGTGATGGTCTCGCCATCGAACGCCGGCTTGCCCGCCAGCATCTCGAACAACACGCATCCAAATGCCCAAATATCCGCTCGCCGATCCACCGCCTTCCCTTTGGCCTGTTCCGGTGACATATACGCCGCTGTCCCCAGCAGAGTCCCAGCTCTTGTGGCTGCAGTACTGATCGTCGGGGAAGTGGAAATACTCGAATCGCTGGTATTCGTGTCCAGCGCCTTCGCCAAGCCAAAATCCAGCACCTTCACTTGTCCGTCGCGCGTTAGCTTGATGTTCGCCGGTTTCAGATCGCGATGAATGATTCCCTTCTCATGCGCATATTCCAGCGCTTCCGCAATCTGCTTGGCGATCGGCAGCCCTTCATCCGCCGCGACTGGCTCTTGTCTGATCCGCTCCGCCAGAGTCGGACCTTCCACCAGCTCCATCGCCAACGCGTGAACTCCGTTCGCCTCCTCCGCGCCGTAAATCACAGCAATATTGGGATGATTCAGCGAAGCCAGCACCTGCGCCTCGCGCTCAAATCGCGCCATCCGCTGCCCGTCCAGCACGAACAATTCCGGCAAGACCTTCAGCGCCACCTCCCTCTTTAGCTTGCTATCCCGTGCACGATACACCTCGCCCATCCCGCCCGCGCCGAGCGGCGTCAGAATCTCGTAGGGCCCCAGGTGTGTGCCCGATGCCAGGGACATAAGTGCCGGGATTATAAGACGGGAGAGCGAGTTTCGGGTATCTCGGAGTCGCTCAAGTCCCAAAAACCGGCAAAGCGAACCCAACCTACCGCTCACATTTTATCGAGGCCGACTTTTCTAGTTATACCCAAAGAGCTAAGCGTAGGCCGTTCTTGCCGGCGCAGCCTGTGTGCCAAGGTTGCGGGCCTCCTTTTTCAATATCTTCAAAGATCGCCCAGGCAACTCCCACCTCGCGCGCAAGCTTTGCCTGTCCTCTCCAGTGTCCATGAATCGTTCCGAGGCTTCGACTACAACTCCCTGCTCTCCGTAATTTGCCAGCACCAGATACAGTTCACGATTCGCAAAAACCGACGCGACTACATCGCCGGGTAACGTGCCGCGCAAGATCGTGGAGTTTTTGACTTCCAGCCATGCCCACGTCCCTTCCTCAACCAGAGGCGCATACTGCTTTAACCACTTTGCATGAGCGTTTCGCGCATTCGGCCTACCAGGGACGGAGTCCCACCAGCCATAGCTGTAATATCCATTCGGGTGTTCTTGATAGTATTTCCAGATTTTTCGGCAATGTTGTGTCCAGAAGTCCTCGGAGGCTGGCACGTACTGGATTCCCGGAATCAGTGCCCTCTCTCCCGTGAACGGTTTTCCCGCCAGCAGCAGCGGGAACTGCATATAGGGAATCGATTGCAAATACAATTCGTCCTCGTTCGCGATTCGCGCTCGACTCATGTCCAGGCACGGCACAACGTATGGTTCGTAGCTCTTAACGGCCCGTCGCAGCGAGTCACTGCTCTCAACCTCCTCGCCAACCCAAAGATAGTCATAAACTTTCAGTTGGGTCATCGGCCGCTCAGTTGCTCCCTGGTGTACTTTGACGATTCCACCGCGGTGTTTCACCTCGGCATAGATCAGCGCCAACAAATCGCCCAGCGCCCCGTCATGTGTCGGTGTCTCCCGGAACGCGAGTACCTCATCTTTTGTTGGTGCATGAGGATTTCCCGCCAGTGCCGAATACCCCAGGTCGTTATAGATTCCATCGACCCCGTACTCCTCCATGATTCGCACCGTCTGCTTCCAGATGTAGGTTCGCCAACTCGGACTCGCAGGCGAACACCGGGCGTAGTGATAAAACAGTTCCACCAAGTCCTGATCCCTTGCCCACTCTTGTCGAAAATCCGGGTCTCGCTTCTCAAAGAATCCGCTCGACGCGTATACGATCACTTTTATCCCTCGTGCATGGGCCATGCCAACGAATTCTCGGAACCCTTTTGGATTGAGTGGCGTGTATTTATTGCCGCCAAAGAGCCGCTGCGAGTCGTTCCACTCCTCATGGAGCTGGACCAACTGGATTCCCTCCGCCTTCAAGCGGTCAAGCTCTTGCGCATCCCACTCCGTGATCTCCCACGGCTTCCGGCACGGATACTCGCCAAGGTTATACGTACACTGTCCAGGCAAATATGAAGTTATTAGATGTTTCCGCATACAGTCACGGATCGACCGCTCACAAACGGAAATGTTTTCGAGCCGCTGTCGTTGTTCCTGCTCGCTATACCGGCTAAGAACCAATTCCGGTTTCCCTTCGTCTCGCACCTTCTGTCCTGCTCCGGAAGGCTTCAAGGCGGACCAGAACCCTGGCCCCGCCAGCGCCCCCGCTGCGCTCGACCGAAAGAATCCCCGCCGATTCATGGGCCACTCCCTGTTCGAGTCCAAGACGTTTCCGCCACACCCTAGGCGTACGATAGCACTTCCGTTATTTATGGCATCTGGCCTCTCGTCGTGAGCGATTTGCATTTCACGGACACAAGCAATCCGCCAAAACTTGGCTGCCCGGCGCCCGCCGGCCGGTTGTCAGTTCTCAGGCACTCGCCGCGACCAAATACCGATCCATCCATTCCAGAATGAGTTTGCGCATCTCCGGCAGCTCAACGTGGGCGCAATCGAACAGCTCTACACGAAGTTCCGCTTCGTTCCCATACTTCCGATATAACGGCAGCAAGTAATCGCGCACTTTATCCACGCCCGCTGGCGGCGTTAGCTCATCACGCCTGCCATTCACGCTGAGACGCGCACGTGGCACAATCAGCTCATTGATCTCCGCCGTCTGAAAATGCTTCAGCAGCGACGGCACGTAGTAGTAGATCCCGTGCCCCTGCAAGCCATGGGCCTTGATCAGCTCTTCGTAATCCGTCAGGCAGCACACATCCATGCAGAGCTTCACGCGCGGATCGAGCGCCGCCAGCCACCACGCTTTCGTCGAGCCCATTGACATGCCCAGCGTGCCCA
>CAZQOB010000084.1:0-20024 GCA_964594885.1 uncultured Acidobacteriaceae bacterium
GCTGCTTTGGCTGTATAGCGTTGGCCTTGCATGGGGTAGGCGCGACCAAATCCGAGTTTGGCAAGGGAGCCGATTGGTTCAGTCTTAACAATCCCGCGATGGGTAAGAATCTTCTGAAATTCAGCAACGGCCTGTAAACCTTGTTTTGCTGACAGATACGCGAGCCCTCGGACATAAACGGGATACATGCTAAGGCTCATCGAAATATTGCTAGGAGAACCGAGTTCATAAGGTCGTGCCGCTTCCATAATCTCGATAGCGTTGGCAGGATTTCCGAGCTTTATCTCCACCAGCGCTTTAATCGTCGGAAGATAATTGAACCGAACCACGGTATCTTCTGGAAAACGGCGCGTCAGGTCATTCATGAGTTTCTCTATCTGCGCCTGGAAGTTCTTGTTGGTATCGGTTAGAGCAAAGGCGAGGGCAATTCCATATTCAACATCGCGAGGAGTGGCAAATCCCAAGGCAGCCGAGGCGCGCTGTTTAGCTTCGGCTGGATTGCCAAAGAGAGCTTCACGAAGCGCGGCATCAGCTTCGTATCCTGACGCTGTTTCCTTCTCCCCCTCCTTAAGCGCGGAGGCAACGGCCTGGTGAGAGAACTCGCGGGCTTTGGTCAATTGCCCATAGAAAGCCGCCACGTCGGCCTCAGCGGCGATCAGGACATCCTCAATGCCGGGCTGGTCCTTGGCCCAGTTTACCTGCTTGGCCATCTCGGCAGGATCGTTCTGGAGAAAGCCAAGCTGGTACAATCCCAGGTGCAACGCCGGGGAGTCCATTTTTTTTGTTTGCGCTTCCACGGCCAAGTTTCTGGCCTCTTCAAAGTGGTCCGTTTCAATCGAACTGGCAAAAAGGTCTGTAATGGCCAAAGCGCTGCCGGGATCCATTTGTACCGCGCGCTTCAATCCCTCCAAGCTTTTGTTGAATTGACCAAGAGTGCCGTAATTGGCGTCACGGTCAACTTGGGCCACTAAGTCACGCGGATAGGTTTCTGCCCACAGCTCCAGCGCTTGACGAGCCTTCTCCAAATCACCCGTAGCAAACAGGTGGTATTGGGACTCTATAGCTAAACGCTCTCGTTCGCTAACATGGTCTCGAAGGTCGTACGCTTTCTTCGCATAGTCCGCAGCTTTGTTAGACTCTCCAAGATCGTAGGAACAGGTCGCGAGGGCCGCGTAGGCTAGGGCGAAGTTAGGGTCGAGTCGAATCGCTCGTTCCAACTGTGGAATTGCCGCAGTGAAGTCGCCCTTACCCATCGTACTGACGCGGCCACGGCTGAACGCCTGCAGAGCATCCAGGGACGTCGTCGTGACCTGATCGAGCGGGGTATCGAATTTTTCAGCCGTGGCAATGGATTCGCCCAGTTTTTCGCGCATCTTGCTAGCTGCTTGACTGAGTGCCTTTAAAACCTGCTCTTTACCATCAGCGGCGGCTTCCGCACGCGCCACGGTGTCACCTGTATGGCAATTCACCGCGCGCAATTCCAAAACATATTGTTTGCCCAAACTGGCAATGGAGCCGTCGAGAGCAGCTACACTTCCGGCGCGCTGGCAGAGTTCTCGCGCAATCTCCGGTGTAATGCTTTTGTCAGGAGACTGACCCATGAGCCGTAGCGTCTGTTGGATGCGTCGTTCGGAGACCAGACTCAAGAATGGCGACTGTTCGAGTTGGACAGCCAACCCCTGCCGCAGGGTTTCATCAAACACCGAATCGCCGGTCTTATTCGCAAAGTCGGCGAGAACAATTGTATCTTTAGTGCTCAATGCGGCCGCACGCCGCGGGTAAAAGCGAATCGCCAAAGCAAGAATCGCGATCGCCAACAGTACGGTTACACCGAGTCTCCAGCTTTTGCGCGCCATTCGTTTGAGACGCCATCCGGTCCGGCTTGCCACGCCTGCAGATCGCGACAGATGTTCCGCAGCCTCTTGCCTGAGCCGCTGGAGATCAGCGCGAATGTCCGCGGCTTTCTGGTAGCGGAGTTTGCGATCTTTTTCCATCGCAATGCTGATGATTTCTTCCAGCTCTGCGGAAACCTGTTTGTTCAAGCGCGCGGGCGCCGTAGGGGCCTTGTTTAGAATCGCCTCGTGAATAACGGCCGCCGTATTGCCAGGGAAAGCCAGACGCCCCGTAGCCATCTCATAGAGCACGGCACCGAAGGAGAAGAGGTCGGTGCGTGTATCGAGTTCCTCTCCCCGTGCTTGCTCGGGTGACATGTAGGCGATGGTGCCCACGGTAGATCCCGGGTTCGTCAACATCGCCGTCTCTTCCGCTGTCGGCATAGTGGAGAGGCTTTCGTCTCCAGAGACACGCTTGACTAATCCAAAATCGAGAACCTTGGCGTGTCCCACCTTGGTGACGAAGATGTTCGCTGGCTTGATATCGCGATGAATTATTCCCGCGGAATGGGCCGTGGCGAGGGCGTCTGTGATCTCAATGCTTAAGTCCAGCAGCTGGTCAAAGGGCAACGGTTTGTGCGCGATAAGATGCTTTAGCGTAGCTCCGTCGAGGTACTCCATTGCGAGAAATCGATAACTGCCTTCCACATTCGCGTCATAAATCGTGCAGATGTTTGGATGGTTCAGCGCAGAGGCAGCTTGTGCTTCTCTCTGGAACCGCTCTACCGCCAAAGCGTCCCGAGCCATATCGCCGATTAAAAACTTCAGAGCGACCATCCGGTGCAGACGGACATCCTCGGCCTTATACACTTCACCCATCCCTCCACCGCCGAGCCGTTCGAGAACACGGTAGTGCGAGATGGTCTGCCCGATGAGTGTGTCGGTATCCGCCACAGCGTGGCAATCTTAGGTTGCGTGCAAGAGATGAGTCAATCGGAGGCGGGCTAGCCTTCGTCAAGTCTAACGGCGTAATCGTCCAAATCCGTATCAGTTTGGGGTCGCATTCGGTTGGTGTCGGCCCCCAGGACACGTGGTCGCTGCGTACACGGAGGTAACACACGCGCTCGTCGAGGGCACATGCGCTAAAGCCCATAGATTGCCTCTAGACAGAGTTACTGGCCAGGACTATAGTCTCCGGACACCCCGCATATCTTTATCTGTAAAGGATCTGGCCGATGCGAAAACCGTATATCGCCATTATTGTTCTATTTCTGGCCATCGGATCACGCGGCGCTTCTGCGGATACCATCACCACCGGCAATCTTTCTTTTACATGCCAGGGCGGCTGCATCACTCCCACACCAATCACTCCCTCTACGTTTGCCAGCAGTGCTCCGACTGTGGGTAGCTTCGTTTACGACAACACGACCGGGCAATTCCTTAACTTCACCCTTACTTGGAATGGCATAACTTGGGGCGTCAGCGGCCTTACTGAAGCTAATTACCTCGCAATCCGCGGCATCGGACCCAACCAACAGGAATGGTTTGGCGTGTGTATCGCGGGGCTGGTAAACCGATATCCCCAATTCTCTTGTGACGACGGGATTGGCTTTGAAATGTGGCTTTTTGACGGCACTACAATCAGCGGCCAGTTGGCTGACATCAGTCCGCCTGGCGGAATATCTTTTATCTCCGAAACCAATCCAACTACGTACCCCTACGACACCGCACAAGGCACCATGACCGCAGTGGATCTCGTAACTACCACGCCCGAACCAGGCACCGTTGGCCTGTTGCTCCTGGGGATCGGGTTCGCTTTGATCGTGAATAACCGCCAAAATCGGACAACTTGAGTCCACATGTCCGGTTCCTCACTGGCGGGAGGGCCGAGCGGATGAGTCGATCGCAAGGCCCTTGGTCGGACTGACGCCTAAGCCTTTTTCATAAATTAAGCCTAAGTTGAACATCGCTTCTTTGTTTGCTCTTCCACCCACGCTTGCATCTCCGCCCACACCTCGGCCAGCGGCAACGTAAAATCGCTCAAGTCTGGTTCACGTCAAAATGGGTGCTAGGACTTTGACGGAAACCTCAATTCCACTCATGCTTCCGAGCTGCATGTATATTTAACGGGAGGCCATTGTGATATGAATATTCGAATCCACTCGCTCGTTGCGCTTTTCGCCACCGCTTTGATGGGTTGTTCGACACGTTGGTGACGGCGGTGATTTTAGTTTTCGCCTCGTCCAACGCCGAATTGCGAGCTCCGTGATTTTCTCTATCGTGAGCTTCGGCGCGCCCCGCGGCGACAGGCAGCCAATGAAATCATCAATAGTCCCGTATTGCGCAGCTGCCCTCACAATGATTCGCCCGCCCGATAGTTGGTCAGCTTCAACTTTCTCCCTGCGACCGACACCGACATGCTTCAAAAGCTCCCGCTTGAGCGTAACCTGGCCTTTGCGGTAATCGTCAGCCTCGTCCTGATCGCCTTACCGTCAACTTGAATCTGTGCCGAATGCGGGGCTTCTCTAACTGCGGCGAAGGCAGCCACGTTGCCGTTCGATGCGGGAGCCCGTGCCTGAGACGGCTAAAGCAGGACAAACCGAGGCCGTCTGGAAATGCCGCACATCACCGAGTCCACGACGAAGGTGCTTTCTTTCTGTAAAGGCTGTGTACACCGTCGGGTGCTGCCGGCGAAGCAAGAAAAGCGCTGGACAGAAACAGAACCTGATAGAGTGCCTCTGTTGGGCGTCCTGCTGACGAAACTTTCATGCCGGCCGAAGCGTAGAATGCAGAAAGGACGTGTGCCCGAATGAAGCGCGGAGTCCTGTTTCGTGAACCAGTGAGCGTGGCGCTGCAGACCTTGCGCCAGCACAAGATGCGCTCCTTTCTAATGCTGCTCGGCATCATCCTGTCGGTTTCCACTCTGATTGTGGTGATTTCTCTGATTTCCGGCGTGAATAAGTACATCGCTGACCGTGTTGCCAATCTTGGCTCGAACGTCTTCCTCCTGACGCGCTTTCCACTGATCACCGACGTGGAAGAATACGTAAAGGCCAATCGCCGGAATAAAAAGGTGACCTGGGACGATTACGAAGCGCTGCGCGACAACATGAAGTTAGCGCTGCGCGTGGGCGTTGAGCAGCGCAGCGGGGGGAAAGTGCGTGTGGGTTCGCATAGCCTCGACGATACCAGCATTCGCGGGGTCACCGCGAACATGGTAGACATTGATATCGTGACGCCGGCGGAGGGTCGCTACATCTCCGAGGGGGACGATCATAGCCGAGCCCTGGTAACGATGATCGGCAACGACCTGGCTACCAAGCTATTTCCGAATGTGGACCCCATCGGCCGGGAAGTCCTGATCAACGGCCGGCCGTTCCGGGTCGTGGGAATCGCGAAAACCATCGGGACAGCATTCGGGCAATCACAAGACAACTTCGCATACATCCCGATTCAGACCTATTTCAAGATATACGGCACCAATGAAACGGTCTGGCTAAATATTCAGGCGCGCGGCGCCGATTGGATGGAGCGCACCCAGGACGAAGCCCGGTCCATGATGCGTGCGCGGCGGCATCTCGCGCCAAACGAACCGGACAATTTCGGGATTTTCGACCAGGCCACGCTGATGCAACTGTGGAAGAATCTCACGGGCGTGATTGCTACGGCGATGGTCGGAGTGGTTTCCGTATTCTTGGTCATTGGCGGCGTAGTTATCATGAACGTGATGCTGGCCACGGTGACCGAGCGGACACGAGAAATCGGAATTCGCAAAGCCCTGGGAGCGCGGCGCGGCGACATTCTGTTGCAGTTCTTGATTGAAGCGGCGGTGATGGCGGCGATTGGAGGGGCCATCGGCGTGACGCTAGCGTATGCCATTGCTGCACTGGCGAAAGCGGGAACGTCCGTGCCGATGAACGTGCCTTTCCTGGCGGCGCTGATCGCGGAACTGATCTCGGCGCTAGTGGGAATCTTCTTCGGCGTGTATCCAGCGAAAAAAGCAGCAGGCTTGCAGCCGATCGAAGCGCTGCGGCAGGAAGTGTAAGGACCATGGAGTTTACAAGGCACCTGCACTTGGGAGAAAACGCGCAGATGGCGTTGGCCACCTTGCGCGAAAACAAGATGCGTTCCTTCCTCACAGTGCTGGGCGTGGTCATCGGCATTACCGCGCTGCTTTCCGTAGTTTCGATTTTGATGGGTGTGTACGCCGACGTTAACGCCTACCTTTCTGATTATGGCACGGACACACTTTTCATTTTTCGATTCGATCCCGGCATTCATACGGGACGATTGACTCCTGAGGAGCGCACGCGTAGGCCCCTGACACTGGAGGACGCAGAGGCCATCCGGGAATATTGCCCGGCCGTCCGTGCGGTAACCGCCAGCGTGTATCCGCGGTTTGAGGAGGAAGGACCGCAGCGCGGACCGGTCACCGCGCGGTACCTGAGCAAAGAAGTTTCGGGGATCGACTACAACGGAACGCTACCCGAAACAGACGAAGTCTTCAATTCGCATCCGGCACGCGGACGGTTCTTCAGTGACGCCGAAAACATGCACCGCGCCGAAGTCGCGGTGATTGGCTCGGACATCGCCAAGACGCTCTACCCGGACATTGAGCCACTGGGCAAGCCGATCCTGATTGACGGTGCTTCCTACGAGGTGATCGGCGTTCTGGAGCCGCGCAAGGGCCAATTGATGAAAGACCAGTCCGCAGACAAGGCCGTTATGGTTCCGTACCGCACGTACAAGAAACATCTGCCCATGGATGATGAGAACCTCATTGGTGCCGTAGCCTATCCAGGACGCATGCCGGAAGCAGAGGACCAGATCCGTGAGGTGCTGCGGCGGCGGAGAAACGTGCCGTTCAGCAAACCTGACAATTTCGGAATGGCCAGCGCGCAGCAAGTCGCAGACCAGTTCCGGCAAATCACTTCGTCGGTGGCGCTGCTGATTTCGGCAATCAGCTCGATCGGACTGCTGGTCGGCGGAGTGGGCGTGATGAACATAATGCTGATGTCGGTGACGCAGCGGACGCGGGAGATTGGCGTGCGCAAAGCGATCGGCGCGCGGCGCAGCGACGTTATCTGGCAGTTCCTGACCGAGGCCGTCGTGCTGACCGGCACGGGAGGCATCATTGGCGTGCTGCTGGGCGGGGGCATCAGCCTGCTGATCAACCTGACCGTGCCTTCGCTGCCGTCATATATCCCCGTGTGGGCCGTGGTGCTGGCAGTAGGAGTCTCCATGAGCGTCGGGCTTTTCTTCGGGATGTATCCGGCGATCAAGGCGGCCCGGCTCGATCCCGTCGAAGCCCTGCGATATGAATGAGACTCCTACGCGCCGTCCTCGTCCCAGAGTCATAAGACAACAGCGAGAATACTGCGGATCGCCTGCGACGTCAGCATCGACCGGACTGCCGCCCATTTTCGTGAATCAACCTGCAGCGTCGGGACGATCGTCGCCGCCAAAGGTGCTTCTTTACTTCACAACGGGCTCCAAACGCAAGTAACCGGGCCCGCGCGCTGGAAGCCGCTGTCAGGCCGCCAAGATACTTAAAATTCAACCTAACTGTCTGGCGCATGCCGATCCCCGGCACCACCAGAAGTTCCGCTGGTAAATCCCCAATCGTCTCTAATCTGGTAGATTCCCTCCGACCGGTGTAACTGTGATCGAGTAAGCGGGCCGGAGAATCTCTTGTAACCTGGCGTACGCGCCTGGAGCAGAGCGAAAAAACGGTCGCTTTGCAGCAAAGCGGGTAGTAAGCTGGCCGACGGCATCGCCATGCACAGGGATGCCTTGGACGGAGTGCTGGTGAAGACGCGGTTCGCCAGAATGGCGCGCAAATCGATGTGCGGCCGCGTGGGTGCAGGCACGCTTGTTGCAGTGTGCGCAGTTTTTTCCCCAGCTCTCGTTCCGGCGCAAATCAAGCCAGCGGCGGTAAGTCCAGCCCAAAAACTGTCGTTCAACCGGACCATTCAGCCGATCCTTTCCGAGAACTGTTATCCATGCCACGGCCCGGATCCCGGAGCGCGCAAGGCCAAGATGCGATTGGACCGCGCCGAGTTCGCCTACGCTCCGCACGACAAGAGCGGACCGGCGATCCTTCCTGGCCAGCCCGACAAGAGTCCGCTGGTACACAAGATTGAGGCGAAAAATCCGAAAGACCGGATGCCGCCGCCGGAAGCCCACAAGAGGCTCAAGCCGGAACAGATTGCGCTGCTCAGAGAGTGGGTGAAGCAGGGCGCGGTGTACGAAGAACACTGGTCGTTCTTGGCGCCCAAGCCGCAACCGATCCCTGAAGTGAAGCAGAAGGCCTGGGTACGCAATGCGATTGACAACTTTGTCCTAGCGAGATTAGAGCAAGAGGGGTTGACGTCATCAGCGGAGGCCGACCGGCGCTCGCTGATCCGGCGGGTGACGTACGACCTGACGGGATTGCCGCCGACGCCAGCCGAAGTGGAATCGTTCGTCGCAGACCAGTCGCCTGACGCTTACGAAAAAGTCGTGGAACGGCTTCTGGCGAGCCCGCGCTATGGTGAGCATCGCGCACACTACTGGCTGGACGTCGCGCGCTACGGCGACACGCACGGCCTGCATATCGACAATTACCGGATGATCTGGCCATATCGCGACTATGTCATCAAGGCCTACAACCACGACAAGCCTTTCGATCAATTCGTAAAGGAGCAGCTTGCCGGCGACATGTTGCCGGACAAGACGTTGGATTCGGTCATGGCCTCGGCTTACGTCCGCGCCGGAATCAGCAGCGGTGAGGGTGGCACTCTGACCGAAGAATTGCGCGTCAACAACAAACGCGAACGCACGGAAGCCTACGGTGCGGCGTTTATGGGCCTGACCGTAGGCTGCGCCAATTGTCACGACCACAAGTTCGATCCGATTACTCAAAAAGACTTCTATCGCCTGACAGCTTTTTTCAACAATCTGGCGGAAAATCCGTTTAACGATGACCGCAATGACTGGCCTCCTACGCTGCTGGTGCCCAAGCCGCAGAATCGCGCCGGGTATGAAGAAGCTTTCGCGCAGAAGGCAGCGATCGAGAGACAACTTCAAGAGCGCCTTTCGCGGGCCCGCGAGTTGATTGCCGCCTGGCTGGCCCAGCCGAGGCGCGTCCCCAAGCCCATCAGCTCTGATGGTTTGTTGGTACGGCTGCGGTTTGACGAAGGAAGCGGCAACGAGTTCCGCGATTCATCCACCGAAGAAAAGCGGAAGTTGGCAACAGCGACCGGCACACCAGTAGTGTGGGGCGAGGGTACTTTTTTCTGGCCGTATATGCGCATGGAGATCAGCTCGCACATTGCACTGCCGGAGATTGGTGACAGCGACGGCACAAAACCTTTCAGCGTGGCCACCTGGTTGCACCCGCACCTGCGTCCCAACGAACCGAAGGACCAGGCTCTGCCGGATGGTGTGATCCTCTCTCGCGCAGATGCCGATCAGAGCGGTCGCGGATGGCAACTGATCTCAAACCACGGTCAGCTGAAATTTATCCTTGCACACAAGTTGCCGGAGGAGGCGATCGAAGTCGAAACTCCGGAAAAGGTGCTTGCTGTTGGCCAGTGGAACCATTTGCTCGCGACCTATGATGGCTCTGGCAAAGCGGCCGGTGTGACCTTGTACGTTGACGGCAGGCCGCAAGCTTTGACCGTTGTGAGAGACACCCTGACGGCCACCACCAGCACCAATGCACCGCTGGAGTTCGGCCGCCTGCATCCCGACAGCAATCCCCTGCGGCAATCCGGCTTTCAGGATTTTCGCTTTTACCAACGGGAACTTTCGGCGCTTGAAGCGGCGCACTTACCGTTCGCGGACTATGTGTCCGAAGTTGTAAACAAGCCTATGACGGAGTGGTCCGAGGATGAAGAACACGCAGTCCGGCAATACTACTTTTCAGGGCACGATCAGCCGACGCTTCTTTTGCAAGCGCAGTTGCCGGCACTCAACCAGGAACTCGAGCGGTTAGCCAAAGGCGGCGACCTGGAACTGGTCAGCCAGGAAGCTCCGAGCCTCGCTTATGCCGATGTACTAAACCGCGGCGTTTACAGTGCGCGGACCGAACGAGTGCGACCAGGAGTGCCGCATTTCCTGCCAGGGCTTCCGGCAGATGTCTCATTGGACCGGCTATCGCTCGCGAATTGGACCGTCAGTCCCGCGAATCCGCTGATGGCGCGGGTGACCGTAAACCGAATGTGGGCTGAGATTTTCGGCACTGGGCTGGTGGAAACCACCGAGGATTTTGGCGCCATGGGTGCTCGGCCGAGTCATCCGGAACTACTCGATTGGCTGGCGGTGGACTTCCGGGAGCATGGTTGGGACGTGAAACGCTTCTATCGTCAGCTTGTTCTCTCGGCAGTTTATCGCCAGTCGGCTCGCGCGACGCCCGAAAAAGCCGAAAAAGACCCGAACAACCGACTGCTGGCGCGCGGGCCGCGCTTCCGCATGGATGCGGAGATGCTGCGCGACACTGCGCTGGCCTCCAGCGGTTTGCTAGTGGAAAAAATCGGCGGCCCGAGCGTAAAGCCCTATCAGCCCGTGGGGGTGTGGGAGGCGGGCAGTCATCAGATCAGCGACACCAAAGAGTACATGCAGGATCATGGCGACAATTTGTACCGCCGCAGCCTGTACACGTTCTGGAAACGGATGGCCACCCTGCCAAACATGGATGCGCTGGATGAACCGGCGCGCGACGGTGCGTGCACGCGTCGCCAACGCACCGACACGCCGCTGCAGGCGCTGGTCTTGATGAACGACCCGCAATGGCTGGAAGCTTCGCGGCAGCTCGCGCAGCGCGTCATCAATCAGTCGCCTGATCCGGACGGGCGCTTGAACGCACTGGGCGAGCTTTTGCTGGCCCGGCCCTGGGAGCCGAAGGAAAAGGCCGCTCTGGAAAAAGCTTTGGCTCGGTTTCAGGCGGCGTATACTCAGGACAGTTCCTCCGCGGAGAAGCTTGTGAGCGTTGGAGAGAGCAAACGTGACGCGAACTTGCAGGCCGGCGAGCTAGCGTCGTGGATGCTAGTGGCCAGCGCCGCGATGAATCTCGATGCGGTTTTGAACAAATGAAGGCGGGGGAGATGAACGAAGACAATCCGCCGCTTGCGAATCCCTGTTGCGATCACGGCGAAGGCACCTCGGTTTATGACCTGCCGGTGCCGCTGTCGCTGCGCGAGGAATGGAAGCGCCTGGCCACGCGGCGCCATTTCCTCGGCCGGATGGGGAAAACCCTAGGCTGGGCGGGACTGGCAACGCTTTTCGGAAATCCCTGGCCATCGCGTGCGGCGGCCTCCGAACTCCTGGGTAGTGGCGGGCACCGCTTGCCCGATTTTGCTCCCAAGGCTAAACGCGCCATTTACTTGTTCATGTCCGGAGCCCCGTCGCAAGTTGACTTGTGGGATTACAAACCGGGACTGAACAATCTGTACGACAAAGATTTGCCGGACTCGGTGCGGGGATCGCAGCAGCTGACGGGAATGACTTCGGGGCAAGCGCGCTTCCCGATCGCTCCGTCGCACTGGGGCTTTACGCGGCAAGGCCGGACAGGCCGTTACGTCAGCGACCTCCTGCCGTGGTCTGGGCGGCTGGTGGACGATATCACTGTGATCCACACGATGCAGACCGATGCCATCAACCACGAGCCGGCGATTTTGCTGATCAACACCGGGAACATGAACCCGGGCAAGCCGTCGCTGGGCTCCTGGATTTCCTACGGCTTGGGTAGCATGAATGAAAACCTTCCGACGTTTGTAGTGCTGAACTCGCTGACGCTGCCCGGCACGGATCTACAACCGATTTCGCCGAAGCTCTGGAGCAGCGGCTTCCTTTCGAATGAGTACGCCGGCGTAGCGTTCCGCACACAGGGTGCGCCGGTGTTGTACCTGGATGATCCTGCAGGAATGAGCCGCGACGTTCGGCGCCAGCTCATTGACACCGTCAATGCCATCAATCAGGTGACTTACGAAGAGATCGGCGACCCTGAAACAAACGCCCGCATTCACCAGTATGAATTGGCATTCCGCATGCAGACTTCCTTGCCAGAACTTACGGACTTCCGGGACGAACCTGCAAGCACCTGGACCCTTTACGGCGAAGAGGCTAAGCAAGCCGGCACCTTTGCCTACAATTGCTTGCTCGCGCGCCGAATGGCGGAGCGCGGTGTGCGCTTCACACAGGTGTACCAGCGCGGGTGGGATGTACACTCCAACGCTGTGGGCAACATTCCAAAGCTTTGCACCGCGACAGACCGCGGCAGCTATGCGCTAGTAACCGATTTAAAGCGCCGTGGTCTGCTGGAAGACACGCTGGTGATCTGGGGCGGCGAGTTTGGGCGCACTGTTTATAGCCAGGGCGGGCTTTCCAAAGACAACTACGGACGCGACCATCACCCGCGCTGCTTTACAACCTGGATGGCCGGCGGCGGCACCAAGGCCGGGCACGTACACGGTCAGACCGACGATTTCTGCTACAACGTGGTGAAAGACCCAGTGCACGTGAGAGACTTCAACGCGACCGTGCTGCGGCTTCTTGGAATGGACAACCTGCGGTTCACCTACAAATTCCAAGGGCTGGAACAGAAATTAACTGGCGTAGTTCCGGCTAAGGTCGTGACGGACCTGATCGCATGAAAAAGCTGACGCGTCGTTCTTTTCTTGAAGCAGGGGCGAGAGCTGCGGGAGCAGCAATGCTCCCGAATTTCTACTTACAGACTTCCGACAAGTCCGGCACACGTTTGCCGGTCGTCGGTTCCGGGCCTCACACCTACCAGTGTGTGCACGATTGGCTGGTGCCACCGGATGGGCTGGTGTGGGGAGATACACATGGGCTGGCGCAAGACGAGCAAGGCAATATCTACGTAGCGCACACGGTCAACAAAGCCAGCATGCGCGACGAGGCGGTCGTAGTTTATGACTCTTCCGGGCGATTCGTCCGCGCGTTTGGCGCGGAGTTTCGCGGCGGCGCGCACGGGCTTGGTCTTCGCCGCGAACACGGTGAGGAAGTTCTCTATCACTGCGACATCAACCGTTGCAAAATCGTCAAGACCGATTTGAAGGGCCAAACGCTTTGGGAGCATGGCTATCCTCGCGAAGACCACGCCTACTCTGAGAAACCAATCGACTTTGTTCCCACCAATGTCGCCTTTGGGCCCAACGGTGATTTTTTTGTGGGCGATGGTTACGGTTCACATCATCTCCTGCGTTTCTCAGAATCAGAAAGGTTTCTTGGAGAGGTCGGAACGCCCGGGCACAGCGACGGCCAATTTGATACGCCGCACGGCCTGTTCGTAGATGCAAGAGGCCCCGAACCGGTCTTGGTTGTTGCCGACCGGGGAAACCGCAGGGTGCAAAGCTTTTCGTTGTCCGGCCAGCATTTGCAAACCGTTCGCCAGGAGCTGCAACTCCGCATGCCTTGTCACTTTCACACGCGCGGAGACTGGATGGTCTGTCCGGACCTGGACAGCCAAGTCTGCATTTTGGACCGCGAATATAAGGTTGTCGCACAGCTCGGAGACGGCAAAGCGTCGAACGGAGAAGTGGGCTCCCGGCGCGGCCAGAAGCGCAATGAGTTCACGCCGGGGCAATTCATTACTCCTCACGCTGCGATCTTCCTCCACAACGGCGACATCCTGGTGGCAGAATGGCTGCCGATTGGCCGCATCACTCTGATGCGCCGGGTGTGAGTTCGATCGGATGAATTCCCGCAAGAACCTCCTCGCCGCGGTGGGCGGCTTGTTTGCTCTCACTCTCGCCTACCTCTGCCTTCGCTATCCGCCCGACGGGCTGGAACGCGGCGAGTTCCGCCAGTTCCTTGGCCGTTTTCATCCCACTGTCGTTCATCTGCCGATTGCATTGGTTCTTTTGGTCGCCCTCCTGGAATGCGCCGGGTTGTTTCCGACCTACAAACAACTTCGCGCCGCCGCGGGGCTCGTTCTTGGATTAGCAACAATCGGCGCGGTCGTTGCCGTTTCGCTAGGATGGCTGCTGGCGCGCAGCGGAGGATACGAAGGGCAACTGGTCATCCGGCATATGTGGGGCGGCGTGGCGCTGGCCTGCACTCTGCTGATCTGTTCGATTCTGCGCGGCTGGAACAGCAAAGGGTACGGCTTGGCGCTGGTGGTGGCTGTTGGACTCACGTTCTGGACCAGCCACCAGGGCGGCAAGTTGACCCACGGCGAGCATTTCTTGACGGAAAGAATGCCCAGCCCCTTGCGCTCGCTGCTTCGAATTTCGCCCACGAAAAAGCCCACTAAGGAAACCGCAATCGCCAATGCTGCGGTGCTTCTTCCAGCGACGTCCGGAGTTCCCGTGGCTTTTTTTGCAACGCGCGTGCAGCCGATCTTCGAAGATAAATGCACCTTGTGCCACGGGCCTGAAAAGAAGAAAGGCAAACTCAGGCTGGATTCGTTTGAGAACGTAATGAAAGGCGGAAAAGATGGACTGGTCATCACACCCGGCGATCCGAAACGCAGCGAGTTAATCCGGCGCGTGAACCTGCCGCGCGAAGACGAACACGCCATGCCGGCCGAGGGCAAGCCTGCTTTGAGTGCCGCCGAAATCAAAGTGCTGGAATACTGGATCGCCAATGGAGCGCCAGAAACCATCGCCGCAGAGAGCGCGGCGCATGCGCCGGTGGTTCCGCCGCCTGCTCCTCCGCCGCCTCCTCTTGCTGCAGATTACCGGCCTCGGATCGCCGTGATCGAAAAGCTGCAAAACGATCTTGGCGTGCGGCTGGTTCCGAGGTCGCAGAATCCGCGGGACGGACTGATCCTGCGCACGGTAACCGCACCCGACCGCTGCACCGATGCCACACTGGAAGCGCTTCGCCCGGTGGCCGACCTGATTGTGGATGCCGAACTCGCACGCACCAAGATTTCCGACAAAGCCGCCGCAATCTTGCAGGGATTTCCCAACCTGCGGTCGGTGGATTTTTCGCAGACAGCGATTAGTCCGCAAGGAGCGGCACCGCTTGCCCGGCTTAGCAAGCTGGAATCCCTGAATCTCACCGCGACTGCAGTTGACGACGAAGGCGTGCGCCCGCTGATGCACAAGCCCGGCCTGCATCACCTCTATCTATTTGGAACACACTGCAGCGAGCAAGGCGACGTTATGCAGGCCCGGAGGCGGCCTTAGTCGCTCGCTCTCCCCTACCTGCATGGCCTGCAAAGCCTGGGGGTTTCCAAAAGTTTCGAAAGGTTTCGAAAATAGGTGGATTCCTGGTCTTTCCCTGATAAGATGGCATCGGCGCGAGGCAGAATCCTGGTGCGCGGTTTCGTTGCACCACCCTGTCCTCCTGTCTCAGGCTTCTGGGTGGCACGTCTTCCCGGGGGAATCACCCGGCCTGAAGCTGTCTAGGTGTCACGCCGCTGCTCCATTGGGGTGTGAGCACGCAGCGGGCAACGTCAGCGGTTCCGCAGGAGCCTTCCATGAAAATGAATCCCTACAGGCGAGTCGTTTTGTTTTCTGCACTTCTAGTGATTTGGGCCTTGGGTGTCGTCAGTACGGCGTCTGGGCAGGTCGAGTCCGGCACAATCAACGGGGTCGTTTTCGATAATAGTGGCGGGGCAATCTCCGGAGCCACAATTTCCATCACCAGCACCTCTACTGGTCAAGTCCGAAAAACGGTGACCAACGCCAGCGGCGAGTACGCGGTGCCTTTTCTCGCGCCCGGCACGTACGATATTTCGGCCTCCAAAGATGGATTTAGCACTTTCGTGCAGCGCGGCCAGATACTTCGCGTTGACCAAACGCTCGGAATCAACATGACGCTAAAACCGGGATCGCTCCAGCAGACATTGGAAGTGACCGCTCAGGCGCCGGTGCTGCAGACCGAAACCGCCACTCTGGGAAATGTTGTGAATGGCCAGGAGGTGCAGACGCTTCCCTTGAACGGCCGCAATTTCATGGACCTGGCGAGCCTCACGGCGGGCACGACGCCGGCCGAGCCGGGTTCGCGAAACCAGGCCGAAGGCGGCTTCTCGTCCAACGGCAACCGCAGCTACGACAACAACATCATGCTCGACGGCGTGGACAACAACAGCCTGTCACCGGACCTGCGCAACGGAACCGATTTTATGGTCAGTCCGCCGCCGGATGCGATTCAGGAGTTCAACGTCGAGACCAACGGATACGGACCGGAGTTCGGGCGCGGAGGCGGAGCGGCCATCAACATCGCCATCAAGTCCGGCAGCAACGCGTTCCACGGCGACGTCTGGGAATACCTGCGGAATGAAAAACTCGATGCAAAGAATTTCTTTGACACTACTGACACCAAAACTCCGCCGTACAAGCAAAACCAGTTCGGGTTCGCATTCGGCGGGCCGATCGTCAAAAATCACACTTTCTTTTTTGGAGATTACCAAGGAACGCGCATCCGCAACACGGAAACGTTTCAGTCCTTCGTGCCCACTGCGACTGAAAGAACCGGTGATTTCAGCGACGGATTCCTGGGTACTCCAACAGATCCGGCCACGGGCAACCCCATTACCCCGAGTGATCCAAACATCGACCCCCTGGCCTTACAACTAGCACAACTTTATCCAACTCCGACCAGCGGAAACCTGTTCGTTTACAACCCGGTGCAGGCCATCAACACCGATCAGTTCGATATTCGTGTGGATCATTCCTTCGGTCAGTCCACGCCGGTGTTTGTTCGTGTGAGCCATACCCGAAACCATTTGAATAACCCTGGCGAGTTACCCGGTCTGGCTTTGGGCTCGCAGGGAACCCTCGAAGGCAACACCATGCAGAACAACTCGACCGGCGCGGCCATCGGCATCACTCACGTATTCAGCCCGACCATCGCCAATGACCTGCGGGTCGGCTATGCGCGCCTGGACATTACCCAGCTTCCCTTTTTCGGCGACGTGAACGCCGACGCGCAATACGGAATTCCCGGAATACCTTTCGTCAAGGGTCTTACCGGCGGCCTGCCGGTTCTAAGTTTCTCCGACGTGCAGCAGCTCGGCGCGGAAGGTTGCGTTCCGACGCTGGAAGTCACAAACGTGTACACCTACCGCGACGTGCTCAGCGTGACCCGCTCTACCCACAAGATGAGCATGGGCTTCGAAGGCCGGCCATCGGAGTTCACAATTTTTCAACCCTGCGACGGTCGCGGCCATTGGGACTACGGCGGCGGCTTCACCGGCTCCGGATTTGGCGACTTTCTCCTCCAGCTTCCCGACAATGCCGACCTGGCCACGCTGCACAATATTGACTACAAGCGCTCGAACTACGGAATCTTTTTCGGCGACAACTGGCACGCAACCACCAAGCTAAACGTGGACCTAGGATTGCGCTGGGAGTATCACAGCCCGGTCTGGGAGCGGCACAACCAGCAAGCTGTTTTGGGATTTGACGGCAATTACTATTTGGCCGGTCAAGGCACCGTACCTGCCGGCTTCATTTTTCCGGTGAAGCAAAGCCCATGGAGTAAGTACTTGAATGAACCTCATCGCCGGGACTTTGCGCCCAGAGTGGGCCTCGCGTATGAACTCAACAAGCAAACCATTGTGCGGGCCTCCTATGGAATTTTTTGGCAGGCTGAAGAGATTGGCACCTACAGCAATCCAAGCCCGGGCTTCAACCCGCCTTACTACATCCTGGCAGTGTTCCCTGCCCAACCCGGCCCGACGGTAAACGCGACGGTCAATACTCTTGCGGGTGGCTTTCCGGCGAACGCAATTACGTCAGGTTTCGACTCAACCAGCGTGGGTTACACGAGGTTGCAGCCGAGTTTTGCCGATGGCTATGTGCAGGAGTGGAACCTCACGGTTCAGCGCCAGCTCGGATCCAGCAACAGCCTCGAAGTGTCCTATATGGGCAGCAAGGGCACTCACCTCATTAACGGCGCCACCGGCAACCAGGCATCGCCAAGTCCCGACGTGAATGCTCCGTTTCAGCCGCGGCGTCCGATACCGGCGTTGTTTTCCGAGACCTTCGACATCTTGTCCAATGGGTATGCCAACTACCACGGATTGGGAATAACGTTCCGGCGGAACTTCGCGCACGGGCTGGCCGCCAACGTGGCCTACACCTGGAGCCATGCGCTGGATATCGCCTCCAGCTCCAACCTCGGCAGCGGGAATAACGGCTACTACCGCTCGGAAGATCATCAGAACTGGGAGTACGGAAACGCCGATATTGACCAGCGGCACCGTTTGACTGCGTACTACACCTGGCAACTGCCGTTCGGTCACGGGAGAGCTTTTGGCTCCAACGCTTCCGGTTGGGTGGACCGCGTCATCGGCGGCTGGAGCCACCTGGGAATATGGAGCTGGCATACCGGCAACTACTTCACACCGGTCATAGACAACGATTTCTCCAACTCCGGCGCTCCGCAGGCTCGTCCTGATTTGACTTGCAATCCCAACCACGGCGCTCCACACACGACGACCGACTGGATCAACACCAACTGTTTTGCTTTACCGGCGCGCGGCACCTATGGAAATGGGGGCCGAAATATCATCCTCGGGCCGGGCTACTTCAATACCAATCTTTCCTTGACGAAAGATTTTCATTTCAACGAGGCACGGTATCTGCAGTTCCGCCTCGAGTTTTTCAACACATTTAACCATCCGAATTTCGTCGGCATCAGTGGTTTGACGATTTTCACGCAACCAGTGGCTCCTATTAATCAGCCTCAAGATACGACTCTCGATTTCTCACAGTTTGGCACGGTCCTGAACGCCTTTGCACCGCGTCAGGTACAAGTGGCGTTGAAATTCTACTTCTGAGCGGAAGCTGAAGTTGGCTCCGGCGGCGCTGGCCGACGCCTAATCGCGTAAATTGCGGCTGCGCCGAGTACGCCTGCAGCTGCCAGTAGCTTCCAGGCGAGGTCATAGCTGTGGCGGGCATCGAAGATTTTGCCCGCAAGCAGCGGTGCGCCCCACTGGCCTAGCGAATAACCCGCAATGATGAGCGCCAGTATCTTGCCCAGTGAATCCGTGCCAAAGCATTCGGCGGTGACCAGCGGAATCAGCATGTAGTCCGCGCCCATCGCGAAGCCAAAAAGCGCCGCAATCAGCCACAGCGGCGCTGGCTGATGCTCCACGCTGATTAGAAAGACGGCCGCTCCGATCAGAAAATAGAAGAGCGACATCGTTTTTGCTTTGTTGAAGCGATCGGCGGCGTAGCCTACCAGGACACGCCCAGCGAGGCTCGCAACAGCCAAAGCAGTCGCGTACCGCGCGGCAGCGAAGTCGGAGAAACCCCGCTCCTTAAGGAACAAAATAAAGTGCTAAATGACGGCACCGACCGCGCCACGGAACAGGGTGGAACCGAGGAGCATCAGCCAGAAATTCAGGGAGCGCACCGCGGAACCCACACCGCGCTGCCGGCTTGATGGGGTTCCAGAAGCGGTGGCGGCAGTAAAGTCTCGCGCTCCGTCCGGAAGCAAGCCAAGTTCAGCTGGTTCAGACCTGGTGACGAAGATGCCGACCGGCACAAGAACCGTGAGAATCAGCACGCCGAGAATTTCAATCGCGCTGCGCCAGCCGTATCTGGCAACGAGATGGTTGATCAACAGCGGTGCGGTTACAGCACCCAGTCCCAGCCCGAAATAGGCGTAGCCCATCGCGCGTCCACGGCGCCGATCGAACCATCGCGCGATGAGTACTTGATTGGCGATAGGGCCGGCCAGAACGTAGCCAAAGACTTCCGAGATGCAGAGCGCCTCGTAGTGCCAGAACTTCGTGATGCGCCCCATCAGAATAAGAGAAGCGCCGACGAACACAGCGCCAGTGAGGATCACCCAGCGCGCACCGATGCGATCGATCACGGCCCCGGCAAGCAGGCCGCACGGCAAGCCGACAAACAAAAACCCGTGAAAAAACCCCTGGACCAATTCAGCACGACTGAAACCGAGCGACTGCACGAGCGAGCGGTAAAATACGGGCAAACCGTAGTACACGATGCCCACGGCGAAAAACAGATTGAGGAACGCGGCGATAACAATCCACCAGCCGTAGAACACATTCCCGGTTCTGCCATTTTCCATGCGCGCCCCTTGGACGTTCGGCGTGCTAACGATGCATTAGCCAAATTCCGGACCCATGATTCCGCAAATCAGCTCAGAACGGCCCGGGAATTCATTTTTGCCGCCAAACATTCGCGACAGTGGCCGGGAAAAAGTTAAACCGCTTTCTTGAAGCACGTTCCTGGCGAACCCTTTGCCGCAAGGGCAATCTGC
>CAZQOB010000085.1:0-19439 GCA_964594885.1 uncultured Acidobacteriaceae bacterium
CAGGGGTTTGGTCGCGTCCCGAAATCCCAAAGAGCAATATGCTCATTTGCGGATCTTCGCAAGGCGACGTTTCCCGCTCGACGTCCGAATACTACTCAGCTTGGTCAACTTGGAAAAAGAGCGTGTCGGGTTGGCTGCGCTGGGAGCTCTCTCCCAGATTGCGCACCCGACGGTCAGACAGCTCGCATTTCGGCTCGTAGAGACGCGGGCTAAATGGAGGGGCCAAGCGGTCGCCTTGCTCGCGAGAAATTTTCAGCCTGGTGATCACGCAACTGCTCTCCGCTGGTTTGAGACGGAGGAAGACGCGGAAACGGCCCACTCTCTGGGCATGGACTTGACAGATTTCTGGGAAGAGCATCCGGATAAGGAAACCGAACTGCTCATGCTGCATGCGTTATACGAACGGGGGCCATGTTCCTTTTGCCGTGAGAAAGTGGTACGTCGCTTAATCGAGCGCGAGGCGCTGACCGAAACACTTCGATTGGAATGTTCTCACGATGCGAACTGCGATATCCGCGAGCTGGTTAAAGACCCCTCCGTTAGTCCACCGCGCTAGTTGGCTTGTTTCCCGCCGCTCGTCGGTTACACCGATACGGCCTTGCGCCTGCCTGCCGTCTGCCTAGTCGCGAGAAAAAACTTGGGTCCATTTGGGTCCAAATGCTGACGAATTGACTCCAAAACTGAGTACCATGACGCAGAACAAAGCTAGACGAACCAACGAGATAGATTTTTTGCAGTTGCCTTGGGCGCAGGAGGCCCCCGGTTCAAATCCGGGCGCCCCGACCAAAAGGTCGAAAACCCGCTACGCTTTTTGCAATCTGGATGGATCCGACCTTAAAACTTGCTTGATATTTCCTCAGAGGATCCGCCTCTTTGGAGCCAACACTAACGCTCCCTTTCGCTCGCTTCCCTTCTGCCTATAATAACGATAGATGTTTATCTGTTTGTGTGTATAGGTGGCTTATGGAACACGCTGTTCGCTAGAATATCAAGGTCTCGAAGGAAATCGACCTTACTCCGCGCACCTATCTCGGCGCCCAGGGCACGAACAAAGGCGACCTCTCAAAATTCATCGAGGAGGCCGTCCGTGAGGCCCGCGTCGAACGGCGCACGAAAGGAAAGGCCAAGAAGGACTGACACGGGTCGTGCTCGATACCAAGATCCTGGTGTCAGCCCTTATCGTGCCGGCTGGGAACCCGGCGGCACTAATGAGATGGATTGATGGATTTCAGCCCTTCAGCTTTTCAGGTAAGCTCAGGCAGAATCCAAAACGGTTGTCAGGACGCATCTACGGATGGCCCGAGTTGAGCGAGCGCATCTTCTAATCCGCGCTCAATTTGCTTTCGTCAATGGCAAGAAACGACACAACTAACGCGAAAGCACCTGAGAAAGGCAAACTGCGGATCGGCGATGATTGGAACGCTATCCGTATTATCGCACTCTCGCAAAGCAATCCGCTCAAAGCGATTGCAGAACTTGTTGAAAACAGCATTGACGCGCATGCGAAAGAGATCACCATAACCCGCGGCCGCGAGAATGCCGGGCAATATCTGGCGGTTAAGGACAACGGCGAAGGCGTCCCACGAGCGCCGGATGGGTTGCCCGATTTCAGATACGTGGCCACACACATTTGCGACTCGATCAAAAGGCATCTCAAGGCCGAAGGCGCCGGGGCCGGCCTACAGGGTGAATTTGGTATCGGCCTCCTGAGCTTCTGGACCGTCGGGCAAAACCTCACAATGACTTCCATCGGTGCCGACCATCGCGCTTATCAGATGATTATGAGCAAAGGCGATCCGCGGTACACGGTAAGGCCGAAGCGCTCGCTTTTTGGCGAGCACGGCACGGAAATCAAAATCAGTCCCCTCCTCAACGGCATACGCAGTTTGACGGGAGAAAAAATTCAGTGGTATCTCGCTTCTGAGCTGCGCGACCGCATTCGTGACGGCCAGATTCGCGTAACGGTCATCGATAAACTCGCGCGCAAGCAGTACCAAGTCGAGCCTCGCCAATTTGAGGGCCGTTTGCTGCACCAGTTGCCGTCCGTTCGGTCGAAATTTGGCGAAGCATATGCCGAGCTCTACCTCACGATTCCAAGTGAGGATTGCCGTGTGACTCTCAGCAGGAGCGGCACGCGGGTGATTGCGGACATTGCCACACTGCCCGGTCTCGAACACTTGCCGTGGACCTCTCGCTACTTGCAGGGCCTAATCGACGTTCCGTATCTGAACCTTACCCCTGGGACCCGTTCCGGGATCGTGCCCGATGAACACTACGCGGCTTTTGCTGACAGCCTCTCTCCGCTGGGAGCGCATTTGAATCGCCTCATTGACGAACAGCGCCGCGCTGAAGAGGAACAGGCCAATGCAGAGTCGCTGAGGGCGATTCAGCGCGCTTTTCGCGAAGCCATGCTGGTCTTGCCACGCGAGGAGTACGATTGGTTCGAAATCCCGTCAGCTTCGGTGCAAGGGGCCGGCACCGAGCCGCCGGCGGAGGTAGCGGCCGTAGCTGCAGGCGAGGAAGACAGTGTTGCAGCCGATATTGGTGGGCCATCGGAAGCTCCAAGTCAGCGCAAGTTCTTTGAATATCCGGGCCCTTTGCACACCGTGGTCATTTCGCCGGCGGTTGTTACAATGGCCGTTGGGCAGATTCGGCGCTTTCGCGCCTTGCCGCGCGACCGCTCGCACCGCCGCGTGGAAGAAGATCTCCAGTTTGTGTGGAGAATTACGGAAGGAGGCGGCGCGCTGCCCGGCTTCTCGGACCAAGAAGTGGAGTTTCAAGCACCTTCGTCGCCGGGACTCGCGCGATTGTCGGTCGCCGTCTCTCAGGGAGAGACACGCTGTAACGCCGAGGCCTTGATTACGATTGCGGACCGTTTGGAAGCCGCACTGGGGCAAGCCATAGCGAATGCCCGCGGGCTCCCTGGGTACACGTTCGAACGTGCCCCGGGAGAGTTGTGGCGCTCACGGTTCGATGCCCAGCGTAACTTAATCATCGTGAACAGCGGGCACCGCGATTTCGTCTTCGCCACGCGCAGCCGAGCCTTGCAGCTGCGCTATCTTGTTCGGCTTTATGTCAAGGAATTGGTGCTGAAGAACTTCGTTGGAGCTCCGCCGGAACACGTGGCTGAACGCATGGTCGAGCTCTCCCTGTACGTAGAAGAGAAGCTAAAGCTCCCCTAATAGCCCCACAGGACGGGGTTCATGCCAAAAACGTGGGAACAATTTGGAAACGCCAGCTGCCCGAAAACCGCCCTAAAACGTGATGCGAGATGCGCGAAAGTGCTAGACGAGACAACTACTTAGCGTTTTTGAACTAAACTTGGCGCAGGAGGCCCCCGGTTCAAATCCGAGGCGGCCGATGAGAAGGGTTCAGCCAGTCCCCAAGCCGCCGGTCGCTTGTTTCCACAGATGGCTCAAAGATAACGCTTTCAGGCCCACATGCATCAAAGTCATGGTATACTTCTGTGGTTTTCCAGACCACATAGCGTTTCGGCGCTTTCGTAGAGTTAGTGCTGTAAGTCTGTCCGGAACCGTCCGCGCAGCATTTAGCGTCCGTGTGCTTCTTCGGTGTGGTATATAGCGTTTGCCCTGCCCGCTCCTGGTGTGGCTAAGGGGAGGAGATTGTTTCGTGCTCGCAACTCTGGACAAAAATGACCAGCTCCGTGAATTGGTAAAGCATGGCAAGGAGCGCGGCTATTTGCTGGCCGATGAGGTCAGCAACATGATCGCGGTGGAGGACCATTCTCCCGAGGAGCTTGATGCCCTGCTTGGCACGCTTGAGGCCGACGGTATCGAGGTGTATGAAAGCGAAGACGAAGCCCGGTTGGCGCATCGATCCGATGATGATCGCGACAGTTCCGAGAGCGGTCTAAATCAGGATCTCCAGGACCATGAATCGCATGGGGAAGAAAACCCCTACGAGCGCCTTACCGCTTCGGCCGACAAGACCAGCGACCCGGTTCGCACCTATCTGCGGGAAATGGGTGTGGTGCCGCTGCTCGATCGCGATGGCGAAGTAGCCATTGCTAAACGCATGGAACGCGGGCAGTTGATGGTGCTCAAGACCATCACCCGCTCGTCGATCGTACTGAAAGAACTGCTCAAAACCGGCGAAGAACTGCGCAAGGGTCTGCGCCCAATCAAGGAAGTGATCCAGATTGACGACGAGGATCTCGATCCGGAAAAGATCGAAGCCAAGACCAAGCAGACTCTGAAAATCATCGATAAGATTGGCAAGCTTTACGAGACCGCGGCGAAACAGGCCGCCAGGCTTGAGAATACCCTGAGCTCCAACAAGCGCCACCTCGTTCGTGCGCGCTGGCAGCTTGGCCGCACGCAAATTGCAATGTCGCTGCTGGTGCGCACGATTCAGTTCAAAGAGCTCGAACGCAAGCGCCTGATCGACCTGGTGCGCCACACCGTCGAGCAGTTGCAGTGTCTGGAGCGCGAAGCCGCGCGCCAGGAACGTCGCAGCAGCTCGGAAGCACGGCGCAAGGTGCGGGAATGCCGCGCTCAGATTCACGCCATCGAGGAGTCCAGCAAATCCACTTCAACCGGATTGAAGCGCGCACTGGCTCACATTCTGCGCGGCGAAGCCGAAGCAGAACAAGCCAAAAAAGAGCTCACCGAAGCGAATCTTCGCTTGGTGGTTTCCATCGCCAAAAAATACACCAATCGCGGCTTGCACTTCCTGGATCTGATTCAGGAAGGCAATATCGGCCTGATGCGCGGAGCCGACAAGTTCGAGTGGCGCCGTGGCTACAAGTTCTCCACCTACGCAACCTGGTGGATTCGCCAGGCCATCACTCGCGCCATTGCCGACCAGGCCCGCACCATTCGCGTCCCGGTGCACATGATTGAGACCATCAACAAACAGATGCGTGTGACCGCGCAGCTTGTGCAGGAACTCGGCCGCGAACCCAGCCACGAGGAGATCGCCCGCCGCCTGGAAGTGCCTGTGGATCAAGTTCGCAAGACCAAGAAGATTGCTCAGCAGCCGGTCTCTTTTGAAACCCCCATTGGTGACGACCAGGAAACTCATCTGGGCGATCTGCTTGAAGACAAGCACGTAGCTTCGCCGTCCGACGCGATGATCCACCTGAATCTGAAAGAGCAGCTGGCTTACATTCTGCGCACCCTGACTCCCCGGGAAGCCCAGATCATCAAGATGCGCTTTGGCCTCGAAGACGGCAGCGAACATACGCTCGAAGAAGTCGGTGCGATGTTCGAAGTCACTCGCGAGCGCATCCGTCAGATCGAAGCCAAGGCCTTGCGCAAGCTGCGCCACCCTTCGCGTTCGCAACGCTTCCGCATCTTCATGACCAGCAAGCGCCGTAAACACCAACTCTAACCAGCCGCTCTGACCGAACGTGCCTGCAGGGGTGCAGCTTCGAGCGCCTCCTTGTTTCTTTGGGTTCCTAAGCGTCTGCAACGAACGAGTAATTTCCTGCTTACCGCAGCGAAGCGAAGGTTCCGCTGCTTGGCAACGGTCGGCCGCGGCCGCGCTTCCGGGGTCCGCTAAAACCCAGACTTTGACCAGTCACGAACCGCCGATAAGAGTTTTGCAGACTCTTGCCTTACCACTTGGCGACGGCACCTTCGGTTAAACAAACTCGCGGAACAACACCCAAAAAACACGAAACCCACCTGCCTGCTTCAGACGGTGGGCCACAGTACGCTCAAATGTTTCGATTCTACTGGAGCGTTCGTTTCCCTTCGCCGGATTGGGAAGCACAACAGCAGCTACACAGATCGCCCGTTGCCAAACCGACGTGGACCCGATTGCTCATGACCATAAAATATACCGCCACCGTCAGCACGGCGCCAACGCAAATTCGCGTTGGTTACATCACATTCTGGCATCAACTTCACGGCCTTCGACCGGCGCCATGCGCTTGGACTAGCTGGAGAATATCGTGACCGAATCGTTCCAGCTTGGCTTGGCCCACGCCATAGACCTGCACTAATTCCTGCGCGCTTCTCGGCCACATCGAACCGATTCGCTCCAGAACGGAATCGTGAAAAATCACAAACGGCGCAACGTTTTCAGCGCAGGCACGATCACGGCGCCACTTCTTTAGCGCAGCCAGCAGCGACGGATCGCATTCCGTGTGAACCGATTCCCGCGAATCGGGCCTCTCGCGACGCTTACGCTTCGATTTGCGCGATGGCTTCGCGGCAACTGCCGGCACGGGTATTTGCGTGCCCAGACACACATCGCAGGCGCCACATTTTCCCCATTTCACGGATTCGCCAAAGTGATCGCAAATCTGCTTGTGCCGGCACACCCGCGCTGATGCGAATCCGGTGATATCCCGATAGCGCTGCCAGGCGCGGCTCTTTTCCGCTTGGTCTTCGATCCGCCCAATGAAGTGCGCCAGCAGCGCTGTGTCCTGCTTGCGCCAAAGCAGGACGCAATCCGCCGGCCGGCCATCGCGTCCTGCCCGGCCCGCTTCCTGGTAATACTGCTCGATCGATTTTGGCAGCGCGAGATGCACCACCCCCCGCACGTTTGGCTTGTTGATGCCCAGTCCAAAGGCGATGGTTCCAACCAGCACATTCACTTCGTCGTCCATCCATCGCTGCTGATTCTCTGTCCGCTCTGCCGCGATCATCTTCGCATGGTAGCCAATCGCCGCGATTCCCGCCCTTTTCAGCTGTTCGACAGTAGCTGCAACGCGCTTGATGGTCGGCGAATAGACGATCACCGGGCTCCCTTTGTGTTTCCGCAAGATCGAGAGCATTCGTTCAGTCTGTGTCAGCGCGTCGCACTCCACGATCTGGTAGGTCAGATTTGGCCGATGAAAGCTAGCGATGAATTTTCCTGAATCTTGCAGTTGTAGCTGCTCAATGATGTCGTGGCGCACTCGCCGGGTGGCACTGGCAGTGAACGCCGCGATCGGCTTGCCTGGAAACGCTTTCTTGAGAATTCTTAGTTCGCGATAGTCGGGACGAAATTCGTGGCCCCACTCGGAGATACAGTGTGCTTCATCAATCACGAAAAATGAAACAGGGACTTTGCCGAGCCATTCGATAACCTCCTTTCTTGCCAGTCGCTCCGGCGAAAGATAGAGCAGGCGGAACTCGCCATGCTCCGAGCGGCGCTCCGTATCGCGTTGCTGCTTCCAGTCCTGAGCGCTGTTGAGGACCGCGGCTGGGATGCCGATCTGCCTCAGTTGCAGGACTTGATCCTGCATCAGCGCGATGAGCGGAGAGACCACGATCGCAGTCTGTTTTTCTCTTAGCGCAGCCGGAAGCTGGTAGCAGAGAGACTTGCCGCCGGCGGTCGGCATCACGACGCAAACGTCGCGCCCGGCTAAAATATCTCTGACAATCTGTTCCTGCTTCGGCCGGAACGCGTCGTAACCCCAATACTCTTTCAGCGCCCTGATGATTTTTTCCGAGGAAAACATGCGGCTCCCATTCTGCCACAGGAACCGCTGTTTATCGTTTTAGCAATGAATTAGTTAAAGCGGACGTACTCGAAGTCAATCGACTGGGCGTTGATGCCCCGCTCGGGAGGCGCGATCCAGCCGGCCATTTTTCCGCGCTCGAAGACGCCGTGCATCAGGCTGTGCACGAACGCTCGGTCGGCAGCGGTAGGCAGCCACTCGTCCTGGCGCGCGGCGAATTCCTCGTAGGTGACGGGCGTTCCGTCCGGACGAGTGGGAGCATTGGCCCAGCTGCCGACAGTGCGGCGGAAGCGCGTGCTGGGTAACGTCATGCGCTGCGGATAACCGGCCGCTTCCAGATGCCGATTCCACCGCGCCAGGCCTTTTTCGCAGTCGCGCACATAGGACTCGCGGACGACTTCGTTGATGGCGTTGCGCATCGGAATCTGTTCTTGGCGCACACCGCCTCTGCCGTCCGGCAGATCCAGAGAATAGCTAGAGTTCGCTTCGACGTGGTCTTCGTACTTGATTTCGTCCGGCCGGCCCTTCAGCCCGTTGGCAAAATAGGAGGCTGCGTTCGATGAGGAATCTCCTCCAAAAAGATCGAGTGACGAGCTAAACCAGAAATTCAAATATTTCTGGATTGTCGGCAGATCAACAACCCCGGCTTTGCGCAGCGCTTCAGGATCGTCCGTCCCAAGCTCTTTCATCACTTCGACCGTGCGCTTGATGACCCGCCCGATTCCAGTATCGCCGACGAACATGTGGTGCGCTTCTTCGGTCAGCATGAAATGGCAAGTACGCGAGAGCGGATCGAAGCTCGATTCGGCAAGCGACTTCAGCTGGAACTTTCCGTCGCGGTCCGTGAAATATGTGAACATGTAAAAACTGAGCCAGTCGCTGATGGGCTCATTAAACGTGCTCAGAATGCGCGGCTTGTCGGCATCGCCGGAGTGCCTTTCCAGCAACTCCTCTGCTTCTTCGCGACCGTCACGACCGAAGTACGCATGCAGCAGATACACCATTGCCCAGAGGTGCCGGCCCTCTTCGACGTTCACCTGAAAGAGGTTCCGCAGATCGTAGAGCGACGGCGCGGTGTGGCCGAGCAACCGCTGCTGCTCAACCGAAGCCGGCTCGGTATCGCCCTGGGTCACAATTAATCGCCGCAGCGTCGAGCGATGCTCACCGGGAACCTGCTGCCACACCAGCTGGCCGACGCTGTCTCCAAAGCCGACGCGGCGATCCTCTTCCGGGTCCGCAAGAAAAATTCCCCAGCGATACTCCGGCATCCGGACATAACCAAACGTCGCCCAGCCTTTGGTGTCCACACTGGTGGCGGTCCGCAGATACACTTCCGAAGCATTGAAATCACTGGGGCCAAGGCCGTGCCACCAGTTCAGGAACTCCGGCTGCCAGTGTTCCAGCGCACGCTGCAGCGTGCGATTCGTTCCTAGGCTCACGTTATTCGGGATGCGGTCCTGATAATTCGATTCCATCACACACGCTCCCGGTCGAATTTCGCCTTCGAGCCTTTGCCGAATAGTCTGAGCGCACCGTTTTCGCCGGTGGCGTTGGGGCGGATGAAAATCCAATTTTGCCAGGCCGAGAGCCGTCCGAAAATCTTGGTCCACAGAGTTTCAGTACCCGGAAAGCGCAGACTCGCTTCCATGCCGGTGAGCGCATCCGGCGACAAACTCGTTCGCTCTTCGACGGCGATGCGAAGCTCGTCTTCCCAGTCGAGATCTTCCGGTGCAACCGTAACCAGCCCTGCGACCAGTGCCTCTTCAGCCGCGATTTCCTGGCCCACGATGTTCCGCAATTCGGCGAGCCTTGCATCGTCGTCGTTGAAGCGAATCGCCAGACGGCTGCGATCACTCACGCTCGGCAATACACCGAAGTTCATCCCACTCAGAGCAATCTTTGGCGCGCCGCTGTGCACCAGCGCTTGCTCTGCAGCCTCCTCGTCGGGAACCATCAGCATGTACGAACGGTCTGCAGCCAGCGCGAGTTCCAGCAGGGTTCCCGCAAAACACGAACCCGACTCGATGATCGCAAACATACTTCGTGACGAAACATCCAGCCGCGCGAAAGTGCGCCGCAACAGGCCGATCGTCTCTCGAACCAGCCAGTCCTGACGAAACTTCAGAAGCACCGAGTCCATTTCCAATACCGCCGAAACTTCGCCGGCGGTTTTCAGCAGCCACAGGCCGAGCTCGGGTTCGTTCGTCCGCAGCATCAAAACGGCGTCGTCAAGTTCCCGCGCCATCGCCATTGGCCACCACGATGATCCCGCTCGATGGATCTCCTCGACCGAACCCGGCTGCGCGCCGGCAGGTCCTTTCACCGAAATCGCCGCGGTGCGGGACCCACGGTCGAAAACGACATCAACGAACGAATAGTGATAGCCGTATTCGTCATAGCTGCAGGAAAGCGGCTCGAGTTCACAACCCTTCGCACTGACCGGGCGGGACGAGTTCTGCGCCAGCGATTGCGCACGGGCCTGCACGGTTTTCGCGAAGTTCGCAGCCGAGGCAATTTCGTCCACTAAACCCCATTCTTTGGCGCGATCGCCCTTCACACCGTCCGCATTCGTGCAGAAAAGATCCGCCAGATCGCGACGTACCTTCCGTTTGTCCACGACGCGAGTAAGCCCACCCGTGCCGGGGAGCACTCCAAGCAGCGGAGTCTCCGGCAGACTCACTGCGCTGGACCGATCATCAATGAGAACAATCTCATCGCAGGCGAGCGCCAGCTCATACCCCCCGCCTGCCGTAGTGCCGTTCAGCGCGGCCAGAAATTTCAGCCCATCGTGCCGCGAGGAATCCTCCATCCCGTTGCGCGTTTCATTCGTGAACTTGCAGAAGTTCACTTTCCAGGCATGCGACGAAGCGCCCAGCATATAGATGTTGGCGCCGGCACAAAACATTCTCTCTCTGGCGCTGGTAATGACCACGCACGCCACCTCAGGATGTTCGAACCGGATGCGCTGCAGTGCATTGTGCAGCTCGATGTCCACGCCCAAGTCATAGGAATTCAATTTCAATTTGTAGCCCGGGCGGAGGCCCCGGTCTTCGTCCACGTTCATGGCTAGGGTGGCCATGCGGCCTTCGATCAATAGCTTCCAGTGGCGCAGCTCCCGCGTGTCGTTGTGAAAGAAAACGGCTTCCCTGATGGTGGTATTTGCGGTCACAGATGATCCAGACGGCTCACTGGCCGGCTCTCTCTAGTATAGGCCACATGCAGTCCATCAGTTCGATTCGCGCAGTAGGTGTCGCGCAACCACGATTCCAATTTGGCTCGGCGCCGCGGACCGGCCGGATGTTCTTGACACAACGGTGGTTACAGGATATGAAGGCGCGAACCAGAGGGGCATTTCTGAAGACCTGAACGGCCAAAACCATGGGCGAGTCACAGGGGGGTACTCAGAGAGCGGCTGACGCGGATCGCGGTACAGGTGTTCGCGTTCGCCTTTCGGGTATCGTGCGGACTGGGTGTGTGGGATAAGGACAGGCCGCAGACAGGTCAGTGAGTTCAGGAGGGGGCATGGCGACAGCGGCAATGACACTGCACGGCACGAACGAGCAGGGTCTCGGAAAAGTCATTCTGGCTTCGGCCGTGGGCACCATGATCGAGTGGTACGACTTTTATATTTTCGGCAGCCTGGCAGTTGTGCTATCGCCGAAATTCTACCCGGCGGGCAACGACGTCATCGCCCTGATCGCCTACCTTTCCACGTTCGCGGTCGGCTTCCTGGTCCGGCCGTTTGGCGCGCTGTTTTTCGGACGCATCGGCGATCTTGTCGGACGCAAGTACGCGTTTCTGGTAACACTCTCGATCATGGGTGGCGCTACGGCGCTGATTGGTATCCTGCCCACCTTCGAGACTGCCGGCTGGTTTGCTCCCATCGCTCTCTTGTTGATTCGAGTGCTTCAAGGCCTGGCTCTCGGCGGCGAGTACGGCGGTGCCACTGTCTATGTCGCGGAACATGTTCCGGACAAGAAGCGAGGCTTCTACACCAGCTTCATTCAGATCACGGCAACCTTAGGCCTGTTCGTTTCGTTGGTGGTGATTTTGGCGACCCAGCAAGTCCTGTCTAAAGACGACTTTAGCAACTGGGGCTGGCGGATTCCGTTCCTACTCTCCATCATTCTCGTGACCATCTCTTTGTATATCCGGCTGAAGATGAAGGAGTCGCCTATTTTCAGTCAGCTCAAAACGGCGGGCATGACTTCTACGCAGCCGCTAACAGATGCGTTCACCAAGTGGGACAACTTCAAGCGGGTGTTGATCTCTTTGTTTGGCGCGACTGCCGGACAAGGCGTCGTGTGGTACACCGGGCAATACTATGCGTTGTTCTACATGCAAACGATCTTGAAGGTAAACCCGAAGACCGCGAATATCGTCGTGGCACTGGCGATGCTGCTCGCGATGCCGTTCTTCACAGTGTTTGGATCCCTTTCTGACCGGATTGGACGCAAGTGGATCATCATGGCGGGCTGCCTCCTGGCCGTGGTGACCTATATTCCGATTTACAAGGCGATGCAGAATGCCGCCGGCAACAATGTTACGAACGTGTCTTCAACTCGAAACAAGGTCACCGGCGCGATCACTTTGAAGCCTATGACCGTAAATGAAGCTGGAGCTCAGGTCGACGCCAAGGAAGCCCCGTCGCCGAACGTTCCGTTGCTGGTGTTCTTGGTATGGATCCAGGTGATTTACGTTTGCATGGTTTATGGCCCGATCGCGGCATACCTGGTGGAGGCCTTCCCCGCCAAAATAAGATACACGTCGTTATCACTTCCCTATCACATAGGCAACGGCGTCTTCGGTGGCCTGGTGCCGCTGATCGGGCTCTCGACCTGCGCCGCGACCGGAAGCATTTATGCCGGTCTGTACTACCCGATGATCATCGCGTCCATCACCTTCGTGCTGGGAAGCCTGGTCTTGAGAGAAACACACGGCACACGGATCTGGGATGAAGTGAAAGCTTAACTCACAGCCTGGCGCTGGGACCTCGGCCGAGATCACCGCCGAAGACACCGGCCTAAAGCTCGCCTGCAGCAAGCAGCGTCGGCCCACTACAAAACGGCGACGCGTACTGGCAGAATGTTTGGCCGATATGGCGCAGCCCTTTGAACCCAGGGCAAACCTCCTGCGCCCTGTGAAGAGAGGACCGAAGCCGTGGCGAAATCTGGCGCGAAGAAAGCGAAAGAGAAACCCCAAAAGAAGGCCGCGGCCAAACCAACGCCAAAGCCGGTGGCAGCCAAGGCCAACTCGAAACCCGCGGCAGCAAAAATAGAAAGCGTGGACGAAGCAAGAATTGCGGTCCACTGGAAGGAAGAGGAGCTCTTCCAACCACCTGCCAGTTTCATTGCTCAAGCAAATCTCGTGGATTCAGGAGTCGTAGACTCTTTCCGCGAAGAAAACTTCCCCGAATGTTTCGGCCAATACGCCGACCTCTTGAGTTGGGACCAGTATTGGCACACTACCCTGGATACTTCCAAACCCCCTTTCTGGAAATGGTTCGTCGGCGGCAAACTCAACGTCAGCTACAACTGCGTGGACCGCCACCTGGCCCAGCACAAGAACAAAGCCGCATTTATTTTTGTTCCGGAGCCGGAGCAAGAAGCCCCGGTGGTCCTGACCTACCGCGAGCTCTACGTGCGTGTAAATGAAACGGCGGCAATGCTGCGCGATTTTGCCGGACTGAAAACCGGCGACCGCGTCACCATTCACATGCCCATGATTCCCGAGCTCCCCATCACCATGCTGGCCTGCGCGCGCCTCGGCATCGTGCATTCGGTCGTTTTCGGCGGATTCAGCGGAGAAGCCTGTGGCCTCCGCGCCGCCGATTCCGGCAGCCGTGTGCTGATCTACGCCGACGGCTACTGGCGCAACGGCAAGTGGATCGATCACAAAGGCAACGCCGACATCGCCATCGAGACCGCGAAAAAAGAAGGCCAGGAGATCGACAAAGTCCTGGTCTGGCGTCGCTATGTCGCAAAAAACTCATCCGATGCGCCGATGGTCAGTGGCCGGGACTTTTTTGTTGACGAGGTAATGAAAGGCTACACGGGAAAAAAGGTCGCACCGGTTTCTCAGAACGCGGAAGCACCCCTCTTTCTGATGTACACCAGCGGCACCACCGGCAAGCCCAAAGGCTGCCAGCACCGCACCGGTGGATACCTCGCCTACGTTACCGGCACTTCGAAGTATTACCAGGACATTCATCCAGGCGACGTCTACTGGTGCATGGCGGACATCGGCTGGATTACCGGCCACTCCTACATCGTGTATGGGCCGCTTGCGCTGGCTGCCACCAGCGTGCTCTATGAAGGCGTGCCGCAGTTTCCCGACGCGGGCCGCCCGTGGCGTATCGCCGAGCGCCTGGACGTCAACATCTTCCACACTTCGCCGACTGCGATCCGCATGCTACGCAAAGCGGGCCCGGGCGAGCCCGCCAAGTACAACTACAAATTCAAGCACATGACCACCGTGGGCGAGCCCATCGAGCCTGAAGTGTGGCGCTGGTATTACGATGTTGTCGGCAAGGGCAAAGCTGTCATTGTGGATACCTGGTGGCAGACCGAAACCGGCGGATTCTTGTGCACCACCAAACCCGCTCTCGACGCCATGAAGCCGGGCAGCGCCGGTCCTGGCGCTCTCGGAATTTACCCGGTCATCTGGGACGAGAATGCAAACGAAGTGAAGCCCGGGCAGCACGTCGCCGGCAACATTTGCATCCGCAATCCGTGGCCGGGCATCATGCAGACCATCTGGGGCGATCCGGACCGCTTCACCCGCCAGTATTACTCCAAATACTGCAAAGACCCCAACAGCACGGATTGGCGCGATTGGCCATACTTCGCCGGTGACGGCGCCATGGTTTCCGCGGATGGCTACTATCGCATTCTGGGCCGTGTGGATGACGTGATTAACGTCGCAGGCCACCGGCTCGGCACAAAGGAAATTGAATCGGCCTGCTTGACCGTGCCGGAAATCGCCGAAGCGGCGGTCGTTCCCGTGGTGGATGAAATCAAAGGCCGCATTCCCGAAGTCTATGTCTCCATAAAGCCGGGTTTGCAGCCCAATAAGCAGGTGATTGACAAGGTCACCGCCACGATCGAAACCATGATCGGCAAAATCGCCCGGCCGAAAACGATTCACGTCGTGCCGGACATGCCGAAGACCCGCTCCGGTAAAATCATGCGCCGCGTCCTCGCCGCCATCTCCAACCGCATGCACACCGGCGACATCACTACTCTCGCCAATCCGGACATCGTCGAACAGATCCGCGAACTGGTGCAGGGACGCGCCGCTACTCCGCTTCAGGAAGGCCCGGCCGACATCAAACTCTTCGGCGAAGAGGCCTGAGCTCAGATCAGAAAGGGGTTGACCAACCGGACTTTTCCGTAAATCTGGCCGTGATTCAAATCTTCGGTGTATAAGGTCGTCGCCGCTGAAGATTGCGCGGCTTGCAGAATCAGCGCATCCCAAAAGGAGACTTGAAATGCATCTTCGAGGGCCAGCGCATCCAGAACCGCATCCGGACCATTCACGAAGACTTCCCAGTCTTGCAGGAGTTCTGCGATAACCTTGCGTATTTCTGCTGGGCTCAGTGGCTTGCTTGCCTTTCGGCGCAGGCAGACCGCAAGCTCTTGCAGGACTTGCGTACTCACGACTCCAGCACCGCTTCGAAATAGCTCGTGAATAAGCTTCACGACGGGTGCCAGAAGTTGGGTGTCGGCGGCGGCTGGCGGCCGGTGGCCTTATTGGGGACTGCTTGCGGCGCCGGATCCGCACAGAGCTTGCACGGCAGTGAGGACGTCCGAATCGAATTGGGCACTGGTCCAGCCGTGCGTCGAGCAAACCTGCGCGGCGGTAAGGCCAAGTGCGCCCCGGAAATCGGCGCCTTCGACTTGCGCTCCGTCCATCGGAGCGTCGCGCAACACCGCCCCGGAGAAAACCGCTCCACGCAATCCTGTGTTGCGCAGATCGGCGGCCAGCAGAATCGTTCCCTTGAACTGCGCTCCCCCAAACTGCGAACCGCTGAGCTTCGCTCCTGACAAGTCCGTCAATTCCATACTGGCCAGCGAAAGCTCGGAGTTCTGGAGCTGCGTGTCGCGCATGTCAGTACGCGTGAGATCGGCGCGCAGCCAGTTGGTGTGCCGCAGATTCGCACCGTATACCGAAGCGCTGCCCAGTTTTGCTCCGGCAAAACTGGCCTCCGGAAACACGGCATAGGTCATGTCGCTGTTGCGCAAATCCGCACCGGTAAGATTGGCGGAAGTGCCGTCCGCGGAAATGAACAGCGCATGATCGGCGCGCGCATGATCGAGCACCGCGTCGCGCAAATGCGCTTCCCGCAAATTGGCGTTGCGCAAATCCGCTTCCGTCAGATACGCGCCCACCAAATCCGCTCGCCACAAGCGTGCGCCGCCCAGCGTGGCCCGGTACGCCCGCGCGTAGCGCAGACTGTTTTCGTTCAGCTTGGCGCCGTTCCCTTCCCCGGGCGCGTGGCTGCTCGCCGCGGCCGCGGCTCTAGCATTCTTTGGCACCAGCGGGGATTCAATCAGATCCGCGTACGGCCGGTAGCCTACCAGGCGAAACGCTTCAGCCGCCCAGCGGCGCGGGCTGGCGCTGAAATACCGATGAGAGGCTTCAGAATCGGCCGGCACACCAAGAATCACGCCAAAGGAAAGCGTCAGGAGCACGGCACCGGCAATAATCGGCGCGCGAAGAGTCAAAAATGCCAGGCGCAGCATGCTGCGCGAAGAAGGCTTGCGTACTTCGCCACCGCGAATCACGCGGCTTACTGCCGAAGGCAGGCCGGTGGCAACGGCCAGACTCAAGACAAAAAACAGTACGTGCAGAGCAGTCCCCCGCAGATCCTGGCGCACCAGATAGCGCATCCACAGGAGGACTATCGTTGCGGGTACCGCCCAATACGCCAGCAGTGACGCGATGGCGCTCTCCATGCCGGACACCGGAGTCTTCGTTTCCCGCAGCCAGCGGAAGTGCCGCCGCGCAAGCCCCATCAAATACCACGGGCCGCCGCGCTCCACGGTTTGCCCATCAGGAAAAACCGCCGGGAGCGAAGACATGCTGCTCCACACGCGCAGCAGCAGGAACTGGAAGCGGACAAAAACCACGAGTAGCGCGATCGGCGCAATCAGATAAAACGCGTTCATCGGCAGGATGTTGCCAAGCCGCGCGAACGGAATCGTCTGACCATCCAGGATGAGCCGTGCGTCAGTCGTGGTCGCCACTCCTAGTGCGCAAAGGGCACAAAGGACCAGCATCAGGAAATAGAACACGCGAGCCGTACGCGTCGCGTCCCACACCGCTTTCGAGCCGTCGATAGAAGAAATCGTCTCGGGTAGCATCGCGTCGTAAAGATTCGCCCCACCGAGCCGCCCGAGCCACAGGCCTTCGACGCCGTACATTTGCGCGCCCATCAGGTTGGCGCCGCGCAGTTCCGCACCGAGCAAGTTCGCGTTGCACAAATCCGCTTGTACCAGCGAAGCGTGCCGTAAATCGGCCATGGACAGATCAGCACCCTTCAGATTGGCGCGCTGCAACGACGCACCTTGCAGGTTGGCACCGGTCAAATCGGCATTTTCCAGAATGGCGCCACTCAGATCCGCCTTGACCCCCTCTTCCCCGCCGGACTCCACCCAGGTGCGGTGCTGGTCGAGAATCGAGGCCAGTTCCAGCAAGCTTCCATGGGGATGATGCTCGCCGAGATCCATTTTTTCGCCAACTTCAACCTGAGCTTCCCGAGAGGTGAGTTGCTCATTGCTATCGGCGGAGTTTTCTGATGGCTCCGCTTCAGACTCTTTGGAAATGACGGTGAGCGCTTGCGAGTCCGCCTGGTCAGTGGAAGGAAGCTCAGCGACTGCGGTCGATGCCGTCACGGTAGCGATCGTTTCCGAAGATTGTGTCGAAGCGTCGGATGATGACTTCGCCCGCTCGGGCTTCAGCAAATCGCGGCTCTTTTCCGCGACCTGCTCCTTTTTGGCAAGCTCGGCAATCGCCCTTTCCACTTCGGCGATGCGCTTCAGCGCGTACAGCTCTTCCGGTGTGGCCATCCGCTCGGTCTGAGTCGTGGCCGATTTCGGCAAGGTCAAAAGGTCCTGCGCCGGTGATTCCGGCATGGTCGATCCCCCAGGGATTGCGCCGTCCAGGCAAACCGGCGCGAAGAATTCGGTCATTAGCGATGATGAAGGAGAGCGCCGCGCGTGTCGCCTGTTCCGAAGGTCAGGTTTCACAAATCCGGCATCATGCGAAGTCTTGCGAGAAATTTCAAAAACGGAGGGCTGAAGAAAGGACTTGGTAAAAGAAAAATGCCGGGGCGCTTCGCTGAGGGGCCAAGGCACCCCGGCCTTATTCCTGCACGCCTCCGCAGTGAGCGAGCAAGAAACCTAGGACGGTTTAAGTTCAACCGCAAACTCTTGCAAAAAACTCGTTAGCGCTCTTCGTCGCCGCGCAAAAATTCGTAGCGTTCGATGGCGGCAACCACTCCGACGCTTTGTTCATCGCGGTTTTCGGTGCGCTGTACGCGGCCGAGACAGCGCACGCGGACCGGTCCGGCCAGAGTGATTTCGTTGGGAAGCGTCAGCAGGATTTCGACCGGCGAGCCTTCCTTGACGTCTTTCCCGAGATAGAAGTAAACCCCACGCGAGCTGACGTCGCGGGATTCGGTGCTGGTTTCGCCCACGGCAGCGCCGGTGGTCCAACGGACCGTAAGCGGCAGGCGCATGGTGAAACGCTGGGTCGTGCGACGCTCCGTGCCCGACAAGGGAAGACCTCCTCGATTTCAGCGATGAGTTTAAAGGGGCCGGGGCCAGGGGACAATAGGACAACAGGTTCAAAATAACGGAGATGCCTGACGGTACAAAGGTACTAGGAGATTTCCGGTCTAGCGAATTACGACCTGCAGCAACGGTTCGGCACCTTACGACCGGGCTTTGTTCTTGCAGGTAAGCTGCTAACCTATTGACTTCATTAGGCATATTGGCTTTCTAAGAAGAACAAGCAGATCAAAACGGTGCCGAGGCGACGTGATCGTTCTCTCCCGATCCCGGAATCAGGTGCGAAGGAGGGGGGTCCAGACTTGCATGGGTGTGGGCTGGCGGTTGTTCCAGGCGTAGTAAGGGATGAAGGTGAGTTGGGCTTTGCTGGATTTGCCGGCTGGTGCGGAGGCCGGGAAATAGAGCTGGCGGCGCGGTTCGGACGGCTGGTTGGTGGCGCCTTCGTGATGGAGGACGACGACTCCACCGAGCAGATCCTTTTCGTAGGATTCGCTGAAGCCGTTGCGCGGCGCGCTGGCCGCTGAGGCCACCAGCGCGGCTTCCTTGACGGCAATTCCCTTTTGCTGGTCGAGCTCTTCCATGCAATAGACGATTGGTCCGCGCTGGACTGCGGCGCGGCCATTGTTTTCGATGACGCGGGAGTTGGCCTCAAGGAGCTGGGGCGTCATGTCGAACGTGAGCTTAACACTGTCGCCGGGAGACCAGCGGCGGCGGATGGGCAGATAGCGCCCGGGCATCACTCCATTGACGGGGGTGCCGCCGACTTGCGCTGTCGCATAAGTGCTCCAAGCCGGAATGCGCAAATACAGAGTAAATTCCGCGGGCGAGGATGGACTGATTTCGAGTTCCACCGTGTCTTTCCACGGATAGCCGGTGCGCTGGGTAATCTGGAGCGCTGTACCGTTTTCGAGGCGCCAGTTGAGCTGCGAGTTGTGATAGAGGTGGACGTAGGGGCCGTCGCTGCTGGTGCTGTAGAAAATTCCGGGCAGCGAAGCGAAAGTGCGTTCGAGATTGGGCGGACAGCAGGTCGTGTCGTACCACTCATTGCGGATTTTCTCATCGGTGGCTGGATCGAACGCCAGCGGATTGCGGTAGCAATAGAGCGTACCGCTAAGCGACATGCCGGAATTGATGCCGTTGTAGAGCGCACGTTCGATGATGTCGGCGTGCCGAGCGTCGCCGGTAGCGGCAAGCATGCGCCAGTTCCACATCATGTTGCCGATGGCGGCGCA
>CAZQOB010000086.1:0-19343 GCA_964594885.1 uncultured Acidobacteriaceae bacterium
AGTACGATCTGGCGCACTGCGTGCAGCGCGGCCACCACTTCGCGATTGTGGACGAAGTGGACTCGATCCTGATTGACGAAGCGCGGACGCCGTTGATCATTTCCGGCCCGTCGGAAGAGTCCACCGACAAGTACTACCGCATTGACAAGATTATTCCGAAGCTGATTCAGGACATTGATTACACGCTGGACGAAAAGCATCGCACTGCAACGCTGACCGAGGAAGGCGTTAGCAAGTGCGAGCGCCTGTTGGGGCTCGGCAATATGTACGATCCGGCGCACATGGACCTGATTCACCACGTCTATCAGGCGCTGCGCGCGCATGCGCTCTATAAACGCGACGTGGATTACGTGAATAAAGACGGCCAGATCGTCATCGTGGACGAATTTACCGGCCGCCAGATGCCGGGCCGCCGCTGGTCCGACGGTTTGCATCAGGCCGTGGAAGCGAAGGAAGGCGTCAAGATTGAACGCGAGACGCAAACGCTGGCAACGATTACCTTCCAGAATTATTTCCGCATGTACAAAAAGCTTTCCGGCATGACGGGCACCGCGGAAACCGAAGCCGCCGAATTCGACAAGATTTATAAACTGGATGTGGTGGTGATCCCCACCAACCGCACGCTGATTCGTATCGAAAATCCGGATGTGGTTTATCGCACCGAGCGGGAAAAATTTGAGGCGGTGGTAAAAGGCATCCTGCAAGAAGACAATTCGCTGGCACACGGCATCAAGCACTACCACGATCGCGGTCAGCCGGTGCTGGTCGGCACGATCTCCATCGAAAAATCGGAAAAGATCGCGGAGATTTTGAAGCGAGCGGGCATTCCGCATGAAGTGTTGAACGCCAAGCAGCACGAACGCGAATCGCGCATCGTCGCGCAAGCGGGCCGCAAAGGCGCGGTCACGGTTGCCACCAACATGGCCGGCCGCGGGACGGATATTCTGCTCGGCGGCAATCCCGAATTCATGACCCGTGAGCATTTTCTGAAGAATCGGCTGGCCATGCCTTATGCCGCAGCGCCTTCGGTGATCGGTGCCGAACCAGCAAACGGCGACGCTCCAGCGTCTGCGGTTCCAATGGTGTTGTTCCAGCACGAAGGGAAAATCTTCCAGGTTCCCAGCGACCAATGGAAACCGGTATACGAAGACTTCGCCAATCAGTGCAAAGCCGAACACGATGAAGTTGTCGCGCTCGGTGGCTTGCATATTCTGGGAACGGAACGCCACGAAGCACGCCGCATCGATAACCAGTTGCGCGGACGTGCTGGCCGGCAAGGCGACCCTGGTTCTTCGCGCTTCTTCCTCTCGCTCGAAGACGACCTCATGCGCATCTTCGGCGGCGAACGTGTGAAGGCGCTAATGTTCCGCCTGGGCATGACCGAAGGCGTGCCGATTGAAAGCGGCTTGATCTCCCGTCGTATCGAGAATGCGCAGAAATCAGTGGAAGCTCAGAATTTCGACGCCCGTAAGCATTTGCTTGAATATGACGACGTAATGAACAAGCAGCGCGAAGCGATCTACGGAATTCGCAGGTCCGCGCTGGAAGGCAAGGATCAGCGCGACTACGTCTTGGGAATTGCGGAAGACATCGGGCGCGAGCTGGCGGATACGTATTGCGCGCGCGAACTGCATCCCGATCAGTGGAACACGGCGCAGTTCGTGGCAGAAGTCAGCAGCCAGTTTGGCATTGAGTCGAAGGCCGCCGGCGCCGATCCTGGCGCGCTAGGCCACGATCAGCTTTCCGAAGCGATCGCCGAAGCTGTCCGTCACAAATATGAGGATAAAGAGAAGCAGCTCACGCCCGAAGTGGTGCGCTGGCTGGAGCGCCGTATCATCCTCGATGTAGTCGACAGCCAGTGGAAGGACCACTTGCTTTCGCTGGACCATTTGAAAGAGGGAATCGGCCTGCGCGGTTATGGACAAAAGGACCCACTGGTCGAGTTCAAGAAAGAAGCGTTCGTGCTGTTTGAAGACATGATGGCGCGCATTGACAACGAAACGATCCGCTATCTGTTTAATGTGCAGGTGCAGATGGAAGGACCGCCGCCGGACGCCGCCGTACGGCAACCGAGGCCGACTCCTCCGGCTGCTCCGCGTCCTTTTGCGGCTGCTGCCAGTGCTGCCGCGCGCGCTGCCGACGAAGCGCCTGCTCAGTTGCCGGCTTTCGCGCGCGAGATGGAACGCAAGCAGCAACGTGCCGAAAAAGAGATGACGTTTCAGGCGGGCGCGGCGAAAGCCGAGCCGGCCAAGCCGGTGCGCGCCGGCGCCAAAGTAGGCCGCAACGATCCTTGCCCTTGCGGCTCTGGCAAAAAGTACAAGAAATGCCACGGCGCCACCGCGTAGCGAACCGAATTTTTTCAGTCCGAGCGAAGTCGAGGGATCTCTCTTCATGCCGACAGGTCCAGCACCACAGCAGATGCCGCAGCGCCAGCCGATTCCCGGCGTGAAGAATCTTGTTGCCGTCGCCAGCGGCAAGGGCGGCGTGGGCAAAACCACGGTCGCAGTGAACCTCGCGCTGGCACTGCAGAAACTCGGACATAAAGTCGGATTGCTTGATGCCGACGTTTACGGGCCAAATGTGCCGATCATGCTCGGTACGAATCAGGAACCGCTGGCCACGCCGGACCGCCGCATCGTGCCGGTTGAAGTTTCCGGTCTGAAGATGATCTCCATGGGCCTGCTCAATCCCGGCGACAAGCCGATGATCTGGCGCGGGCCGATGCTGCACAGCGTGATCACGCAATTTTTGCGCAGCGCGGAATGGGGCCAGCTCGACTACCTGATTATTGACTTGCCGCCCGGCACCGGCGACGTACAGCTAACGCTGATTCAGACCGTCGCGGTTTCGGGAGCGGTCGTTGTCACCACACCATCCACTGTCGCGCTGGCGGACGTGCGCAAGGCGATCGAAATGTTCCGCCAGGTGAATGTGGAAGTGCTGGGCGTGGTGGAAAACATGTCCACGTTTGCCTGCCCGCACTGCGGCCAGCCGGTGGACATCTTCGGCCATGGCGAAGGCAGCAAAACCGCGATTGCCTACGGCGTGCCGGTGTTGGGCGAAATTGAAATTGATCCGCGCATCCGCATCGGCGGCGATACCGGCAAGCCGGTGGCGACGCTCGGAGAAGACTCACCCTCCGCGAAGAGTTTGTACTCGGTGGCTCGCGCGGTCGCAGCGCGGCTCGACGAACTGGGCTCGTCCACGCTTGGCCCTTCGGTGCAAATCGACTAATCTTTTTCTCGCGCCCGGCAGCGGCACAAAGCCGCTGCTACGCTTCAGCAAGCAGAACACGAAGGAGAATTGTGCAGCGCCAGCCCGACATTCGTCCCTACCGGGGCAAGCGTCCGCAAATCGCCGGTTCGGCTTACATTGACCCTGCTTCGGTGATTGTTGGGGACGTGGTGATTGGCGAGGACGCGAGCGTCTGGCCGTTGTGCGTGATTCGCGGAGACGTGAATTGCATTCGCATCGGGGCCCGCACCAATATTCAGGACGGCTCGATTCTGCATGTAATGAAAGACGAGTATCCGCTGATTCTGGGCGACGACATTACCGTGGGCCACGCGGTGACGCTGCACGGCTGCACCATCATGAATCGCTGCCTGATCGGCATGCGCGCTACGATTCTAAACGGCGTGGTGGTTGGCGAAGGTTCGATCGTCGCGGCAGGGACTCTGCTTACCGAACGCACGACGATTCCTCCACGGAGCCTCGTTGTGGGTGCGCCAGGCAAGATAAAACGCAGCCTTACCCCTATCGACCAATCAATGATCGACATGTACGCCCGCCGCTACGTCGAGTACAAGAACATCTATCGCGAGGAGTTTGCGAAGTGAGCGAAGCCGCGCCGAAAAAAGAGCCGCGCCGCAAGTTTCAGGCGATTCGCGGAACGCGCGATCTGTTGCCGACCGAGACCGCGCTGTGGAACCACGTCGAAGGAACGGCCCGCTCCGTCTTCGGGACGTTCGGCTTCGGCGAGATTCGCCCGCCAATTTTTGAAGTCACAGACCTGTTTGCGCGCTCAATCGGCGTTGAGACCGATGTAGTTGCAAAGGAGATGTATTCATTCTTGAGCGCGAGCACCGACCGCGCCGAAGCTCTTAAAGCAGATATTGTTTTGGGCATAGAGCAAGCGAACCTGTCTCACGATGAGAGCCTGTTTCTGAATCCTGTAAAGCTCCTCATCGAGGAAGTTGAGAACTCGCTACACACTGGTGAAATAGACCGGACCGCCACATTTCAGTCCAGACTTAGCCGATTGAAGGCCGCATATTCGAACCGGCAGGGTCAGACGCATCAGGAAACGCTGTTAGGCTGGGCGCGCCTGATATCGGAATGCCTGAGTTTTCCTTTCGGAGAATCAATGACCCTGCGTCCGGAAGCGACGGCAAGCGTCTGTCGCGCTTATATTGAACACGGAATGCAGCAGCTGCCCCAGCCGCAGAAGCTGTACTACATCGGACCGATGTTCCGACGTGAGCGGCCGCAAAAGGGACGATACCGGCAGTTCTATCAGATTGGTGCGGAGGTTCTTGGGGGCAACGACGCGCCGGCGATTGATGCGGAAGTCATCGAAATGGTGATGACGCTTTTCGATCGCTTGAAGCTACATGGAGTGCAGCTGGACATCAATTCGATTGGCCACAACGCAGAAAACTGCCGCCGCGGATACGTTGCCCAACTAAGGTTGGCCCTGGAAAAAGTGAAAGACAAGCTCGGTGCTGATTCGCAGCGCCGTATTGAAACCAACCCGCTGCGCGTCCTCGACTCCAAACTCGAACACGAGCAGCCGATCATCGAAAAGCTGCCGCGAATTGCCGATCACCTTTGCGATGAATGCAAAGCGCACTACGCAGCGGTGAAGCGCGAGCTGGAATTGCGTGGCGTTCTTTACAAAGAGAATTGGCGGCTGGTGCGCGGTCTCGACTATTACATGCGCACCACGTTTGAAATCACTGCGCAGGGCTTGGGCTCGCAGAACGCGGTGTGCGGAGGTGGCCGCTACGACGGCCTGGTCGAACTTCTCGGCGGCCCACCGACAAAGGGAATTGGTTTTGCCATCGGCGAGGATCGGCTGATTCTGTCGCTGCTGGAAAGCCGGAAAGAAGTGGCCAGTGGCCAGTGGCGAGTGGCGAGTGAGCCGGATGTGTACGTTGCCTGGATGGGAGAAAGAGCCTATGCGACCGCAATCCGAGCGGCAAAGGACCTGCGCAGTGCGGGATTCAGCGTTGAATTGCCGCCCTCGGAATTGAAGTTCGGCAAAGCGCTGGAGCGCGCCAGCAAGCTCGGCTCACGCTACGCGTTGATTCTCGGAGATAATGAAGTGGCGGAAGGCTTGTGGACCCTGAAGACGCTGGGCGACGGCTCGCAACAAAAACTCACCGAGCCGCAGCTCCTGGAATTCTTGCGGCAGCACCGGTAGCACAGACCTGCTTGCCGCAGGCAGGCTTCCGTCTGCGGCGGCGATTGCTGCGATCGAGGCGAAATCGCATTGAGCAAAATCTTGTTTGTCGCGAAAGCAGCGACCCGGAAAACCTGCACAGACTGAAGTCTGTGCTGCAAGAGGAAAACGTGCTGGACTTTCTCGGTGATCTGAAGCGCACACATTACTGCGGAGGGCTGCGGGCTTCCGACGCGGGCAACCCAGCTGTCGTTCTTGGCTGGGTGGCGCGGCGGCGCGATCTGGGCAACCTTCTGTTTCTCGACGTGCGCGACCGCACCGGCGTCGTCCAGGTGGTCTTCAACAAGGAGACGCAACCCGAAGCGCACCGCAAAGCAGAACACGTGCGCAGCGAGTTTGTTGTCGGCCTCGAAGGCTATGTCGTCAAGCGCGAAAAGGCGAATCCGGAGCTCGCCACGGGTGAAGTGGAGATCATCGCTACCAAGCTGCACATCCTGAACAACGCCAAAACACCGCCTTTTGCAATCGAGGAGAAAATCAACGCTGCGGAAGAGACGCGGCTGCGTTTTCGCTATCTCGATCTGCGGCGGCCGAAGCCGCACGCCAATCTGGCGCTCCGTCACAAAATCATTCTGGAAATTCGTAAGGTGATGGACGAAATGGGCTTCATCGAAGTCGAAACGCCCATGCTTACGCGGTCGACTCCGGAAGGCGCGCGCGACTATCTCGTTCCCAGCCGGGTGCACCAGGGCCAGTTCTATGCGCTGCCGCAGTCGCCGCAGATTTTCAAACAGATTCTGATGATTGGCGGGCTCGATCGCTATTTTCAGATCGTCAAATGCTTTCGCGACGAAGACTTGCGCGCCGACCGCCAGCCGGAGTTTACGCAGCTGGACTTGGAAATGTCCTTTCCGCGCCAAGAAGATATTTTTCAGGTCATCGAACAGGTGATGGTGCGAGCGTGCGCGGTTGCGGGGATCAAAGCCGAAGCGCCGTTCCCGCACATGCTGTACAAGGATGTGATACGCAGGTACGGCAGCGACAAGCCGGATATGCGTTTTGGCATGGAGCTGCACGAAGTCACGTCGTGCTTTCCAGCCGAGGCCAAGCAAAAGCTACAGATCGAAGGCAACGTGTTCGCACTCGCCGCGCCGGGCGCGGCGGACTATTCGCGCAAGCAGCTCGACGACTTGACCGAGAAGGCAAAGGCGCTGGGCGGGCGCGGCGCGTACTTTGTCAAAGTGAGGCCTGACGGGATCACCTCGACCGTAGACAAATTGATCGGCGCGGAGAACGCCAAGAAGATGGCCGATCTGTGCGGAGCGAAGCCAGGCGACCTCGTGCTTGCCGTATCCTCGAGGGAACAGTTCAAAGGCACGGAAGCTGCGGCGCTGATCGCGGGCCATTTGCGGCTACAGTTGGGCGACGCGCTTGGTGTGATCGACAAAACGCAGTGGAAGTTCCTTTGGCTCACCGGGTTTCCGCTCTTTGAGTGGAGCGAATCCGACAAGACTTGGGTCAGCGCACAGCACCCTTTCACCGGCATCGTGGACGAGGATTTGCAAAAGCTCGAATCCGCGCCATGGGAAGTGCGCTCTAAGGGCTACGACCTGGTGCTGAACGGTTACGAACTTGGGTCGGGCAGTATTCGAATTCACCGCCAGGACATTCAGGAAAGGTTATTCAAAGCGCTGGGCCTCAGTGAAGAGCAGTTGCGCAACCGCTTTGGCTTCTTTCTTGATGCGCTCACTTATGGCACGCCGCCGCATGGTGGCATTGCGCTTGGCATCGACCGCGTGGTGATGCTGCTCGCCGGCGAAACCTCGATCCGCGAAGTCATCGCCTTCGCCAAAACTACCAAGGCCCAGGACTTGATGGCCGAATCGCCCAGCGAAGTGGACACGGCACAGCTCGACCAGCTCGGCATCGCCTTGAAGGAGTCGTAGTGGTTTCGACGGCGTCAGTCAGAACCTACGATTGGTTGCAGGCCGGGTTGGCGTTATTGGGCTATGGCATTTTGTTTGCGCAGACGATTCGGCAAAGTGGGAAAAACCGGCCTGTTATCCTTGGTGTTTGCGCCGTCGTAATGTTTAGTGGGTTTTTAATCGCTGCCGGGTTAAGCGAGCGACGATACCCGCAAATCGTCATTTGGTTCGGAACGATCCTGCTCGGTATCGCTATCTTGTGCTCTGTCGCCCCGGATGGAATTCGCTGGTTACACGGAGAAGAGTTGCCTCACAGCGAAACGAAATCTGATCTAACCGCTTCTACTGCAGAACCAAAATGAGCCGGATCCGCATACTTCCGGAAGCTGTTGCCAACAAGATCGCCGCGGGCGAGGTCGTTGAGCGGCCGGCTTCGGTAGCGAAAGAGCTGCTGGAAAACTCTCTCGACGCGGGTGCGAAGACCGTTCGCATTGAAGTAGAAGCCGGCGGCAAGCGGATGATCCGCGTCACTGACGACGGCCAGGGGATGACGCACGACGACGCTTTGCTGGCATTTGAGCGCCACGCCACCAGCAAACTGAAAACGGCCGATGATCTGCTGAACATTGCCACGCTGGGGTTTCGTGGGGAAGCGCTTCCAACGATTGCCTCGGTTTCACGGCTGCTTCTGGAATCGCGCGACGCGGCGGAAGCCGAAGGCACGCGAGTGGAGTTCGCCAACGGCAAACTGGTTTCTGTAAAGCCCGCGGGCCTCCCGGCGGGAACGACTGTTAGCGTCGCCGATCTGTTCTATACGGTTCCGGCACGGCGCAAATTCCTGAAGTCGGACACGACCGAACTCGGCCATATCGCTTCGCTCGTCACGCACTACGCGCTGGCCAATCCCGACAAACAATTTGTTCTGATCACGCCGACGCAAACCATCATCGATTGCGCGCCAGCGGAGAAATTGGCCGATCGCGTCTATCAACTCTTTGGCCGTCAGGCGCTGCAGGAGCTGGTCGAAATCCCCGCCGGGTCCGCGCCATTTCGCGCAGCCATTACCGAACAACCGCTCGAACCGGAAGAAGAAAAAGCCACACTTACAATTTCAGGATTTACCTCGCGCCCGGAAATTCAACGGCCAAACAACAGCGGCATCTACATTTTTGTGAACAAGCGCCTGGTGCGAGACAGGCTGATTCTGCACGCCATTCACGAGGCCTATCGCAACATCCATCCGCATGCGATTTTCCCCGCGACGCTGCTGTTTCTGGAGATGCCGTACGACGAAGTGGACGTCAACGTCCATCCCAAAAAGATTGAAGTGCGTTTCCGCCGGTCGCAATTTGTGCATGATGCCGTGCGCGACGCGTTGCGTCAGGCCTTGATGGCAGCGCGGCCTATCGCTAGCTTTGCCGTTGCGGCCGGAACGGCTACTGCGCGGCAAGCCAATCCAGCTTCGCGCAATCCCGCTGGGAGTTCGCTGCACGCGGTTACGCCCGCGCCGGAGCAAGCGGGGATTCCTCGCGCGATGATTGCGCCGATGGAGGAGATCGGGCTCGGCTCGGGCTTCAGTCCTGGCGCTGGAGTCGGCTCCAACAGCGGCTTTGACCTTTCAGCTGTGCCGCTGCAACCGGTCGAGCAGCGATTCGCATTCGAGCCGGGCGCGTCGTTTTCTGGCGTCGCGCAGCCGATTACAAATTCCCCACCGCTAGGTTCGACTTGGATGGGAAATCTCGCCGGCGCCAACGGAGACCCGCCGGCTTCGTTGCCACACGCCGATCAGATCGCCGACTTAAAACCGCTTGGCCAGGTAAGCGCCAGCTTCATCATCGCGGTGAATGGCCAAGGATTGTGGATTGTGGATCAACACGTGGCGCACGAGCGCGTGCTGTTCGAGCAGCATCTGGAAGCACGCCGCGCGGGCAAAGTGGAATCGCAGCGGATGCTGATGCCGATGATCGTGGAACTGTCGCCGCGGCAAATCGTCACGTTCGAGAAGATGGCCGAAGAGCTTGTGGCCAACGGCTTCGAAGTCGAACCGATGGGACCGAAGAGTTTTGCGATCCAAGCCATTCCAGCGGGAATTGTGACCAGCGATGCGGAGAAATTACTCACCGAAATTCTCGACGGCATTGAAAGGGAAAGTGCGGCGATTTCGATTGAAACTCTGCAAGCGAAAATCGCGGCGTCAACAGCTTGTCACGCCGCGATCAAGGTGAATATGCCGCTCGATCAAACAAAGATGGAATGGCTCCTCGCCGCGCTCGCGAAAACGGATTGCCCGATGAGCTGCCCGCACGGCCGGCCTGTCGTGCTGCGCTACTCGGTCCAAGAGATCGAGCGCGCTTTCCAAAGAATTTAGTGGCTCGTTCGGCGCGATTGTGCCGCTCTGGGCGCACGAGTGGCGAGTGGCGAGTTAACGCTGTTAGAATGCACAACGCTTTCAGAATTTAAATCCATTTTTCCGTTCTAACAGAAGACCGATTACGGAAAAATCGAAGACTGCTCAGAGGAGCTGACGTGACCGATTCCCAGAAAACCGCGGTGGTGTTCGGACTGGCCAACAAGCGCAGCATCGCCTGGGCGATCGCGCGGAAGTTGCAGGAAGCAGGCTGGCGGCTGGCCATCACGTATCAGAATGAACGCCTCGAACAGGAAGCCAAAGACTTGATCGCCGATCTGCCGGGCGGCGCGGGTTTCAAGTGCGATGTTTCGTCCGATGAGCAGATCGCCAACCTGTTCGAGCAACTCAAGGAGAATTATGGAACGCTGCACGGCATTGTGCACAGCGTGGCGTTCGCTCCAGCCGAAGAATTGAAAGGCGAATTCGTGAACACGTCGCGCGAAGGCTTTCGCATAGCGCACGACGTCAGCGTGTATTCACTGGTCGCCGTTTCGCGCGCCGCCGCACCGCTGATGACGGAAGGCGGGGGAATCGTCACGCTGTCCTATTTCGGCGCGGAAAAAGTGGTGCCTCGCTACAACGTTATGGGCGTGGCCAAGGCCGCGCTAGAAGCGAGTGTGCGCTATCTCGCCAGCGATTTGGGGCCGAAGGGTATTCGCGTGAATGCGATCTCAGCCGGACCAATCAAAACGCTGGCCGCGCGCGGGATTTCGAATCTCGGCGACATGCTGAAAGCTCACGCCGATAAAGCACCGCTGCGCCGCAACGTCGATCCGGGCGAAGTCGGCTCGACAGCTGCGTTTCTTCTTTCGCCTGGCGGCTCGGGCATCACCGGTGAGACCATCTACGTCGATTGCGGATACAACATCATGGGTTTCTAAGCACCATGCGATTGATTCAGCGATGAAAAAACTGACTATCGCGATTGACGGTCCCGCCGGCTCGGGCAAGAGCAGTGTGGCTCGGCTCGTCGCGCAGCGCCTCGGCTATCAGTATCTCGACAGCGGGGCCATGTACCGTGCGCTGGCGCTCAAGGCGTTGCAAGGTGGCGGCATCGCGCTGACCTCGGAGTCCGAGTTGACCGCGCTTGCCCGCGACACGAATATCGAACTGCAACCGGTTCCGCCCACGCTGCAAGATCCAGCTGTACACAACCGTGTGTCGCTCGACGGCGACGACGTAACTCAGGCGATTCGCACCAACGAAGTGGCCCAGGCGGCCTCCCGCGTCGCGACCGTCGCCGCAGTCCGCGCCATTCTCGTCGCGGCGCAGCAGCGCGCCGGTGCGAACGGTGGAGTGGTGATGGAAGGCCGCGACATCGGGACCGTCGTGTTTCCAAGGGCCGAGTTGAAGATTTTTCTGGAAGCCACTTCCGAAGCCCGCGCTGAACGGCGCTGGAAAGAGCACAAGGAAAAAGGCGAAAACCTGGAACTGGCCGAAGTCGTTGAAGAGGTCCGCGAGCGCGACCAGCGCGACAGCGAACGCAAAGTGTCGCCTCTGAAGCGGGCGGCCGACGCCGTGCTGGTGGACAATACGGCGATGGGCGTCGAAGAAACAGCGCGACTGATCATTCTGCTGGCGAACGAAAGAGAGCAAGAGCTGGGGAAGAGTGCGGGAGGGGCCTCCTGATGCGATGGCTCGCCGTATGGTCGGTGGTCGCGGCGAATTCCGCGATGTTCCTGCCGCTCCTGGCGATGCCGCAGAATCCTGCATCGGACCAACAGGCCAAAGCTGCGAAAGAGTTTCGCGCCTATCTCGATGCTGACTGGAATTTGTGGATGGAGCAGTATCCGGAAATGGCTACCGAAGTCGGTTACCCCGGACAGAATCGCAAATGGAGCGACGATTCGCCGCAGGGAATCGCCGCGCGCAAAACGCACCTGACCGAGAGTCTTAAGAAACTCAAAGCGATTTCGCGCGAAGCACTTCCAAAAGGCGAGCAACTGAATTTCGACTTGTATCGCGATCTGCTGGAGACGGCTGAGCAAGGCCTGCAGTACGGCGATGACCCCAATCCGTTTCGTAACGTAGTTCCGGCAAATCTTTGGATGCCGCTAAATCAGATGGCCGGTCCGCAGCAGGGAACGGCGGCGGTTCTGGCGTCGATGCCCCGGCAAACGGTGCCGGACTATGAAGACATTCTGGCGCGCATGGAGGCGCTTCCGAAATTTCTGGATCAGCAGACCGTGCTTCTGAATGAAGGGCTGAGCAAAGGCTTTACGCCGCCGAAAATCGCCCTGCGCGATGTTCCGAAACAGATTGCCGATGTGGCGCCGGAAGACCCGTTGAAGAGCGCGCTGCTGGAACCGTTCAAGGAATTTCCCGCGAACATTGGCCAAGCGGAGCGCTTGCGGCTCACCGCCCGCGCGAAGGAACTTTACGCAAGAGCTGTTCGACTAGCTTTTGTCAAGCTGCGCGACTACGTCACGAATACCTACGTTCCCGCGTGCCGCGATTCGATTGCCGCCACGGCGCTGCCAAGCGGCGCTTCCGCGTATGCGTTTCACGTGCGTTGGCAAACCACCACGGACCTGAGCCCGCAGCAGATTCACGAGATTGGCCTGAGCGAAGTAAAGCGGATTCGCGCGGAGATGGACAAGATCATCGCGCGGACTGGATTCAAGGGCAGCTTTCACGAGTTCACGGAATTTCTGCGGACCGACAGGCGGTTTTATTATGACCAGCCGGAAGACCTGATCAATGGCTACAAAATCATTGCGAAGTCGATCGATCCCGAACTGGCCCACGAGTTTGGAAAGCTACCGCGCAATCCCTATGGCGTGACCCCGATTCCCGATTTCAAGGCTCGGTCGCAAACGACCGCGTATTACCAGCCGGGAGCACCGAGCGTCGGCCGGCCCGGATTCTATTTTGTGAACACCTACAACCTGGCGGCGCGGCCCAAGTGGGAGATGGAGGCGCTGTCGTTGCACGAATCGGTGCCCGGCCATCATTTGCAGATTACCCTGGGGCAGGAACTCGAGGATGTGCCGGAATTTCGCAAGCATGTTGGCTACTCGGCGTTTGTCGAAGGCTGGGGACTGTACGCCGAAAGCCTGGGCGAGGATCTTGGCATGTACAAAGATCCGTACTCAAAATTCGGCCAACTGACGTACGAAATGTGGCGAGCGGTGCGGCTGGTGGTGGACACCGGCATGCACACCATGGGCTGGAGCCGTGAGCAGGCGATCCGGTTTTTCAAGGACAACACGGGCAAAACCGATCAGGACATTACGGTTGAGGTGGACCGCTACATCGTGTGGCCGGCGCAAGCGCTGGCGTACAAAATCGGCCAGATGAAAATCCGCGAATTGCGTACGGATGCTGAGCGGCGGCTTGGAGGGAAGTTCAACGTGCGGCGGTTTCATGACGCTGTACTGGAGAATGGCGCGCTGCCTCTGAGCGTGCTGGAGCCGCGGGTCAAAAGCTGGCTGGCGGCGCAAGAAACGAATTAAGCAGGGCGGCGATGAAAAAATCAATCGGCGACAACATGATCCCGAAGGGATGGAGCTTCGAGCAGGGACTCGAGTTGGTGAAAAAAGCCGGCTATGAAGGCATCGAGTTGTGGTTGGGCGATGTGCCGTGGTTCCAGATGAATACCACGGACGCGCAAGTGAGCGAGCTGCGCCGCAAAGTGGAAAATGCCGGGCTGGTGGTATCCAACGTTTCGACCGGGCTGCATTGGGAGACGCCGCTTTCCGCGCGCGACCCAAAAGTGCGCGCACAGGCAATTCGCATCGTGCAACGGGAGATCGAGACAGCACAATTGCTTGGTTGCAACGCGGTGCTCTTGGTGGCAGGTCTGGTGACGGCGGAGGTCCCGTATAACGAGGTCTATCCGCGTTGTCTGGAGGCCCTGCAGCAGTTGGCTCCAGTGGCCGCAAAAGCGAGCGTGAAGATCGGCTGCGAGAATTGCAATTCCGAACATAAATTCCTGATTACGCCACGGGAGTTTTGGACCTTTCTGAATGAGGTAAACAGCCCGTTTGTCGGAATTCATCTGGACGTTGGGAACATTCACGACACCGGTTTCGCCGAGCAGTGGATTGAAATGCACGGGCCGCGCATCACGCGTGTGCATTTGAAGGACCCGGTCAAACAACGCGGCCGTTGTGGGGAGCAGTCGGTCTATACGAACTTGTTTTTGGGCGACAACAACTGGCCGGCGATCCGGGCGGCGCTGAAAAAAGTCGGCTACGACGGCTGGCTCGTGGCGGAGATGGAGTGGCGCTACAAGTTCGCGCTGGACCAGCAGTTTTACGACACGGCCGTGGCGATGCAGCGACTGATTGACGGCAGGCTTTGAGAGTCACGGCCCACGCGTGGACGAGAGTACACAAGTGGAAGAGTAAAGAAGCGATGACGATTTCGCGGCGCGATTTTATTGAGAATTCTGCGATCTCTGCGGCTGGGCTCTGCCTGCTGGATCCAAACGGATTTGCCCGAAAAGATTCAAAGAACTCTCCTGGAGGTAGCTGCGCCGTGCTTGATCTGGGAGCCGGGTGCGTGCTGCGCGAGTCGTTGCGAGGATACTGCGCCGCGCTCGGCGAGGATGCCGCTTTCTGTGCTGAAGACTTGCGCGGTTGGCATGCCCGTTTTCGGACCGTGATTCTTCCAGGCCTAGGAATTGTTGATGAGGCTGTCGTCTCGAATCTTTTGGAGTTGTTAGGAGCCGGCGCAAATGTCCTGCTGGAATCCGGCGGCGGGTTCCTGAGCGCCCCAGACTTTGTAATTCATCAGATCATGTTGCGCGAAAGTTTCGGATTCATCGTAGAAGAGCCCATCGATGTGTGGTCAAACTCCGATTCTGTTCCCTACATTGACTACCTTTGGCCGCAGGCCATGATGGTCCGAGATTTCAGCCGAGTCGTTCCTTTGTCGGCTCAAACGGAAGGTGTGATTGCTCGCCTCGGAACTCTACCGGTTGCGGCAAAACGGCAATTCGGCGGTGCCATCTTGATGATTCTGGGTTCACCGCTCGGACCATGCCTTCGAGCGGGAGATCGCGAAGCTCGCGCCTGGCTGCACGGCCTCAAGTCAACTATTCGAGGATTCGTATGATGCGGCGCGAATGTATAAATTCTTTGGGAAGCTGAAAAATTCTGCTTGACAGAATTCCGGTTCGCGTTTACTTTGGCGTTACCTCAGTTTTTAGCTGCAGTTGGTCCGCAGTTCTTGCTGAGCGTGGAGAGCAATGAGTGTCGTCTGACAAACAATCCGAACCAGTGCATGACCTGGGATGGCCGGGCGACGTGAAGTGCTTGTACACGCGGAGCCCTAGGTAGTTCCGTAAGTCATTTCATTGGAACAAGTTAGGTCGCGGGAAGATCTCCCGGGATGGTGAAGTTCACGGTTACTTCGCGGTAGAGCCGAAAGGCTGGGGTTCGAATCCCCGGTCCGTGAACGCCGATTCCTCCCTGGGAGTTGCATTTCTGTTGACAAATTGGTGAACAGGATCGGATTTTGGAGGCCACGCTAGGGGTGTGCGAAGAGCAGAACAGTAGGGGCACATGTCGGGCCCTTTTTCGGAGGAAAGGAGCTTTGCAGGAAGAATTTTGTGGCGTGGCGAAGGTTCGGGTTACTTCGGAACCAAAGGTCGTGGGTTCGAGTCCCACCAGGGCAGTACCTTCGGGACTGCTGCTGTAGCTCAGACGAGTAGAGCATTTGGTCTTGTCCTGAGCCGCTGATTCCCGCCACAAAAAGAACCGATGTGGTGAAGGTTTGCGTTACTTCGACCCAACAGAGCGCTTCGACGAAAGCCGGAGAGATGCGGCATCGAAAATCCGCCTGCTTCGCAGCGGTAGCTCAAGCAATCAACGCGAACCATCCGTTCCCATCGGTGCCGGGATGGTGGAGAGAAGGGTTACTTCGTCTGTCAAACGACGTGGGGCAGTCGCCCCGCTACTCTGCTCGGTTTTCCTCCCGGCGCGATTTTGAGAAGAGGTTGGACGTGGTGAAGGACAGGGTTACTTCGCCTATGGAGCGGAGATCGTGAGTTCGAATCTCACCTGGTCCATCAGTGAGACAGGAAGGCTGTGCCACCAGAGCGGAGGGCCAGTAGCTCAGTGATAGAGCGCCTAATGTTCCCTGACCGATGATTCCCGTCCAGCAGTTTATCGAGAGAGAGGAGGTGGTGGTTCTTGAACGAAGTTGTTTTGATCGAAGGGCCGGTGATGAAAGTCGGCGGAGAACTCGCGATCTTTATTTTCATCGGCGAAGAGGGTCCGTACTCGGAGTGTCTGAAGGTCGTGATTTCGGACCGTCTGGCCGGAACTTCGCAAATCGAAGTGGGCGACTTGATTTGCCTGCAAAATACTGAAGGGCGATTCAAGCTCCAGCCAGTAAAAGTGCGAAGTTTGAGTTGAAGCAAAGAGTTTTGAAGAAAGGAGGAGAAGGAAAGTGGCAAAACTGAACGTATGGAAGCGGATGTTTCCGATGCGGACGCACGAAGGAGCGGTAGCACATCGGATCGATCCGCGGCGCGAGCTGCGGCGAACCGTGCTGACCTGCCTGCTCTGGGAAGACGCCTGCTATGAGAAGGGCAACGAAATCGCGAAGCGCATCGCGGAGCTGGTGGTGCGCAACAAGGCGGAAGATGTGGCCGCTCTGGCGCGCGAAGCCCGCGACGAGATGCAGTTGCGCCATGTTCCTCTCTTCCTGGTTCGCGAACTGGCGCGCCGTAAGAACGCCGGCACGCTGGTTGCGGAGACGCTGCAGCATGTCATCCAGCGCGCGGACGAACTCGGCGAGTTCGTCGCGCTCTACTGGAAGGACCGCCGGCCGAATGGCCGAAAGGAGCCGCTGTCCGCGGGTGTGAAGCGGGGGCTGGCTGCGGCGTTCACAAAGTTCGACGCCTACCAGCTGGCCAAGTACAACCGCGAAAGCACCGTCAAACTGCGCGACGTGCTGTTCCTGTGCCACGCCAAACCGAAAAACGCAGAACAGGCCGAAACCTGGAAGAAGCTCGTTGAGAACACGCTCGAATCTCCTGACACCTGGGAGGTTGCCTTGTCCGCAGGGAAGGACAAGCGCGAGACCTGGGATCGGCTGTTGCGCGAAGGCAAAGTGGGCGGAATGGCGGTCCTGCGCAACCTGCGGCTGATGCTGGCCGCGGGCGTACAGCCGAAGCTCGTTGCGGAACGTCTAGAGAAGGGCATTGCCCGCGCTCTGCCGTTCCGCTTCGTGACCGCGGCTCGTTATGCACCGAAACTTGAGGAAGCGATCGAGAAGGCAATGCTGAAAGGCGTCGCCGGATTCGAAACGCTGCCGGGAGTGACCGGTTTGCTGGTGGACGTCTCCGGCTCAATGAACTACCGCCTTGCGAAAAAGGGCGAGACCACACGGATGGATGCAGCCGCGGGACTGGCCATCCTGCTTCGCGAGAAGGCCGCGGAGTTTTGCATCGCAACGTTTTCGGACGCTTGCGTGGCGATTCCTCCGCGGCGCGGCTTCGCGCTGCGAGACGCCATCGTGAAGTCCCAGTCGCACTCCGGCACCTACCTGAAGCGCGCGTTGACTACGCTGCAGGCGTGGACCGACTGGAGCGACGTAAGCCGCTTCATCGTGATTACCGACGAACAGTCGCACGACGGGATTCTGCCGGCGTGGACCAAGCAGGCCTACGTGATCAACGTAGCGCCGTACAAGAGCGGCATCAGCTATGGCCATGGCTGGACGCACATTGACGGATGGAGCGAGCGGGTGCTCGACTACATCGCCGCAATCGAAAACGAAGCTGCCTAACACCGCAAGTGCTGTAGTGCGGCAGCCCAAACGGGCGCGCGGAAGAGAGCGATCTTTTCCCGCGCCTTCTTTTGTTGCGCTCCAAGAATCAGCTGCCGGGTCTGCGTAGGTCCCGCAGGCGTTGCGTTCTTACGCAGCCCGAGAGGTGAGCAAGCGGGAAGGGGGTCTAGCCGCGGCCTGGCGGTATCCCGTCACGCCGGAGCAGACATCGACGCCAAAAACTCCGAATTGGACTTGCTCTTGGTCAAACGGCTTAACAGCAGTTCCATCGCTTCCACCGTGGAGAGCGGGCTCAACACCTTGCGCAGAACCCACACGCGGCTGAGCTCATCAGGAGGCAGCAACAGCTCGTCCTTGCGGGTGCCCGAGCGCTGGATGTCAATCGCCGGGAACACACGCTTATCCGCCAGGCGCCGATCCAGATAGATTTCCATGTTGCCGGTGCCCTTGAACTCTTCGAAAATCACGTCGTCCATGCGGCTGCCGGTGTCGATCAGTGCGGTGGCGATGATGGTCAGCGAACCGCCTTCTTCCACGTTGCGCGCGGCCGCAAAGAAACGCCGCGGGCGCTGCAATGCGTTGGCATCAATACCGCCGGAGAGTACTTTGCCCGATGGCGGAGTTACCGCGTTGTAGGCGCGCGCCAGGCGCGTCACGGAGTCCAGCAGTACCACCACGTCGCGCTTGTGTTCCACCAGTCGCTTGGCCTTTTCCAGCACCATTTCGGCAACCTGGATGTGCCGTTGCGGCGCTTCGTCGAAGGTCGAGCTGATGACTTCGCCCTTCACCGTGCGCTGCATGTCGGTGACTTCTTCCGGGCGCTCGTCAATGAGCAGCACGATCAATGCCACTTCCGGATGATTCGTGGTGATTGAGTTCGCAATGGACTGCAGCATCATGGTTTTGCCGGTGCGCGGCGGAGCGTTGATCAAGCCGCGCTGGCCCTTGCCGATCGGGTTCAGAAGATCCAGCACCCTGCCGGTCAGATTTTCCTTAACCGTTTCCATCTTCAGGCGGCCCTGCGGATAAAGCGGCGTCAGGTTGTCAAAGAAAATCTTGTTTCGCGCGACTTCGGGGTCCTCAAAATTGACCGCTTCGACCTTGATCAGCGCAAAGTATCGTTCCCCGTCCTTCGGCGGGCGAACCTGGCCGGAGACGGTGTCGCCGGTGCGTAGGTCAAACTTGCGGATCTGCGACGGCGAAACATAAATGTCGTCGGGGCCTGGCAAATAGTTATATTCCGGGGCGCGGAGGAAGCCGAAGCCGTCCGGCAGGCATTCCAGCACGCCTTCCGAGAAGATCAGGCCGCTCTTTTCCGTCTGCGCGCGGAGAATCTGGAAGATTAACTCCTGCTTGCGCATGCCGCTGGCGCCGGGAACGTTCAACTCCTTGGCAATTTTGGCCAGGTCGGTGATGTTCTTTTCCTTCAGCTCCGCCAGGCTGATACTGATTTGATTGTTGCTTTCTGCAGTTTCTTTAGGCATATGTCCTTAACTTCGTAGTTTTGTGAATTGAACTGATTTTCCTCGAACGATTGTTCTCGGGATGGATGCCCGCGCTGGCGGCGCAAATCGCTCCGCGCAGCTCGGACAAACCTTGTGATTGGCAACTTTCGCGTTCCCGCGAGGCGTTTCGAACCTGCACCCGCGGGATACCGCGGGCGTGGCGGGAATCGTTAGTTGGTCAAACTCGAGTCTTTCTCGGCGCCGCTTGCAAATCCTTCGGCTACCGGCGCAACAGGCGTGTGCTCCACGGGCACAATCGGCCGCTCAAGCGCAATTTGCAAAACCTCATCCATTGTCTCGACCGGGTGCACTGTCAGGCTTGCGAGGATCTCCTGCGGGATGTCCGGCAGGTCCTT
>CAZQOB010000087.1:0-19015 GCA_964594885.1 uncultured Acidobacteriaceae bacterium
GCTTCCGGCGCGTCGTTCATCTACCGCGAAAACAATTCGCGCTACATCGGCATTCAGTTTTCGGTGGAAGGCCGCGACCTGGAAGGCATTGTTCAACGCGGTCAGGCCGGCGTGGCCAAGAATGTGCATCTTCCTGAAGGCTACCGTCTCGACTGGGGCGGGGAGTACAGCGAGCTTTTGGAGGCCAAGTCGCAGCTCTACGTGATTGGTCCGCTGGCCGTCTTCATCATCTTCATGATTCTTTTCGCGCTTTACGGCAACTTGAAATTCCCGATTTCGATTGCTTTTGGGGTGGTGCTTACCGAGCCTGTGGGAGCGCTAATCGCGCTGAAACTTACCCACACGCCCCTAAGCGTTTCCAGTTTTCTGGGGCTGCTTGCGTTGCTCGGAGTTTCGGTGCAGACCGCGGTGATTCTGGTCAGTTACATCAACAAGCTGCGGTTGGAGGGCCGTTCGATTCGTGAGGCGACGCGCGAAGCCGCGCTGTTGCGCTTGCGTCCGATCATGATGACGGCACTCGTTGCCTGCCTCGGCCTGCTGCCTGCCGCAACGTCCACAGGCGTCGGCAGTGACACGCAAAAACCGTTCGCCATTGTGGTTGTGGCCGGCCTCATTTCGCGCCTGGTGCTCGGCTTCTTCGTCAACCCGGTGCTCTATGAAGTAGTCGCCCGCGACGCCGACCGCCTCCAGGTCTAGCGCGTTCTCAGCTTCACTTGGTGCGCAAAAAAACTATAATTCCGAGCGGTGAGCGCGCCTGGTCAATCTCGATTTCGGCTTGCGAGTATGCCGTTTTCCCTAACGGTCTTTTTCAGCGCATTTCTGCTCTTCTGGACCCAACTCATCCTGGCAAAATTCATTTTGCCTTGGTTTGGTGGTACCCCCGCTGTATGGACCACGTGCATGCTGTTCTTTCAAATGCTTCTGCTCGCGGGATACATTTATGCCCACATTCTTACAAATCGTCTGAGCAGCTCCTCGCAAGCGCTGACCCATTGCGCGGTCCTGTTCTTATCGCTTCTGCTGCTGTGGTACCTCGCAACGACGTGGGATTCCCCGATCACTCCCGCGGCGCGCTGGAAGCCGCTGACAGCATCCGATCCGGTGCTCCGCATCCTTTGGGTTCTCGCAATCAGCGCCGGCCTGCCCTACTTCGCTCTGTCCAGCACAAGCCCCCTCCTGCAAGCGTGGCATCGGCGCGTTTCGCAAGCCAAATCACCTTACCGCCTGTATGCAGTCTCTAATCTCGGCTCGTTTCTAGTTTTGTTCGCATTTCCAGTCGTTCTTGAACCCCGCCTTGCGCTGAAAATGCAGGGTCGCCTTTGGGCACTGGGCTACATTCTGTTCGCGGTTGGTTGTTGTGCTTGCGCTCTTCGGGCCGCGCGTGTCAAACACAAAGAGGCTGTTCAACTTCCGGCGGATTCGGCCCTGGGCGCTGAGACGCTAGCGGAGCGCACGAATCCACCCAGGATGGCCACCTTCGCGCTCTGGTTTGCACTAGCGGCAACAGCTTCGGTCCTGTTTCTCGCCACTACGAACCAACTTTGTCAAGACGTCGCCGTCGTGCCGTTGCTCTGGATTCTGCCGCTAGGCATCTACCTGCTTTCCTTCATCCTTTGCTTTGCGCATCCACGCTGGTACGCGCGTAACTGGTTTCACGGCACTTTCCTGCTGGCTGTCTTCGCGGCGTGTTTCTTGCTTTACGGCGGAGCCCTTGGCAGCATCCTGACCCAAATCGTCATCTACCTCGTGGTTCTTTCTTCGGTGTGTATGGTCTGCCACGGGGAGCTCGCCCGCTCCAAGCCCGAGCCACGGTATCTGACGGCGTTCTTCCTGGTGATCGCGGCCGGCGGAGCATGCGGTGGCATTTTCGTGGGCTTGCTGGCGCCCCGGTTTTTCAGTGCGTTTTGGGAATATCAACTCGGTCTAGTCGCCGCTGCGGGCTTGCTCCTGCTTATTCTTTCGCGCGAAACCGCGTCGTGGCTCTATCGCTCGCCAGCGCCTGTGCCGGTTCTGCTTCTTGCCGCCGCCGCTTTGCTTCCGGAAGTGGCCGTTCTGGCTGCGCCGCGGGCCACGCACATTTCAGATCACTTCGCTTTACTCATTGCGGCGGTTCTCGTTTTGTACGTGGCCCTAAACTCCAAACGACCGGCACCGGAAGCCGCGCGAAGCAAGGCTGTGCCGGTTTGTTCCATCGCTTTCGTCGTGTTCATCGCGGTAGTCTGCATGGGAACAGCCAGGAAGGCGGTTGCCCGCTTCCGCAATTTCTATGGCACGCTCTCCGTCATTGCCCACGAGGGTGACGCCGAAAGCGCCAGTCTTATACTCGTTCACGGCCGCATCACTCACGGTTTCCAATTGCAGGCCCCAGCTTATAAACACACACCGACCTCCTACTATGCCGCAGGGAGCGGACTCGATCAGGCATTTCGGCTGGCGAGGTCCGCGGCGCTTACCGAACATCGCACCGCCCTGCGCATCGGCGCCATTGGACTCGGCGCGGGAACCCTGGCCGCGTATGGCCGCACCGGCGACGCAATTCGTTTTTATGAAATTAATCCGCAAGTCATCGCTATCGCTTCCAACCCGGCCTACTTCACGTTTTTGTCCGATTCTCCTGCCCAGATTCAAATTGTGCCTGGCGATGGCCGTCTTTCGCTCGAACACGAAGCCGGTCGGGGAGAACTTTGGGACTTCGACTTGCTCGTTCTGGACGCCTTCAGCGGCGATTCCATTCCTGTTCACCTGCTCACGCGCGAAGCCTTCGCGGACTATCTTCGCAGTCTTCGCCAACCAGCAGGCATTCTCGCCATCCATATCACCAACTCATATCTCGATCTGCGGCCCGTCGTGATAGCGGCAGCGGAACACTACAGTCTCCGCTTCGCGTGGATTCATTCCGATGCTGATGGCCGCGTCTCCACCGGCTCCGAGTGGATGCTCCTGACCCACGGAGAACTCCCGAAGTCTTCGGGCGACCTCTTGGCAGTCCCTCCTGCACGCCTGTGGACCGACGATTACAGCAACCTGCTCCAGATCCTCAGAAAATAGCAATCCTCGGGCACATTGTGGCTGCTTCCCGCGTATAATCGTCGGGGTTTCGAACCCCGCGAGGATTATCTCCATGTCCGAACCAACTTATGAGGAACTGAAAGCGCAGCTGGCCGCGGCGCAGAAACAGCTGGGCGGAAGGAAGTCCGGATCGCTTGATTTTCGAGTCGGCGAAAAAGGCGGAGTCAGCGTTTATGGCCTGGGCCGGTTCCCGGTCACTCTGTACTACGAACAGTGGGTGCGCCTGCTCGGCGCAGCCGACGAATTGAAGAATTTTCTCGAAGAGCAAAAGTCCGCGGGCAAACTGAAGCTGAAAGAGTAAAGCGACTTAGTTCTGCCCCGCTGCTGCAACCGAGGACGTTGCCCGCAGCCGCGCCGGTTCCACGACCAACACGGATTCGATCGTCGAAGCGTGAATCGCCAGCAATTCTTTCAGGCTGGAGTCTGCTCCTGACGCGTCTCCCGTGTTGCGTTTGGCGTCAGCCAAAAGCTGCAAGGCGAAAACGTCGTCAGCGGTTCCCTCCAGCTCCGCGATGGCTTCGGGGTATTTCCGTTGAGACACCAGCCACGCGCCGCGCAGTGCATGAAGCTGTTCGCTGATCGCCTCGTTTTGTGACGCGTCATACTTCTGCCGCAGCACGCGGAGGCAAACTTCTGCCATCGCCGGATTTCCCGCACGAATCGAACGAATGCCGCGCCAGCGGCGAATGGCCGCCATGTGCTCATCGCGAGTGACCGCGGCGAGGTCGGCATCGTTGCGCAAGATCTCTTCCGCAGTATCGAGATGCTTCAGCGCAACGGCATCGTCTGCTTGATACAGCGCCATCGCCTCGTGGAACCCCGCCGCCAGGTCGGAGTAGTTTTTCCGTTTTGCTTCGGAGGCCAGACTTTCATATTCGCCGTCCGCACGCGCAACTTGCCCTTGCCGCAGGTAGCTCAGCGCAATCGAGGAACGATATTCCAGGCTGCGCCGCGGATTGGCCGCCACCCTTGCAGATTTTTCATAAGCATTGCGAGCAGCATCCTGGTCGCCCAGCAGCGCGAACACGTCGCCCAATTCGTGCTGCGAAGGTCCGAATGCAGGATCCTTCTTCAGCGCCGACTCAAAATGCTTGCGGGCTTCGGCGTAGCGCCCGGACTTGAACAGAATGTCGCCGTAGGAGTCCTCGGGATTAGGATCGGTCGGCATCGCCGCCACATAGCGCTGCATCAAGCCCTCCGCGCGTGGCAGATCGCCCATCGCCGCGTAGGCATAGCCCAGGCGGTTCAGCGCCGGTGTAAATCCGGGATCCAGCGCCAGTACTTTTTCAAACAACGGCACGGCCCGCTGCTTTTGGTGCTGATCCAGAAACCAGCGTGCCGCGAGATACAAAACGTATTTGTCGCCGGTTTCGCGGTGCACCAGGTCGTTCAAATTCGAAATCGCCGCCAGTTGGTCGTTGCGCATTAGCGCACCAACCCAGCGCACGAAGAGCATCTCGCTCGGAGAGGCTTTACCAACCAACCGCTGAGCCTGAGTCAGCGCCTCGGCTGCCTCGCGCGAATCCGTGGCTTGGTAAGCGAGTAACGCCCAGCCCGCCGCGAAATTGGGATCGGCGGCGACCGCCGAGCGCAGGCTTTTCAGCGATTCATCCAAGCGGTAATTCCCGGCCAGAACCACGGCTGGGCCAAAAAGGTCCCTGGCATGCTGCGACGTGGTCGTCAGCATCATCTGCTCGCCTCGCGGCGGAATAGCCGCGGTGTCGTTCTGCGTAGAGGCAGGTTTTTGTTGTGCGAGCAGCGGCGCAGCGCTCACGGAGCAAAGCAGGATCGCAAAATGAAAAGCGGAACTCTTCATCAAGCCGCATCTCCAGAGAGGGATCTAGATGTTGCGAATTGATGCTAACAGCAGGTTGCTTGACGGCCGCCTGTACGAAGGTACAGTTGAGGCGCATCCGTTATAACTTATCAGGCTCAAGCGTCGCTGGCGGTGCGCTTATAATGTTCGCGGCATGAGCGACCAGGAGATTAGGGGATGAAATATCGGCGGTTTGGACAAACGGGATGGGACCTGAGCGAAATCGGCTACGGCATGTGGGGCATGGCGGGTTGGACCGGCTCCGAGGACGCCGAGTCGCTGGTCTCGCTGCAGAAGTCTATTGACCTGGGCTGCAATTTCTTTGACACCGCGTGGGCTTACGGCGACGGGCACAGCGAAGAATTGCTCGGCAAAGCGCTGCGTGCCAATCCCGGCAAGAAACTGTACGTCGCAACGAAAGTGCCGCCCAAGAATCGCCGTTGGCCGTCCAGACGGGACTTCTCGCTCGACGTTTCGTACCCTCCGGAATACGTGTTTGAGTACCTGGACAGGAGCCTGAAGAATCTCGGCGCGGAATCGTTAGACCTGATTCAGTACCACACCTGGGAAGATAAATGGCTCGACGACCCCCGCACCGTCCGCACCATCGAGCAGTTGCGAGCCAGCAGCAAAGTCCGCGCGGTCGGCATCAGTTTGAATCGCTGGGAGCCGTGGAACGGCATTCGCGCCGTCAAATCCGGTCTCATTGACGCGGTGCAGGTCATCTACAACATCTTCGACCAGAATCCCGAAGATGAACTGTTTCCCGCCTGCCGGGTGCACAATGTCGGCGTCATCGCCCGCGTTCCATTTGACGAAGGCTCACTTACCGGTACGCTGACCATGGACAGTAACTGGCCCGCGAACGATTGGCGTAGCACCTATTTCGTTCCGGAAAACTTGCGCACAAGCGTGGAACATGCTGACGCGCTGAAGCCGCTCATCCCAGCGGGATCGAACATGGCTGAGATGGCATTGCGCTTCATCCTTAACAATAGGGATGTCGCCACGATTATTCCCGGCATGCGAAAACAGCGTCATGTGGACGAAAACATCGCTGCCGGCGATAAAGGCCCGCTTGCCGCCGCCCTTCACGCCGAATTGCGCAAGCATCGCTGGGACCGCCAGCCAACCAACTGGAGCCAGTAGGCAGTCATAAGTTAAGTTTGAGTTGGACCAGGATCCAATGACCCGCAAAGAACAGCAGGGCGAACTCGCGGCCGTGGAAATCGGATACGAGCAAATCAAAGACAAATTGCCGGAAGCCGAGGCGCGAGAGGCCGCCCTCCGCAGCGAACTGCAAACCGAACAGGCAAAACTGGATGACCTGATGGAACAGCTCGACCGCTTGGACAAAAAGCTGGAAGCCAGCGCACAACAACCCAAGCTGTAGCTGATCTTTCCGATCAAGCAGTTTGTTTGAGGGCCCGCTCGACGAGCGTCAGGCAGCGCTCCGCCTGTTCGCGCAGTAGTTCTTCCCGTTCGTTCCGTTCGCGCAATCCGCTGTGCAGTTCGTCGGCAATGGCCAGAGCTGCCAGCACCGCCGCCTTTTGCGTGTCCACGGTCGTAGTGGAGTCGGAAATGGCCCGCATTTTCTCGTCTACATAAGCGGCAAGTTTTTGCACGTAGGCAGGATCAAGGTCCCCTGCAATCGAATAGCTCTGCCCGTAAATCTGTACTCTGGTTGGCGGCATCGCTCGGTCAGCTTCACCGCAACGTTAGCACGTAGCGCCCGCTGTCAGCCAGAGGTCAGCGTGGAGCTCATGGGCCGCTTGGGCCGCGGGTTCCTAAAGCACGTACGCGGCGGTGCCCGTCTGGGTGAACTCAAACCGTATCACCGCCGAAGTGGGCGCTGCTGCGGACGCAGGGGCCGAAGCTGGCGGCCCGAACTGCCACTGCCGCGCGGCCTTGAGAGCCAGGTCCGCAAAGAACTGGCTGACGACAGGCGGGCTCAGTTCTGCCGATGAAACCGTTCCGTCTGGATTCAATTGCACCTGGATGGTGATGCGCACCGTGCCCGAGATCGTCGAGCGCGCTCTTTCGGAAACTTCCGGCAGGATCCTGCGCACGATGGTCGGTGTCAACGAATTCCCAGCGGCCGCCGGCTCCTTCACAGGGGCGTTCGGAGCGGCGGGTTTTGCTGGACCCGTCGCTGCAGGCTCGGCTGTGCCGGACGTTTCTTTTTTTCCCTTTCCAGCAGATTCAGCAGTCTCATCGTTTGCCGGCTTGGCTTTTGCCGGAGCTGGATTGGTGTTCACTGGCGCGGCCGGGATTGCCGAAGGCGACGTCTTTACCACCGGTGGAGCGGACGCTCTAGCTGTTTGCGGCGTCGGCGCGTCTTGTGCGGGAGCCTTCGATGACCGCAGCAAGAATCTCGGCACGAACAAAATCGCAAGCACAATTGCCGCAGCCCCGGCTGCCAGCGCGAGCTTGTTGGAGCGCTCCACGACGGGCTTGCTGGCCACAGCGCGGCGCGGCCCGCCAACGCTGGCATTCACCTGAGGCAGACTGGAAACCGGAATCGGCGCGCGCGAAGGCGCGGTGTATCTGGTAGCTGCCTTGCTCGGCGGTTCGACGGGCGACAGCGGGACCGACAAAGGATCGATTTGCGGCAGCGGGCGCGCTGCAGCGCTTGCGCTAAGGGTGGGGCCCGAGGAAGCAGTGCGTGACGACGCTCCGGATGCAGCGGCAGCAGAGGCTTGACCGACCGCTGCCGGTTGTACCACCTCCATAAGCGCTTCCGGCGAATTTGCTTCCCGCCCCGCAACCCTTGCAGTTCGCGCAGGGTCCGCCGGCTCTACCTGCGGACGGGGCCGCGGCACGAACCCCGGGTCCAGCAAAGCACGAACGGAATCCAGCGAGATACGCGACGCCACATCGTCGACCAGGGCCGCGCGCACCATCTTGGCGAATGGTGCAGAAAGTTCGGGTACAGTCCACTGGCCCGAGCCCTCGCGCTCCGGCAGTTTCTGGGTCAGCGTCTGACATAGCGACACACCCAGGGCCCAAAGATCCGCCGCCGGGAACAGCAAAGATTCCGGCGCAGCGAACGGCGCGGCCAATGGCCGTGCGGTTGATGACTCTCCCGCCGGCAAAATGCGATCCGCGGAGACTTTCACGTTGTCGCCGATGGCGTGGACGTTCGATGGTTTCAGTCCGCCGTGAACCAGGCCGTTTTCATGCAGAAAGTCCAGCGCTTCCAGGACCGGCGCAAGCATCCCACGCGCCTCGTCCGGCGTGAGAGCGCGATGAGGCAGCAACTGCCCCAGGTCTTCGTCGGCAAGCTCGGTAACCACGTACAAGCACCGCGACCCGTCAATTAGGCATCTGCCGGAATCAAAAATGCGCATCAGGCCGCGATGTGCGAGCAAAGCAGCCGCGCGCCAACGCTCCAGCTGGGTGTCTGAGGAAGCCGGATCTTCGGGAATCAATTTGATTGCCGCGTCGCCTTCGCCCGCCGACGACAGAAAAACGGCAGAATTTTGCGAGACACCGAGGAGCTTGCGCAGCTCGAAGCGGCCGTCTACGACCTGGCCGAGAAGATGTTGCACCGTTTCTGGCATGGGACACCGCCAATTCCGCGCCCCGGAAGGCACGCGGCGAGAAGGATAGCGAAGCAAACTTCAGGCTGGATGCGCAAGGGAAAACTCGCGCGATCAGGCTGGGGAGGCTTAACGAAATTGTGAACGCCGGAGGAGCGAAAGGAAATAGGCTGCCGCGAAAAAGACAGCAGCTTGTTCGGTGCTACGAACCCATCAGGAACAGCGGCTTGTTGGCAAAGCTGGTGTATTGCGGCCGCAGACGCTCCGTGTTGTATTGCTCTTTTATGTTCACGAACTTCTTGGACGCGGTTATCGTGGCGATGGGCACGTTGTCGTAGCGCCCTTCCTTCAGAACCACTAGGCGGCCGAAATTCTTGTTGAGGATCAAGTCCAGCGCCAGGTTGCCGTAGGCCATCGGCACGATGGAATCGAGCGCATCCGGATCGCCGGACCGAACCAGGTAGCCGAGCTTCTGGCTGATAACTTCGATCTTTTTGCCTTTGTTGAACTTGGCGGAGCGGTTCTTCACCTCTTCCGCGACCAGTTCCCCGATTCCGCCCAGCTTCCGGTGGCCATAGGCGTCCGCGGCGTCGCCTTCAAAAACCATCTCTCCGCCTTCAAACATTGCGCCTTCAGAAACCAAGACCGTCGCATAGTGGCTGGGATTCTTGTGGCGGTCGGAGACCAGCCGCTCGGTCAGATTCTCGATGTCGAATTTGTGCTCTGGAATCACGCAGCGGTGTGCCGCCCCTGCCATCGTGGGCAGCATCGCCGTGAATCCCGCGTACCGCCCGAATACTTCCAGCACCAGGAAGCGCTCGTGAGAACCGGCCGACGTCCGCAAATCGTTCGTCAGCTGGATTGTGCGCGTGACGCAGGTGCTAAACCCGATGCAGTAGTCCGTGCCGGGCACGTCATTGTCCATGGTCTTGGGAATCGCCACCACCTTGACGCCTTCCTGGTGCAGCCTCACGCCATAGCTCAGCGTGTCGTCGCCGCCTATCGGCACCATGTAGTCAACGCCAAGCCACTCCAGGTTCTTCAGTACTTCCGAAGTCAAGTCGTTCTTTTCCTGGTTGTAGGCGCTCTTCAGGTGTTCGGGAACATTGCTCTTGCTGGTGCGGCCAGGATTGGTGCGGGAGGAGTGCAGGAACGTACCGCCGGTGCGCCCCGCACGGTTTACGATGTCCTCGGTCAGCATCTGGTAGTTTTCGGAATTGTCGTAGGATTTGTCGCGGACCATATCGATCAGGCCGCCCCAGCCGTGCCGGAAACCAATGACCTGATAGCCCTCACGAAGGGCGCGAAAAGTGACGCCGCGGATCGCCGGATTCAGCCCGGGAACATCGCCGCCTCCGGTCAGGATTCCGATGATGCCCTTGCTTTTGTTGACGTTTGCCATTTATGCGCCTTCTCGGGTGGATTCGAACCCATAATTTTACACGGACTGGCGCTGAAACCGGAATGAAACCGGAAACCGTCAAATTTACGAATCGAATCGCAACAATTCAACGAACAGAAGCGCTCTGATCCTCCGCGATCCCCGAAGCAAAGGAGAGTTTGATGGGTAAAGCACAAAGAGTCTTAAGGCTGCTTCTCGGGCTGGTTCTGGCCGCCGGCTTCTGCGGCCAGGCGTCGGCCTGGAACGACCGCGGCCACATGAGCGTTGCCTACGTTGCCTACCAACAGCTGAAGCCCGCAACGCGCGACCGGGTCAATGGGCTGTTGAAACTGAATCCCAGATACAACGATTGGGCTGCCACAGTCGATTCCCAGGTGCCTGGCGCTTCCGCCGCCGACAAGAACATGATGATCTTCATGATCGCCGCCACTTGGGCTGATCAGATCAAGCGCGACCACACGTACACCTCGGACGGAAGCCAGGGCGGCAATCGCCCAGATGGCAGCCCGGATCCCGGCAGGAATTCAGGTTACGACGACCTGCTGATGCACAAATATTGGCACTTCATTGATACGCCGTTCAGCACGGATGGCACCGCACTCCCAGCGATTCCCACGCCGAACGCCCAGGAGCGAATCGCCCTGTTTCGGTCGGTGCTGAGTTCGGGCAGCCCAGACGCGCTGAAATCCTATGACCTGGTCTGGCTGCTGCATCTGGTTGGTGACATACACCAGCCGCTGCATGCGACCGCGCGCGTGAGCAGTGCGGATCCGGAGGGCGACGCCGGCGGCAACTTGGTGAAACTCGATTGCTCGAAGTGCGAGCTGCACTTTTTCTGGGACGATCTGCTCGGAACTCAAAACGACCTACTCACCATAACCAAACCTCCCCGCAAATTGCCAAAAGCCAACGCCTCGCTTGCGGCCAAGTCGAGCGAGAAAGATTGGATTGCGGAAAGTTTCCAGGAAGCCAAGCGGATTGTCTATGCGCCACTAATCGCGGCCGGGGACGGACCGTTCACCCTTACGACCAGGTACAAAAAGACGGCCGAGAGTCTGGCGAAGAAGCGGGTCGCCCTGGCTGGAGCGCGCCTGGCGAATCTTCTGAACAATGAACTGAGGTGAATCTGGCGAGTGCTTAAATCGGTCGGCGAATGCCCAATTTGCGGATCCGCGCTTGCAGCGTCGTCCGTTTCATGCCGAGCATGCTGGCAGCACCGCGTGGCCCTGCAATGCGCCACTGCGTTTGGCGAAGCGCCCGCAGGATATGCTGGCGCTCGGCCTCCTCCAGCGTGGCCAGCGGCGCTGCTGCCGGAACATGAACCGCCTCGGCAATGCCGACCGTTGCCGGTGCATTGCGCAACTCGGAAAGTGGAACCCGCAACTCATTGCTGGGCGAAAGGATGACCGCGCGCTCCAGCAGATTCTCCAGTTCGCGAATGTTTCCCGGCCAGTTGTAGCCGACCAGAGCATCCATCGCATCGGTCGGAACGTATTGCACCGGCTTGTTCAAGTGCCGGCTGAACTGCTGCACAAAATAACGGACCAGCAGCGGAATATCTTCCCGCCGGTCGCGCAGCGCCGGAATTTGAATCGGAAAGACATTCAACCGGTAATACAGGTCGGACCGGAACTTGCGTTCAGAGACCAGCCGCCCGAGGTCCGCGTTCGTTGCGGCTACCACACGCACGTCCACACGAATCGTCCGTGTCGCACCCAGCCGCTCGAACTCCTGCTCCTGGAGAACACGCAGCAGTTTGGGTTGCAGCTCCAGAGGGATGTCGCCGACTTCGTCCAGGAAAATGGTGCCCTGATCCGCCAATTCGAACCGGCCGACCTTTTGACTGATCGCGCCGGTGAACGCGCCCCGCTCGTGGCCGAACAATTCACTTTCCAACAAACCGGATGGGATCGCCGCGCAGTTGATCTTCACGAACGTTCGTTCCCGCCGCGGGCTCAGGTTGTGAATTGCACGCGCGAACAGCTCTTTGCCGGTGCCGGTTTCTCCCAGAATCAGCACGGTCGTGTTTCCCGGTGCCGCCAATTCCACTTGCGCCAGCGCCCGCTTGATGGCCGCGCTCTCTCCAACGATCTCCTCGAAATTCAATTCGCTGCGAATCTCTTCTTCCAGGTACAACTTTTCAACGGCCAGCCGGTCTTTCAGCGAATCAATCTCCTTGAACGCCAGTGCGTTTTCGACAGCAATCGCAATCTGCGCCGCTACGCGATTCAGCAGTTCCGCGTCGGCCTCGGTGAAGGCCTCCAAACGCCGGCTCGCCAGATTCAATGTGCCATAGGCGCGCCCTTTGCTCATCAGCGGCACGCAGCAGATAGATGTAAGGCCTTTCTCGCGCAAAAGGCGCACCAACTCCGCCGGAAACTGATCCAACTCTGCGCCGTGAAAGACCGCAGGCTGCCCCGAGATCATGCAGCGCCCAGCGGGCGACTGGTCCAGCGCGACTGAGACTTCCTTGCCACCGAGCAGTGTGTCCGTGCCATCGAAGTCCAGAGCGTGAATCTTCAGCCGGTTCGTAGCCGTGTCTAGAAGTGCCAGGCTGGTGTAATCGTGCCGCATCACCCGGGTCAGCGCCGCTACTATTCCGCGAAACAGCTCCGCCAGTTCGCGGCTGGTCACAAGTACGTTGTTAATGTCCAGAAGTACCTGTAGCCGGTCGCGCTGCTCCGCCAGTTGCTGCTGGTACGCTTGCGCCGCCTCGAAGTTCAGAGCGTTATCCACCGCCACCGCGACCTGCGCTGCCACTCGTTCCATGAATCGAATATCCGAATCGGAAATTGCTTTTGGCTGCAGCCGGCCGAAACCCATCGCACCCAGCCTCCGCTGCGCGGTGGTCAGCGGCAAACTCGCGAACGAACGCACACCGGAATCCTGTAATCGCGAAAGAAACGCCACAAATCTTGTTTCGGTCAAGATGTCTTCGGAAATAAAAGGTTGCTGCGTTTCCCAGACCCAACCGGAGGGATTGCCTTCCACGGGATATTCCGTGCCAACCGGTTTTGCGGTCGCGACTTCGGTTTCCAGGACGTGCAGCCGCATCACGTTTTTCGCAGGGTCGTGCAGCACCAGGGCCAGAAAATCCGATTCCACTACCGGCCGTAGGCGCAAAGCCAGTTCATGAAACAAGGTTTTCAGGTCACGGTGTTGCGCGATGATCTTGCTGACGTCAAGCAGCGCTTCCAATTGACGCCGGGATTGTTCGTGCACCGGGGACGGAGCAGCCTCCGGCGGAGAGTTGGTGAGATCCGCCATAAATCGAGAATAGCATCGCGCCAAATGCCGCTCAACCGAAGTGCATCTTCGCTTCGGCCTGCAATGACCGTAGGGGATCAGCTAGAGCCGACCCACTACCGGCTTGATTGCGCCCTGCAGACTACTTTGTAACTGTGACCACCAGTGGAACGGTTTTCACCGCAGCGCCGCCCGACGTTGCCGGTAGGTTCACAACGTAGACGCCGGCAGGTGTTAGGTTGGGGCTCCGCGCGGCGCCTCCACAGCCCGCCCCCAAGAACGCGATCAAGAAAATGCCAACCGCGCCCAGCGCCAGCCTGAATCGCCTCCCCTCGCGAACAGCAGCAGGGCTGCGAACCAAATCGTGGAAGCGCCATCCCAACGGTGGCCGCTGTTAGGGACGCTGGCCGTGGTTAAGCGCGTATTGATCGTGAGTTTCACCGCCGTTGGGTTTACGCCATTCAGAGCCACAGAAGGGGGGTTAAAGCCGCAGCTAAGGTCAACCGGCAAATTTCTGCAGGACAGCTGCACGGTTTGCGTGGAAGCGCCAAGAGCAACAACGGTGAGCGCCGTCACGCCGCTCTGCCCTGACGGAATCGTAAGGCTCGGTGCTGGAGCCTGCAGGATATAGTCCGCGATCGTTTCCGCGATCGGGCCGGCAGACGAGGGCTGCAGCGGTTCGTCGTAGGCACCGGCTCACCGCACAGTTGACACGCACAATTCGAGCGGATATAACCTTTCTTAATTTCAGTAAGGTTTAGGGCCTGTCAATTCTCTGCTCTGGAGCTTGATCATGACTCCGAGTGTTTTTCCTTTTGGATTTTCTTTTCCATTGAAACTTCGTAAAGCAGCAACGTTTTCCGCGCGAGCGGGTGGTTTGCTGACGCTTCTGCTTCTTGCTGCAGGCGCGCCGCTATTTGGCCAGGCCACGACTTCGCTGCGTGGCACGGTGACCGACCCGACTGGTGGTTCGGTCGCCAGCGCGACGGTCACGCTCACCAACTCCGAGTCGAAGATCGAGCGCAAAACGACAACAACGGACGACGGCGCATACCAGTTCACGTTTCTACCGCCCGGCACTTACTCGCTGAAGATCATCGCCACCGGCTTTCAGAGTTACGAGCGCGTCGGCGTCGTGCTGCTCGTCAACACTCCGGCGACTGTGAACGCCGACCTCAAGCTCGGCAGCGCCTCGGAAACAGTGCAGGTCACCACGGAAGAACCCGCGCTGGATTTGGTGGACGCTTCAATTGGGAATTCCTTCGACCAAAAGCAGGTCAGCCTGATTCCGCTGGAAGGCCGCAACGTGCCGGACCTGCTGAGCCTGCAGGCGGGAGTCTCCTACACCGGCAACCGCATTGCCGACAAAGATCAGGACACACGGAACGGTTCGGTCAACGGCGCGCGCAGCGACCAGAGCAACGTGACGCTGGACGGCGTGGATGTGAACGACCAGTCCAACGGCTACGCGTTCACTTCTGTCTTGCCGGTGACCCAAGATTCCGTGCAAGAATTCCGCGTCACCACGACCAACTACGGGGCCGACCAGGGACAAGGCTCCGGTGCGCAGGTGGCTCTGGTCACCAAGAGCGGCACCAACAGATTCCACGGCACGGCTTACGAAAATCTGCGCAACACTATTACCAGCGCGAACGACTACCTGGTCAAGCAGTCGGAGTTGAATGTCGGCGATCCCAACAAGCCGCTGCGCTTGAACCGCAATATTTTTGGCGCCTCGCTGGGCGGGCCGTTCCGCAAGGACCGTCTGTTTTTCTTCGCGAATTACGAAGGCACGCGCGAGCGCGAAGAACAGCGCGCCGAACGGGTCATCCCCACACCGCAGATGTGCCAAGGCATTTTCCGCTATGTGGACGTCAACGGCAGCACCCAGGTCCTTGGTCCTAGCGACCTTGCCAACCTCGATCCAAGGCAGAAAGGGATTGATCCGGCGATGCTCGATCCGATTGGCCATACCGGATATCTCGACAAGACGTTCTGCTCGGGCAGCACGGTCACTAACGATTTCTCGGCCGGCGACGGACTGAACTACGCGGGATTTGTGTTTCGCGCGCCCACGAAATTGGACAATGACGTCTTCATCAGCCGGTTGGATTACCGCGTCACGTCCGACGGCAAGCACACCATCTTCTGGCGCGGTGCGCTGCAGGACTTGCGCAACCCCGGCGCGCCGTTCTTACCGGGCGATGTGCCGGAAACTACGACAGTGGATCACAGTAAGGGCTTCGCGTTTGGCTATACCGCGGTGCTGACCAATACGCTCAGCAACTCCTTCCGTTGGGGCTACACGCGGCAAAGCTACGGCGTCATCGGCAACACCAATCAATCGTGGAACCAGTTTCTTGGCCTGGATGAGGGATTCACTTATAGTCACAACTTTCAGGTAGGTATTCACAACCTGCTCGATGACGTTTCCTGGAGCAAAGGAAAACACACGTTCCAGTTCGGCACTTCCATCGGCCTCGCGCGCGATCCACGCCTGAGTTATCTGCACTCGTCGAGCCTGGGGCTGGGCACCACAAATTGGACGTCACCCATCGGCTTTGCCGGCACCACCAGCAGCCTGGATCCAAGCAACGCAACTGCCTACCCATTCGGGCACCCGGGCATCATCTTGCCGGAGCCGCTCAACGCCACTCAATACGACCGGCCGCTATTGGCTCTGTTCGGAATGGTTTCGGACGTCGTCGCCAACTACAACCTGGACCGGGCGGGGAATGTGCAACCGCAGGGCGCACCGGTAAAGAGGAACTACGGGTTGAACTGGTACGAGTTCTACGGACAAGACACCTGGCGCATCAAGCCCAACTTCACGCTGACCTACGGCTTGCGCTGGTCGCTGTTCCCCCCGCCGTGGGAAACCAACGGCTTACAGACCGCGCCGACGTATGGCTTAGGAACGCAGTTCGCCAAGAACGTGGCGAGCATGAAACAAGGGCATGGTTATGGCGACGTGCCAGCGGCCGCGTTCAACCTGGGCGGACCGGTCAACCACGGGCCGGGTTTCTACAATTTCGAAAAGACTGATTTTTCGCCGCGCCTGTCGTTCGCCTATTCACCTCGCCCGGAAAACGGCTTGCTGCGAAGAATTTTCGGAAGCAACGACAAAACCGTAATCCGCGCCGGTTTCGCTCGTGTTTACGATCGCGCCGGTTTTGCGCTGCTCAACACTTTTGATCAGGTTGGCTCCGCCGGCTTGACCACCACGCTGCAAAACACGTGCTGCACGTTCAATCAGACCGGTGCCGAAGATCTGCCGCGCATCACCGGAATCAACGATATTCCTCTTGTGAACGACCCGCCGCAGGGAATCACGCCGGTTGCATTTCTGCAACCCGCTCCGACCGGAGGTTTTCCACAAACGCCTCCGATCGCCGCGGAAGCGAACCTGTGGGGCAACGACGACACGCTGAAAACCCCGCACGCCTACACCGTGGACCTCTCGGTCGGTCGCGAACTCCTTGGCCGCTTCTCCCTGCAGATCTCATACGTGGGCCGTTTCGGGCGCAACCTGCTGACCCAGCGCGACCTGATGCAGCCTCTTGACATCGTCGATCCCAAAACCGGCATCGACTACTACGCTGCGGCTTCAGCCATGTCCGTGCTCGCCAGAAAATTTGCCGCCGCTAACGCGTCATGCGGGCTTGGTGGCACCGCGAATTTTTATCAGGCGGTGATCAATACCACCACGATTCCCGGCACGCCCTGCGGAACGCTCACCAGCGATATTGCTTAGGTGAATCAGACTACCGTGGGCCCCACCTATCAGTACTGGGTGGACATGCTGCCCGCGCTTCGCCCCGGTGCCTCCCAATACGTCGATTCGTTCACCGGATTTGCTCCGGCCTCGGGCACCAGCGTCACGGATGGCTTGCTGCAATCCGTGTTTGATCTTTATTACAACCCCGGCCTTTCCGTGATTGGAGATGAGATCGTTGGACTCGCGGACATCGATCTCTACGGCGGCCTCGGCGACAACATCGGCTCCGGCTCGTACTTCTTCAACGGCGGAGCGGGCCTGCTGGGCAACAACTCTGGCCAATTCCTGGGCAATCAAGCCATTTCGATGTACGGCTGGAGCTCGATCGGCAGTTCTACCTATCAAGCGTTGCAAGTCAGCCTGCGCAAGCAGATCAGCCATGGCGCGCAGTTCGATTTGAACTACACCTATTCCAAATCCGTGGACATCACCTCGGCCGCATCGCGTGTCGGCTTCTCGGTGTACGGTTATCAGAACATTGGTCTGGTCGGCACGCGGCTGGCCAACGACTTCAATCCCAAGCTGGCGCGCGCTGTTTCTGACTACGATCTAACGCATCAGATCAACGCCAACTGGCTGGTGGATCTGCCGGTCGGCAAGGGCCGCGCCATCGCTCGCGACGCGCGCGGTTTCCTGGATGCCGCGATTGGCGGCTGGCAGATCGGCGGCCTGGCCCGCTGGACTACCGGTTTCCCCTTCAGCGTGGACGGCGGGCAGCGCTGGCCCACCAACTGGTTCCTGACCGCTATTGCGGAGATGACTAGCCGGCCGAAGACTGGCGTGTTCAAAGGGAACGGCAGCGTGAGCGTATTCGCCGATCCGGCCGCGGCGCAATCCGATTTCACGTTGCCTTTGCCCGGCGGTGTCGGTTCGCGTAATGTCCTGCGTGGCGACGGCTTCGCCAGTTGGGATATGAGCCTCGGCAAACGGTGGAATCTGCCAATGGAAGGCCACTCGCTCCAATTCCGCTGGGAAGTGTTCAATGTGCCAAACCTCACGCGGTTCAACGCGCAGGGCGTCGGCCAGTCGCTGCTCACTTCGCTGACCCAGTCACCAAACAGCTTCGGTGCCTATACCAGCCTGCTTACGCAGCCGCGCGTCATGCAGTTCGCGCTGCGCTACGAGTTCTGAGCAGTGCTGCATCACATCGGTGGCGCGCGCTTGTTCCACTTGACCGCTGCGCCGTTCCAGCAGTCGCGTGCTAAACTTAATGGCCTATAGGCCCGTAGCTCAGTTGGTTAGAGCGCTTCCTTGACACGGAAGAGGTCAGAGGTTCGAGTCCTCCCGGGCCTACCATTCTTTTCAATTACTTAGCGCCCCTTGTCAAATTGCGGCGCACTCTTCTACCTGTGATTTCCTACCTGTGTTTGCGCGGCGGGACCGACCGCACTTCGCGTTCGAATAATCCCTTGCGTCCGAATCTACGTCCCGAGGTCCGGATTAGTAGTTCGAATGGAGTTGGAGGCGAGTGATACGAGCGATACGTGAGAAATCCTGATCGACCGTGAAAAGAATGGCCCGATGATCAAGGGCAATGGCGGCAATGAGCGTGTCGATGGTGGTCAATGAGAATCCTTTTGCGCGACCGATGCGGAAAATGGCCGCCGCTTCGCGGTAGGTGGAGAAGCCGAGAGGCTCAAGCATATCCCACTGCGAAAGATGACGCTCGATTTGGTCGACGTCGCGCCTGAGGCCTTGCAAGATCTCGGAAACGATAACGCCCGAAAGGGCAAAAGGTTCTGCATCGGCTATCATCCGGCGCAGCTCGGTTCCGGCGGGACTCGGCGAGGGGCTGAAAAAGTCGACCCAAACAGAGGTATCGACGAGAATCAAACGCGATTTCTCCGAGCCAACTTGTAGTTACCTTTCCAAATTCCACTGCCATGGTAATGAAGGATGCTTTTGCGATCCTCCGAGCGGACAAGCAACTCCAAAGCTCTATCCACGATTTCGCGCTTTGTTTTCAGGCGCGTGAGTTTTTTCGCCTTGCGGATCAGGGTTTCGTTAATGTTGATGTTTGTGCGAGCCATGAACTCATTATACACCAATTTTACCGGGATTGGTGTATCCATGCGGAAGAACTAAACAACCTGTAGTTCCTACCTGCGATCTCTACCTGTGAAACGTGTAAGAGACGTGTGGAGGGTATGCTCGATAGGGTC
>CAZQOB010000088.1:0-4077 GCA_964594885.1 uncultured Acidobacteriaceae bacterium
GCAGCCGTCTCGATCGACGAGAGCATTTTGGCGACAAAGTCGTTGAGTGCGTTGCCCCCTTTGATCCAGCGAATTACGGCGACGACGTCGTTGTCCCAATCCACATAGATGATGTTGTTGCCGTTGCCTTCGAAATACACCGCGGATTCGGGCGCGGCGGGCAAAGGCTTGCGTTCCGTGTTTAGAAACCAGTTGGCGAAACCGTAGGTGTGGTTGGCGGGACCCGGCGTGCGGGCCATTTGGATCCACTTCTCGGAAACGATTTCGCGGTCCTTCCACTTGCCGTGATGTAGAAATAAGTAGCCGAAACGCGCCATGTCGTAAGCGTTGATGAACATGCCGCCGCCCCAGTGGCCGCCGCCGCTGACCGACTGCACTTTCTGGCCGTCAATATCCACCCAGGAGTTCTCGTAACCATACCAGCGCCAGGTAGACGACGCGCCAATCGGGTCCATGATCTCTTCACGCAGCACCTGCGGCAAGGGCCGGCGCCACACCTGTAGCGCGGCCAACCAAATCCCGTTCACCCGCCCAACGTTGTTTTTTAAAAGCGTGCCGGGTTCGTAGAGCTTGCGGTTCGGCCAGTCGGCGGGCGTTTCGCCTTCGGGGCGGTCGGCCCAATCCGGCTTGCCCCACAGAGTTCCCTGCCAGTCGCTGGTCTGGCGCAGGAGATGTTCCCACTGGATGGCTTGATTGTGTGGCGCCTCGAACAGGTCGACACCCGGTGGCATATAGTCGCGCGCGCGATCGTGGATGTCGCGAATGAGGCCGCGCTGCCAGGCAAGCCCAACCAGCGTGGTCAGAAACGTCTTCGTAACACTGAAGGTCATGTCGACGCGCTCTGGATTTCCCCATTCGGCCACGACATAGCCGTGGCGCGTGATCAGGCCGGCGGGGCCGCCCGCGTCCTTGACAGGGCCAATCGGTGTGTCGAACGGCTCGTGCGCGCCAAAAGTCGTAGCGAGGTAGGTTGCCATACTCCGGGGACCGGGATTTTCGTTGGCGATGGCCAGCTTCACAGCCTCGTCAAGCCGTCCACCATCCATGCCCACTTCTGCCGGTTTCTTGTGCTGCCAATCGAGGCGATCAGGGAAGTAGGTTTCAGAACGCTGGGTTGGCGCGGAGGCATGCTGCGCCAACGCCAGTGCCGGAACGACAAACAAAGAGGCGATGAAGATAACAGCAGTTCGAATCATGACTTCCCTCCCGGTTCCTTGCGGCGGAAGCGCGAAGTATACCCCTTCAACGTGCGGGTGAGGAGTGAAAGCCCCACCCAGAGGCTTTAGCGCCTTGGAGGGCTTAGCGGTTTAGGCAATCTGCCGCCCTTCGGTCGTGGGAGGGCGGCATCAAAGGTGGTATTAAGAAAGATACATAGCCTAGCCTGGGTTTGACTCAGTGAGAGCCTAGCGGAAAAGAATCATGAAACTGCCGATTGGTTTGACACTCCTCAGCTTCGTTCTGGTTTCCGCCGCGCCTCAATCTTCCCTGGCTCCGAATTCTCGTGGGCTGCCCTTCGAGACTCAGGGCAAGCAAGTGCGGCCCGCACCAGGCGGTCCCCCCCCGCAGGAAGGCCCGACCGGCTTTGACAACAAAAGTAACGGCATGGTCGACGATGCAACCCATCAGGCCGATCTGGCAAGATTCGACGAAGTCGAGCAGTTGAGTGATGGCCTCGGACCGCTCTACAACGCGCAGTCCTGCCGCGAATGCCACCAAAGTCCAGTTTCGGGCGCAGCCTCCCAAGTTTCGGAATTACGCGTCGGCCATCTGGGACCAGACAAGCGCTTTCGCAATCCGGACATCCCGATCGCTCACGGCGCCGAAGTGGTCTCGGGTCGCTCTCTCGTCAACGATCGCGCGATTTGCCCCAACGCGGCATTTCCCGACACTGAGATTCAGGAACGGGTGCCAGACACAGAAACGATCCGGGCATTTCGCCTTTCTGTGAGTGTGCTGGGCGACGGCTTCGTTGAAGCGGTATCCGACCAAACTCTCGTCGATCTCGCCGAGGAACAATGCAAAGCTTCGCATCACAAAATCTGCGGGCAGATCCTTCGCGTTCCCATCGTGGAAGCGCCGGGACAGATGGGAGTAGGCCGCTTCGGTTGGAAAGATCAGCACGCCAGCCTGCTATCTTTCGCCGGCGATGCTTATCTCAACGAGATGGGGATCACAAACAGGCTTCAACCGGACGAGGTAACCAAGCTTTGTAACACCGCTTCGGAGCCGAACAACACGCCTGGCGCTGACGGCCTGGCGGATATCGATCACTTTGCCCGGTTTATGCGAGCTACCAAAGCGCCCGCGCGTGATTCGCAACTCGCAAACGGCGCGGCCGCAAAAAGGGGCCTCGGCCTCTTCGTCAAGATCGGCTGCGCGACTTGCCACATCGAAACCCTGACCACTGCTTCAGCGGGAACAAAAATCAATGGCGGAACCTTTGTGATTCCGCCGGCGCTGGGCGCCGTCGCTTTCCATCCCTACAGCGATTTTCTGATGCACGACGTTGGCACCGGTGACGGAATCCTGCAAGCCACGCGGGAGCACTACGGCACGAGAGTTTTTCAAATGATGTCGGATTACATGTCGAAGCAAGATTTTGAGGGCAGCCGCAACAAGATTCGCACGGCTCCGTTGTGGGGAGTCCGCCTGCGTCCCCGATTGATGCACGACGGCGCATCACTCACATTTCGTGACGCCATTCTGCGCCACCGTGGCGAGGCATACGAAGCGACCGAGCGTTTTGAAAAATTGAAAAAGGGAGATCAGGAAGCCATTAGTGAGTTCCTGAAGTCCTTGTGAGCTATCAAGAACTCGGCTTTTTTGAGAACGGAAGACCATGACACTCCAACACCTCGACGCCGTGATTGCGTTTGCGGCTTTGATGCTCGGCATGAGTCTGCTCATCACCGCGGGCACGCAGATGGTTGTCACCCTCCTCGGCTTGCGGGGCACTAACCTGCGACGCGGCCTGATGGATCTGTTTGAAACCGCGTCCCTGGATCGCGAGGCGAGGCGCTACGCCAAGCAAATCGCCCACAGAGTTCTGAATCACCCGCTGATTTCCGACTCGCTATGGTCGCGCTTCTACTTTCGGGTGGACAAGCTTCCGTTTGTACCCCCAGACGCGGCAGCAAAGCTGCGAGGGGTCGCCAGCGGAATCCCGTTCCGCCCTTGGGTGTTGGGGGCCGTCGGCGGATTTTTCGCCTGGCCCCTGATGCTGACGATTTGTGAATACCTGTTCCAGGACGTCTGCAAATACTTGAATTTTGTTGCCGGCTACGTGCCCTTGATTGATCTTTGCGCGCACCCCTGGCGCAGCGGCGCGATTGCCGGGGCGATTTTTGCGGGGCTGCTCAGCCGGTGGAGATTGGCCACGTCCATCGGTTTCGACGAGCTTGTCGACACCCTGGAAAAATGCTCTGCGCCGCCGCAGGGTACTCTGCCGGACCCGGTCCAGCGCGCGATGCTGGTGATCGCTGGAGAGGCTCACCGGGAGCCGCGCCTCAAGGTGAAGGCCATGTCGGTGCCACCAGAATCGCTCGATGATGACGCTTTTCTGAGCCACGGCGGCAGTGGCGTAGCCGTGGCCGTCGAAAAGCCTGTAACGCAAGCCGCCGCCGAGGAGGAGCCGTGGCACGAAGGCTTAAAAATCTGGTTCGAACATTCGATGGTCCGTGCCTCGCAGCGGTTCACAGTGCAGGCGCGCGTGGTTGCAGTTGCAATTTCGCTGGTTGTGGTTTTTGGTGCGCACTTGGACGCGATCCGCTTGTTTCGAACGCTCACCGGAGACGCACAGTTGCGCGCTCAGGTCGCGGCTAGCGCCGAAGCGATCGCCAAACAGGCTGAGCAACTTTCGCGAACGAAGGAAGGCGGCCGCCCAGTTGTGCCCGAGGCCTACCGTACCGCCATGGCCGCCGTTCTGCAGCCTCTTCCCGCGGGCAACGAGGGATCAAGAGCCAGGCCGCGGCCGAGTTCGCGCAGTGCCGCGCCCGCTGCTGCGCAGTCGCAAGAGGATCCCCTTCCCAACGCGGGTGCCGGTTCAGACGCACCCAAAACTGCCCCAGATTCCAAGAA
>CAZQOB010000088.1:4087-8307 GCA_964594885.1 uncultured Acidobacteriaceae bacterium
GTGACGCCCAAGAAGCAAGCGGCGCTCCGGTTCGCATAGCGCTGGGCCCGCGGCTCCGTCGTCAGAAGAGGCCCACCTGCCCGCGTCGGGCGCTGGTTCGGACGCACCGAAAACTGCTCAGGATTCGCAGAATCCGTTTGCGCTAGCGCTCACCAGCGTTCAAGCCGGCTCGCAAACGGATCAGCTGGCCGCAGCGACGCCGCCGAAAAAAGCAGACACCAAAGCCAAGTCCAAGGCTGCAGCAGCCGAGCGCGAAAAGTCTGCTGCGGCCACTTCGTCGAGAGAGGACAAACTCACTCTTGAGGCCAAAGCCGTGGCCGCGAAGGCGCTTGAAGCAACACCAGGCTTCGCCAGCCGCGAGGATGCAGTCGCCTGGCTTCACGCCACGCTGGACGGCAATCCGGCGCTCGACAATCTGACCGCCGCATACGACCAGGAAGTCAACTCTCAGCTCGTGACCGAGGGCGACAAGCTGATCGATCAATCCGCCTCTATGAAGCGCCAACTCGCCCGCTCCGAATTCCAGTTGCTGCCCGACGAGTGGCCCGGCTGGACGCCGGAGAAGCACGAACTGCCAGGCTTGCTCGCCGCCGCAATGTTCCTCAGCCTGGGCGCGCCATTCTGGTTCAACACGCTGAAACGCGCCGCAAGTCTCCGCCCCCTGCTGGCGACGGAAGGCGGGAAGCTAAGCAAGCCTTAGCATCAGCCAACGGCGCAACATACTCTCTACCTATAAATGTCTTGAGATCAATGACTTCCGGACACTGCGTCAGGATTGTTTCGAACTGAATCTTCGCAGTACGGCGACCAATTCTGCACCAAAGTACAGGTGCTTTTTCCGGCCTCTCTGAGCTACCCTTCTGTCAAATGGCCTCCATTTCGGGTTCTTTAGCCGGAAGTATGTTCTGTGACCAGTGTGGGCAGGAATTTGAGCCCAAGCAACCGGTGTGTGCCGGCTGCGGGGTCGTTCCGACGCGCCAGTGGTTCCAGCTCATGAGCCTCTGCACGATCCTGGTGGCCGTGAGCTGTAACTCGGTGGTCGCCTGGCTGCTGTTGCCACGGCTGGTCCACGTGCATCGGCCGGCCGCGCGAATCATGTTTCGCTTGTGGTTGTGGCTGGATGTGAATGCCAGTGTGTATGGGTGGATACCCATCATTCTCGGTCTGCTCGTATGGCACCACTTCATATGGGAGCGCGCGAAGTTGCGTGGTACGCGTCCGAAGGTCCAGCGTTGGGTAACGAAGAAGGTCCTGACATTTGTGCTGGCCGCATCCGTCACGCCGCTTATTCCCTGGTGGATCCCCGCGGGGCAGGCGCCCGATCAGTTCCTCTCGATGATCGGCAAGTATCCCGGACTACCTTCAACCTTGGCTTGGATGGCAACCGTTTTCGTGCTGACTCTGCTCTGCTTGAATGTGCAGACTCGCGATTCGCTGTTGGGTCGCGGCAGAGTCTTGAGTTTGGTCAGTCTCGGCGCGCTGCTCCTGGTTCTTACCGTCACGCTGATCGGCTGGTCGCTTACCTATTAGCTGATCTCTGAGACTCGTTTTCTCCGAAGTGATAAAATCTCCCCTCAACTCACGCGCCAGATAAGTTCAGGCAGAAATTTCCATGGCTTATCGGTTTGACTTCGACTCGGCCAATCAGATTCTTCGAACGCAGTTCGAGGGACAAGTTACGGACGATGAATTGAAGGAGTTCTACCAGCTTGCAGTACAAGTCGCCGCAAAAACCTGTCCCCGCGCGCGCATCCTTGATTTTTCGGCTGTGACTTCTTTCGAAGTCTCGCCTGGGACGGTCCGCGATTTGGCGTTGTCCCCTCCACCAATGCCGAACCCGAACGATCCGCGTTGCGTTGTAGCGCCCTCGCCGAACATCTTTGGGATGGCACGCATGTTTCAGTCACTGGCGGAAGCGACGCGCCCGAACCTGCATGTAGTCCACACGTTGAGGGAGGCGTACGCGATCTTGGGCGTGCAGCATCCGAAATTCAAACCGCTACGAGCCGACTGACCGAACGCACGGGTAAGGCCGTGCAGGGTGCGTCACCTCAATCTAAGCGTCGAGCCCCTCGCTGCTCTTCGCCGAAGGAACAATTTCTCTGTCACGGGAGTGCTTTCAGGGAGTATAGTCGCCCTCCAACCGAGTGAGCTTGCATCAATTTCGAGGAGGTGACGCAAATGCGTTTTCGAACTTTCTTGAGAGCGACACTTGGGATGTTCGCGGTTCTATGTGCTGCCCCTGCATCCTGGGCGCAGGTTTCGAACGCCGGTAAGGCTCCGGAAACGCCGGCTCCGCAGGTCAAGCCGGGTACTTGGCGAGGCGTGGGTCCCGTTGCGCCGTGCGTGCTCCCCTGGGGCGGCATCTATTCGTGCCCTCCGGCTCCGTCAACGGTGGCGATCCGCGCCGGGCGGATGTTCGACAGCATCAGCGGCAAAATGCTGACCAAACAAGTTGTGCTGATTCAGGGCCAGCGAATCACCGAAGTCGGAGCGGACGGCAGCATCACGATTCCGGCGGGCGCTCGAGTGATCGATCTCAGCCAAGCGACGGTCCTGCCTGGATTCATCGACACGCATGACCACTTCATGACCTCGCGCGGAGAGATGACTGGCGACCAAGCCTTGCTCGTCGCCACGAAGAGATTGCGCGATGGCCTCCTCAACGGCTTTACCGCGATGAAGGAAATGACCTCGCACGGCAACGGATACCAGGACGTCACGCTGCGCGACATGATCAACCTCGGCGTCGTGATGGGGCCAAGGGTGCAGGTATCAGGCCGGGGAATCGTTTGGGGCGGGCCCACGCCTGGTGGCCCCAGGGATAAGCCCGATCCCGGCTTGCTGAACCCGATCGTGATTCACTCGGTGGAAGAGGCGAAAGCGGCCGTGCGCTTCGAAGTGGAACACGGCGTGGACCACATCAAGCTGTACCCCGCCGCGGGATACCACTTCTCGCCGACAGGGGAACTGTTAGTCGACGAGACGTATCCGCTGGAGGTCATGAAAGCGCTCGATGACGAGGCGGATCGCCTCGGCGTAAAGACAGGCTCGCACGCATACGGAAACCCCGGGCTGCAAAATGCCATCACCGCCGGTCATGCCGGCGACTCCATCGAGCACGGGCAAGGCATCACGCAGGAAGAGTGCAACACCATGGCTCAAAAAGGGCTGATCTACAGTCCGACGATTCTCGAATATACCCAGCCGGAGATCGAGGACGCCGACGCCAAGAAGACTGACGGGAAATACGGAATCGTCCCGATCTTTAAGAAGAACGTCAAGATGTGCATTGCCACCAAGGGACTCACGACCGTGATGGGCAGCGGATCACAAGGCGCGGCGTGGCGTGAGGGCAGCAACGCCCTCGAATTCTCTGCTCTCGTCAACATTGGCGGCATGACTCCCGCAGCAGCCCTTCAGGCTGGCACCATCAATGCTGCAGCGGAAATGCGCTGGAAGAACGATATCGGCTCGATCACCAAAGGAAAATTCGCCGACATCGTCGCCGTCTCCGGCGATCCGCTAGCCGACATCAGCGAAACCGAGCGAGTGAAATTCGTAATGAAGGGCGGCGAAGTCTTCCGGAACGATTTCGCCCCAGGCACGATCGGCGCAATGACGCTGTCTGGTGAAATTCGCTAGAGGCTCAGCTGGCGTGATCCTGACGTATAAGCTCGAACCCGACCTCGACGTAGCCGAATTTATCGATGTTCTTGTGCGCTCCACGCTCGCCGAGCGGCGACCGGTTCATCGGCCCAATGTCGTGCGCGGGATGCTTGAGCATGCCGACGTAATCCTTACGGCTAGGGCCGATGACAGATTGGTTGGCGTGTCGCGGGCGGTCACGGATTACAGCTACTGCACCTATCTCTCCGACTTGGCGGTCGATGAAGCCTACCAAGGGCGCGGCATTGGCCGGGAGTTGATCCGACGGACGCACGAGGCCGCCGGTATTCATACGACACTGATACTCCTTGCCGCTCCCAAGGCTCAAACTTACTACCCGCACATCGGCATGAAGAAGCACGAATCCTGCTGGTTCATCGCCCGCCAGCCACGAAACCAGTGAAGTCGGGAACCCATGCCCCATTCCTTGTGCGAGATGTGCGCCTCGATGCGGGAGGTCATTACTCCCAAGGGATCACGCTTTCTCCTGTGTCAATTATCGAGAATCGACCCGGCCTTTCCGAAATACCCGCCCCAGCCGGTCGTCCGGT
>CAZQOB010000088.1:8317-19010 GCA_964594885.1 uncultured Acidobacteriaceae bacterium
ACGCTCGAAGCGGCCATGGCCGCCCGCCACGCCGTACTTGTGACGCTTTAAAAAAGGTATGGCAGAATTCGATCAATACGCTATCGAGGAAAAATCGGTAAGGAACCCGCCGGAGAGCTGAACTATCTACCACCCGGTGCTTCCCGCTTGACGGTGACTTTCACTTGACCATTGGTCCAGCAGCACTGGAATCCGCCGCCGCCGTCTCCTGACCAGTCGTTGGCGACCACGCGCAACACGTACTCGCCGGGCTCGCTGAACGTAGCGGTTGTCGTCGCCTTGCCGCTAAAGACAGGAGCGGGGGTGGTCTTCCACTTGCCGTCTGCTTTTTCGACCGCGGGCTTGGGATTGGCAAACTTCACGGCGCCTGGTCCGCGGAACTTGCTCCACGTCACGGTCACTGGAGGAGTATCGGGGGCCTTCCCACCCTGAAATGTCTTGGCATCGTCGGCGGCCCATAGGTTCAGCGTGACCGGATTCGGGAACGTCGTCTCGAGCGCGATATTGATTGCGCGCGGACCCTGCGCCGACGGTCCTCCTTCTTCAAAGCTGATGAGAGGCGGGGTGTTGCCAATGCCGACTTCTTTGAAGGGCGAGATCTCCCACCGGGCATCCAGGTGCGCGGGCACCGCAGTTGCCTGGCCGTTGGTGACGAGCGTCCAGGTGAGCTTCTCGGTCCCGAAATTTTGCGGCACCGTTACAGTGAAGACGCCCCATTGCCTGCGAGGGAGAAAATGAGTCGGCTGGCCCTGGTCAGGCGGACCGGGCTCAATCCGGTTATTATCTCCAACCGGGATGTCCAGCTCTTCCTTCAGATTGCGATTGAAATACCCAAAAAGCATACTGAAGCTGCCGTCCGGATTCTTGAACCAACCCTCATAGGCGGCCGTCACGGTCTGACCCGAGTCATGTAAAGGCTCCATGGGCAACTGTCCGGACTGGCCGTATGCGGGCAGCGTCGCTGACGCGAGCGCCCAGCCTGTGAGCAGGATCGCGAGATGCAAAGATCTCGCCCCCGACTGCAGCGTGCGCATCGAAGAACCTCCCTTCCCAGTGAGGTCCGAGCCGCAACCAAAAGAAGCTTCAGCGGTTAAAGCCGAACTTTGCACGAACTTTGAACGGCCGGGCTGAAGCCCGGCCCTCCAACACCACCCCAAAGCCGCCCCAAATTCGTCGCGCCACGCAAGGAATCGAACAGGTTAGTAATGCAGTGAGGTGTGTCCCGCGTCTGTACGCGCAACGCCACAATGATCCGGAGCGCCAACTACGAAAAAACCGTTGATTCTGCCTGTCAGTCAAGCTGCGAATTAATGGTGGTGCATCTCGTCCGGCATAGGTTGGGCCGGCTTATTCTTGGCGAGCCATTCCTTGTAGTCGTCGTCGGTGAGGTAGGTGACGTTCACCCAAGCGTGCGCCATCTCGTCGACTGTGCGCTCGCCCCAGCCGACCCACTGGTTCGGGTCGGGATTGTTCGGGTTGGCGGCAGTGTTGTCATGCCAAGCCGTGATGCGGATCACCGTGCCCTTTGGGAGCACCGGCGCGGCGTCCTCCGCATAAATGTAATTATCCATCCAGTTGAAGACGAAGCGGTCGACGTAGCTCAGCATCTGGGTTGTGCCGTCCGGCAAGATCGCTTCCATGGACATGGCCTTGCCGCGCAGATGCATGTGCGGTTGGAAGTTCTCAAACCTGGCGTTCTCCTTCAGCACGTGGAAAGCCTGCGTCTCGGTGACCGTGTTGGGAGGAATATCCAGAACCCTGCCAAGCTGGTTGGCATGAAATTCCATCAGACGCGTCCGGTACTTCGGCGTAACGCCTTTAGGGTAGAGATAGATACCTATCATGACATTGTCGCGAACCTGTTCGCCGACGGAGTGGTAGTGCACATCCCAGCGAATCCTTGCTCCCGGCAGCAGCAACTTGCCTGTGTTGGAAGGGTAGACGTCGAATTGTTTCCCGATCGCCCATTCCATCAAGAGCCCTCCGTCACTGCGTCTCGCCCGGCTCAGCGGATCTATGCCGTCGTCGTCAGCGGCGCTGCTGACGCCCGGTTCATCTTGAAGGAGCTGGGCAAGGGCATGATGAGTGACACGGCGTCCTGCGAGGGTCCCTGGCCGCATCTCGACCGCGCGGACCCATCGTGGCTCGGTGATGGGGAGCGCGTCGCTCAGCGGCTTCCACCATTCGTCCTGCCCAACTGCCGCCACGGTGTACGGCTCCGACTTGACGACGATATCCGGCTGGCCGAATTGTTCCGCCAACTGCCAGCCTTCATCTTTCGGCCACTCCTTGGCGGGCGGCATGTCTTTCAGGTTACCGGGCGCCTTGCCTGAGTCAACCCAGCGGACGATCGTGTCAATCTGCTCATCGGTCAACGAACTGTCGTTCTTGAAGCGTTGGATCCCAACCGTTCTGTCCATGTGCCACGGCGGCATATTGCGGGTGGCCACGCGGTCCTTGATTTTTTCAGCCCACGGAAGCGTCTCTTCGTACGTCATCAGCGACATGGGCGCCACGGTCCCTGGATGGTGACACTCCTGACACTTTGCCTGGAAAATCGGCGCCACGTCCTTGGCGAACGTCACCGGCTTGCTAGGCGCAGGCGGATCTCCGGCGATCGAAGGGTACGGAAACATTAGGAACGTACTGAGAATCAGCACGCCCACCACAATACTGTGTGCCAGCGCACCCGGGAATTTGGCATTGATCATGACATGATCCTTTCTCAGGCTGGTGTACTCTTGCCGATTTAAGCCATGCTACCGGGAATTTTGATTGGTCCCAACTACCCCTACTATACGCCGCTCCAAGCAGGCCAGCGCAATATTCTTCTTTTGATGAGCCTGCGGCCTGGCGACAGGCCTATGGGGCAGGTCCTAGCTCCGAGGGCTCTCCGCATGTTGCAGGCGGAGGACCTTCCAGTCATACTCCAGGCCGCGCACGCACGCTCATGGGAGGCAGACCGGCGTGGATGGTCTTGTTAATTTCTGTCCGCTGGCCGACTACGTTGCGGAAATCACCACGTCAGGAACTTTTGTTCTGGTTGACATCGGCGTTGCGGGCGGCATCGGCCGGCCATGGCGACGCTTCGGGCGCCGACTGCGAGCGATCGGCATAGACCCCCTAGCAGACGAAGTCGCCAGGCTCACCGCAGCCGAAAAAAATCCAAACGTAACATATGTGAACGCTTTCGCCGCGCTACAGCCGGGGCATCCATTTGCGCAGAAGGCGCGCATGGCCCCGCAGGCGGACCGCAGCCCGCAGTCGCGTCTCAGCGCCAGTCAATATCTGGAGCGGGTCTACTTTGCAACCAGCCAGATTAGCGCCAAGGAGAGGCTAGCCGCCAATCTCTGGCCCGGGGCGCATTTGGCCGCCCCGGAAGCGTCTATTGTCGTGCCGGAATTCCTTTCGCGCAACGGGATTCACAGCGTCGACTTCCTGAAAATTGACGTTGACGGCAAGGACTTCGAGATTTTGAACTCATTCGAAGACGCGTTCGCCGATCTCCGAATCATGGGCATTGGCATCGAAGTGAATTTCTTCGGGTCTGAATGCGAGACGGCCAACAGCTTTCACAACGTCGATCGCTTTCTAAGGTCGCGTGGTTTCGACCTTTTTGACCTCACGACCCGCCATTATTCCGCGAGCGCCTTGCCCGGCGGGTTTGTCGGCCGCGAGGCGGGCGCGACAGAATTTGGGCGGGTATTCCAGGGCGACGCGATGTATGCCCGCGATCTGGCCAGCGGGCTTTATCGCGACTTCGCCGCCGCTGCAAGCCCCGACAAAATTCTGAACCTCGTGGCCATTTTCGCGGCGTTTAACCTGCCCGACTGCGCGGCGGAAATAGCGCTCACATTTCGCACCGCGTTATCCTCGTTGTGCGACGTCGACAAGGTCCTTGACCTGCTGACGGCGCAGGCCGAGACGACGGTCTTTGGCCGCGCCGATTACCGGCGGCGGATGAACCGGTTCGCCCAGGAGCCACGCAGCTTTCTCCGGACGCGGAGTGCATTGGCCCGAACAGCGAAGGCGCTGAGAGAGAAATACCTAAAGCGGCGTGGGAGAAAACAACTCCGGCGCTTCGAACGCGACCATCGCCCAAGTTGACGCAATCGACAGGAGGAAGAGATGCTTTCCCAATTCGCACGCATCCTGATGAAGCAATTCATGTTGGTTGGGTTCACTTTGCTCTTTGCAGTTGGGTCATCATACGGGCAAGCGGATTCGGAGTTGAATCTAAAGGGCGCTATCGACTTCCACGTGCATCAGGGTCCTGACAGCGTCGCCCGCGTGATCGACGCCGACGATTTGGCGCGTCTGGCGAAGAAAATGGGCATGCGCGGGATGGTGATGAAGAATCACTGGGAGGATACGGCTGCGCTTGTCTACATTGTGCGGAAGGAAGTTCCGGGCATCGAGCTATTTGGAGGCATCACCCAGGATCTGGCGGTCGGCGGGATGAATCTGGAGGCGGTGAAACGCATGGCCGCCATGGAGGGCGGCTGGGGCAGAATCGTCTGGCTTCCCACCTTCGATGCGGAAAACGCTGTGAAGTCCGCGAAAGGAACGGGGCCGTTTGTTCGCGTCTCGGAGAATGGCCATCTGCTGCCGAGCGTGCTGGAGTTGATTGATTTCATCGCACAACATCATGACCTGGTGCTGGAGACCGGACACCTCTCGGCGGAGGAAGGGGACCTGGTTGTTCATGAGGCGCACCAGCGCGGCGTAACGCATATTGTGGTGACGCACGCAATGTCAGCGCCTATCCGCATGACGATCCCGCAAATGCAAGCAGCCGCGCGCGATGGCGCCTTTATCGAGTTTGTGTATGGCGCGACGCTCGGAACAAATCCGGTGGTCAGCATCAGCGAATATGCCAATGCGATTCGTGCTGTCGGAGCAAAATCCTGTATCGTCGCCACGGATTTCGGCGCTGTCCAAAAGCCACCCGAGCCACAGCGTCCGCTGGAACCGCAAGGTCTACTCGATTTCATGACGGCGCTACACAAAGAAGGAATCTCTGTGGCCGACATCAACCTCATGACCAAGACAAATCCAGCACTCGCCTTGGGCCTTCAGCCCTAGAGTGCATCCGGCGCGGCAACCGGACCAGCTTCCTGATGGAAGCGTAAGCTCCTGCCGCGCTGAACTGAGTCGTGAACTACTTTAGCGCGTAGACGTCGTATGAGACTGTAGCGCCAGCACGCTCGCCCACCGCGACCGCCTGCAGCCGGGTGAGCCATGTATAGCGTGAATCGCCGGTCTCAAAGAGGGGCGCGGCACGCAACACCGCGCCTGTGTCTGTCGTTTGGCCGATTCCGTTGTAGGTCACCAGGATCAGCGCCCCATCGTCTGTTTTCAGTGTGATGCGGACGTCAAGCTTGTAGCTGCCGTCGGGCCGGTTGGTAATCCAGTCGCCAGCCGGCGTCTGCACCGTCGCCTTGACACGCTGGCCTTCGAAACGGCCGCCGAGGATCTGCACGATGGTGCGCGTCCCCTGCGGGCCGTTTTCGACAACGGTGCGGGTGCCGATTTCGGCGCGCAGCTTGCCAAGGTACTCGAAAACAGGAGCGCGCGGGGGCTCGCTGGTCTTTTGGGCCATCGAAGCGGGCGTACCCGGCGCGCTCGCGGAAGTCTGAGCGAAAGCGAATGGACCGCAGAAAGCCGGTCCGAGGCAGATCAGCAACGCAATTACGACACGCATTGGCCCTCCTTATATTGAATGGCTGCTATTCGGCAGCCTTCCCTGCCAACGTTTCTACCACCGCGGTACTTTAAGTTGCGCGAACCAGTCCGATCCCGACCACCAGCGTTGTAACGGCGACCACCACCGCGCCCAGGTATAGCAGGCCCCGAAGAGCGCGCACGTGGGCAACCGCGAAAAATCCTCCCGAGACCAGCAGCGCACCGGCAATCGCCCCGATGCGAGCCGACCACACCAGGGACAGCGGGAGCACCGCATGGTCTATCGCTATTTGGAGAAAAAGCGCCAGCAGCGTGAGGACTCCGGCGTGGGCGTGGCCTGCCCGGTAGTAGCTTATTTGTGTGCCCGACAGGTGCTGCGGCCCGCCTGGCCCGAGCGCCCCGTTCGAAATGATGTAAAGAACCGTCAGTCCGCCGTAAACGATGGTGGGGATGAGGATCAGGCTGATTCCGCACATCAGACGAGCATCCGGGGACATGATGGGCCTCCTTGGCGTTTCGGCCGCACGAGGGCGGCGCGAAGATGCGAAGCCTACCCTCAGGGGTCGGCAAATGCAACCTGATGCCCCTCCGCCCGTTCAGTGAAATGAGTCACTACCACTTTTTTGAAAGGTTGACAGGTGACGGGGAACTGGGTATCGTAGGCGAATAAAAAGCGAAAGTACTTACTTACTTATGCCGACCATTCCAACTTTTCGCACTGCTCGCCTCAAAGAGGGGGACTTCGCACGCGGGCTCGCGGGGCTTGCTAGCTGGCCTCGCGTACCTGCCGTGCTTGAGCCAAGCGGGGTGGTGGAGCTTGACGCGGTATTGGGGGGCGGATTTCCTCGTGGCTCGCTCGTGGAGCTGTGCGGCCCGGCCTCTTCGGGGCGAACCAGCTTGAGTCTGGCTTTGCTGGCCGAAGCCACCCAACGAGAAGAGGCGTGCGCGTTTGTGGATGTATCGGATTCCTTGGACCCTGCATCATTGGCCGCTGCCGGAGTGGATATCAGGCGCTTGTTGTGGATTCGCTGCGGTGGGGATGAGGGAAACGACTCTTCACACCATGGACGGCCCACGCCAGCGACATTCACGCTGTCAAAATTCTGGCGGGCTCCAAGTGGAGCCCGCACCCGAAATGATGTGAAGGGCAGCGCTCTTCAGCTCTCCGCGCAGAGCCGCGAAAAACCGCATGCGAGTTTCCTCTGGCAGCATCCGCGCGATCAGATGCGTGGGATTGAGGTATCGATTCCCTCTCTGATGGAAGAGGCTTCAGAAAAAGTCCATCGGGAGCAGGTTTTAGTAGCACAGGCACTCTTGCCTGTGCGGGGTTCGCAATCGTCGTTGGGTACACAATTGCATCCGCGGTCTACAAAACCGCACAGCCAAGAGTGGCTGTGCTACTCGACCAGCGAAACCGGAAAAAGCGGAACCGGCCTTCGCAGCGCGCCTCTGGCGCTTGTTCCTTCGCCAGAACCAGAAATCGACGTAGTTGCTAGGTGCGCTGGAGAACAGGCGGAGCCTGATCGGCAACGACCCCGACGAGGGGAGAACGTTCGCCGTCGCCGCTTCCCATGGAAACAGGCTCAGAACACAGATCCGCCGCCAGCGACTGCAGGAACAGCGTTACGAACAAAACCTTGGAAACGGCTGGAACAAGCACTGAAGACAACCGATCTTCTTTTGCACAGTGGAGGATGGGGTGTCGTGGTGTTCGATCTCGGAAACATTTCCTGGGTGGACACGCGGCGGATCCCTCTCAGCACGTGGTTCCGGTTCCAGCGCATCGTGGAGAGCACGCCGACAATCTTGCTTCTGTTGGGAGAAGAGCCTTGCGCCAAGAGTTGCGCTTCTCTTGTGCTGCGGTGCCAGAGAGGGCAAGAAAAATGGAGTTCCGCGGCTCTCGCAAATGAGGCGTGGAGCGGTATCGCAACCTTTGAGGGCTTCGAAATCCAGGGGAAAGTGGTGCGTTCCCGTCGGCAATTACAACCGGCCAATTCCGCCCGCTGGCAAACGCGCACTCTATGGTCCGGTAGCTTTTAGAAGTCCCCGCTTCAGGCTGGTCTGGGTTCCTCTTTTTCGAACATGGGGTTCGAACGTGCCTTTTGCTTGTCTCTTCGCTCCTGATTTTTCCGTGCAGGCCGTCGTTCGCCTGGAAACGGAGCTTCGGGGCAAGCCCGTCGCGATTTTCGACGGCGCCGCGCCCCTCACAAAAGTGTTTGCCGCCAATGCGGCGGCAAAAGTGCTGGGCGTGGAAATCGGCATGACGAAGGTTCAAGCGGAAGCGTGCAGCGGAATCGTGTGGCGACCTCGCTCCCGCCCTCAGGAAACAACGGCGCACGCAGCCTTGCTCGACTGCGCCTGGACGATCTCGCCTCGCGTGGAAGAAAACGCGGGCGGCAACGAAGAAGGGTTGCCGGATACCGTGGTGCTGGACATAGCGGGTTGCGAGAAGCTCTTCGGCTCTCCCGAGAAAATTGCCGGCGACCTGAAGCGTGTTGCGGCCAAAGTGGGATTCGACGCGAACGTAGCCATTGCCGGAAACCCGGAAGCGGCCATTTGCGCCGCCCGAGGATTTCCGGGCGTTACCGTCATTCCCGCAGGGAGTGAAAGCGACCGGCTCGGCACACTTCCCTTGTCTTCGCGCAAAATTCCCCCAGAGCTTCTGGATACGTTGACGCGCTGGGGCATTCACACGTGCGCGGAATTCGCCGCCCTGCCCGAGGTCGCCATCGTCGAACGGCTTGGACAGGAGGGCAGGCGCCTGCAATTGCTGGCGCGTGGTTGCGATCCGAGACCTCTGGCCCCGAAGGAACCTCCCACTCAATTCGAAGAGTGCATGGAACTGGAATTCCCTGTCGAATTGCTGGAGCCATTGATGTTTGTGTTGAACCGGCTCCTGGACCAGTTGTGTATGCGGCTTAGGATGCACGTCCTGGCAACGAGCGAGATCAAAGTCACGCTAACTCTTAAGAAGAGCAATTCGCGAGCCAAAGACACGCCGCTCCACATTCGAACGCTTAAACTTCCCGTTCCGGCGAAAGAGACCAAATTTCTTTTGAAGCTCCTGCAACTGGATTTGCAAGCGCATCCGCCGAGTTTGCCTGTCACCGCTGTCAGGATATCGGCCGTGCCAACGCGTTCGCGAACGAGGCAACAGGGACTGTTTCTGCCGCTGAGCCCTGAACCGGAACGGCTCGAAGTTACGTTGGCGCGCATTTGCAGCACAGTCGGCGAGGGCCGAGTCGGAACGCCAGTGCTGCTGGATACGCACAGGCCGAATGCATTTCAGCAGACACATTTTGTCTTGCCTGAAAGCTCGACGAAGACCGCTGTCAGCCCGCGCCAAGCCACGGCAGCTCTGAGAATTTACCGCCCGCCGCTTCCTGCCTTCGTGGAACTGCGCGACGCGAAGCCAGTCAGTATTGTTTGTGATGGGGCACGCAGGGAGATCCTCGCTCTTGCCGGCCCCTGGCGAACCAAAGGGGATTGGTGGTCGGAATCAGCGTGGGCGCGAGATGAATGGGATGTCCTGATCCACGCCTTGTGGCCAAAGCATCGAGCCGACTCCAGTGATTCCATAGAAACAGAAGAAGAAACCGCCGTATATCGGATTTACCGGAACCTCCGTTTGCGACACTGGTTCGTGGAGGGAATCTACGACTGATGTACGTGGAACTGCATTCTTGTTCGGCGTTCAGTTTTCTTGAGGGAGCTTCCCTGCCGGAGGAGCTTGTCGCCGAGGCGTTCAGGCTCGGGATGCCGGCAATTGCCTTGCTGGATCGCGATGGAGTGTATGGCGCGCCGCGTTTCTACATGGCGGCAAAGAAAGCAGGAATTCGCGCTCATGTCGGCGCAGAGATTTCCGTGGCGGATTTGGGAACTCAGGCAGGCGTGCCTTCTTGGATGCCGAACAAAATTCCTACGAGACCAGTCCGGCTGGCTTTGCTGGTCGAGAACCGGACTGGATACCAGAATCTCTGCCGCCTCATCACGCGTTACAAGTTGCGGGAACAAGAGAAAGGAACGGGAACAGCAACTCTGGAAGAGATCGCGGAGCACGCGGAAGGGCTGGTGTGCCTAACGGGCGGCGCAGAAGGAATCTTAGCAGCGTCTTTGGCAAGTGGAGAACATGAAAAAGCCCGGCGAAACATCGAAAAGCTGCTCGCGATTTTTGGGAAGCGAAATGTCTATGTCGAGGTGCAGCGGCACTTCGATCCAGTCGAGGAGATTCGAAACCAAGCTGCAGTCCGCATGGCCGAAGCGCTAAATCTGCCTCTCCTGGCGACCAATGGGGTCCGCTACGCGCATTCCCAGGGCCGTGAAATCCTCGACGTGTTTACCTGCATTCGCAACCACTGCCAACTCGAAACCGCGGGACGATTACTGGAGCGAAACGACGAGCGTCATCTCCGCTCTGCGGCAGAGATGACTCAGCTGTTTTCCGATTTGCCGCAGGCGATTTCGAACACCGGCGAACTCTCGGCGCGCCTCGAATACACACTCGCTAACTTAGGTTACGAATTTCCCAGATACCCCGTGCCGCTCGGCGAAACGATGGATTCCTTCCTGAGAAAACGTACCGAGGAAGGCCTTCTTCAGCGTTACGCGGCGAAAGGCGATGAAAAACTGTTCGAACGCGCCGAACGGCAGATACAGCGCGAACTAGCCCTCATCGAGAAATTAAACCTGGCCGGTTATTTCCTCATCGTTTGGGACATAGTTCGTTTCTGCCGCGAAAAAAACATCCTCGTGCAAGGACGAGGCTCGGCGGCGAACAGCGCCGTTTGCTATTCGCTGGGGATCACGGCTGTCGATCCTGTCGGCATGGAACTGCTCTTCGAACGATTCCTTTCCGAAGAGCGCGGCGAATGGCCGGACATCGATCTCGATCTTCCCAGCGGCGATCAGCGGGAAAAAGCGATTCAGTACGTTTACGAGCGTTATGGCCAGCTCGGCGCCGCCATGACCGCAAATGTCATTACCTACCGTGGCCGTTCGGCAGCACGCG
>CAZQOB010000089.1:0-18910 GCA_964594885.1 uncultured Acidobacteriaceae bacterium
CACCCTTGCTGGCAGTTCCATTCGCAAGGGGTATCAATTCGTTGCGCTGGAGAGGAAAGCCGCTGGTTGTGCTGATGGCGACATCGCCCGTGGGGGTGCCAGAGCCGGAAGTAGCGGCCACAGTGGCAGTAAACGTGACAGGAGTTCCGTGAACAACGGAGGAAGGCGAGAGCGAAAGCGTCGTTGTAGTGCCCACGAAAGACGTGCTGTTCCAATCGGTCACCAGCGCGTTAGCGTCGACCGAACCGAGACCGGTCGCAAGATCGTAGCCAGGGCCGGCAGGATACTGTTGCAGCGAGTACCGACCGTCCCCATTCGTGTCGAGCGAACAATTCGTGGTTCCTTGCCTGCAAGGAACGTTGTTTGTCCCCTTGACGATGTCGTGAAAGACAGCCGCATTATTTCGTGCCAGCGCGTACAAAGTGAAATCGGCCTGGCCCTGCCGGCCGAATTTCTCATTGACCAGCGCCATGATCCCGGCCATTGCCGGTGCCGAAGCAGATGTGCCTCCGACGAGCGTAACCTGGGGCTGGTTGCCGGACGCTGCGGCGCAATCCCCGGCTTCGGCGCAGATTGCATACGTGCTCAAATTCCAACCATCAGCTGCGAAGAGCGAAACGTCCGGCAGGTCGCGGACACCGTCGCTGGGCACTCCTGACGCCGTTTGCCAGCCCGGCTTGGGATATCCGGCAAGGCAAACGGTATGGCCAGTGGAATCAGTTGTGGATTGAACGCAACTGCTAGCGCCGCCTCCGGCTGCCTCAATGGAATTAAGGGACTCCACAGATTGGAAGATGTTCAAGCCAAATGGCACATCCCAAGCCTGCTCGGGAAGCGGAGCGATTAGCGATCCATTGCTGGAGTCGTTGGTCTGTTGCCAGAACGGGTCCGCGCTGGACGCGCCATTGGCATAGTTTGGATAAAAGAAATCGGTTCCTCCCACTGCGACATTCCACGGCGTTGAAGCAATTCCGCTAACGGCCAAGCCTTGAGTGGCGTCGGTTTCTCCGGCGGAGCCGCAGCCGGCCGACCCCGTGTCGCCCGAACTGACAAGGACGGTTTGCCCTTGCGCCGCGGCTTGTTCCCATAGGCTGGCCCAGAGCTGGTTTCCAAAAGGGCCGAGCACAGCCTCGCAAGCGCCCAGGCTGAGGCTCAGCACCGACGCCTGATTGTCTTCAATCGCCCGAATTGTCGCCAGGTTGACGGGATCCTGCACGTCGCTGCCATCGGAGATGTAGAGATTCACCGTCGCGTCTGGCGCCACGGCGCCACTGAGTTCCACATCAAGGTACGCCTCGAGGTCTGAGCCGGGCAGAGGGCCGATGCCCGGGTCACCGCCGTCGATCACAATCTGAGGACTATTGCCGGACAAGTGGAAAAGTTGGCGGTAGGCGTTCGTGAGGCTCAAATCGATGTTCGATCCACCAATGATGCCTATAGTCTGGCCCGAACCCTTTACTCCGGATTGATAGAGCGGAGTCAGGTTGTACTGCGTGGCGAAATCCTCGGGAGCAATGGCAAAAAAGCCCCCCGCAATCGTGAAATCGGTCCCCAAGCCATTAGGGCTTGACGCGAGCGGAGTTGCCTTTCCCATCTTACGCGAGTACGAGGCCGGTCCAACGGATCGAACATAGGGTTTCAAACGGAAATCATGGATCGGGGAAACGCCACGAACCAAAGGCGCAAGAGCTTCGGGGATCGCCAAATTCGCCGCGTTCGCGTGGTGAGTCTCGTTGTTTACGCGGTACTGATGGATCTCGGAATGGAACGCCTCCTTCACGTTCCCTGCGCTCCCGGAGAATTCGATCAGGTTCTTACTCTTTGTCACCCTACGTACGTGGAATCCGTGGGAGGAAAGCCATCGCGTTGCGGTTTGAATATCGGAGTCGGCAGGCCCAAACAACTCGCCGAACTGCTCTGGCGTAACCCATTTGTGAAACTTGGACGATCCGGGGCGATGCGCGTCAATGAGAAATTGGCGGAGAGCCGCTTCGCGTTCCGCAGGCCGGTTGAGCATCAATAGCATGCGATCGGCAACGAACGAATCGGCCACACGCCCCTGGTCGAAGCGGCCCTGTGCGAGCGGGTGCGCCGATCCCGGAAACGTGACCACCTTCGATTCGTCGATGGCGCGTGTAGCGAGGGGGCGCGCGAGATCTTGGCCGACAGATTTCGTCGGAAACCCGATTCCAGCGGTCGCTAGGAGTATAAGAGCAATCTGTACGGGCCGTCGGTGGGCGGGCAACACCAGGGAAACCCTCATCGCGCGGAGTATCGCAAAACAGAATGCAACGGCCTATGCCCGGCTGACTCCGGCGGAATCAGAAATCAACTTCTTTCGGGGGTGCTCACTAGTATAAAACCAGACTCCAGCCAAGTACACATAAGAAACGACTCTTGCGGAGTGGAATGCGGCGGATTTCGAGCCGCACGACAGCGATCCAAAGACACCATGAGCTTATCGTGTAAGGGTGACCAGCACCGTTCTGATTTGCGCTTGAGCAACGAGCAGGCGGGCAGCTGCCAGCTTTTCAGGGCTCGGCTTCGAGCTTCCGGATCCGCACTTCCACTCCGGGCGTGCCTTTGAGAGCATCCGCGAATTCGTCCAGCTTGGAACCGCGATAGTGGTAGGGGTACACGATTTTCGGTTTGAACGCTTTTGCGCACTCCGCCGCTTCGAGCGTGGTTTCCGTGCGCGGCGGATTCATTGCCAGGAACGCGACCGAGATGTTCTTCAGCCCTTTCATTTCCGGCGTGCATTCCGTGTCGCCGGAAAAATAAACGCGCGTGTCGCCGAAATTCAAAACGTAGCCGCTTCCGATTCCCTTGTGGTGGTACGGCTTGCCCGGCCCCGATCCGAACACCAGGTTGTACATGGGGACGCCTTCGAAGTCGATTCCCATGACTGTCCGTTTTTCGGAATCGCTGATGGCCTCGGCCACGCCGCAGGCCGGAGCGCAGTTCAACGTATCGATGACGGCGGGCGGCGCGACAATGATGGTCTCAGGCTTTTTCAGTTTGTCGACCATGGCGCGATCCAGATGGTCGGCGTGGGTGTGCGTAATTACAATCAAATCAGCCGGCGGAAACCCCGTGAAATCGCCCTGGCTCCACGGGTCGACGTGAATCACCTTTCCGCCAAACTCGAGCATCACACTACCGTGATAGATCGGCGTCAGGCGAAGCTCTCCGCGCGACGTTTGGATTGCATCCGCCTGATGGTTGGAGGTGTTCGCCGCGCAATATGCCGGTAGGCCAAGCAGCACGACAGCCAGGAACAACACACGCAAGCTGTACGCCACGGATTTTTGCATGAATCGGAGTCTCCCGCTTATGATGTGGCGCGTAGTATACACCGCTTCGGAGCGGCGGATGCGGGGCGGCGCGTCCTCAACAAGACATCTTCGGACCACGGTCTCCATGTCTTCGCTTTTCTAGGAGAGACACATGGGCACGGGGCGAGTGCAAGCCTTCAGCGACGGCGTTATTGCGATCATCATCACCATCATGGTGCTCGAACTGCAAGTGCCGCGCGAGGCGAATCTCGCAGCGCTGGTTAAGATTGCGCCGGTCCTTCTGAGTTATCTCCTCAGCTTTGTGGTGGTGGCCATTATGTGGGTGAACCACCATCATTTGTTGTATCAGGCGAAGCGACCTAGTGCGCGCTTGCTGTGGGCCAACAATATTCTCTTGTTCTGGATGTCGTTGATTCCGTTCGTTACCCGCTACCTCGGAATGAACTCCAGGGTTCCCTTTGCCGTCGCGCTTTACGGAGCAGTGTTAACGTGCAACGGGGCAGCTTTCACTTGGTTGCGCCAATCCGTGAATCTGCATCGCGTTCCCGACGCTGAGATGGCCGCGTACCACTTGGGCATGCTTCGCAAGAGCGCGTACTCGACAGTGCTCTATGCGGCCTCGGTGCCTCTCGCCTACATATCCGTCTACCTGGCCTTCGGGGTCTTCGTCCTGATTCCCGTGCTCTATTTCCTGCCCGAGCGCCGGCTGACGGAGCAAGCAGAAAACGATGCAAACAAATTTTCCAGTCCGAGCAGTTGAAGCGATTCCACTCTCTGCGTACGAGAAATCTGAAAACCAAAATCGAATACCGAGCGACAAAACAAGAACTGTTCCACTTTGAAACACCTCTCAGCACTCTCACGCGAATGTGAACTCTGCATTCAGCTTGCATACTCCTGGAATTTCTCTGCCAACGAATTGTGCCGCCGTTTTTCACACTCGATTTTGGTGGGCTCGAAGTGACGGCACTAGCAGCAGTTATTTTCCGGCGTTCCCTGGTTCGACAAATGCTCGGACAGCCGCGCGCTAATGCAGCGTTCCGGATGCCGTCACCCTTCCGGCAATCAACGGGGCAATGAAGACTCTTTGTTTCAGCGAACTCGGGCGGACTTCTCGTCTCAACGTTCCGTCTCCTGACCTGTTGAGAATCCCTTTCCCGAGGTTCGGCCTTGAGAACATCGACCGCAATTGTATCGGCGCTTTTCGTATGTCTGGTTGTTTTCGATCCCGCGGCCCTGGCGCAAAAGCCCGTGCCCCCCGTCAAGGACCGGGTCTCGATGGTGAGAGTGGGGTTCCTATTCGGAAGAACCGGTGACGCGGCGGGGTCGAGCGTCTATCTCGAGATCAATCCAGTTCGCTGGCTCGGACTCTGCGCTTTCGCCGCCCAATCCCGCGCAGAGAGCGCAACGGACGATGGCCTCGTGCAGCAGTGGGACAGCTCCTCCGGCGCGTGTGTCACGACACATCTCCCACAGTGGAAGGGTTTTCTCATCTCACCGTTTGCTCAGTTCTCGCACCAACGGGAGCACGTGCATATCGCTATCCCCGTCGGTGGCGGCGCTTCCTACACGGAGCTCGACAACAAGACGCATCTGCTCTGGGGCCTTGGCGTATCAACTGACCGTGCGATCGTGAAAAATGGTCCGCGCTGGGCCATCCGCGTCGGCAGAAATTTCGGCGCCGGCCCCGCGGTGCGAAATGGGGGCGGAGTCTATGCGGTCGGCGGCGTGATCTTTCCGCTCGACCATCCTGTACTGCTCGGCCGGTCATTTAAGCGCATGGTCGGATTGAAGCCCAAAAAAGACGCGTCGCCCGGATCTTGATTTTTGATCCCTTCTTGACTCAGGGCGCCATTCCATTTATTACCTGTACGAACGGAACTTCTCTTCCCAATCCCGCAACTCAGATAACCGCGGGCAACGGAACGCGGAGGAATTTTCCTATGTCAAACGCCCCTGCAAGCGGTACCCCTCCGCAAACCGTCCCCACGACCGATCCAATCTTCGACGGGGCGCGCTATCTCGCCAGCCTGCAGGACGCGCGGGAAATTTACATCTACGGCGAGCGCGTCCGCGACGTGACGCAGCACCCCGGCTTCCGCAATGCCTGCCGGTCCATCGCGCGCTTGTACGACGCGCTGCACGATCCACGGTACCGGGACGCGCTCACTGGTCCTGACCGCGCGGGCACGCGCACGCACAAATTCTTCAAGCCCAGCTATTCGGCGCAAGAGTTGCGGGAGGCGCGTGAAGCCATCATCACTTGGTCGCGCATGAGCTATGGCTTCATGGGGCGCACGCCGGAATATAAGGCAGCGCTCATGGGCAGCCTTGCTTCTGAGCCGGAGTACTACGCGCCATTCGATGGCAGCGCGCGACATTGGTACACACGATATTCGTCGCAGTGCCTGTTTCTCAATCACTGCCTCATCAATCCCCCGATCGACCGAAACCGCCCCGTGCATGAGGTTGCGGATGTTTTCGTGCACGTGGTCAAAGAGAAGGACAACGGCATCATCGTCAGCGGTGCCAAAATGCTGGGCACGGGCTCTGCCCTGACGCATGCGACATTCATAGCGCAAAATAGCGCCGTTACCCTGGATCAAGAAAAGGCCAAGGACTTCGCGCTGGTGTTCATCGCCCCGATGGATACCCCCGGCACGAAACTGATTTGCCGGAGCTCGTACGAAAAGAACGCCCAGAGTCCTTTTGACCATCCGCTATCGAGCCGATTCGATGAAAACGACGCAGTGCTGCTCTTCGACAATGCGTTTATTCCCTGGGAGAACGTTCTCGTCTACCGCGACCCTCAAAGGGCTAACGGTTTCTACCACCATTCCCGCTTTGTCAATCGATACACGCTTCAATCTTCCTCGCGGCTTGCGGTGAAGCTTGATCTCATGGTTGGCCTTTTCACCAAGGGCATCGCAACCAACGGAACGGACGCGTTCCGCGGCGTTCAGGCGGCTCTCGGCGAAATCATCGGATGGAGGAACTTGCTTTGGGGGATGACCACGGCGATGTGCCTCGACCCTGAGAGCGCGCCGGGCGGCACGGTCGTGCCGAAGTCAGAATACGCCTACACCATCCGCCTGTTCTGCACGCAGAGTTGGCCGGCGGTCCGCCACATCTTTGAAACAAATCTTGCTGGCAGCCTGCTCGTTTTCCCTTCGAGCTACAAGGATTTCCTCAATCCCGATCTCCAGCCGTTGATCGAAAGGTACTATCGTGGCTCGGCTTCCTCCGCCGAACACCGCATCAAGCTCTTCAAACTCATTTGGGACGCGATTGGCACGGAATTTGGCGCTCGCCACGAGCTCTACGAGATCAACTATTCCGGCAATCACGAACAGATTCGCCTCGACATTCTGACGGGTGCGCGCAAGAACGGAATCTTGGACCAATGCATCGCCCTCGCTGACCAATGCATGTCGGACTATGGCCTCGAAGGTTGGAAAAATCCCACCTGGATCTGGGAGAAATAGGCCAAGTGGAAAAAATCCGCCAAAATTGGGACATCTATTCTTAATTATCTCAAATCTTTTGCACTGATTCGGCACACTACGCTCATCGCGGAACAGCTATAGGACTACTAAGTCTCCGGGTTGCCTCGCTTAACTCCTTAATTTTGCGGGAATTGCCTCACTTCGTGGTTGGCGCGCAAATTGCTACAAGCAACCGGAAAGGCGCGGATACGCAGGGCTCGGCAAGGAGATGCCATGCGTGTGTCCTCAGGGAGAGCGACGAATGCATCGGCCGCGTGCAAATGGCCAAAGGCCAGGGACTGTCATGGTCGATGCGCCCGTGCGTCCCGCCCTCCGAATTTCTGACCGCAAGACGATTCGAATTCTCACCGTTTTTGGCACTCGCCCCGAAGCAATCAAGCTGGCGCCGGTCATCCGCGAGCTGCGCCGCCGGCCGCGAATTGCTTCCAAAGTCTGCGTGACGGCTCAGCACCGCGACATGCTGGATCAGGTGCTCGAACCATTCGGAATTGCTCCGGATCATGACTTGAATCTCATGAAAAAAGACCAGGCGCTGCCGGACTTAGCCGCGTCGGTTCTCTTAAGACTGGCGCCTATTTTTGAATCGGAAAAGCCCGATTGGGTGATCGTCCAAGGAGACACGACGACCGCAGCCATCGCCGCGCTCTGCGCTTTCTATCACCGCGCCAAGGTCGCCCACGTGGAGGCCGGTTTGCGCAGCCACGATAAGTGGCAGCCCTTTCCGGAGGAAATCAACCGCCGCATCGCTGGAATCGTTGCGGACATGCACTTCGCTCCAACCGAACAGTCGAAGCAGAATTTGCTGCGCGAGGGCGTGCCGGAATCTCGCGTGAAAGTGACCGGCAATACGATCATCGACGCGCTGCAGCGCATCCGCTGCCTGCCGTGGGATTCTGAAACACTCGGTGAATCCGCCGGTTTCCTGAAATCGCGAGATACGAGGCTCATCCTCGTTACCGCGCATCGCCGGGAAAATTTCGGCGAGCCAATCAATCGCATCTGTCACGCGCTGCGCACGCTGGCGGAAACCTACCCGGATGTGCGGATCATGTATCCGGTTCACAAAAACCCGAACATCTTGGAGCCCGTTCACCGCCTTCTCGGTAAAGTTCAAAACGTTTGTCTGCTCCCGCCCATCGACTATCTCTCCCTCGTGCAGCTGATGAAGCGATCGTACGTGGTGTTGACGGACTCAGGAGGCATTCAAGAAGAAGCGCCCGCGCTCGGCGTCCCAGCGCTCGTTCTTCGTGAAGTCACGGAGCGTCCGGAAGGCGTCGAATCGGGAAACGTCAAGCTCGTCGGCAGCGACACGCAGCGAATCGTGTCAGAGACCCGCTGCCTGCTCGATGATCCCTCAGAGCACCTGCGAATGGCCCGTGCGGCAAACCCTTACGGCGATGGGCACGCTGCCGAGAGGATTGCCTCGGCCCTGGAGTCACTGTAGTGATCCAAAATTTCTTCGTCGTGTTGACCGCCATTGTCGCCGTCACCTTTCTGGTGAGCGGCATCGATGATTTCTTCATCGATGCCTACTACTGGATCAGGCTGCTCTACCGCAAAATATTCCTCCACCACAAAATCCGCCAGGTTCGCCAGCAGGCGCTTTCCTCCATTCCCGAGAAATGGACTGCAGTCTGGATCCCGGCCTGGCATGAACATGAAGTCATCGACAGGATGCTGCTGCATACCCTCGAGAGCATCACCTACCAGAATTACGACATCTTCGTCGGCGCCTATCCGAACGACAAACCCACGCAGGACGCAATCGAATCGGTGCGAGCGAAGTTCCCGCAGGTACAAATGATCGTTTGCCCGCATCCGGGGCCGACCAACAAAGCGGACTGTCTCAACTGGGTATTCCAGGGGATGCTGGTTGCCGAGCAGGAAAAGGATATCCGTTACGAGATTGTGGTCCTGCACGACTCGGAAGACATCGTGCATCCGCTTGAGCTGAAGCTGTTCAACTGGCTGATCCCGCGGAAGGACATGGTGCAGCTCCCTGTAATTCCGCTCGAACGCCCAGCCTATTGCTGGACCGCCGGCACTTACCTCGATGAGTTTGCCGAAAATCACTTGAAGGATCTGCTCGTGCGCGAGCGTCTGGCCAAGATCATTCCCTCGGCCGGCGTCGGAACGGCCGTTAGCCGCGCGGTGCTGGATCAGCTGGCCGCCGAGCGCAAGAATCAGCTCTTCAACATCAATAGCCTCACCGAAGACTACGAGTTTGGCGCCAGCTTCTTCCGCCTGAAGCGCACAGGAATCCTGGCGCACTTCACCATAGCCCGCACGCAGACCGTCCTTCGCGGCTGGCGGAACAAGCGCAAGGTCGTGCGCCGGGTGCGCGAGCGCGTCGCTGTTCGCGAATTTTTTCCTGACCGGTTCCACCTTGCAGTGCGGCAAAAGTCGCGGTGGGTTTTGGGTATTTCGCTTCAAGGCTGGAAAAACATTGGCTGGCCTCCCGGCTTTTGGATCCGGTACATGCTTTATCGGGACCGCAAGGCGCTCTTCACCAATGTTGTGAACGCGCTCGGATATGCCGTCCTGCTCTATTGGCTGTTCAATATCGTTCTGTACGGCCCCAGTGGCTCGCCGAGTCTCGTCGAGTCCGATTGGGTGTGGGACGTCATTCTGGCCGACACATTTTTAATGGTGCATCGCCTGGTGCAGCGATTCGTGGCCGTTGTTCGAATCTCCGGGTGGTGGCAGGCGTTTCTTTCCATTCCGCGCTCGATCATCGGCAACGCCATCAACTTTGCGGCAACCGCGGAAGCCGCGGCCCAGTTTTTCCAAGCCGAACGATACGGCAGACGCGTGGAGTGGAAAAAAACATCTCACGCTTTTCCGACTTCCGACGAGCTCAGAGAGTACCGCCGGCGACTCGGCGACCTGCTGCTTGCGAATCGGCTGATCACGCTGGCCCAGCTTCGCACCGCGCTGCTGGCCCAACAGAAGGAAGGCGTCAAGCTGGGCGAGGTTCTTCTCCAATTGGGATACATCTCCGAGGAAGATTTGCTAGCCGTGCTGGGTCGGCAGTTCGGCATGGCCTCAGGGGAGATCGATCCGCGTGCGATTGACATGGAATCACTGCGGCGATTCCCGCGGTCCTCCGCGGAAGAGCTGCTCGCCCTGCCGATTCACCCCTCGAACGGAAGCGTCGAATTCGCCTGCGCGGACCCCGCAATCCCCGACTTGAAAAAGAAGCTCGAGGAACGCATGGGCTGCGCCGTGTCCTTGCGCCTCGTGAGTGAGTCGCATCTGCGCTTCGCCATCGCGCGCGCCTATCTGTCGAGCGAGGGCCACGCCGGGCCCCTGCTTGGCGAGCTTCTCGTCGAAGCGGGCGCAATCAGTCGAGCGAATCTCGAGCGCGCTATACGTTCGCACAGAAATTCCGGGCGGAAGCTGGGAGAGACTTTGCAGGACCTTGGCCTGATTTCAGCGGAAACGCTGGCCGACGCTCTTCGAAAGCAAGCCCCGAAAGCACCAGCAGATTGAAGGTAAAAAATGCATCGCCTACTACGCCAGTTCACCACGCCGCGAAAAGCGAAACGATGGATACGATCTTTGTGCATTTGCGCGGGCTTGTTAGCCGCCACGCCGAAGACTTACGCAATTCCGCAGCAGCCCGATAGTTCGCAGGGGACCGCCGCCGCGGAGCGAGCGTACCGCGAGGTCGACGCAAAGGAATATTCGGCCGCGGTCCTGGATTTCCGAAAAGCCCTTGCATCGGATCCCGCGAATCTGAGCTGGCAGAACGATCTCGCCTACGCATCCCTATCCGCCGGCGCAGTCGAAGAAGCCGCGTCGGAATTCGAACGCACGTTCACAGTCGATCCCAAGAACTTTGGCGCGGCGCTGCAGCTCGGATACATTTTCGAACAGCTGCACCGCGTCGGTGCGGCGACAAAATATTTTGAAATCGTCGCCGGCGGCCCGGACGAAGCCCTGGCGGGGCAGGCGCGCGCGGCGTTAGCGGATTTGCGGACCGCAGATCTGCAATCCCGCAAGCAGACGGGCTATGACCTACTCACCGCGAATCGAACGGCTGAAGCGATCCGAACGTTTGAATCCGTTCACACGGATGATCCTTCGGACGCTGCCACAACCCTCCAACTGGGATACTTGTATTCCGCCGCCGGAAATTCAACCCAGGCAGAAATCATGTTTACGGAGGCCAGCGCGAGCCCCGATCCGGCGATCGCAGTGCAGGCCAAAGCGGCCCTTCAACAGGGGCGACGCGACGCGAAGCATTGGTTTGCTTCCGTCTACGCTGCGCCATTTTACCAGTCGCGCTTCTCGAATGAGACCAATCCAACCAACGCAAAAATTGGATGGCAGCTTAGCCGGTATTTCCAGCCGTACGTTGGGCTACGTTTCAGCCGCGACATCCGCTCTCGATCGGGAACGCTTCCGCAGATTTATTCCGACAATTCGGCCGTCTTCTCCATCGGAATTCAAAGCGCGGTCGCGCACACCGGCGCCGTGGTTTACGCCGAAGCGGGCACGGCGCTGAATCTCGTCGGGGCAGGGCCAACAGCCCCGCCTGACTATCGTGCGGGATTGCTCTGGTTCCGGTCGTGGGGGGCTAGTCTTGTTCCCTCCCCGAACGCTGCGGGCGCGCCAAGGTTAATGGGAAGCGCATACGCCGATGGAGGCTACTATAGCCGCTACAATCGCAACGTGATTGGCTCCGCGCAGCTTCGCGAAGGGATCCGCTTGCCGCTATCGCGCCTACCCGTGGCGTTGCTCGGCGCGCTCAATTTAGTGAAGGACTCGAAGGGCAACTTCTACAACAACATCGTCGAGGTGGGACCAATGCTGCGCGTCGCGCCGTTGCGAAGCGTCCCGAGCCTGGTGCTCGAAGCGGAATACGTGCGCGGCTTCTACACGATTCATGATCGAACGAATCCATACGGCCCGCGCTATGGCGATTTCCGCCTCTCCCTCGTCTGGTCAAAAGATTTTTAGGCCGGACCCTCACGACTAAAGGGTGGCGCAGGCTTCAGCCTGTGGGTCTTGGTCCTTGCAAGGACGAACCCCCGCAGGCTGAAAGCCTGAGCCACTTCGATCTTTCGTCCCGCCCTCACCGAAGCGTGTAAAATAGGGCTTGGGGGTTGTGAGATGGAATTCCTTGCTGGCAGCTTGCTCGAATTAATCACCCAGACGTCCACCAACCTGCCTCCCGACGTGCGCGCCGCGATGTCGATCGCGGCCAACGAAGAAACGCCCGGTACGCAGTCTTCGCAGGCTTTCGACATCATCCTTACCAACATCGACATGGCGAGCGACGATTCCGGTCCGATCTGCCAGGACACCGGCATGCCGACATTTGTGGTCCACACGCCCGTGGGCGTGAATCAAATTCGCATCAGAAAGGCGATTCTGGAGGCGGTCGCGGAAGCCACAAGGCTCGGCAAGCTTCGCCCAAACTCCGTCGATTCGCTCACCGGCAAGAACAGCGGCAACAACCTCGGCGAGGAAACGCCCGTCGTTCATTTCGAGCAGTGGGAGGAGAATGACATCGAGGTCAAGCTGATCCTCAAGGGCGGCGGCTGCGAGAACAAGAACATCCAGTATTCGCTGCCCTGCGATCTCGATCACATGGGCCGCGCCGATCGCAACATCGAAGGCGTGCGCAAGTGCATTCTGCACGCCGTGTGGCAGGCGCAAGGGCAGGGCTGCGCGCCAGGCGCGGTCGGCGTCTGCGTCGGCAGCGATCGAGCGCACGGCTACGAACTGGCGAAGGAGCAACTCTTCCGCACGATCGAGGACGTCAATCCGAACCCCATGCTGGCCAAGCTGGAAGCGGAAATCATGGAGGAAGCCAACAAGATCGGTGTGGGCGCGATGGGCTTTGGAGGGAAATCCTCGCTGATCGGATGCAAAATCGCGGCGGCCAATCGCCTGCCGGCGAGTTTTTTCATCTCGGTGGCGTACGAATGCTGGGCGTTTCGCCGCCTGGGCGTGCGTCTTGACGCCGCAAGCGGCGCGATCACCAAATGGCTGTACCGCGATCCTTCGCGCCCCGTCGAGCGCATGGCGCGCGGCTCCGGTTTCAAACTAACGGGCCGTGAAGTCGTGCTGACCGCGCCGCTCAGCGAAGCGCACGTGCGCGCCCTGAAAGTCGGCGACCTCGTTCTCGTCAACGGCGAAGTCTTCACCGGACGCGACAATGTCCACGCCTATCTGATGAAGAATCCGCCCCCTGTCGATTTGCACGGTGCGGTGCTCTATCACTGCGGCCCCGTCATGTTGAGGCAAGGCAGCGAGTGGGTCGTCAAGGCCGCAGGGCCCACCACCAGCAGCCGCGAGGAGCCTTACCAGGCCGACGTCATTAAGAAATACGGCGTGCGCGCCGTGATCGGCAAGGGCGGAATGGGCGCGAAAACTTCAGCGGCGCTAAAGGAATACGGCGCGGTGTATTTGAACGCCATCGGCGGCGCGGCGCAATATTATGCGCGCACCGTTGAAAAAGTCCTGGGAGTCGAGCTCATGGAGTTCGGCATCCCAGAGGCGATGTGGCGCCTGCGCGTGAAGAATTTCGCCGCCATTGTTACGATGGACGCCCACGGCAACAGCCTCCACGCCGACATCGAAAAAGCCACCGGCCAAAAGCTGGAAACCCTGCAGAAGGTGTGAGTAGGACAGACTTCAGTCTGTCGGTTTTGTTTGCACGTTCCAGGAGATTCCGCAGAGAAGGAAAACCAAACCCGGCGGGCTGAAGCCTCCCGACCGGCAGGCCTGTCCTACTTACTGCCCCAATTCTTGATCGCCAACTCTGGAATCGCTGCGCCGTCCTTGCGCGGATCAGACGCGCCGTAATTCACTCCTGCGGCATAGTCGCGCATCACGGCCTGACCACCGCCGAACAAGTCCGAATATCCGCCATGCATTGTGACTTTGTGACCTTTGGCTTCCAGCTCAGCCTTGGCGCTGCCCGGGACCCGGTTCTCAAGATCCACATTGCACCCGCTAAAGGAACGCTTTGTGAACCGTGCTGTTTCTAGCGCGGCCTGAATGTTCTGGCCAAAATCCACGATGTGCGAAACAAACTGTGCGTGTGCCTGCGCCTGGTTCCACCCGCCCATGATGCCGAACGCGATCCGCACCTGATCCTTTTCCATGAACGCCGGAATGATCGTGTGTAGCGGCCGCTTGTGTCCCGCGATGGCATTTGGAGATGCCGGATCGAGGCTGAACAGCGCGCCGCGATCGTGCAGCGGAAACCCCGTGCCTTCGGCGACTAACCCGGAACCAAATTCCTCGTAGTTCGATTCGATGAACGAAACCATGTTGCCTTCGCGATCGACGACGCTCAGGTATATGGTGTCTCCCGCGTCCGGAACCGGCGTGCCGGGGCCCACTTCGCAATTGGCGTGGTCCATGTCGATCAGCTTTGCACGCCGGGCGGCGTATTCCTTGGAGAGCATGCCGCTCACCGGCACCTTCACCGATTTCGGATCGCCGATGTAGCGCAGCACGTCGGCGTAAGCCAGTTTTTTCGCCTCGATCTGCACGTGCAGCGCTCGCGCAGAATTCAGCCCGTACTGGTGCAGGTCGAATTGCTCCATGATGTTGAGCATTTCCAGCGCGCCGATCCCCTGCACGTTTGGCGGCATTTCGTACACAGCCCAACCACGATAGGTGGTCGAGATTGGCTCAACCCATTCGCTGGAGTAATCGGCGAAATCCGTTGCGGCGAGCGCGCCGCCGTGCCGCGCGGAAAGAGTCAGAATGCGCTTCGTAATTTCGCCTTTGTAGAATGCGTCGCGGCCCCCTTGACCAATCTGGCGCAGCGACCAGGCAAGATCGGGATTGCGCAAGATTTCCCCGGTGCGCGGCGCTCGGTCCGAAATGAGAAACGTGCGCGCCGCAACCTCGTTGTCGCGCAGAAGATCCACGTTCGCCGCAAAGTGCAGCGCGATCCATTCCGTCACCGGGTATCCGTCTTCGGCGACTTGAATCGCGGGGGCCAGCACTTCATTCATTTTCTTTTTGCCGAAGCGGTCGAGCATTTTCTGCCATCCGTCGACCGCGCCTGGCACCGTGACCGGCTCAATTCCGTACGCGGGCATTTCGCGCAGCCCTTTTTGGCGAAGGCGCTCGACGGATTGCGCGGCTGGCGCCCAGCCGCTGGCGTTCAAGCCGTAATATTTTCCAGCCTTCGCGTCATAGACGATTGCAAACAAATCGCCGCCGATGCCGTTCCACATCGGCGCCACAACCGTCATCACGGCGTGCGCTGCGATCGCCGCGTCCACGGCGTTGCCGCCCCGCTCCAAGATCGCGGCGCCCGCTTTCGACGCGAGCGGGGACTCTGACGCGACAATTCCCGTCTGTGAAATCACCATCGAGCGGGCCTGGCCGCGGTCTTGCGCGAACGCGAGTTGTGTACTTGATTGCGTCATAAGGAATCCCACGATTAATGCAATCCGGATTTTTTTCCTATCCATTGTTCTCAAGGTTCTAGCGGACACACTGTAACGTCAAGCAAGCAGCCGCGCAACCGAAGGTGCCTTCCGTGGAAGGCTCGCTACTTCGCGCTCTCGGGAAAAAGTTCACTTTCGACGATTTCGCAGAGAAGATGCCCGATCAAGATGTGTTTTTCCTGGACGCGTGCGGTGTTGTCAGACGGAATCTGAATGCAATAGTTCGCCGCGGTTGCCAGATCGCCCCCGGAACCGCCGGTCATGCCGACGGTGACCAATCCGCGCTCCTTCGCAGCTCGAATCGCCGCGACGACGTTCGGCGATTTGCCGCTGGTAGAAATGCCGACGGCGACATCGCCCGGCTCGGCCAGCGCCTCGATCTGTCGCGCAAAAATCTTTTCGAACGAGGAATCGTTCGCCACAGCTGTGATGGCCGAAGTATCAGTGGTGAGCGCCATGGCAGGGAGGGCGCGCCGCTCGCGCCCGAATCGCCCGACGAGTTCAGCGGCCAGATGCTGCGCGTCAGCCGCGCTGCCGCCGTTCCCGAAGAAGAATACTTTCTGGCGCGCGGCCAGGGCGCGAGCCATTCGCTTACCTACCTCGGCGACGGTTTCGAGCAACTTTCGGTCGCCCAAGAGGGCCTGCGTCACAGCAAGATTTTCCTGAATGCGGGTTGTAATCAAACGCTGCGTCGCGTCCTGGTTGCTCATCGCCCGCCCTTTCTTTCCAGCTTGGCAGGGGGCAGCCTTCAAAACACGAGGGTATCCGGCTGCGGTCACCGCTGCTGCTGATCTGCCGCGCCCTTGCGAAGCACTGAGTCTCGCACAATCAGGCATCGAGTCACCCCACTTTTCGTAGGAAGGGGCCGGCGGGCGCCCCTCGTTGACTAAGGTTTGCCAGCGAAATGAAGCTATAATCGCCTTCACCTATGGCCCTGACCGCTGGAGTAAAACTCGGCCCATACGAAATCCAATCGTCGCTAGGTGCTGGCGGAATGGGCGAAGTGTATCGCGCCCGCGATACGCGTCTCGGACGAGAGGTTGCGGTCAAGGTCCTGCCGGAATCGTTCGCGGGCGATGCGGATCGCTTGCGCCGGTTCGAACAAGAGGCGCGCGCGGTTGCGGCACTGAACCATCCCAATATCCTCGCGGTCCACGACATTGGCACACAGCAGGGAAGCCCCTACATCGTTTCGGAATTGCTGGAAGGACGAACTCTGCGCGAGCAGCTAGAGGAAGGCGCGCTGCCAGTTCGCAAAGCCCTAGATTACGCGCGCCAAATTTCCGATGGACTCGCGGCGGCGCACGGCCGAGGGATCGTCCATCGCGATCTGAAACCGGAGAACATCTTCTGCACCAAAGACGGTCGCGTGAAGATCCTCGATTTCGGGCTGGCAAAGCAGGACCAGTCGCACCCGGCGCACGCGGCAACCATGAGCGGCGCAACAGTGCCCGATGTCCGCACGCAGCCCGGCATGGTGATGGGCACGGTCGGGTACATGTCTCCCGAGCAGGTTCGCGGCGCCGCAACCGATCACCGTTCGGACATTTTTGCCCTTGGCGCCATCCTGTACGAAATGGTCTCGGGTCGGCGCGCCTTCAAGCGCGACACCTCTGCTGAGACCATGACCGCGATCCTAAAAGAAGATCCGCCGGAACTAACCGGGACGAATCCGGCGATTTCTCCCGGGCTCGATCGCATCATCCATCGCTGCCTGGAGAAGGAACCCGCGCAGCGCTTCCAGTCAGCATCGGATCTAAGCTTTGCATTGGAGTCGCTATCGGGCACATCGAGCGCTGCCATCGTCACCGTGGAGACCCCGCGCACCGCAAAACGGCGCGCCGTCGCGGTCGTGGCCGCAGTCGCCGCAGCCGCGTTCGCGGGATGGCTTGCCCGCAGCGCGACGAACACCCCACGCCGCAACCTTGCCTTCCAACAGATTACGTATGGGCGCGGCACGGTTTATTCGGCGCGTCTGTCGGCCGATGGTAAGACTGTCGTGTACACCGCCGCGTGGGATGGCGGGCCTCAGCAGATTTACGTCGCCACCAAAGAGTTCCCTGAATCGCGCCCAGTCGATGTGAAACAAAGCGTCGTTCTCTCCGTGAGTTCATCGGGCGAGCTTGCCGTTTTGACCGCTACCCAGCGGCTCGATCATTTCGAATTTCAAGGCACGTTATCCACCATGCCGATGGGAGGTGGCGCGCCCAGGGAAATCCTGCAGGACGTAACCGCCGCCGATTGGGCGCCCGACGGCCAGTCCATGGCCATCGTTCATGTGATCGCGGGAAAGTACCGCTTGGAATATCCCATCGGCAAGACGCTCTTTGAGACTACGGGAGAGATCAGCCAACCGCGCGTCTCCCGCGACGGCAAAATGGTGGCGTTCTTGCATCATCCGGTGGTGGGAGACGACCGCGGGGAAGTGATGGTCGTCGACATGGCTTCGAAGGCCAAGGTGCTCTCCGCCGGTTGGGAAGCGGAGCATGGGCTTGCATGGTCGGTGGCCGGAGACGAGGTCTGGTTCTCCGCAGCGAAAGCCGGTTCCGACCTAGCTGTTTTCGCGGCGACGCTTTCTGGTAACACTCGTAGTGAGATGGCAGGACCCGGAGGGATCAGGCTGTTTGACATTGCTCCAGACGGCCGGTTGTTGGTCTCTCGCAGTCAAATCAGGTACGCGATTGCGGCCTCGATCGACGGAGCTCAAGAGCGCGATCTGTCCTGGCTGGATACTTCCTTTTCGCCAAGTCTTTCGAACGATGGCAAGCGAATCCTGTTCAGCGAAGCTAGCAACGCTTCCAGTCTCTACTCGGTCTGCCTCCGGAACACCGATGGTTCTCCGGTCATCCGGCTCGGAGAGGGCTCAGCGGTCGGAATCTCTCCGGACGGGGCGTGGGCGCTGGCCCTGTTGTTGAAAGAGCCGCCTGAGATCGAAATCCTGCCAACTGGGCCAGGTGAAGCGCGCACGCTGAAAAATCCAAACATCGAGCGATATTCGGGAGTGGGGTGGATGCCTGATTCTCAGCAGTTCATATTCGCCGGGAATGAACCTGGCCGCGGCTCCCGCTTCTACATTCAAAACACCAAAGGCGGTGCCCCTCGTCCGGTGACGCCGGAAGGTTTCGGCGCGAAACTTGGCGTCACCGTCTCGCCCGATGGCAAGCGAGTAGTTGCCTTTAACCAGCAGGCCCGCGCATGGAACTTGTGCCAGCTCGAGGCTGGAAAGTGTTCTCCTCTGCCCAGTGTTAAGGAACAAGATGGACCTTTGCAGTGGAGCGCGGACGGGAAGTATTTCTACATAGCCCGGCAGCAGACGATTTGGCGCGTCGACTTCGCCACGGGGCAAAGCCAACTTTGGAAGCAAGTGGCGTCTGCAGATCCCGTGGGTGTTGTTCAAGGTTCTGTCCTTTCGATCACGCCCGACGGAAAATCATTCGCCAGCGACTACAATCGCAGCATGGATCAACTCTATCTTGCGGAAAGCGCGAACTGAAGAAAGAATCCTCGTCTCATCAGGCCTGTTCGATTACGCCTTGCAATGAGCTTCGCTTACAGAAACAATTCCATCGTGGAAACAAACAAGTGGGATGATCGTTATCGCCTGCGAGAACGCCCCGAAGAAGATCTGGACGCTACGCCTACGCCTCTCGTTGTTGCGACGGCCGCCAATATGAAACCTGGC
>CAZQOB010000090.1:0-18743 GCA_964594885.1 uncultured Acidobacteriaceae bacterium
CCAACTGCCACCAGAAGTGCCACCAGAAATTCCGGCGACTCAAGTGACGCATTGCAGGGAGTGCGCCGGCCTGCCAAACAGGTTTGCAATTTGCAACTCGCATTGTGATTCGATGCGTACGACATTTCTGCCCGGCGGCGGTTGGGAAAACCGCCGCCAAATGCCAAAAGCGGAGTGTAAGAATTGAGAACGAGACAACTTGGCGGCTGATCATTCCAACGGTCTGTGCAGCCGTTTCTTTTATTGGTCACAGGTCGTATCCAAAGGCCTAACCGGCGCCGAATGGGACCAGCCTGCCGTCCTTTGCGGCGTTTGCCGCACCGAACTCTCCATCAAAGAATATCTGCATTCCGGCGCTTGCTGCCCAAACTGTTCCACCGAATTCAACCCTGATTGCCGCAATTACTATCACTTCTATTCCGAATCCGTATGACACTTGCCTTCAGGAATGCTCCCTCTCTTCCTCACTATTCGGGTTACAATCCGGGGACCTTTAACCTTCATGCGCCACAGGCGTGTGTCTGGGCCAGGACAATCTAATGGAGAACGATGCGCCTTCTCTGGCAGTTTTGATCGACGCGGCCGAGCGTGGTGACTCGAAAGCAGCCGACAGGCTCTTCAGCGTCCTCTATGCCGAACTGCATCGTCTCGCTGCCCGGGAGCTCGCCCGGCAAGGTGTTCCTCTCAGCCTCAGCCCCACCACTTTGCTACATCAGGCTTACATTGAAATCGCTCCGCGCGATGGCGCTTCATTCCCGGACCGTCCCCGTTTCATGGCGTACGCCGCGCGCGTCATGCGCGGCTTAATTATCGATCACGTCCGCCGCCGCCAAGCGCAGAAGCGCGGCAGTCAGTTTGAAATTACCTCCAGCCCCGACCAATTGGAGCAGCCGATCGACGACCGGGAGCTCGCCCGCATTAGCCACGCCCTTGACGAGCTCGCCGAGGTCGATCCGCCTTTGGCCCAAATCGTGGACCTGAAGTTTTTCTGCGGATTCACCTTTGCCGAAATTGCGGCCATGCGGGGCACCTCCGAGCGCACGATTCAGCGCCTCTGGGAAAAAGCCCGCATCTACCTGCATGGAAGAATCCGCGCCGATTTGCAAAGTTGAGGTTTCATGTCCACGCTAAAGCCGGAGCAATGGCGCGAAGCCAGTCGATATCTTGACGAAGCCCTGGCTCTGCCTGCGACCGAGCGTGAGTCCTGGCTTCGCTCCTTCCGCTTGCAGCGTCCGGCACTGGCCGATCTTCTTCAGCAGCTTCTGGACGATCATCGGATTCTGTCCGAAGAACATTTTCTGGAGCAGCTGCCCGATCATCCGTCTGCGGGAGCGCCGCTCGCTGGTCAAATCGTGGGGGCTTACAAGCTGCTCGCCCTAATTGGTCAAGGAGGCATGGGCGACGTTTGGCTTGCCGAGCGCAGCGATGGCCGATTTGAAAAGCAAGTCGCGGTAAAGCTGTTGCGCTTTGCCGTAGCTGCTGGCGGTGGAGCGACGCGTTTCAAGCGCGAAGGAAGGATTTTGGCTCAGCTGGCTCACCCCAATATTGCCGAACTCCTCGATGCTGGCGTCACTTCAAACGGCCAGCCTTATCTCGTTCTCGAACATGTGCACGGGGTTCCGATCACCGAATACTGCGACCGGCACAAGCTTCCCATCATTGAAAGGGTCCGTCTTTTTCTTGACGTGCTGAGCGCCGTGGCTCGCGCCCACGCCAACTTGGTGGTGCACCGCGATATGAAACCCTCCAACGTGCTTGTCAGCGACTCCGGCCAAGTGAAACTCCTCGACTTCGGCATTGCCAAACTCCTTGCGAATAAGGCTGACGCAGCCATGGCGACTCAGCTTACTATGGAAGGTGCCGGTGCCCTGACTCCGCAATTCGCCGCCCCGGAGCAAATCACAGGCGGCGCCATCACCACTGCCACCGACGTCTACGCACTGGGTCTGCTCCTCTATCTTCTTCTTACCGGAAGCCACCCCGCAGGTGATCACACGCATTCGACAGCGGAGCTGGTAAAGGCCATCGTCGAGACCGAACCCCCGCGTCCTTCCGACGCAGCCTCTTCGGAAAGCTCCAGCGACGTCGCAGAACAGCGTGCCACCACTCCGGACAAGCTGCGCCGCCAGTTGCGCGGCGACCTCGATACCATCGTCGGCAAAATGCTCAAGAAAAATCCGGCGGAACGCTATCCCTCCGTGGCCGAAGTCGCCGACGACCTCCAGCGGTTTCTAAATGTTCTTCCGATCGGAGCCCGACCGGATACGGTAGCCTATCGTTTCACCAAGTTTTCCCGCCGCCACAAACTCGGAATCGCGTTGGCTGCCTTGGCTGTTATTGCAAGCGTGGCTGCCATCGTCCTGATCAATCGCGAAGCTGGCCGCGCCGAAGCTCGTTTTCAGCAGGTTCGCAAACTCGCGCATACGGTCCTCTTCGACCTGAATCCCGAAATCGAAAATCTCAGTGGATCCACGAAAGCTCGCGAGATGCTGGTAAACACTTCGCTTGAGTACCTCGACAGCCTGGCAAAGGAAAGCGGCAACGATCCCAGCCTGCAACTGGAGCTCGCCACAGCTTACGCGAAGATCGGAAATGTCCAGGGGAACGCCAAATACTCGAATCTGGGCCACGCCGAAGCTGCACTGCAGAGTTACAAAAAGGCGATCGTCATTGCCAGTAAAGTGCGGCAATCTCCCGAAGCGCTGGAACTTCTTGCCAACACCTATTCGGATATGGGGTCAGTCCAAGTGATGCAGCTTGGGCTGCGCGCCGCCGGTCGCGAGAATCTCAGGCTCGCGACCACGATCGCGGATTCTCTCCCCAAGCTCACTGGAAAGCCTTACTACCGGCTTCGCGTCATGGCCTATGGCTATCTGGGTGACATCGATGGAATTTTCGATCCTGTCCGCGCCGCTGAACCCTTGCGACACGCCCTGGAGCTTTCGCTGGAGTGGTCCCATGCAGAAGCGGGCTCGGAACCCAAGATATTTGCCGAACTCTTTACACGGGAAAAGGCGGACATCTTGTGGGGCACAGGTGACCTGACGGGAGCGCGCGACACGTTTTTGCAAGCTCTTGCGATGTTTAAGGAAGCGATTGCTATGGATCCTACAAACGCGGACTGGGACCGGGAGCGTTTACTCATTATCGAACGACTGGGCGTAGTGAGTGGCGACCCTGATTATTTAAATTTGGGTGACCGTTCGGCGGCCGTGGAATGGTTACAAAGGTTGGTGAGCGAGTGCGAACAGCGTGTGACGGCTGATGCTCGCGACCAGCGTGCGCGATTTGACTTGAGCCAAGCTCTCTCGGAGTTGGCGAGCGCTTATCGTGACGCCGATCCACAACGAGCGGAGAAACTCTACGAACGTTCGTTGAGTCTGGGCAATTCAGCGTTACAAACCGACCCGGAGGACGCCGACAGCCTCATCTGGCAAACTTTTGCGCGAATTTGGTTCTCCGCAAATTTACAACGCCTCGGCAAGAGGGATCGTGCGTTGACCGAACTTACGTCAGGGGTGACGGTCGCTCAACGCCTCGTCGATCGCGACCACACCAGCATTCCGGCTCGCGAAGTGCTTGGCATTGCCCTCTACACACGAGCACGCCTGTTGCTCGTCCTCGGCGACGCTGCGGGCGCGGAAAAGGACCTGCAACAATCCGAACAAGCCCTTTCCGCTCTTCAGAAGGAGAATCCCAACACACTTCTTTTCTTGCGCGACTTGGCCGACTGCCACAGAGTCCTGGGCGATCTCGCCGCTCATCGTTCGGATTGGCCAAACGCGAAACTTCAATACGAAAAGAGTGCCGATCTATGGCAGCACTGGACGGACATCGGTAAATCTTCGGCCTACGACCAACAGCGCTATCAAGGTGCTCTCGGACTTGTAAAGGACGCCACACAACACCTCGCCGGGCACGCCCACCCCTAGCGGTCCATTCTCCTCGGTTCCAGTACTGTCGCTCCCATTCGTGGCTCGGAAGCTTACTCCCGAATTTATTCTCCCTCTCCTGTCGTCTTTCTCCCTCCATTTCCGATTCTCTTAGTAGAAGCCCAGAACTCGATTCCTGTCCTCCTCTTTTTCTGCGGGCTTGCTTCCCACGCCGACTTGGTTTGCGTGAAAGGAGAAACCATGCTCGTACTCTTTTCCAATCGCCTGTTTCGACTGCGTTCCTTTGCTCTCGCACTATTGTTGTTCTTGGCAGTTGCGCCGCATAGCTCGGCACAGATCCAGGTCAATACCACTGCTCAGGGCAACACCTTCGGAACCGCGTGTTCGTTGCAAGAGGCGATTTACGCGACGGAGTTCGGCGGAGCCGTGGCGCTCGATGCAACGGATCCGGACCACACGTATTCGACAGCGTGCGCAGATCTCTCAGGAAACTGGAACACTATCGTCCTGCAGAATACGACCTACACGTTCACCAAGTCCTGGGACGGTGACGCGCACAATCCCTTCGGACCAACGGCCACGCCGATCATTTTTAAGAAGATCACCATACAAGGGAATGGCGCAATTTTGCTGCGGTCGAGTGCCGAAAATTTCAGGTTATTCGCGATTGGCGAGGCCTCGATTCCGGCCGCCAATCCGACGACGTTCCCAATAACCTACGAAAGTCTCACCGGTGTCATTACCTCTGGAGTTTATTCCGGTACCGGCAATCTGACCCTGCAAAATGTTGACATAAAGAATTTTCACGTGAAAGGCGGCGATGGCGCTAGCGGGGGCGGTGGCGGACTAGGCGCTGGTGGTGCCATTTACGTCGGGACCATCCCCGGCCTCGGTGATGCTACCACCCTCACGGTTCAGAACAGCACGTTTGACAGCAACGGCGCGGTTGGAGGAAATGGCAGCTTTGGCGGCGGCCTGAGTGGACTCGGAGATGGCGGCGGTGGTGGCGGTCTTGCTGGCAATGGAGGTTTGGGTTCTGGTGCTGGTGGCGGTGGTGGTGGCTCGAGAGGAAACGGGGGCGACTACACCGGTGGCGCCGGCGGCGGAGGTGGCGGAACGGTTTACGCTGGCGCAAGTGGTACCGACACCGGCGTGGGCGGTCCCGGTGGCTATCTGTGCGGCGGCAACGGAGGCAATCAGAGGAGCTTTTTTCCCCCCAGTGTAAACGACGGCCATGACGCCCAATGTGCGGGCGGCGGTGGCGGTGGCTCGGGTAGTGGAGATGACACGAATTTCCTGTTCCCGGACGGCGGCAAAGGTGCGATCGGAGGTGGCGGCGGTGGTGGCTCGGGAGATGGAGGCGACGGCGGGTTTGGCGGCGGCGGTGGCGCCGGAACCAACTGCGCTTCGATGAATTGCGGCGGAGTTGGTGGATTTGGTGGCGGTGGAGGATCAAGTAACGGCAAAGGCGGCTCCTTCGGCGGTAATGCGTCCGACGAAGCCGGTGGCGGAGGCGGGGCCTTAGGCGGCGCCATCTTCAACGGCGGCGGGACGGTAGTTGTTCAGAACAGCACGTTCAACAACAATGCGGTCTTGCGCGGACAGGGCGGCGGAGGCAACGCGGATAACGGTGGTGACTCGGGCGGCGCTATTTTCTCCCTAAACGGCTCGCTTACCGTTCAAAATTCGACGATTACCAGCAGCGCAGCGAGCGGCGCGGGCGGCGGCATTGTGGTATTTCAGGAGGGCCTCCTGTCCGCCACGTTTGTGCTCGACAACACAATTATCGCGAACAATGGCGCGAAAGAGTGCATCGTGACGGGCATCGTCGCGACGAGCAACGGAGGAACGAACTCGGCAGGCAACTTGATCACTGCGAACGATTCGAACAATGGCTGCCCTGGCGTCGTCCTGACGTCGGATCCGAACCTGGATGCCTTGAGCCTGAATTCACCTGGAAATACTCGGACCATGGCCATTCACTACGGCTCTAGCCCCGCGGTGGACGCCGGCGATGATGGCACCGCACTAGGTACCGATCAGCGCGGAGTGACGCGTCCACAAGGCGATCACTCGGACATCGGAGCCTATGAGGCTCCGCCGCCTTCGGCGGATCTGAGCCTGACCAAAACGGTTTCGGCTTCGACAGCACAACCCGGAGACACCGTCACTTACACGATCATTGCAAGCAACTCTGGACCAAACGACGCAAACAGTGTTGCAATCACAGATACTTTGCCGAGCTCACTTACGTTTGTGTCCTGCTCGGCGACCGGCGGCACCTGCGCGTGGGACGGCGCAGCTGTGACGGTGACTTACGCAAGCCTTGCGGCCAGCGCTTCCGCGACAGTGACGATCACCACGACGCTGAAGTCCAGCGCGACCGACGGCGTAACTGTGACCAACACCGCGAGTGTCGGCGCCTCGTCGCCCACCGATCCCAATGCCAACAACAACAGCGGTGCGGCTTCGTTCACCGTGCATAACCGCGCCGACCTCGCAATCACCAAGACCGTTTCCGCTGCGCAAATCGAAGTCGGTGATTCCTTCTCTTACACAATGAAGCTCACCAACAACGGACCTTACGACGCTCGCAATATTTCGCTCAATGACTCGCAGCCTGCGGGCGTAACGTTCACCGCTTGTCTCTACACCGCAGGAACGTGCACTTTGTCAGCCAGCGGAGCCAGCTTCAGCGTCGCTCAGCTTTCCAACGGCGCCGGCGTGACCATCACGCTTCAAGCCACGCTCAACTATGGTGTCGTCGACGGAACCATCATCTACAACACCGGTACCGCTTCTTCCAGCACGAATGATCCGGACAGTACCAACAACTCCTCAACAGCCCGCTTCAAGGTGCAGAACAAGTCCGATCTTTTCGTCTCCCAAACCAGCAACAAGCTCACCAACCGCCAGATGCAATACACCATCAGCGTCAAAAATCTCGGCCCGTATCTGGCGAAGAAATTGGTGCTGAACGACGCGGTCCCAGCCAACAGCCGGTTCGTCAGCATTAGTCCAGGACCGTGGACCTGTTCCGCACCAGCCGCCGGCGGTACCGGCAACATCAGCTGCACGCTGGCCACGGAAGGCGTCCTGGCGACGCAAAGCATCAACTTCATCGTCAAAATCCTGAATCCGGCGACCATCCTGGTGAACAACACCGCCAGCGTCAGTGCCGCCACATTTGATCCCAACCTGGGAAACAACACATCGACTGCTTCCGTCAAGGTTGGACCGTAGTTCTTCTGTATCGCGCTTGAAGAACGCGCATACAGGCTGTTCCCGCGATCTTTTTCCACATTTTAGTATTCACAATATCGTTTCATTTTACCGTTGGCACAAAAACTGAGGTCGGCGTGATGTTGCCAGGTAACCGCCGTGACCGTCGTACCACCGAAGTCGTGACTCAGGGTGCTATCGGTTTGTAAACTAGGCCGATTACGAGGCCCGCCAACACCCAACCGATAGCCGTACTTACTGTGATTTCTAGTCCGAGTTTCGTATCCATGTTCATGGTAACGAGATTGGAAATCGGGTGGATACACGCGACGAACACCCCAATAATCAAACCAAACCGCAATCCCTTTACAGCGCCGGATGCGTCGCCACACCAACTCGCGTAAAGCACAGCAGCCGCTAACAGAGCCACCAACACGGACGTCAACCCAAAGGGCATGTACTTCATTTGTAGGTCCGAGGTTCGATATAGCGCGGCCGAGGGCGCGAAGTCCTCGCGTAGTAACCAACCCTCTGTCAAAAATCCCCATGCGAAAAACACGATCAGGGCCGCAACTGCCGCTAACAAAAGGCGCGGGTAGTTCATGGTCTCTCCTCATGTAGTTGGGTTCAGACCAACCAAAAACTTCAGAGAACGTATAACACTAAGAAAGCCGCTCGCGTGATGGGAATCTCTGTTAACGCGCTAAAAGGTCGGGTGTTTCACGACCGAAAAAAATTGCGGCGACTGCTGAGTCCTATGAAATCCACATCGATACACGGAAACGAGCCGCTGCGCATCACTCGCAAGCTGAGCAGGCGGGGCCACGTGTGAGCGCGGTGATTCTTGAGCGCCAGCTCTTCCCTGAAAGATGGAAACGAGCAGGACCGCCATAAGAGCGGGGCGGAACCCGGTTCGTAAAATGGGTGCAACTGAACTCTTCCTGACAGACAAAGACGTTTTCGTTCTCCTGAACTGTGCGTAGTGAAGGTGCCCGTCGCTTACCACCGAATTGCTGAGAGCATCGCTGATAGCTTATGTAAGTTGCGTCCGCGATCAGACCCTCCAGATACGTTGTTATGCTATTCTTAATGCATGGAAATCACGCTCAAAATTCCAGACGAACTTGCTCTGCAGGTTGTGTCCGAGGGCAAGGACCCCGCGCGGGTTGCGCTTGAGGCTCTGGCGCTAGAAGGTTATCGCGCGGAGCGGCTGTCGGAGTCAGCAATTCGCCAGATGCTTGGATTCGAAAGCAGAATACAGGTGCATGCTTTCCTGAAGGAGCACGGAGTTTACCTTCACTACGACCTTTCTGATCTGGATCGCGATCGAGTAGCGTCCGAGCGCTCGCGGGCAAAGCGCAGTGGTTCCGTACCTAATAATGAGCCGCAGTTGGGATGATCGTCGTCGCCGATACTTCTCCAGTCAACTATTTAGTTCTCTTTCAGGAAATCGATGTGCTTCCCAAAATCTATGGCCCCGTTGTAATTCCTCAAAGTGTGCTAGTCAACTCATGTCAATTCAATTGGGTGGGAGAATTTTGGTCGGTCCGGCTGCGCCCGGTTTTGCCAGATATTGACAATCCAACTGCCACCAGAACTGCCACCAAGAAATTCTGAAAAACCGCTAGGAGTGAAAGGCAAGTTTCCAGTGTTTACCGCTGAGTGATGACCGGATAATGTTTAGGGCTCCGCAGGCGTGCCAAGTCTGGAACCGCCTTGAGACTGCAAGCGATCAGCTTCGGCGAGCTCACGACGGGAATTTTCTTGCTGTCCCAATTGCGCATAAGCGTCGGACAAGAAGCGATGTGCATCGATCGAGTCAGTCCGGAGCTTGGCAGCTTTGCGCAAGTAAGGAAGTGCATCCAGAGCGCGTCGGTTCATGACGAAGAGTCGGCCCAAAAGGAGATTTGCCGGAAAGTTATTCGAGTCCACTCGCAACGCATTCTGAAATTCTTTCGTTGCGTCGTCAATGCGGGAAGTTTTTTGGTACACCAGCGCCAAATAAAAGTGCATCATGGACGAGCCCGTCATCTGGGAGACGGCGGCTTCGAAATGAGGCAGAGCTGCTTCCCAATTGCCGGTTTTAACTAGAGCGCACCCTAATTCGTAGTGAGCAAAAGCATCAGCCGGTTTCCTTTCCACCAGTGTTCGGAAAGGGGCTAATGCCCTTTGATATTCCCGCAGAGACATGTAAGCCCTACCGAGTTGCAACGAAGCGATTGGGGTGTTTGGCTCACGCTCCAACACCTGCTCCAAAATCGGCACGGCCTCTTGAAACTGTTCCTGTTCCATGTCCACCAACGCCTCGTAAAGCAAGTTTGCTGTGTCAATCTTATCTTTCGGGTCCGGACCAGCCTCGCGCTCGGCCTCGTTGGAAATTCCGTTAGTTGCGCTGAAGTAGCCGAGGGCGTGCAGGTTTTCTTCTTGTTCAGGACTCAATTCTGTTCGCTCTTCCGCAGACCCCCTTATCATTCGGACAAACTCCGCAATCTGTGCTGCGGCAGTGTCAGCGACCGCCTTGGACTGCGAAGCGAGGTTGTTCGCCGCGGGCAGGTCAGCAGATTGGTCATACAACTCGCGAGACGGAGCTTCAACGTATAGATATTTGCCAGTTCGCCAGGCACGCAGTGTGCTCCAGCCAAAAGAGAGATGACCATACGCGCTTTCCGAATAGACCGGACGTTGTACTTCTGGATAGGTGGGTGGGTTAGCGACACCGGGCTGTTCCGATTTCATATGCTGCAAAAGAGATTTGCCCTGCATGACAGGGGGAACGGGCAAATGGGCGACCCGCAAAATGGTTGGAGCAACATCTACAAGGCCTACTCGGTCTTGAATTGTCCGCGGGGCCGCCCGTCCTGGAAGTTTGAAGATCAAGGGGACGTGAATCGTTTCATCATAGAGAAAAATGCCGTGATGTCTTTCTCCATGTTCCCCAAATGCTTCACCATGATCAGCCATTACGGCAAGCAAAGAATTGTCGAACAGGCCGCGCGTCTTCAGTCCTGCAAGGAGCTTTCCCACCACTGAATCTGTGTAAGCAATCTCGCCGTCGTATGGGTCTGCGTTGTAGCGGGTCTTAAATGGTTCAGGGGGACTATACGGGTCATGGGGATCGTAGAGGTGCACCCAAAGCAAAAATGGCCCAGCGGGACGCTTGCTCAGCCAATCGAGCGCACGTTTTACGACGTCTTCTCCACGCCGCTCCAGACTGTGGTAGCGATCTTCATTTCCTCGCCGCCGATGGTATCCCGCGTCGTACATCTCAAATCCACGCGCAAAACCTGGAGCCAATTTACTCGGGTCGAGCACGAGCGCTCCGACAAAAGCCGCCGTTCTATAACCATTTCTACGCAGAATATCGGGAAGGAAAGGGAGGGTTTTGCCGAGAGGATCGCCCATGTAGTTCACATTATTGAACTCGGGATACGTTCCCGTAAGGATGACAGCGTGCGAGGGAGTCGTCAGCGGAACTTGCGCATAGGCTCGCGAAAAAACCACGCCCTCGCGGGCCAACGAGTCCAAATTGGGCGTGAGCCCGCGATCAGAACCCAGGAAGCCCATGCGATCAGCTCGGGTGGTGTCGAGGGTTATCAGGACAATGTTGGGATGTTGGGGATTGGCAGGCGGTTTGGAATAAGCAACGCTGACACATGCAGTAAGCAAAGCGACGCAATGCAGCAAACGTTTCATCGGAGAAAGGGCACTCATAGGTTTTCGTACTAGTTGCAAGGGCACTTCCTTTGGAGGTTCCCGAGTATATATCCTGAAATCTTCAATCAATTTTGGGCCTAGCATTACCCTCCATGCAAAACTTTCTGACACAAGTCTTGATTCAATTTCACCTTGACCCAAAGCCGAACTTTGAAATACCATCGGGCCAACAACCCCGCAACACGTGTTTCCGACCGTAGTAAAACGACTGTCGAGAGAAGAGGCGGCGCAATGAAAGCGATTCGGCTTGCGGCCATCACTCTTTGTGTCGTGCTTTCTGCGACAGTACTTTTGCATCCTACGTCCTCCCAGACAACGTTCGGCACAATCCTGGGGACGGTTACGGACCCTTCAGGTGCAGTTCTGCCCAACGTGACCATCACTGTAATCAACCAGGGGGAGAACACGTCGCGAGAAGTGCAAAGCGACGCACAAGGAAATTACCAGGCTGAGAACCTGAAGGCAGGCCTCTATACAATCAAGGCGCGGGTCGCGGGCTTCCGCGAAATGACCACAACAAATATCGTTGTCACCGCACGGCAAATTGTGCGTGCCGATGTGAAACTTGTGATGGGAACTGCAGCGGAACAGGTCACGGTCGTGGCCAATCCTGAACTCATCAATACGGAGTCACCGTCGATTTCCTCCAGCTTCGACAGCAACGAAGTGCTCGAACTTCCAGCTAACTACCGCGGAGCCGGCAGCACCAGCCCATATAGTCTGCTGGCTTATCTCCCCGGTGTGACTGGCGACGAAGACGGCAACATTACGGTCCAGGGAGCGGGGACCAATCAGGTTGAATACTCGATGGATGGGATCAGCACAGTAAATATCCGTTTTGCTGGCCCCCAAAGGGAGATGTTTCTTTCCGCGGAAAGCATTGCAGAAATGAAGGTGCAGGGGTCGGGCGGCGGAGCGGAATATGGCAACCCGGCGGACGTTACGACGACCAGCAAGTCGGGCACAAATGTTTTTCATGGATCCTTATTTGAGTATTTTCAGAACAAGGCCCTGGATGCTACGCGAATGACCGTGCCGCAGGTGGGTAAGGCTGCCAAAAGCGCAAACGATTTCGGTGGTTCCTTCGGTGGACCTCTTTGGGGTAAGCACACTTTCTTCTTTGGCGATTACGAAGGCATGAGGTACCGGACGCAGACAGTCCAGCAACAGAATGTGCCAACCGAAGCTATGCGGAATGGTGATTTTACGGGCTTTGACCCCATTCATGATCTGGACGGAACACCCTTTACTAGCAACATGATCTCTACGGGTCGATTCGATCCGAGAGCGACCGCGATTCTGAAGTTTTACCCGCTTCCAAATCAGAGCGGAGGCGATTTTAATTACGTCGTCAACGTTCCCAATCCCATTCTTTCCGATCAGCTTGATATCCGCATCGACAACACGATTAACACGAAGCAGAGTATTTTTGGTCGTTGGAGCTACAAGAATGGGAGGCAGGTCAGCCCCTCCGGTCTGCTCCTTCCCGCAGAAATAGATTTTGAGCACGACAATCAGATTGTGCTTGCGCACAACTACACGATCACACCGAACCTGATCAATGAGCTGCGCGGAGGAATCAGCCGTAGGCAGAATGGCGGAAACTTTCCGCTCGATGGACCGGCTTTCATGCAGCAATTGGGGCTGAATCCCCAGCAACTGGGACCATTCCCTCCCGGCGGTTTCCCCGACTTTGTCTTCGAACCCAGGAGTAGCATCGACGCCATTGTTCACACCCGGCCAAATCCGGAGCTTTCCCGCACCTTCCAGATCAACGAGAACCTGACCTGGACCAAGGGGAGGCACACCATGAAGTTTGGCTTTGATCTCCGCAAGCTTCACCTGATCACTGCCTGGTACTCTGGGTCGTCAGCGGCGGACGACTACGGAGACTTCTTCTTTAATGGCCAGTACACCGGGAACAATTTTGCCGACTTCCTGCTTGGAGTTCCCTACTACACGTATGTCACCCACACTCCACCGAGGAATATCGATGGCAGCACCACTCACTATTACGGTTACGCGGCGGACACTTTCAGAGCCACTCAAAAACTGACGTTGACCGCTGGCTTAAGGATTTCGAGAATACCGCCACTCTACGACCCCATTAACCTGACCAACTTCGATCCCAGCGTTCCTGTCACAGGACAAGTGATCTTTTCCTCAGACCCCAGATCCTTGGCGGCAACGCAGCCTCTGTGGGCTGAGGCCATTAACGCCTGCAACTCACCAAACAATGTCAATCCCAATCCCGGCCCGCCTCCGTGCACTCCCTTTCTGACCTCTAAACAGGCGGGGTGGCCGAAAACGCTGCGCAACGTTTACACCAACTTCACGCCGCGCCTCGGTTTTGCGTACCGGCCGTTTTCGGACAATAAAACGGTGATTCGAGGTGGTGCTGGTGTCTACGACGTCACGACCCTTGGAGCGATATTTTTCTCAGTGGCAGGTATCCACGACGGCTTCCAAGCCAATTATGCCAATTCCGGGTTTGGCCAGACGGGATTCTTCCGGTTTCCGAATGTGCAAGACCCCAACGGGCTCCTGCTGGGTACACAATCATTTTTCACTGCGAATCAGAGGGACAAGAAAGACCCGTACAGCGTTGAGTGGAACCTGTCGGTCGAACGCGTAATTCATGGTAATACTTCATTGCGAGTATCGTATATTGCCAGCCGCGCGAATCAGCTCACCTGGAGCCCGAACCTCAATCAGCCCCTCCCTGGCGGCTCGAAACCATTTCCCGTCTGGAGCCATGTCAGGTCCCGCTCCGCCGGTGCCATCAGCACTTATGAATCGATGCAGACCGAAGTAATCCACAAGTATTCCCACGGGCTCACGTTGCAATCCACGTGGACTTGGGCGCGCAACCTGTCAGACACGGAATCGTGGCCCCGTTCCGGCTTTGATGGGGAAATTACAGGCGACGCGATGAACCAATACAACCTGCGGGGGGACTACGGCAACGTCGGTGGCACCCGCAAACATCGCTGGATAACCACGCTGGTGGATGAAATTCCTGTCGGCAAAGGGCGCCGGTTCCTTGGCAATGCCAATGGAGCGGTGGACGGAATATTGGGAGGTTGGCAGCTAAGCACGATTTTCCTGGCTCAAACTGGCCCCTTCGATACCCCGTTCATGCAATTTAACTCCTCCGGAAATGCCAATTTTGGCTTTAACCGGCCTGACTTGGCTGGCAATGCCAATAACGTTCACCACACAAGCACGCAGTGGTGGAACCCGAGCGTATTCGCCTGTCCCGGCGGCACCGCAGGGCAAGATTTTACTCCCGGCACCGTCGTAATCGACACGAACCAGTGCAATGTCATTGGCCGCTTTGGCAACGCAAGTGTAGGGTCCCTAGTAGGCCCGGGGACTGTTACTTGGAACCTCGGTCTTAGCAAGAGATTCCACATAACGGAGCGGGTCGCACTCAAGTTCGAGAGCAGTTTTACCAATGTCTTGAACCACCCAAACTTCGATGATCCGCGCAACAATCTGACTGAGGGGGGAGCGAGCGGATTGGGCACATTCGGAAAGGTTCTCGCCACTCGCATCGGTGACGCCGGTGGAAATCGTGTGGGACAGTTGGCACTGAGGATTGAATTCTAATTCTGCGGTAGCCTTTGTAACCTTTTGCAACCGGTTGCCCGGAATTCACTGACAACCGGTACTTTCGATCGAGACACTAAGGACAAAGTCCGCGTACAATTCCTGCCCTCTTCAAAAGTGAGGTTTTCATGGCCTATTTTAGGCCTGCAGCAGCATTCATTCTTCTAACCTTTGCTAGCTGGCCCCTATGCGGGTCTGCCCAAACCGCCGCCAATGCTAAACCGCGTGTCGTCGTCATTGGTGTCAACGGGATGGAACTGGATGTGATTCGCCCTTTGCTCCTGAAGGGAGCAATGCCGAACCTGGCAAAGGTAATCAAGAATGGCGCCTACGGCAAATTGCGAACGGTAGATGCACCGAATTGTCCACGCGTGTATTCGACGCTGTTCACGAGCACCCGTCCGGAGGAGCACGGCGTTACCGGCTTTCTGGTCGGCGGAATCACGGCGAACACAAATATGTTGAAGCAGGAACCCATTTGGTCCTTCCTGTCGAAAAAGGGTGTCACGATTGGCATGGCCAACGTGCCCGCGACATTTCCGGTGATGCCCGTGAATGGATACATGATCAGCGGAATGCTGACGCGCGGGAAAAATTGTGAGGACGGCGTTCTCTGCGCTCCGAAGCTTTCGGAAGTGGAAGGCGGAGACGCAGTTTATCCCCCCGCCCTGAAGGCCGAGCTTCTCAAGCAGGTCGGTGATTTTTACATCGATTGTGAACGCATGCCCTCGGCGGAGGCGTTGAACGGCCATGAAACCGATGTCATTGACACTTGGCTGAAGAAGGTTCAGCTGATACGCGATCAGCAGGCCCGGCTGTTCGAGTATCTTTTGGCGAATCATCCAACAGAATTCACGTGGCTTGCCCAGTCGTGCGAAGATCGCACCGGCCACTGGCTCTATCCAATCGCTCCATATAATGTCGGCTACAACCCAAACCTAAACAGCGTCCGCGTCGATGCATTTCCGGACCAGTACATCGCCTTCGATAAGGTGTTGGGCACGATTCTAAGGCACGTTGATGAAAACACTTATCTCTTCATCGTTTCCGATCACGGCATCAAGCCATTGCGCGAATTCGAACAGGCCGACGCCCATGCACATATGGATCACGAAAAAACGACGCCGGTGATTGCCAAACACGACTTCGCGGACGGCGACGATGTTCCCGGATCGTTCTTCGCGATGGGACCGGGAATCAAACACGGTCTCCGCTTGATGGGTTTTGAAGCTTCGGTGTATGACATTGCGCCGACGATTCTTCGCATTTATCAAGTCGATCCGCCAAAACAAATGCGTGGGCACGTCCTCGAAGAAATTTTTGAGACAGATAAGGGCAAACCCGGCAGAAATTAGGTTTCGCTCCGGTCGCGACGGGGTTTCGAATCGCAGCGGCCCTACAACTCGCATCGAACGGAAATCCAGGGAGCCGCAACTATCTTAGGGCTTATGGCTGTTCCGAAGGACTTTCGCTCGGCTGCTAGCTCGTTCCGCTTCTTCTTCTTTACCTAAGCCCGCGTAAGCTTGTGCGAGTAATTCGATTATGTCGGCGTTTTGAGGTTGAGACTTCACAAGCGATTCCAGCCCTCGCGCTGCCTCGGTAAGATTTCTTCCTGCCATCTGCGCTTTCGCCAACCATAGCCGCGCAACAATGTTTTTCGGTTCGATCAGGAGCGCCGCCTCGAATTGATCCTCGGCTGCCTTCGCATCCTTCGCGTCAAGGCAAACTTGGCCTAGCAGGAGCCGCGCATCAAACTGCCCAGGATTGAATTTCAAAGTCGTCTCAAGCGCCTCCTGCGCACCCGCCAGATTGCCCTCTCCTACAAGAGCCTGGCCAAGCCGGAACGCAGTCACAGAATCGTCGAAGCGTAGCGCGAGCACGCGCTTCAAATGTTCGGCAGCTCTTGCGAATTCGCCCGCCTGTAACTCGGAATCCGCAAGTTGGCGCAGCGCTATGGGAGAGTTAGGATCAAGCTCCAAGGCACGCTCCAGCGCAGCGCGGGCGTCGATGCTGCGTCCGTCCTCGGAGGCGATCATCGCTTTGTGCAAAAGGTTCAGTTGTTCAATTTTGTCTTTTGGATCGGGCAGCAGCGAGGGTTCCGGCACGTTAGTTGAACTGGTCAGGTCCGCGCGTCCTAGGTATCCCAAGGCTTCTAGTTCTGCAATCGTGTTTTTGCCGACCGACGCGGCAGATGGCGCTCTAGCAGGAATTTTGCGCTTTGATTCGGACAGCATGGCGCGAAACTTTTGTACGCTTCCGTCCCATGGCGCGTAATTATTTGTCAGTTCAAAAGGATCAGAACGCAGGTTGTAGAGTTCCGGTTTCGGGGCTTCTATAAATTTGAATCCTTCATCCCGAACGGAGCGCAAAGGCGCCCATCCAAAACGTAGGGGATAGTCGGTCTCGCCAAACGCAGCCCGACCAGCAGTTTCGGTTGTAGCCGCAATTCCAAGGAAGGGAAGCAGGGACGCACCATCGAAGCGCCGCGGTGGAGGAATCCTTAGCAAATCGACTACCGTGGGCAGTATGTCTGTCGTACGGACCTGTGCTTCAACCACACGACCAGCGTGTTTCTGTCTTGGCAATTTGACAATCAACGGAACATGCAAGGTTGAATCGTACAAAAAAGCCCCGTGAGTCTCTTCGTGGTGCTCTCCCAATCCCTCACCATGATCGCCCACAACAATCACAATGGAATCGTCGTACCAGCCTTTTTTTTTCAGATAGGTCACAAAATCCGCCAGTACAGAATCAGCGTAAGCGATCTCTCCATCGTATAAACGGTCTTTGTACGTTTGCGCGAAAGGTGGCGGTGGATCGTAGGGATCGTGCGGGTCGTACAAGTGAACCCAGACAAACTTTGGGCCCGCGGAGTGGGCAGTCAACCACGCTTCCGCATGAAGCGCCACGATTTCGCCGCGGCGCTCCAGTCGCTCCCATCGCGATTTGTTTGGTGCGACTTCAGGAAAGTTATCGTAGAACTCAAAGCCGCGATCCAAGCCGGGCGCAAAATTGTGGCTGTCGAGAACGATAGAACCAATGAATGCAGCAGTGTGGTAGCCCCTTTTTTTCAGTAGCTCGGCCCACAGTGGGTATTCGCTCGCCAAAGGCACAGCGAAGTCCATGACGCCGTGTGTACTGGGCAGTTGTCCGGTGAGAATGGAGATGTGCGATGTGTTGGTAATCGGACTGGGCGTAAACGCTTGCGCGAAACGGACGCCATCTATGGCTAGGCTGTCGAGCGCGGGAGTCAGAATCGGCGCGTAGCCATAGCAATGGATATGATCGGCCCGGAGCGTGTCAATGGTCACAAGGAAAACGTCCGGGCGGGATGCTGATTTTCGAGCACTCTGGGCGCAGAGGCAGGAGGCCCAAACCAAGGCCGAGACCATCAGCAGACCAACCGTTTTCATGCGCCTGAGACTAGCACAGAAATCGGCATCAAAAACTTGCCCCGCGGAAGCCAGGGGGATCTAGAAAGATCCACAGACCTCGCGCAGCTCAGGAGGTTGGGCTACGAGCGTGCGATGTATTTGATCTGCGGCGATAGCGGACACAATGACGCGGGAAGAGTTCTTGAGCGCACAGCGGGGCTGGTATCGCTCCATTTGAGCTATTGGTTGCATCGTGTGGTCGGAACGCTCGGCTTATTTGGGAAGCCGCTGCCCTCAAGTTATTAGGCATTCGAATCGCTATCGAATGTCTTCGGGTGACAAGCTTCTTTATTGCTCCAGAATTCCTCGCAAGCTTGCTCAAAGACAACCAAGTCTCTTGCTGGCGTGTCTTTTAAGGGAGCCGCTTACTGACGATAGGACATCGGCCTGAAACTCCGAGGCCTAATTCTCTGTCCACATTCGACAGCGTTCGTCCGAACACGCCAAAAGTCTTGCGCGATGAAGAGTTTGCGTGCCGCGGAACGCCTGCACGCGCCTGCAATTGTCACGAGCGAAGAGCCACCTCAACAGCCACCGACGAAAATTGTCCAAATTTTCCTTGTGATCCGATGCGTGCTAACTCGTTTCAATGTAAAATGTTAGAAGAATGTAGGGGCGTAGCTCAGTGGTAGAGCAGCGGCCTTTTAAGCCGAAGGTCGTGGGTTCGATCCCCACCGCCCCTACCATACAACTAGTTGACATATAAATTCCGAGTGCCCGTCACTCGGAACTTAATTGACGGACGTTCGCGCGCGAAGTGTTCGAGCATCCGTTGCAAAGACAACGATCATCGCCCCAATAAAATAAAGAAGCGCAATGATGAGATGTTGCTGGCCTCCGTCCGCCGCGGTTGGGATCAAACTCGCAG
>CAZQOB010000091.1:0-18690 GCA_964594885.1 uncultured Acidobacteriaceae bacterium
AATCGAAACTTCCGCTCATCGCGCTGATCCACGGAGGACCGACGGGAGCGTGGGAATCTTCCATCGATTCCTGGGGCCAGCTGCTCGTTGCACGCGGCTATGCCATTTTCTATCCCAACATTCGCGGCTCGGTGGGTTACGGCCAAAAATTTATTGAAAGCAACCGCGCCGATTGGGGCGGCGGCGATTTCAAGGACGTCGTCGCAGGCATTGACGATCTCGTCGCCAAAGGAATCGCCGATCCCGATCGTCTCGGCATTGGAGGCTGGTCCTACGGCGGCTACATGGCCGAATGGGCCATCACGCAAACAACTCGTTTTAAAGCCGCCGTCTCCGGGGCGGGCATGGCCAACCTCATCTCCGAATACGGCACCGAGCAGCATCCTTCCTACGATGAATGGTTCTTCAGCGTTCCGTACGAAAAGCCTGCGGGCTTTCTGAACAGTTCGCCGTTCGTGCACCTGAGGAACGCCAAAACTCCCACGTTGATTCTGCAAGGCGACGCCGACACCGTTGATCCGCTGGGGCAAAGCCAGGAACTTTATCGCGGGCTCAAACGCTACGGCGTTCCTACCGAACTCGTCGTCTATCCCCGCGAGCCCCACGGTCTGCACGAGGAAAAACATCTGATCGACCGCCTCAACCGCATCGTCGCCTGGTTCGATCAATACATGAAGTAGCGCGCCTGCTTACAAGCATGGAAGGAAGACGCTGCAGCGGGATTCGGTTCACAGATTGCTGATCGCAAGCCAGTGCCACGCGCGAAGCAGTTCGGCGACCGACCAGGCCTGCGCGATGCAGCCACGCGGATGGTGCGGCGGATCGCCATCGAAGATTTCCGCGAGCGTTCCGACACCATAAATGTTTGTTGCATTGGCTAGCGGTTCAAGAAGAGCCAGAGCTGCGGCGCGATCTCGATAAACGCGATAGTGCGCCAGCGCAAACGGCCCAAGCGGCCAGCCCCACACGGTTCCTTGATGGTAGGCCGAGTCGCGTTCGCGTACGGGGCCGGAATACACGCCGGTGTAGCCCGGTTCACCGGGAGCGAGGCTGCGCAAGCCAAACGGTGTGAGCAAATGCGCGGCGCACGCTTCGACCACAGCGCGTTGCTGTTCGGCCGTAAGCGGCGAAACCGGCAACGACACCGCAAAGATTTGGTTCGGGCGCAACTTAGAGTCGCTCCCTATACCAGGAGCATCAATTACGTCGAAGCAACAGTTACGCTCGGGATTCCAGAATTTCTGAAAGCTGGATTTGGCCCGTGCGGAAAGCTGCCGATAAAGATCAAAGGGTTGCTGCAACTGACGGGCGAACTGGGCCATCGTTTCGAGCGTGTTAATCCACAGGGCGTTGATTTCAACGGGTTTCCCGGTGCGCGGTGTGACCACCCAGTCGCCGATCTTGGCGTCCATCCAGGTAAGCTGGACGCCCGGCCCGCCACCGTATAGGAGGCTGTCTTCGGGATCGACGTGAATGTTGTAACGTGTGCCGTTGACGTGCGCCATGACGATTTCCCCCAGCACCGGGAAGAGTGTTGTGAGCGTTTCCAAGTCGTTGGTGGCGGCAAAATACTGGCGAATGGCTTCGAAGTACCAGAGAGTGGCGTCAATCGTGTTGTAGCCGGGCGAGCCGCCGGCATCGGGAAAGTTGTTGGGCAGCATCCCGCCGTCAATATATCGGGAAAACGCGAGAAGGATCTGCCGTGCGATTTCGCTGCGACCGGTGGCCAGTGCCAGACCGGGCAGCGTGATCATCGTGTCGCGGCCCCAATCGCCGAACCAGTGGTAGCCGGCAATCACCGACATTCCTTCGGGTTGATTCGGCAACGGGCGCTGTACCAGGAATTGGTCGGCGGCGAGCAGCAGCTGCGGGAGACTGGCGGCTGACTGGGCGGAAAAAACCCCGGGAGCAGCCGCCAATCGGGACATTGGCGTTCCTGCTGGCAGGGCCGCTTGCAGAATCGCAGATTGACGCTGGAGCTCTCGGTTCAGCGCGGCGTTGCCATCGAGATCAACAGGCGTATGGGTAGAGAAAACCAGAGTGAGGGATTTTCCTTTCTCCAGAGCGGCGCGAAAGATTCCGGCTAGCAAAAGATCTTCGTGGTCCTCCAGGCCGCGCTCGTTTTCGCGAGCGTAGAAAAAATCGCGGTACCAGATGTGGTGAGGTTGGGCGGTCGCTTCGAGCGACTTCAGATAGAACGGAGCCGCGCCGTCGAAGGCGGTAACCCGCAAGCCGTTTTCCTCTGGATCGATGGGCATCCGCCATTCGTTGAGCGCGAACCCGGCATGGGTGGCGGAATGAAAGTCACGGTAGTTCACGAGCGCCTTCAGATCTATAGCAACGGGCGCGGAAGCATCGAGCAAGGTATATTGCACGAAGGTGGTGTTCTCGCGATGGCGCATCCAAATACGTTTTTCGATGCGCGCTGAACCCGCTCGATAAGTCCAGACGGGAATGGACTGTTCGAAACGGAAGCTTTCGATCAAAAGATGGCCTTGTGGCGCGACGGCACCGCTCGCCCAGCGGTGCGTTGCGAGCTCGTAGGCCTTTCCTTCCACGGTGAGAGTTTCGTCCAGCGCGCCGACAAGATGCGTGCGCGCCGCAGGCGGTTGGAGCGCGGCGATCAACAGACCGTGATAACGGCGCGTGGACGAACCGGCGACGGTGCCGGAAGCGAATCCACCGAGGCCATTGGTGACCAGCCATTCGCGCTGTTCGGCCGCAGCCAAGTCGTTGCAGATTTCTGGGCCGAAGGAGCTTGTGACGGGCGATGGCGCAGCCGAGCTGCCAGGCTCCGGGGTTAGGTGCCGAGACAGGGCCCGGCTTGCCGCGCCCCTACGCGGAGTGGAACGAGTTTTACGCGGCCGAGACATACTCGAACTTCGTCGAGCTGCTTTTCATGGTGCGTTATTCGCCGCTCTGTTCGATGAGCTTGGCAACCAGTCCGGTCCAGCCGGTCTGGTGATTGGCGCCGATACCCGCGCCGTTGTCGCCGTGAAAGTACTCATGGAACAAGATCAGTTCGCGCCAGTGCGGGTCGCGATTGAAGTATTCGAGACCGCCGGCAACCGGGCGGCGGCCGTCTTTGCCGCGCAGAAAAATGTGGGAAAGCCGGCGCGAAAGTTCGCCGGAGATTTCCCACAGATCGACGGCGTTATTGGTACGCGACGGAAACGCAACTTGGAAATCTTCCCCGTAGTAGTGGTGAAACTTCTGCAGCGATTCGATGAGCAGATAGTTCATGGGCATCCAGACCGGGCCGCGCCAGTTGGAGTTGCCGCCGAACAGGCCGGTCGTGGATTCAGCGGGCTCATAGTCCACACGATTGACGTTGCCGTTGACCTGGACTTCATAGGGATGATCGAGGTGGTAACGCGAGAGCGCGCGGATTCCGTAAGGAGAGAGAAACTCGGTCTCGTCCAGCATGCGCGAAAGAACGCGCTTGAGCTGTTTGCGATTGACCAGCGATAGCAGCCGCCGGACGCCGCGCGCCGAACGCTGGGTCATTTCGATGTGCTCGGGCATGTCGGGATGGTTGTCCATGAACCACTGCATGCGGCGCTTGAAACCGGGGAGGCGGTCCACGATTTCCGGTTCCAGCGTTTCCACTGCGAAGAGCGGGATCAAGCCGACCATCGAACGGACCTTCAGGAAGTGCTCTTCGCCGTTGGGAAGATGCAGCACATCGTAGTAAAAGCCGTCCTCGTCATCCCACAAGGAGACGCCTTCCTTGCCGAAATCATTCATGGCATGAGCGATGTGGACGAAATGTTCGAAGAATTTGCTGGCGACATCCTCGTACGCGGGATCGTCCTTGGCGAGCTCGAGCGCGATGGCCAGCATATTCAGGCAGTACATGCCCATCCAGCTGGTGCCGTCGGACTGTTCCAGATGGCCGCCGGTTGGAAGCGGAGCGGAACGATCGAAAACTCCTATGTTGTCCAGCCCAAGGAAGCCACCCTGAAAAATATTTGCCCCGTGAGGATCCTTGCGGTTAACCCACCAGGTAAAGTTGAGCAGCAACTTATGAAAGACTTTCTCAAGGAAAGACCGGTCGGCAACACCGCGAATGCGGCGCTCGATTTTATAAACGCGCCACGCGGCCCAGGCGTGCACGGGCGGATTCACGTCGCCAAAAGCCCATTCGTACGCGGGGAGCTGCCCGTTGGGATGCATGTACCATTCACGAAGAAGAAGTATGAGCTGCTCTTTGGCGAAATCAGGATCCACGATCGCGAGCGGGATACAGTGGAAGGCCAGATCCCAGGCGGCGTACCACGGATATTCCCACTTGTCGGGCATTGAGACGATGTCGTCGTTGTAAAGATGCGTCCAGTCGCTGTTGCGCCCGTCCAAGCGCTCCTCCGGTGGGCGGGGACCGGCCGGATCGCCCTCAAGCCAGGTCTTCACGTCGTAGTGATAGAACTGCTTAGACCAAAGCATTCCGGCGTAGGACTGGCGCATGACGTTTCGGGCGTCCGCGGAGAGATGACCGGGGATGCGCGACGCGTAGAATTCATCGGATTCGGTCTTGCGCACTTCGAAAAGCCGGTCAAAGCCCGCGCCGAAATCGTTGGTGCCCGGGACATCTTCAGATCGTTCCTGATGAGCGGGCGAAGTGATGATACCGACGGTTTTGGCGTCGGTGTCCATTCCTCCCAGGGGCTCAATGTCGGTAATGCGGAGCTTGACCACCACCGACTGGCCCGGGCCCAGCTCCAGCTTGTAGCGCGCGGCCATTTTTGTTCCGGCCTCCGCCGGATTCAAGGCGGATTTGTTGCCGTGAATCACGTAATCATGAAATGCGTCTTTCACATACGGTGAGCGGTTTCTGCCGTTGAACAGGCGAACATTGTTGGTTTCGTTTTCGGTGAACAGCAACTCGGGCTGGCCATGCGCGAGCAGCCAGCGTTTGCCATACTGCCAGTGTTGAAGTTCGGCGCAAAGGATTCCATCAACGGATGCAGCGCGGCGAATCACCGGCCGGCGCAGATCCTTTCCCCAGGACCAGGTATTGCGGAACCAGACCGTCGGCAGCAGCTGCAGCGAAGCCGCTTCCGGACCGCGATTGAAAACCGTAATGCGGATCAGAATGTCTTCGTCGCTGCCCTTGGCATATTCGGCGAACACATCGAAGTAACGGCTTTCTGCAAAAACGCCGGTGTCATAGAGCTCAAACTCAGGCTGAGTGCGGCCGCGGCGGCGATTCTCTTGCAGCAAATTTTCGTATGGAAATTCCGCCTGTGGATATTTGTACAGCATCCTCATGTAGCTGTGGGTCGGCGTGGAATCGAGATAGAAGTAGTACTCCTTGACGTCTTCTCCGTGATTGCCTTCGTTGCCGGTGAGGCCGAAAAGGCGCTCTTTCAGGATCGGGTCGCGGCCATTCCACAGGGCCAGCGCGAAACAGATCATCTGATGGCGGTCGCTGATGCCGGCGATGCCGTCTTCGCCCCAGCGATAGGCGCGCGAACGAGCATGGTCGTGCGGGAAAAATTCCCAGGCGGTGCCCCCCGCGCTGTAGTCTTCGCGTACGGTGCCCCACTGGCGCTCGGAAAGGTACGGCCCCCAGCGTTTCCAGTACTCTTTGCGAGTACGGTTATTTTCCAGGCGAATGTCTTCGGTGGTTTGTAGTCTGGGCACGAAATGACCTCGGCAGGGCTTGCGTCGCTGGCCATTGTAACCGTTAACAGGTTACCGGTGACCGTTTCGATAAACTTTTGCTAACGCTGTCCCGAGCAAAGAAGCTCCGGCGCCGGAGGTGGGATGAGGTGCAGGAGGAAAGGTTTCATAGCTCCAACCCTTCGTGCTGGCTCGACAGAACGGGCACGGCCCTTCGCGAAGCTCATCCGCCGGCATGCCGTGCCCCTAGGAAAGGAGTTCGGAGACGGCGCGGTGGGCCTGATCGATAGCGACATCCGTGTATGCAGTGGCGCCGGAGTCGGTGTTGGCGATGGAGATTTGGCCAAATCGCTTGCGGCCAATCTCGTGCGGAGCCTGGCCCGCGGGCCACTCCGGATCGAAAAGCGGGTTGTACTCGTAGCCGTAGCCATGCGGCCAGCGATTGACGGTGATGGCTTCGATATCGCGGGCGGGATCGAAGCCACCGGTGGAAAGTGAACGAGCAAGCTGATCGCGAATGTTGCGTTCGAAAACTTCGAACGGCGTGATGAGCAGCTCGGCGCGGCCCGCTTTGTGCTGCTCGCGTGCAGACAGACCCGGCTTGCAAGGCGTGCGGCTCATATGCAAAAGAATCGGTTCCTCGGGCGAGCGCGGGCTGTGATAGTCGCCGATGTCGACCACCCAATTAAGCGCGGCTGAGTTCCAATAGGCGCCTGGACAATGAATACTGGAAACGCCGAGCTTGTGGAAAGCGGTCCAATTGCGCAGGCCGACGCTGGCGTAAACGAGCGGAACTTTGACCAGATAGTGCAGCGCTTCTTTCTGCGATTCGGGCAGTTCGGGGCAGAGATAAGGAATTACCATGTTCCAGCAGGCCAGAACGCAGCCGCCTGCACGCACGGAAAAAACGTCTTTCCCTGTGGCGTAGATGACTTCCACGCGTTTATCAAGTGCTTCTTCTTTGCTAAGGTTGCGCACGCCGACGACGGTGCTGTTGAGGCGGATGCGGACCGGCGAGTCGGGCGAATCGAGAACAGCATAGTTGGCCTGTGCGGTGACCACGTCCTCGGCAGAATTGCCCGGCATCGCGGCGGGAATCAGACTGCGGACCAGCAGGCGGGCAATCGAGGCGTTGCCATCGGGAAAGTGAAAACGGGCGGAGCCACCGTTGGCGTAACCGGCCGCGGAATAACTCATGCGTGGAGCGGCGCCAGGCTCGAGATTCATGCCTTGAAAACCAGGGAGGCCGAGGGCCCAACAATCAAGAGCGGGCTCGGCGTCGACTCCAACGCCCCATTCGCCGTTGGTGCGAGTTTGGTAGAAAGCAACGACGGAAGGATCGACCTTCGCAATGGTGAGGAGAAAATCCCTGTAACTGACGCGGGAAAGGCGATTTTTCTTTTCGCTGGAGGAAAGGCCGGGAAGATAGTCCACCTTTTGCGTCTCGATGCGGAGCAAGTCGCGGCGCGCGGCCTCAGACAGAGGCGCTTGCTTTAGGAATGTGTCCCATGCGGAAGCTTGTGGCTTGCCCGAGTCGCTCTCCGGCCCTTCGATTGTGCGGGGGCCGAGGACCAGGCGGTCGGCGCCGAAGGTCTGGCGATCAAAGAAGATGCCGGAGCCCATACCGAGCGAGCGATACAGAGAGCGATCGGTGCATTTCTTTTCCAGGGCCACAGCGTCAATCCCCAGTTTTTTCAACCCACCGGCGGCCGCGGGGCTGTACGGCGTGGGCGAATCGATCAACATGGTGCCGCCATTCAGAAGCTGCAGTTTTCCGCCGAGGTGAAATTCGTTGCGCTTGGCGTGGCCGCCGAAATCGTCGTGATTTTCGAGTATAAGGATCTTCCCTTCCGGCACGCGCTCGCGAGCGAAATGCGCAGCGGCGAGACCGCTGATTCCAGCGCCGACGACGATCAAGTCGTATTCTGCTGCGAGCTTCTGAGGGGCAGGAGCGTTCTTCCAGAAGGTGCCGTCGCGCAGGCTATGAGCGATTTCGAACGAGCCGGGATGACTGCCGCGCAGTCCGGTGACGACAGGCGGATTGTAGCCAGGGCGGTTCTGCTCTGCACCGGCAGCAGGCGTTTGAGCAGCAAGCGAACGTGGAACGAGCGCCGCGCCGATGGCCATGGCCGCGCCGTTGAGGAAGTCCCGGCGGGCGATGTTGCGATCCATGCCGAGCTGCTTGTCAGTGAGGTCGCTCATGTGGCTCTCGGAAGCAAGACGAGCGTTCTACTTCTTGGGAGCCGCCGAGTAGTGCAGGAAAACGATCTTCCACTCTCCCTGGCGCTTGAAGAAGACGTCGGATTCCTGGTTGTCTTCTTCGGTGATTTTGCCATCTTTGAGTTTGCTGCGGACGTGAATCAGATAGCTGGCTACAGCGGTGTCTTGGCCCGGGCCAACCTGGATGTGCATGTCGGAAAGAACGACTTTCTGGACCTGATTGCCTTCGCCAATGTAGGCGGACCAGTCTTTCTGGTACTGCGCAAGGTCGCTGCGGCCTTCCGGCAGAAACTGTGTAAAGTCCGCCGCGTAAAAAGCGAAATATTTTGGAAGGTCGTTGGCTTCGTAGGCTGCGTTGGCGCGCTGTTCGAGGCTCTTGATCTCATCTTCGACTGAAGCCTGCGGCGGTGCGGCTTGCACGCCCGCGTAGACGCCAAAAGCCAAGAGCAGCAACGGGAATGAAAGGACTTTTGCGGATTTCATGGGACGGCTCCTGAAATGAGTCGCCCATACCTTACTATAATTTTGTAATCTTGGGGAGACGCGGGCCAGGGATTTCTACGGTTTGTCCGGGCTCTCAAGAGCTTTGTGCACGAGCACCACGGTCGCAACTCCGATGCCCCCAATCACGATTTGCTCGAAGTGACCCGGGTTGCCCGCCGCACCGGGCAATTTATGGGTTTTGGAATCCTTCGCCGCACAGGAGACGTGAGTGTGGGAGCGGTGATAGTCGGCGTTGCGCGGATAATCCGGATAGTCGGACAGCTGCGGTTTCCACGAGCCGTCGTATTGCACGGCGTTCTCCGGAAGCACGGAGAAGGTCTGGCCTGCTTCGATGGTCTTGGTCTCAGTGCCGGAGGAGGCATCGAGCAAACCAGCCAGCACCGTGGCCCGAACCGAACAGGGAGAAATGACCGCGATGCGCCCAGAGGCAGGCGCTCCGCTGTGGGGAACAAATCTCGCGTCCTCGGCAAAGATGGCGATGGTTTCGGAGGTGGCCGGCGACGAATAACTGACCGAGCCTTGTTCGAGTTCGATCAGGATGCGGCCGCTGGTCTTGAAAATTCGCGCGGAAGAGTCAGGTTCCAAGACCAATTGCACGGTGGCGGAACGCATCTGTAATTGGCCGGTCACATCGGTTTTCACTAGGTCCCCGGAAAAAATCGTGGAACCCACACTGACAGACGTAATGCCAACCGTCGCGCCGGTGACCATGGTCACAACAGCGGCCGGTTCCCCCTGCTGGGCAACGAGAGTCTGACCAAGTGCTAGAAGGCTTAAGGCAAAGAGCATGGTTGGAAGCAATTTACGATTCATTGACACCATCCGTGAGACGTCCTAGTACCAAGCATCGCTCGTGGCTTTTTCCCGCGCCAAGCTTCTTTTCATACCTCTGTAACTAATGGGTTAAGTCGCGTGCTTTGTTTGAGATGCCCTGCCTGCTGTTAATTGTTAGAGAACACTGCGTTGCAGGCCTCTTGATGGTGTACCAGACTGGAATGGCGCATCTGTTTCAGTTTGAGACGATGCGGGTCCCCCCGGGTAACGCCTTATCAGAGGAAGAGGTTTTTTAAGGATGACTTTTACCGAGAACACGAAGTTCCGCCGCAGCCCAAATGTAGTGAGCCGCGACATTGGCAACGAGCTTCTGTTGGTGCCGATTCGCGGTGGCGTTGGCGATCTGGACGCTATTTTCTCCTTCAACAATGTCGGGGCGGACGTCTGGACGCTGATGGAAAAAGAACAATCGCTGGAACAACTTACGGCCTGGGTTGTGGACCACTATGAGGCATCGCGAAACGAAGTGCAGGCTGATCTTTCAGAGTTCATGAGCGATCTGGTGAAGTCTGGTCTGGCGACGGTGGCACCGGGCCCAGTTCTGGTTTTGGATGCACGGTCAGTTCACCATGCAAGTCGCTGACTACAGCCATTTTAGCAAGCTCGTCGGTGCTCGGAGCCTGGCCAAGCGCGTGCCTCTGGAAGCTTCCCTTGAGGTGACGCATCGCTGTCCACTGAACTGCCAGCATTGCTACAACAATCTGCCGATGGGAGACCGGACTGCACGCACAAGCGAACTGACGGTCGGCGAATATCACCGGTTGTTAGACGAAATGCAGCAGGCCGGAGTGTTATGGGTGCTGTTTACCGGCGGGGAGATTTTCGGGCGGCGAGATTTCCCAGAGATCTATAAAGCAGCGAAACAGCGCGGCTTCCTGATCACGCTGTTCACAAACGGGACGCTAATCACCCAGGCGATTGCGGACATGCTGACGGAGTACCGGCCGTTTGCGGTCGAAATCACACTTTACGGGGCAACCCAGGAAACCTACGAGGGACTCACGCAGATTCCCGGGTCCTACGACCGCTGTATCCGCGGCATCCGGCTACTGCTGGAACGCGGGCTTCCGCTGAAGCTGAAGACGGTGCCCACGACAATCAACCGGCACGAAGTCTACGAGATGAAGCGAATGGCCGAAGAAGATTTTGGCGTCGAGTTCAAATATGACCCGCTAATCAATCCGCGGACGGACTGTTCCTCGAGCCCACTCGCGGTGCGTCTGACGCCGGAAGAGGCGGTGGCATTGGAATTCTTCGATCCAGAGCGAGAGGCAGAGTACCGACGGCTTGGCAAATCCAACGGGGTCTATAAGAGCGACACGGTGTATACCTGCGGCGGGGGAGTATCGGCGTTCGCAATCGATCCGACGGGAAAGATTTCGATTTGCGTGATCTCCCACCAGGAGATGTACGACTGGAGAAAAGGCACTTTTCAGGACGCCTGGGACACGTTTTTGCTTGAAACGCGCGGTAAGAAGAAGATGCGCCCAACGCGCTGCGACGCTTGCCAGATCCGGCCGCTGTGCAGCACGTGCCCGGCCACTGCCGAGCTGGAAACGGGTGACCAGGAGTCTCCGGTGGAATTCCTGTGCGAGATTGCGCATCTTCGAGCCTATACGCTGGGCTTAGAGGTGCCCGGTCATGGCGATTGCCCGAACTGCAAGGGCGGAGCGCAGTATGTCAGTATGCGGGAATCGGCAAATCGAATCGCCAACGGGCAAATCGACGTGGGCACGTGGCGCCCGCGAGCAAAGAACTTGCTTCCTGTGTTGCAGTCAAGTCCCGGATGTGGAACAAATCCCTGCGGTTCCTGCTCATCGCATTAAGGTAAGGGAAAATGAACGATAAGAATCGCAGCGAGAAACAAAAGTATGAGACACCGAAGGTCCTGGCCATCCAGCTGAGACCGCAAGAGGCGGTTTTGGCGAATTGCAAAATCGCGGGTTCGGGAGGAGCGTCTGTCTTCGGCTGCAGGGGAGTGGCCGGCATTGGAACCTGCCACCAGACAGGGTCTTAAGCGGGCAATCCTAGTGAGAGCGCAACCCTTGCCATTTCTTCCGGACCGCCACGCGAACGCCGCAGTCGCCGTGAGCTACGTGGCTAACCGCGTAGCATTCGAAATTGCGGGCTTGTCGTTCCGCACCCAATCGGAGCCGGCGTTGCAGATGACACTTAACCCCGAGCTGCGGATTTTTGCCGCGGATCCCGGTGTCAAGGAACAATGGGACGTGGAAATTTCAGCAGCGTGGGCGGACACCATCCGCCTGGCCGGCGGAACGCCGGCATTCAACTCCGGCGGATTGTGGACGGCATTTCATGAAGTTGACGGCACATCGCTGTACTTCCAGAACGATTATCTGGGCAAAGAACCTTACAAGCATTGCTTCTTCAACAAGGATGTGACTCGCGCGCGGGTCACTCTATCGGCCAAGCATTTCAATCGAGAAGCGCCGCTGTACCCGCTGGAGTACCCACTCGACGAATTGCTGATGATCAACCGACTGGGCTGCGGCGACGGCGCGGAAATTCATTCCTGCGGCGTGGTGACCGGCGACGGGCTGGGAAGATTGTTCGTTGGACATTCCGGTGCCGGCAAGAGCACGGCGTCGCGGTTGTGGATGAAACGGCCGGGAGTACGGGTGCTCAGCGATGACCGCGTCATCCTGCGGCAGGGCAAAAATGGCCCGACCATGCACGGCACACCGTGGCACGGCGACGCTGGCTTGGCGGAGCAGGCTTCGGCGCCGGTGCATAAGATTTACCTGTTAGAACAAGCCTCGACAAACGAAATCGTGCCACTGGCGCCCGCGCGCGCGGCCGGGGAGATTTTTGCGCGGACCTTTGTGCCGCATCATGCCGGATCCGCCATAGCCAATACGCTGCAGTTTCTGGAAGTAGTAACGAAGGTGGTTCCCGTGGTGATTCTGCGCTGCACCGCGGACGAGAGGGCCATTGACGAGGTCCTCCGTGTTGGCTAGTCCCCTAATCCTGCATCTCGATTCGTCGCAATTTCGCGCCATGTGTGAGGCGATTCTCGCCGGTGGCTCCGCGATTCGCTTCCGAGCCCGCGGCCTAAGCATGCAGCCGAACATTCTGGACGGTGATGTGGTCCTGGTCGCGCCGGTTCCCTTCTCTGAACTGAGGACCGGTGAAGTGGTGCTGACCGAAGCAGGCGAAGGTTTGCACCTGCACCGCATCGTTTCGATCGATCGAGCAAATCATCAGATCGCGACGCGCGGCGATGCCAGTTGCGAGCCCGATTCTACAACCGGAAAGGTCCTTGGCAGAGTCGTTGAGATTGCGCGCAGCGGGCGGCGAATCTCGTTTTCAGGCCGCTTGCGAACCGCGCAGCAAAGGGCCCGCCGATTCACGCGCCGCCTGGGCCTGGCTTCTGCCGCGCGTTTGAAAAATCTGTTTTCAAGTTCCACGCCTGTTGTCCACTGACCGGCACAGGCTCGGGCATAGCTGAATTGACTTGGCCGCAGCCGCAAACCTAAAATACGTTTCCCATGGCGGCGCCCAACCCTCTCGTCGGTTCTACCGTTTCCCACTACCGCATCATCGAAAAATTGGGCGGCGGAGGAATGGGAGTAGTCTTCAAAGCCGAGGACACCAGGCTGGGCCGCTTCGTCGCGTTGAAATTCCTTCCGGAAGAACTTTCGCAAAACTCGCAGGCGCTGGGCCGTTTTCGGCGTGAAGCGCAAGCTGCTTCCACGCTGAATCATCCGAACATCTGCACGATTTATGACGTGGGCGAGCATCAAGGCCGCGCCTTCATCGCCATGGAGTGTCTGGAAGGCAGCACGCTGAAGCACAAGATTTCCGGGCGACCGCTAGATACCGAGTTGCTGCTCCCGATCGCGATCGAGATCGCGGACGCGCTGGATGCCGCCCATGTCAAGGGCATCATTCACCGCGACATCAAGCCCGCCAATATCTTTGTGACCGCGCGCGGACATTCCAAGATTCTTGATTTCGGCCTGGCCAAAGTACTGGCCTTGAACGCGACTGAAGGTTCGACCCAGGCCATCGAAGCGGCGACGCGCGCAACAGCGGATTCACCCAACGCCGACCTGACCAGCCCGGGCAGTTCACTCGGTACTATCGCCTACATGTCGCCGGAGCAAGCGCGAGGCGAAGAGCTTGACGGGCGTTCCGACTTGTTTTCGTTCGGCGTGGTTCTGTATGAGATGGCGTCCGGCGTTCAGGCCTTTGCCGGCAATACTTCGGCCGTGATTTTTCACAAGATTCTGAATGAGGCGCCCGCGCCGATTTCCAGCCACAACCCAAAAGTACCCGCTGAGCTCGAGCGTGTTGTCGGCAAGGCTCTGGAAAAAGACCGCGACTTACGTGCCCAGACTGCGGCGGAGTTGCGCGCGGATCTGAAGCGGCTGAAGCGCGACCTGGATTCCGGGCGGGTTGATGCGGTCGGACGGAGCGGTGATTCGCAACCGTCCGGCAGCGTTGCGTCGGCAAGTGCGCAGCAAGCGCCCCGGAAGAAAACCGTTGCGGTGTTGTACTTCGAAAACCTGAGCGGCGCCAAAGAAGACGAATATTTTCGCGATGGGATGACCGAAGACATCGTCACGGAGCTTTCCAAGATCGCGCGGCTGGAAATTTTCCCGCGCTCGGAGATGCTGCAGTTCCGCGACAAGCCGGTGACCGCGCCGGAAGTTGGCGAAAAACTTGGCGCGATGTACGTCCTGGAAGGCTCGATTCGCCGGGCCGGCAATCGTTTGCGTGTCACGACACAACTGGTGGAAAGCTCCACGCGCCATTCGGTATGGGCTGAACGGTATGACCGCCAGATGGAAGACGTGTTCGCCATTCAGGAAGAGATTTCGCTGAGCATCGCCAAGGCGCTGGAAATCACCCTGACGCCGCAGGAAGAAAAGGTCATCACGCGCAAGTCCACCGTGAACCCGCAAGCGTACGACTTTTTCCTGCGGGGAAGAAATTACCTCCGCCAGCGACAATTTGAATACGCGCTGGCGATGTACGAGGAAGCGATCAAGCAGGACCCTAATTTCGCGCTGGCATACGCCGGCATCGCACACGTTTGGGGCGGTATGCACGAATTTCGCAGCCCCGATCCTGAGTCTGTGCGCCAGGGCCTGGCGGCATGTGCCAAGGCTGAATGGCTTGCGCCGGATCTGCCCGACGTGCTGTCGGCCCGCGCACGGATCGAGTTTGCCCAGCAGAACTACGAAAAAGCCATCGAGTTGGCAAAGCGTGCCGCGGACCAGCAGCCGGAGTGCGAAGGCGCGCACGATGTTCTCGGCCGCGCGTATTTTTCTTCGGGGCGCTACGATGAAGGCGCCGCGCTCGCAGACAGCGCGCTGGAAATCGTCAGCAACGACTACAACGCGCTGGTACCGCTCATCAATTCGTTGGAGAAAGTCGGGCGAGTAGCGGACGCTGAAAAACTTCGGCGGCGCGAGCGGGAAGTTCTGGAAAATCAGCTGCAGCGCTTTCCGGACGACGTGCGCGCGCGCATCCTGTTGGCTGCCGACCAAGCCAGCGCCGGCGATGTGGACTCCGCGATCATGCATGCAAAAATTGCGGTGGCCATGCGGCCAAATGACGCAAACGTTCTCTACAACGCGGCTTGCGTGTATGGACTCCTCAAAATGAAGAGGGATGCACTGGATACGTTCCGCCGTGCGGTTTCTGCGGGCTACTCCAACAGTGACTGGTGCTCCAAGGACCCCGACCTGAAAATTCTCTACGACGAGCCGGAGTTCAAAGCCCTTACTTCCAGCCGGCCTGACGCAAAGGCGTAACTCCTAGTCTGAATTTCTTTTCAGACGCGCAGAACGGACGATTCCTCGTTACTAAAGGCAGGCCTAAACCGCCTGCACCACGGGCGCATTTGGCCGGGTTGACGCCACCATATACCAGGCCGGCCAAATCAGCGCCCAGTTGTTAATCCACAGCGCCTGATTGCTCCATGCAACATACATGAAAGCCGTCATCACCACCGCCAGCGCGCCCCAGGTCATGCGCTCGAGTCGAACGCCGCGTAATCCGTGCAGGATGCCCACGGCCGCAGGAAAAAGAAACAGGAACAGGCACAGCCTCGGCAGGGGCTCAATCGGAAATTGAGCGCCAGAAAGCGGCAGCAGGCACAACGCCAAACTGACCCAAACCGTCCGCCGCGACATGGACCCCACTACAAATCCGCTCGTCCAGGACCACGCCAGCAACAACAGAATGTGGCACAGAAGCAGCGGAACACCCTCCTGTCCCGTAGGCCAATACCATTGCGCGACCTCGGGGTCCATCAATCGCAAAAACGTACAGGTCACCGACCCCGAAACTCCCATCAACAAATAACAGCTTGGCATCGCCACGCCAAATCCAGCCAACCAGGGGCGCCAATCGCTCCAGAGCACTCCGAACCGCCGCAAAATCAGCCCGAACACCTCCAGCAACGCCCGGAAGAGATTCTCATCCGCTTCTTGCAAGTCGCCCAGCACCGCCTCGCGCTCCTCCGAAGGGAGCAACCGCGCAGCTATCTCGACAAGAACCCACTTATGTTCGGTCATGAGACTTCCCCCGCCCGGCCAGCCGCCCAGGACACGCCGTGGCTGATCCGGGTCACAGCTTCGTAAAAGCCCTTCGCCGCAACCACTCCCTTGGACGTAACCCGCACCATTCGTTTAGACCGTCCGCCCCGCTGGGGCGTCGCATCGCCCATCCAAGTTTTCAGCAGCCCCTTCTGTTCCAGGCGGTCAAGCGTGGTGTAAAGGGCCCCAACAGAGCAGCGCCGTCCCGTGTTTTTTTGAATTTCTTCGCGGATCGCCGCGCCGTAGGCCTCGTCGCCCAGCGAGGCAGCAGCCGTTATCAAGAGATATTCGAATTCACCAAGCATGATTAGGTCTACATTGTGGTCCTAATGTGCTACGCTGTCAACGCCGCGTCGAGCTACCCTTTGACCCATTCGGTCTGGTCGCCGGGTATGACGTCCACGAGGCTGATGGCCGCCGGTGTGTGCTTCCAATGAACGATCAAGAAGGGAGCGGCTTGATCATTCAGGTACAGGTCCTGATGGAGCAGGCACCACAACGTGAACGACTTATCGTTTCTGGCGGCCTCCGCCGAACCGTCACGGTTGTACCCGAAGGCCTGGATATCGCTGGCGAATCCCTTCTCCACGGTGAGAATCCCGTCGAACGGTGCACGCGGGTTCATCCGGTAGTCCTGATCGATGGTCAGCACGCGCTCCCGGAGTCGCAGCGGCGCCGGCTCATGATTGTGAGGCCGGAAGTGATAGGTGGCGATGGCCAGGGAACCCACAAACTGCGAGAGGCAGTTGTGGTTTTCTTCCCCGTCAGCCGACAGGCAAAACCTGCGGTTCGTCACGCGGTCCCGAAACCGGAACTCTTTGGTCTCGGAGTTCCCGTAAGACTGCACGCTCATGCGCACCTCGCATTCCGGTGTCAGAAAACGGTAAATCGTTTCCGGCCCCTTTTCGGACTCTACGTGATCGAGCGCCAGCGGAAGCGCCGCCAAACCCTGCAGGAAGGTCCGCCGGCTTGAACTCGGTTCCAGGCCCATAATATCCTCTACATTGTGATACTAATTAGGACGATCCTTCCCTCCCGTTTGTTTCGTCGTTTTTCAAAAATTATCAGCGTTCGGCTGGAAACCCTGGTTTAGCGGAGAGAAAAATTTGGCTGGGAGGCCTAGCGGCCATTTTTCCTGTCGAGGCAGCGCCGATCGCAGGTTCCATAATCATGGTTTCATGTGCACGCCGACGAGCATTATCGAAGATCATTTCGAGTCGTGTTCCGGACCAATCCCGTACGCATTGAGGACGTCGCGCATAAGGACGATCCCTTCGAGCCTGTGGACATCGGCGCGGCTTACGATCGGAAGGAGCCTAAGGCCGCAAGCTCCCATGCGTTCGAGGGCGATGTGTAAAGACTGATCGGCGTGCAGATGCGGAAACATCGTCCCATCGGATAGCTTACAGAGCAGTTTGCCAGGTTCCAGCTCGGCAGTCTCAGCGATTGTTTTTCGGCTGACGACACCTATCACGCCACGTGAATCGCAAATCGGCCACGAGCGGTAGCGGCTGGTGGCGGTGAGTTCGAGCGCCGCCGACGCGGTCATGCTTCCGTCCAGAACTTCTTCAGCGGGTCGCAGAAGTTGCGACACGGGACGCGCGTCCGCATGCCGTCGCGCTGCTCCATGCGGAAGGTGGATTCCGTCCTGAAAGGCGAGCGCCTCATAGATCGGTTCTTTCTGCAAGCGAGAGGAGATGAACAAGCTGACCAGATTCGAGATCATGAGCGGAACGATGACCGCGTAGTCCTGCGTCGTCTCGAAGATCATGAGAACGGAAGTCATCGGCGCGCGAACGATCCCGGCAAACAGAGTCCCCATGCCGACGAGGGCATAAGCACCCGGCGACGCAGTGTGTGCTGGAAACCAATGGTGGGCAACGCCGCCCACTGTAGCGCCGACCATCGCTCCGAGAAAGAGGCTCGGGCCGAAGATGCCTCCGGCATTCCCTGAACCGTAGCTGGTTGTTACAGCCACAAGTTTCAGCACGACGAGCAGCGACATGATGCCGAGCGTCATCCTGCCGTTCAAAGCATCTCCGACGTATCCGTATCCGACACCAAGGACTTGCGGAACGAACAGAGCCATGATTCCGACGAGCAGGCCACCGGCGACCGGTTGAAAGCGGAGGGTCTTCTGCGGGAGACGCATGAACCATTCGCGCGTTTTGAGGAGCAATTTCGTAAACACAACTGAGACGAAGCCGCCAATCACTCCGAGAGCCGCATAGATCGCAAGTTCGAGGGGATGAACGAGCTCGTATTGCGGTACCTGAAAGAGCGGGTGATTGCCGAGGAGCATGCGAAGGACAATCCAAGCCGTCGCGGAGGCCAGCACAACCGAACCTAGAATCGGCGCGTGCAGGTCTCCCGTGATCTCCTCAAGAGAAAACACGACTGCGGCCAGCGGAGTGTTGAAGGCGGCGGCGACCGCAGCGGCAGCGCCGACCGGTAGCAAAGCTTTGACACGCTCGGCGCTGAGGCCGAGCTGCCGGCCAAGGACCGACGCGATCCCGGCTCCAACTTGCACCGAAGGGCCTTCGCGCCCGAGCGGAATTCCGCAAGCGAGCGTTGTCGCGGTACAAAAGAATTTTCCGAGAACGGTGCGAATCGTGATTCGTCCGCCCCTCGCGAAGAGCGCCGCCTTGGTTTGCGGAACTCCGCTGCCGCGAGCGTGCGGAAAGTAGCGATAGAGGAGGTACCCCATTGCGAGGGAGCCGAGGACGGGGATGAAGAAGCGCCGCCATGGCGCGCTGCCCACTGGATAGAGGTGCATGCCGAGGCGTTCGGTCACGACGATGAATGCGACGACGGCCAATCCGGTCAATGCGCCGATCACCAACGTGAGAACCAGAAAGACCTGCTCTTCTCGTTCCCGTATGCGGGGAAACCACCGCGCGAGCGGCATGGTCCATCCGCCCTCAGCGGTTTCCGGTCGTGA
>CAZQOB010000092.1:0-18389 GCA_964594885.1 uncultured Acidobacteriaceae bacterium
GGAACAGACCTGGCCCGAAATAACCGTTCGTTGTCATGGTTTGCTGAGACATCTGAGCCCCACCTTTATGTTCGCTCCAGGTATCTTTGCAAGGCTTTGGCGAGGTCGCGCAGGTTCTTCTTGCCCATCATGCCCATGAGGGGGCTGAAGATCTTGAACACCCCCTTCGGCATCATCTCGAGTTCATGATCGATGCGGGTTTTGTTGCCTTCAGCTGTAAGAATGAATCTGTGGCCTCCAGCCACCATCTTCATGTTGGGTACGAGACGAACTTGTTTGTTTAACCTGAATTCTCTGAGCTCTTGCAGCACGTTGCCGAAACCCCTGATTTCAAGTTCGAATTGAGTGCCCTCCCCAGTTCCGCCAGGTGTGAGTTTTCGAGCGTTTGGCGTTGAAGGGTTCCAGCGAGGGAAGTTGGCGACATCGATGATAGTGCTGAAGACTTCGCCGATCGGTCTATCAATAACTTGAGTCAACTTTTGAATGGCCATGTCGGGTTCTAGGACCTTAGCCTGCTTTCTTCGCGAACATCGCAGCGAATGGACGCGCGTCGAACACGATGCGGACGTGCGCGATCTTTTCGCCCTTGACTTGATACCATTCGCAAACAAATGCGGTCCCGACGGGGGTGTTGGTCACCATGTCGTAAAGGACGCATACATCGTTGCCATCGGCGAAAACCTTTTTCCTATCGATTCGCTGAATGATGGGATGCAGTTTTTTCAGGGACTCGAAATATGGCTCGGGGCTATGAAAAGTGTCAATGGGGCCCTGGAACGACAGATTGTCGTGCACGAGTTTCCTGGCAGCGACAAAGTCCCCTTTGCCCAACGCCTGCTGATAGTCGCTAACGATCTTGCTTGCATTAGCCATCGTTATCCTCCTACGTAAGGACGTTTGAGAAATGCAAAATCGACAGGCCGCCGCAACTTTTTTCGCGACAGATAGGCTTCGCCAACCCCATACCTCCGCGCGAGAAAATGGGCGCATACATCGCTCTTCGGCCTTTTTTGAAGTTCAGTGGGATTCGGCGTCGCCGGAAGCCTTGGCGAAATCCCCTTCGCTCGGCAGTTCGGAGAGGCGACGCCGAAGGTAGCCCTGCTCGACGCTATTGGTCGCTAACGAAAGTGCCCGGCGATAGGCCTCGGCGGCCCGTCCCCACTGACCAAGCCGTCGCAGGATATCGGCACGCGCGGCGTGGAGGAGGTAGTAATTATCGAGCTTGCCGGAAGCTTCCAGTTCGTCAATCCGGCGGATTCCTTCTTGCAATCCCGCGCTCATCGCGACTGCCGCAGCATAGTTAAGACCGACGACGGCCGACCGGTTGAATTCCAGGAGCTTCTCATAAAGTCTCGCGATCCGCACCCAATCCGTGTCCGCCGCCGTGGGAGCTTGCGCGTGCAATGCAGCGATCGCGGCTTCAAGTTGGTACGGGCCGACACGAAGCGTGCTTAGGGCTTTCTCGGCGATATCCAGCCCCTCTTCGATCTCGCTCTGGTCCCAAAGCGAGCGGTCTTGTTCCTCCAGGGGTACGAGTTGCCCCGACGGGTTCACGCGTGCCCCGGCGCGGGAATCGTGTAAAAGCATCAGGGCCAATAGGCCCAGATTCTCAGGTTCCCCGGGGAGAAGCTGACAAAGTACGCGCGCCAGGCGGATCGCCTCCTGACACAGCTCCCTTCGAATCAGGTGATCTCCCGATGTGGCTGCATAGCCTTCGTTGAAGATCAGATAAATCACAGCCCGCACAGATGCGAGCCGGATCGGCAGCTGCTCCGCTGGCGGCACTTCGTACGGGATTCGGGCCTCGGTAATCTTGCGCTTAACCCGGACGATTCGCTGGGCAATCGTTGGTTCGGATGCGAGGAATGATTTCGCGATCTCCACGGTCGTTAAGCCGCCGAGTGTCCGCAAGGTCAAGGCAATTTGGGCCTCTCGGCTCAGGGCCGGATGACAGCATGTGAAAATCAGACGCAGCCGATCATCGGGGCCATCCATGGAAGGTTCCTCCATCGCTCCATCCCTCGGCGCAGTCATTAGCCACTGGTGAGAAAATGCGTCACACTTCTTCCGCTTTGTTTGCTCGCGGCGCGCCGCACTGATGAGCTTTCGAAAGGCAACCGCAATGATCCAGGCGGCCGGATCGTCCGGGACTCCTTTTTCACGCCAAGAGGTGAGCGCGGAGGCAAAGGCATCTTGGAGCGCGTCTTCCGCCAGGTCGATCGATCCGCAAATACGAATCAACTTTGCAATTATGCGGCCAAACTCGCGCCGGTAGGTTGACTCGGCTATCGATAAGATTTCACTCAATGCGCACTCCTTGATTTGGCCCCGAAACGTGCGACTTGACACGGAAAGTCATTCCAGACTCGAGCCGGTTTGCTTGGCCCGCGGCAAATCTTCACCTTTATCGTTCGATGATAACCTTCGGAGTTCTCCTTTGGGACCCTTGCAAGGACAAAACCGGACGTCACCGTAAGGGGCTTAGCATCATTTCTTCAAAGGCGTTAGGGAACGCCGCTAGGCCTTCGAAGCGGACCTTCCCGAGCGACAAGTAGTCTTCGACAGCGCGGGAACGAAGTGCTCGAAACTGAGCAACCTGCGCATTGCAAGACTCCATAAATGCCCCATCCGCATGCTTGGCTAACGTAGTACGCCTTACGGAAAGCGCTTCCGCCCGGAGCTTTAACATCCGTTGCCTTTGCGTTCTCAGGCTTCATGCGGAGTATCCCATCGGCTCTTTCATAAATGCAAACCAGCCATATCTCGTAGGTCGACCGCTCGCTGCTGTCACCGATTCAGCGCTTTTCCCTCGAAGCGATCCAGTTACCCGCGCACGTGCATTCGGCAAGGATGCGGCCAATCACAGGGGATTTCCGATGGCAGGCACCGACAACTCGCCCACATCTCCATGAATGTCATGCACGCTGAGTTGCTGGTGCCCGTTCAAGTCAAGGATGAGTTGCTGACGCTGAATTGAGGGCCGACGGCGCCTGCCCACACTGGCCGCGTATCTGCAGCCAATGCAAGTAGGCACACAAGTGTACCTACTTGACAGGTTTTGCTTGGAAGAAGAAATTCTCAGATCAACGCTTAATGTGTATTTGCAATTCAAGGTGCGCTGGGTCGGTGCTGCGAGCTTTGGGGGACTTTCGTGTCGGCATCAAGCAAGCAACCGCGCGGTTTCATGAGTCACGCGATGGCATTTGCCGCGTTTCTCGTTTTTCCGGCTTTTCTACAGGGCCAGGCCTTAACACTGAATGAAGCCATCCATCTGGCTGAGGCTCATAATCGGTCAATTCAAATCGCGCAACTCGATCGGCGGAAGGCGGCCGACGAAGCCGGCGTGGCCCGAAGCTATCGTTTCCCGTCGTTTTCGCTGACCGCTCTTGGCTCGCAATCGCTCTCCCGCCTGGGTCTCACGGTTCCGCTGGGGTCCCTCGGCACGTACCCTGGCGTCGGCCCTATCCCGGGCAAGACGACAACACTGAACGGCCCGCTTAAGCCCTCGGGAATCTTCTTCGCTAACGCAACCCAGCCGCTCTCACAACAATGGAAGATCGGGTTGCAGACCGAGTTCGCTCGCCTGGATCAGAGGGTCAGCGAGCAGCAAGCTAGGGCTACGCGACAGGCGACAGTAAACGAGGTTCGCCGCCTTTACTACGGGATCCTGCAGGCCGAAAGCGGCAAGAAGAATCTGCAGGCCACGGTAGAGTTCCTGCGCGAACTCGACCGGAACACTAGCCAGGACGAACTGCAAAGAGTGGCTTTGCACGCGGACCTTTTAAACGTGCAAGCGCAGCTCGCTCAAGCTGAGTACGAGTTGCTGAAAGTGGAAGATCCCTTACAGACACAGAAGCAGCAGCTCAACCGCGCCATGGGCCGGGGGGTAAACACGCCGTTTGAAGTAGATCCTTTGAGCGTTGCCGCGGCAGAGGCACCCGATCTTGATGCGGCCTGCGCACGAGCTCTTGCGTCACGACCGGAAATTCTGCTGGCTCGGCTGAAGGTGCAACAGGCGACTTTGGGACGCAAGATCGCGAATGCCGACCGAATTCCCGACGTAAGCCTATCGGCCACGGTGGTAGGAGCCGTGAATTTGAGCAACATTCTTCCCAATCGACTGATCACTGCAGGCATTCAGGTGAATTGGGACGTTTTTGACTGGGGAAGAAAACGCAAGAAGGTTGATGAAGCTCGTTCCAGCGAGGAACAAGCCTCCCTTCAGCTCAAGGACAGCGAGGCGGCTGTGGTCATCGAAGTGACTCATCGCTATCGCCAGCTGCTGGAAGCAAAGAAGGAAGTGGAGGTAACGGCGAGGTTGCAGTCGGCCGCACAAGAGTTGGTTCGCGTCACACGGAACCAGTACACGCAAAAAGCTGCGCTTTTGAGCGATCTCCTGAAGGCGCAATCTGGCCTGGCAGACGCGGATCACCAGGCCACTCGCGCGCTTCTCGATCTGGCGACGGCGCAAGCGGATTTGGAAAAAGCGATCGGCGGGGACGAATGAACAAGTATCCGATCGCCTGCTCGCTGGGTTTGTTGGCATTTCTGGCCGCGGGATGCACGACTCGACATGTGGCTGCCGTGGCTGGCGAGCCACCGAAAGCCGTGCGCTTTGTCACTGTGCGGTACGCGAACGCCGCGGAACCCAAGAAGTATTCGGCGATTATCGCGCCCGACGCTCAAGTTGAACTGTCGTTCCGAGTTTCCGGCTACGTTGTCGACTTGAAGAGTGGCCAAGCGGCCGACGGCCGCGTTCGTGCTTTGGAACCGGGAGATCTGGTAGCGGCCGGCAAGGTTTTAGGGCGACTTCGGCGCACCGAGTTTCAAGCAACTGCAGATAGGGCACGCAGTGGGCGCGACGAGGCGCAAGCAGCTCTGACGCAGGCGGAATTGGACTACGGGCGGGTCGCCAAACTATGGGAACAAGAGAGCATCACGAAGCCCGCTTACGATGCCAGCAAAGCCAGGCTCGACATGGCTCGCGCCAAGCTCGACGAAGCCGCGGCGCAGCTCAGAGAAGCGCAGGTCGCGCTTGATGATACGGATCTTCGCGCGCCCTTCGAGGGCGTCCTCGTGGATCGCAAGGTGGAATTGGGAACGCTCGTTGCGGCGGGAGCGGCTGCATTCACGGTAGCCGACCTGCGCGTGGTGAAGGGCCGCTTCAACGTTCCGGACTCGGCTCTCGGCGACTTCCAACTGGGTCAGGATCTGGAAATCAGCGTCGATGCCCTACCTGGCCGGCGTTTCAAAGGCCGCGTGATCTCAATGGCGGCATCGGCGGATCCGCGAGTTCTGTCCTTCCAGATTGAAGTGTCGATCGCGAATGCTGACCTCAAATTGCGGTCAGGGATGATCGCTGCCGTCGAACTTGCCGGATCAAGGGAAAAGAGCCATCCGTTGCAAGTGCCAGTCGATGCCCTGGTGTACGACGCGATCCGCGATCGCTACCTGGTTTATGGAACCGAGCAGAGAAGGGGGTCGACCTACGCCAGAGAGATCCTCGTTCGCCCGGGTCCGCTGTCTGGCAGCTCCGTTTTAATTCTCAGCGGATTAGATCCGGGCCAGCGCGTCGTCGCTTCCGGCGCGAATCTTCTGCGGTCCGGCGACCCGATCCGCGAAATTGAATGAGAGGCCTCGAATCCTAGATACCACCATGACTTCCGATTTCAACACAAAGTCGCCGCGGCATAACGTGGCCCGTTTCTTCGTCGAGAATCGGCACATCTCCTGGGTCCTTTTTGTCGCCGTCCTGGCATGGGGCGTCTGGGCCTACCGGGTAATGCCCAAGAGAAAGGATCCGGATATTCCGGTGCGGCAGGTTGCGGTCGTAACGCCTTGGCCGGGCCAGAGTGCCCTTCGGGTCGAGCAGCTAGTCACTCGCAAGATCGAGGAAAAGCTCGCACAAAACATTCACCTCTTCGAGATCAAATCAAGCTCCCGCGCAAGTCTCTCCGTCGTTTACGCGGAAGTCGATGAGCGCGTCACCGATACGGCAAAGGAATTCGACGACTTCAAGGTGAAGCTGGATTCGCTTACCGACCTGCCCGAAGGCGCAGGCCCCATTCAATACATCAAGGAGTTCGGCGAAACATCGGCTCTCATGCTGACCGTCGCCAGCCCTCCGGCGACGGATAGCCAGATCGCCTTACTTGCATCTGAGATCGGCCGGACGTTGGTTCCACGCACAGCGACGACCGATATCGTTTTGTGCAGCGCAAGCGGTGTAGATCCTTCATTCTTACTTGAGGCAGCAGAACTCCTCGACGCCCAGATCCGCGGCCGGGGCCTTGGTACCGGATCTCGCCTGATACTGGGCAGCAGCTTCGTAGCGATTCGGTTGTCGTCCGCACATTTGACCAATGATTTGCCGCAGACGATCGAGCGAGCGTGGGAGGAGATGCCGCAGCGGGCCGACGTTCATCCCGATGTGTGGGACCCGATTGTCCTGCCCGCGGGTGCCGAAATTCGCCAAGCGCTTCGGCGGAAAGCGGGCCCTAAATACTCCTATCGGGAACTCGACGATTTCACCGACAGCATAGAAAAAGCCATCAAGGTCGCTCCCGAAGCTTCGAGGGTTACCCGTGTCGGTGTGCTCGAAGAGCAGATCGAAATTCAGGCGGCGCAGAACCGCTTGGCGGCGTTTGGCGTGCCTCCTCCCGCTCTGCCGGGCATTGTGCAAGAGCGCAACACGACTTTGCCCGCGGGAACACTGAGTACCGGCAGCCGCGACTTGGAGATCGAACAAACCGGGGAGTTCCGAACACTCGACGATATAAACGGGGTCGTACTTACTCAGGGTACGAACGGTACGCCGCTTTACCTAAGCAATCTCGCGACAGCGCGGCGCAGCTATCAGCATCCTGCGGGCATGCTCTCGTACTACACCTGGCGAGATCCCGGCGGCAGCTGGCAGCGCGGCCGGGCGATCACGATTTCAACCGAGATGAAGAAAGGCGAGCAAATCGACCAGTTCGGCACGGCAGTCGAGGCTCGCCTCGCCGACATTCGAAAATCGCTTCCGCCGGACTTGGTGATTGGCTCAACCTCGGACCAGAAGCGGCAAGTGCGCGAGAAGCTCGATCTGTTCAATCGAAGCCTTATTGAGGCAATCCTCCTGGTCGTGCTTGTTTCCTTGGTTGGGTTTTGGGAGTGGCGCTCCGCCTTGCTCATGGCGTTATCCATACCGATCACTCTCGCGATGACCTTCGGCTTCATGCAGATCTTGGGCCTCGACATTCAACAGATGTCCATCGCCTCGCTGATTATCGCGCTTGGTTTGCTCGTGGACGATCCAGTTGTTGCGGGCGATGCAATCAAGCGCGAACTGGCTGCAGGTACGAGCCGAACGGTTGCCGCGTGGCTGGGCCCAACGAAGCTGTCGAAGGCGATCCTCTATGCGACCATCACCAATATCGCAGCGTACCTGCCGTTTCTGTTGTTAAAGGGCGACGTTGGGCGCTACATCTACAGTCTTCCAGTTACGATCGCCTGTTCGCTCGTTGCCTCCCGTCTGGTTTCCATGAGTTTCATCCCCCTGCTCTCCTACTACCTGTTGCAGCCGAAAGCGGAGGCGGAAGCGCAAGCTCTGCGGAATAAGGGATTTGGAAAGTGGTACAGCCGGACGGTGAGCTTTGCGATCGCCAAGCGTTGGAAAGTGCTGGTTTGTTCGTCGGTGCTGCTGGCGATGGGCGCCTTTTTTGCCTCCCGCCTTCATCAGCAGTTCTTCCCGAGAGATAACTTTTACATAGCCTACGTGGACATTCATCTGCCCGAGGACGTGCCGATCTCCGAGACCGATCTGGCTGCGAGCGAAGCGGAGCGGGTAATCCAGGATGTCGCGAGTGGGTTCGATCGGCGGCATGCGGATGATCTTAAGGGCGCTTCCGTACTGGCCTCGATCACGTCGTTCGTTGGCGCCGGCGGACCTCGATTCTGGTTCTCGGTTACGCCTGAGCCTCCTGCACCGAGCTATGCCCAGCTGCTCGTTCAATTCACCCGGAGCGAAGACACCAACAAATTTGTCGCCGCCCTACAAACGGCTCTCTCCTCGCTGGTCCCGGGGGCCCGGATCGATGTGCGCACCGTCGAGACGGGGCCGCCGACGTTGATCCCGCTTTCCATCCGAATCTTGGGCCCAGACATGCGAATACTGCGGACAGAGGCGGAAAAGCTAGAGGCGATTCTGAGCTCCTCTCCTCTCGCGATAAACGTTCGAGACGACTGGGGTAATCAATCACTTCGCGTGCGTCTTGAGGTCAACGAGGACCGTGCCAGCCTAAGCGGATTCTCCAACCGCGATATTGCGTTCGCGTCGTACTCCGCGGTTCGGGGTGTTCCCATTGGGACCCTCAGAGAAGGCCATAAGAACATTCCAATTGTTCAGGTGATGGATTACAGCCGGCATCAAAGCGCCGAGGGGCTGGAACAGCTTTACGTCTACGCCGGCCAAAGCCCGAACCGAGCGCTGCTGGGCCAATTTGCGGCTCTCGGATATTCGCCTGAGCCCGCTCTGATTCGCCGCGTGAACCAATACCGGGCGATTACCGTTTCGGGTCTGCCCGTGCCGGGGCATCTGGCGTCCGAAGTGACCACTCCGCTGATGCCGAAGCTTCGCGAGTTCGAGAGAGACCTGCCTCCAGGCTATCGCCTGGAGATCGTCGGGGAGCTGAAGGAGCAAATCAAGGGGCAAAAGCAATCGCTCAATGTCGTGATTGCATCGGTACTGGCGATCTATCTGGCGCTGGTTTTCCAATTCAAGAACGCCTTCAAACCGCTCATCGTGTTTGCCGGTATCCCGTTTGGAGCGGTGGGAGCACTGGCTGGCGTCTGGATCATGAACATGGCCATGGGATTCATGGTGACCCTTGGAATCACCAGCTTGATTGGCATCATTGTGAGCCACGTAATCGTACTGTTCGACTTCATCGAAGAACGGCACGGGCATGGCGAGCCGCTGCGCGATGCGCTGATTGATGCGGGCATTCTGCGTATCCGACCAGTCCTCATCACGGTTGGAGCCACTGTTTTGGCCCTGTTTCCACTCGCGCTCCACGGTGGCCCTCTCTGGGAAGCGCTCTGCTATGCGCAAATTGGCGGGCTAACCTTTGCGACTGCGGTCACTCTCCTTATTGTTCCCTTGATTTACTCCGTTTTCGTACTCGACTTGAAAATCATCCGATGGGAGGAATCTGGCGCAAACGCAGATGCACCCATCGAACCCGCCGCACGTCAGGTGGAAACGACGGCTGCGGAGGTTCCCCGATGAGTCTCACCGCCATTGCAGAACGATTTGAGGAGCTGGAAAGGACGACTTCATGACCAAGGAATGGCCGGCGTTCCGCTGGGCTGAGACTAACTATGCCACCTAGCTCCGATAAACCCCCTAAGGCCTTCGCAGAGCATGCGCTTTTGTACGTCGTATCGGCATTTGCCTATGCAGTTCTAACAGGCGCAGATGCCGTAGTCGCTGTTCTTGGCGGCGGGTTGCTCGACCATCGTGATCTCAGCATGGTTAGGATCGCGTTACTGCCCTTTCTTTGGAGCACGTTTCTTTTTGGCTGGACCTCGGTAAAGGCTCTAGGCGAATTCGCTCGACCGGCGGAGCGCGGAAATTGACCATGCACAGATCACGCTTGCGCTTGTGGCTGGCTTTCATCGGCTGGTTGATAGGCGCAATTAGTTTTGTTGAGTTGGACTACATGCGCCGCACATCCAGGCTTCTTCCCGCCGATGTGGTTGGTGCTGCAGTCTCTGTCGTTGTGAAACCTCGTCCTCGAAAATACAGATTCGAGTTTGTGGCGCCTCGAGGACCGGTTTGCAGTACGTGTGCAAGGCGATCACACGATGTCATGGCAACCAAGGGCGATGGATCGTCGGGTGGGCAGAGTTGCGATTTCCGAGCAAGGGCTGAGCGGCTGGGTTCCCCCGTTCGCCAAGGCCGGCGCTTACGGATTTGCAATTGACGGATGCTGGCAAGATTCGTCCGAAGATCGAGCGGCGTTACCGCAAACTTTCGCTCGTTCTACATAGTCAAGCAGAAGGAGTGTGGATGTCATTATTTCTTGTCGCTTTCCTCGCCGCGGGCGTCGGACTGTGGCTGGTTTCTTTTGCCGTGGAAGCTTTGCGGCCGACGGCAAGGGCACCAAAAGTCCTAAGCTGGGCGCCCGAGATTGCAATCGCCTACGTCGATGTTGGCGGCTGCAAACTCCGCTATATCAGGGCTGGTTGGGGCCCGAACCTGGTTTTACTCCACACATTACGCACTCAGCTTGATCTGTTTCAGAAAGTAGTTCCATTCCTGGCCGAACGCTTCACAGTCTACGCGGTCGATTATCCGGGCCACGGCTTTTCGGACATCCCGAACGGGCGCTACGATGCAGACTTCTTCGCTCGCTTCATTGAAAAGTTTTTGGACCTACTCGATCTCCGCGATGTAACGCTGTGCGGAGTTTCCATAGGCGGAACCATTGCCTTGATGTTGGCTGGGCGCCACAACGCGCGAGTAGCCCACGTCGTCGCTATCAATCCGTACGATTACGCCCAGGGCCGCGGGCTGGCGCGCAGTTCGTGGGCGGGCTGGTTGATCACGGCCACATCGCGCATTCCCATCCTCGGTGAGACGGTGATGCGGCTGCGAAATTTCACGATTACGAAGGCTGTTCTGCGCGGCGGCGTGACGAATCGAGAGAGCATACCGCCGGAACTGCTGAAGGAAATGTACGAAGTGGGCAATCAGCGTGGACACTATCGCGCATTCATCAGTTTGCTGCGCAAGTCTGGGAGTTGGGAAGCCGCAACAAGGGAGTACGGCGGCGTCGACATACCGGTGCGGCTGGTTTGGGGTGACAACGACTGGGCAACACTCGAAGAGCGCACGCAGGAGCACCGCCTTGTTCCGTCCGCTGAAGTAGTGACGATCCAGGATGGCGGACACTTCTTGCCGCTGGATCGACCTGACGCAGTTGTGCAACAGCTCGAGATCGTCCTGTATTTGGCTTATTTTTGGCCCAAGAAGGCCGATGTGAACTTTGGTAGGAACAACTAGATGTCGCTAGATTACAACTATTTTGCGCGTCGCGTGAAACGGCAGAACGCCGGGGCAGCTTGATTCAGTAGAAAGGAGCCACGTCCTCTTTTGAAACATCGAGAATTCAAATCCGCGGTTGCTGAGGAAAGGCGCATGAGACGGTTCTGCCGCTCGCCCCTGGTCATTGCTTCGTGCGTTCTAGCTCTGGGTCCAATTGCGCTGGCGCAGCAATCGATTGACCAATCTCCGCAGCCGCACTCTGTTGCCCAACCTGAGCAGCACAGACACATACCCGTATTCGGAACCGCAGACGAGTTTGCATTATCGACAGACGTTGAATATTACGCACCCCTGGACGGATTCTACAGGCAGAACCGTGACATCGACCTTCAGGTGGCCTCGGTCGCCCTGGGTGCGCACCTGCCGCACGGATGGGAGTTCCAGTTCAAAGGCCTCGCGCTCCGGGCCCACGGCAATCGCACTCCGCCGAGTGGTTCTCCAGGTCTGCAGATTCCGAGCAGTGCGCAGGCCTTGGGTGCGGGACCTATGGCGCGTTGGAACTTTGTGCAATTCCGCCATTTTCGTTCCTTCGTCGAGGCTGAGGGAGACCTCCTTCTCTTTGACCGGCCGTGGCCGACCTTCGGCACCATCAATGATTTTTTTCTGCGCGCCGGCGGCGGAGTCGCCGTCCGCGTCAGCCCTTCGTACTGGATCGAATCGACGTTTCACTGGGCGCATATTTCGAATGGAGAGTGTTTCTGCCAAGGCAACCCTGCATGGAACGGGAGAGGACTCTCTGTGGGTTTGCGCAAAACGTTCGGACACGATCCAGAAGGTCACAACAAGCCGGGAAGATGGCTGTTCCGCAGCGCCGATGAGAATGCCTGGATCACCAGTCTCGAAGACTTCACTCCGGCCCCGGGGTTGAATCGGCAAAACGGCAAGGTGGAAGCAGACATGCGCCAGCTAAGGATCAGCCGGGCCTGGCACTTTCCCGATCACCTGGAGTTTCAACTGGGGGGGATGGTGCAATCGACAAACACCGTCGCCGGATTCGGGCCCGTCCTGCGATGGAATTTTCTGGAGCGCAAAAACTGGCGTGCGTTTACCGACGGAGGCGCGGATCTGCTGATGACCGGAAGCACAGCCTACATTATCCCCAGCAAGGACGTCGGCTATAACTTCTTCCCGCGTGGACGCGTGGGAGCGACCCTTCGGCTGCACCGATCCTATTGGTTGGAAACAAACTTCGGATGGGCTCACGTTACGACGGGTTTCGGAGGTCAGAGGCAACTGCTCCCGTGGACCGGCCAAGGAGCCTCCATTAGCCTTCGGCGTACATTTGGTAACGCTCGTTCCTTCTAGTTCTGGTTCGCTTTTTAGAGACGTATGGGCGGTACTTTGGAGTCGGTAACCGAGTTTGAATAACGGTCGGAGGAGATATCGATGAAAATATTTCTCGCAGTTGCTGCAGTTCTGGCTTGGCTTTTCGGGAGCGCGCTGCGCCCGCCCAGTTCTACGCTCCCACACGCATGGCACTGACACCAATGTTAAGAACCGGTATTCGAGATCCGATGGGTGGTGCAAGATTTTGAGACCTGTGCGTTCTAAGCAAGAAGAATGAAATTCGTTCGCGGAGACAGAAATGAAGATGGGTCCGACTGGAGTTCCGACATGCAGCCGTGTTGGCCTGATTTCCGGCGTGCTGGTATTGGGTGCGGCTGCGATTGTGCTTCCGTTGTGCAGGTCAGCGAAGGTGCTGGCGTCGCAGGAAAAGGAGAACGCGCGGGCGGCGAGTCAGGATCAGGCGACGAGCTTGAGCGATCAGACAGATTTGGCGGTAACGGTATACAACTCGAACATCGCGTTGGTGCGGGACGTGCGGAATCTTTCCCTGCCGAGCGGATCGTTCCGGCTGAAGTTGATGGATATCGCGGCCACAGTGAATCCCGCGACGGTGCATTTCCGTTCGCTGAATGAGCCGGAAAAGCTGGGAGTAATTGAACAGAACTACGAGTACGATTTGCTGGAGCCGGCGAAGCTACTGCACAAGTACGTGGGAAAGGAAGTGACGCTGGTGCGGTCGTATCAGGAAAACGGAACGACGAAGCGCGAAGAAATCAAAGCGACACTGCTGGCGGACAACAACGGGCCGGTCTGGAAGATTGGAAACGACATCGTGACGGGAATGTATTCGGAGAGTTTGCGCTTTCCGGAAGTGCCGCCGAACTTGTACGACCGGCCGACGCTGTTGATGTCGCTCGAAAATGAAGGCGGGCGGAAGCAGCAGGTGGAGACGTCGTACCTGGCGACGAACTTGTCGTGGAATTCGGACTATGTGCTGACGGTTGGCCGTGACGACAAAGCCGCTGATCTCGATGGGTGGGTGACGCTGACGAACAACAGCGGAACCGCGTTTCATAATGCGCGGTTGCAATTGGTAGCGGGCGATTTGAACCGGATTCAGAATGCAGTATCGGTAACAGGCCTGTATGACGACAAAATCATGAAGGAAAAGAAAGCAGACCAGTTCCAGCAGGAGAATTTCAGTGAATATCACCTGTACACGCTGGGACCTAAAACTTCCGTCGAGGACAAAGAGACGAAGCAGATCAGTTTGTTGCAGGGCAGCGACGTGCCGGTGCAGAAGGTTTTTGTCATGAACGGACAGAATTGGTATTACCACAATCAGCAAAATCCCGGCGCGCCGCTAAAAGACAACGTGATGGTGTTTTACAAATTTAAGAATGAGCAGAAGGCTGGGCTCGGAATGCCAATGCCGGCGGGGAACGTGCGCGTGTATCAGAAAGATTCGAAAGGTAATGTGCTGTTCGTCGGCGAAGACCGCATTGACCACACTCCGAAAGATGAGCTGGTGACGATTCACATCGGCAACGCGTTTGACGTTGTCAGCGAACGCAAGCAAACCGATTACAAACGAATTGATACGCATACATGGGAGATGCAGTTTGAAATCACGTTGCGGAATCACAAGGACACGCCGGTCACGGTGGAAGTGAATGAGCCGATTGGCGGAGATTGGGAGATGCTGAGCTCGACGTACAAGTACAGGAAGACAGCGGCGTGGGCGGCGCAATTTCAGGTGCCGGTGAATGCGAATGGAACGAGCGTGCTGAAGTACCGGATTCGGGCCAAGTGGTAGTTTCCAATTGATCCAGCAAGATATCAAAAGCCCGTAATGCGAAGGATAAGGCTCGTATGGATCTCACGTTGAGCGGAGAAATCACGCGTCAAAGACGACGCGGCGAAACAGAGCAATTTCGGCGGCTATCCAGTGCTGGGAAATGAGAGACGCTTCCGAGATAGAAGTGCACATTCTGCCAGGCGAGGGAGGGCCGGGCGGAATGGTAGACACGGCCGTGCCCCCGCTGGCTCCCGCCGTCGCCAATGCGGCGTTCGCGGCGGCTGGGAAGCGGATTCGGCGGTTGTCAATTGATAAGAAATAGAGAGACAAAAGCGGCCACTACGTGGCGACTTGGCAGACCGCTTTGTCGGTCGGCATAGGCTCCTATACCTATATATAAGGATACGCGTGGCCTGACGCACCGGTCTAAACCTAGAGTCGGTCGACGATTGCCGCCGGGGTAGTGGCGTACGAGCGAAGAAGGGTTCCTCTGAGGAGAATTCCTGACTCTGGACGGCAATGGACGTATTCGAAGTAACGTAAATAGGGGGGAATCATTCATGCACTCGGCCAAGAATCCCTGGCTCGACCAAATTGGAAGCGTTCTGGAAACGTTGAATCAGGGAGTCATCATCAATGACGACTTGCACCGGATCGTATTCGCGAACTCCACCTTTCTTGAAATGATCCAAATGCCTCGGGAGAAACTCCTAGGGCAGCTCACCACGGATTTATTTCCCCCTCAAGATGTCCCGCGCTTACTCGAATACATCGGACGCAGAGAGACTCAAGGTCGTGCGCGGTACGAATTCTACGTTCCGCAGCCGGCCGGCGGCCGTTTGCCCGTTGTGGTCACGGCTCGTGAGCTTCGTGACTCGGACGGCAAGACCTACGGAATTGTCACGGCCACCGACATCAGCGAGCAAAAGCGTGCTGAAGCGGAACTCCGCCAGGCCAATTCACTGCTCAAAGAGCGCCAACGGCAAGTCGAAGAAGAGCTCTTACTCGCAGAACGAGTGCAACAAAGTCTCGCGCCGCAGAGCCTGAAATGGGGAAACGTTTCGGTTGAGACCTACTATCAGCCCGTTTGGTCGATCGGCGGGGTTACGGGCTTGTCAGACCTAGCGACGATCGGCTGGACGTTTTCGTCTGCGATGTGTCGGGACACGGTATTAGCTCCGCGCTCGTTGCGAACCGGATCTACTCGGAAACGATGACCCAGATCGAGCACAAGGCCGAGCTTGGCTCGATGCTGCGCCAGCTCAATCATTTCGTTGTCCAAAACCTCGCGTCTTCAGCCTTCTACTTCACCATTGCAGCCGTGCGGTTCAATTGCGATTGCCAATCGGTGCAATTTGCCGGAGCGGGACATCCCCCGGCAATGATGATCCGGCGTGGGGAGGTACCGCGACTCTTAGAATCGCAAAGCATGGTCCTTGGCTTGTTTGAGGACGCCGTGAACTCCGAGCCCGCCGTTGAAACGCAAGTGCAATCGGGAGATCGCTTGCTCGTCTACACCGATGGTTTGACGGAAAGATTCAACGCGCAAGGGGAGATGCTGGGGATCACGGGGCTCGCCGAGATTGTGCAGCGCAGTTCGACGCTGCCATTAGATGAAATGAAGCGGGAAATTCTCGATCAGGTCGCCGCGTGGAGTGGAGGGCCCGCCACGGACGACGTATCCCTGGTATTGGTGGAGGTTTCATAAATGAAGAGAAGCACCCAGTGACAGCAAATAGCGCTCGATTTGTTTCGGCATGGATCGTTGCTGTAGTGCTGCTCTTTCGCGGCGGCAACGCAATTCGAGAGTCTTTCGAAGCTAGAAACTGGCCGAGTATCCCTGCAACTGTGACCGAATCCGATGCCCGCTGGGTTGAGCACCATCTACCAGTCCACAGGAGCATGTGGAGTTATGAACTCCGTCTTCGTTACGCCTACTCGATTGGCGGTCGAGAATATATCGGGACTCGCGCGTCGTTCAGTGCGTGGGGGCCAACCGAGAATTTCAATCCCTTTGATTCGGCAATTGCACATAGATACCCAGTAGGTGCGGGAGTGCTCGCTCACTATGACCCTTTAGACTATTCGCACTCGGTACTCCAGCCCGTGGCTCGTCTTTCTGCCTGGGTGGCATTTTTGTTTGGGCTGTTGCTCGCATGGCTAGGTCTCGTCTATGCGCAGCGCACCGAAGCGGAAAAGAAACAACTCGCACGCGAAAGCGAAAGGGCGCGATTTTAGTTTGCAGACGCGAGCCTATGGCCCAAGCGTTCCCGTGCCTCAAAAACAACTGGAGTCCAGATGAGCAAGTTCCTTCTAACAGTCGTTGCATTGGCCGTACTGCATGCTGCGATATGCGCTCAAACGAGGGCACAGTCGGATGCAACGCTCGTCCAACGTGTTGAACTTGAAATCGCAGAGGTAGAGGCCAGTACAACCCCAGCGCAGTGGTTACAAGCGCATGCTGACGAAAAACTGCAACTGTTCAACGGACCGCAGTACGAGAACGATACACAGCGATGGTGCGCGCGAACCGTAGTCGAGCGCGTAGGCAAAGCTGGGCATGAATGGACGCGCTCAGTGTATTTTTACGATCCACAGCCGCCAACAGACGATGCGCTGCCCGCGCCGTCAGCGTCTCGGCGAGAGGTGTTGGAAACTTCTTGCCAGCTCGGACTGGTGTGGATTGACATTCCCGAGAGCGATCCAACAGTCGGGACGAAACTCGCGGAGGACATTCAGTCAGCGCTAGCATCGCAGTACGGGCCCGGTGCAACGCCACGCTTCGGTGTTGGCGGGTTCGGATCGGCGGGATGGATTGGTGCCCGGCAATGGAACGTGAATGGCGCGGTGCTTACCGTAGCCTACGACCAATTTGAGGGCGCGCGTCATCGGACGCTAGTGCGGCTCGCATTCGCGAACTCGGACGCAGTCCACGACGTCGTCAAAGAGACTAAACAGACACAGGCAGACCTAACGAGGCAGATCGAAGAACTCGTTCGCAAAGTGAAGGAAGCCGGGATGCCCCAGGCTACGACTGCCGAGATGACGAACTTACTCGAAAAGCCCGACTACTTCAGCGGCCGGAATCGGCCAAGCGATTCACAAGTTGTCGAGGCCCTTCGCGAGTGGCTCACAGCCGCGGAATCGCAAATCCCGGGTCAGAAGGCGGTCTCCCTGCTTACCGCTGATCGCGTAATCGATTTTGTTAGTCGCAACGGTGTGCCCGTTGGAGAAGTCGCGCGAAGGACGTTAAAGAGTTTGGGGGCCGAGTGGGTCCATAACGAGTTGGCCGGCGATGACGTTTATGCCCACGGGCTGTTAAAGAGGGCAAGGGCGCTTGCCCCACCGGGGCCCGCGAGAGACGAAGTACTGCTATTTCAGATGGAACGCGGCTTCGACGAGTCTGGAATGTGCGGCGCCGGAGCTGAAGAATTCAAGCAAGTGATCGAACAAGGCGAGTCCCTGCTTGCGGGCGCGCGGGCTCTGCCGACATCAACACTGTCCGCGCTCCATTTCATGGTCGGCGACGCATACGCAACGATCGCCTGGCTAGCGAATTCGAACGACGGCGGGTATAACGATCCGAAGAAATACCAGCCGATGGAGGAATCGGCGCGGGCAAAGGCACTAAAGCACTACCGCGCTGCATTCGACTTGGAGCGCGGTACTCCGAGGGCGCAGAAAGCATGGAAGGAGGCTTGGCGGCTAGCGGTTGGTCTGCCTCCCACGACTGGAAGATATTTTTGTATATACGATTGACTGAACGGCACCGTTAAACACCCGCACCTTTGGCTTTACCCCAGGATCAGGCGGGTAAGTGCGCGCGCCCTGAGCTGCAATACCGCCCAAGATACAAGACAGCACTTCAATGAGCTGCGCTATCTCCCGCTGACGTTTCGGGGACAGGACATCGTCAGCTTGGATGTTGTAAGCGTCATGGCCGCGATTCGCCATGTGATAGGTGCCGACGATCAAGATTTCCGGTTGCGGACTCTGTTTGGTCTGCGCCAACGAAAGCAGATTTACCGTCAGGAGACCAAGGAGAATGGACGCGCTCGCGAGTATGCCTCGCCCGATCATCTTGTCAAAGTGACTTGAGACTTTCGAGGGACCGAAGCAAGTTTCTTCATGAAATATCTCCTTCTCCACAAGATTTTCTCCTAGACGAGATTCAACGGCGGTTCGGTTTTCGTGAAGCTACCTTGGGTTGAAGAG